>JANWVV010000002.1 GCA_025055795.1 Gemmataceae bacterium
GAAGTTGCACTGGAGCAAGTGTGAGGCTAGCTAGCGAAGTGCCGGGGCAGTTCGAGCAGGTCGGCTTGGAGGTGGTTGGGGATCCGAGGGCACAGTTGGGCCAGTCCGACCAGCAGTAACTCGGTCGGGTAGTAATACTGAGGCAGAACACTGAGGCAGTATGTCGGATTTTGCGTCGGTTGAGTGGCAGACCCCAGGTTTTTTTGGGTTTTTTGATTGGGTTCGCTCCCTAGGGGGAATTGGAGATGGCCACAGTCAGCCTAGACTTTTCTCACCGTAACCGCCCTATTATCGCAAACAGGTTCGAGTCGCAAGGGTAGAAGGAATGGCCGGAATCATGATGCAGTTTTCTTGCTGATGACCAGAATTTTCTTCCAAGTTAGACTATCCACGTTTGCCGCGTTCGGACCGGTGGCTGTTACGGTGAAGTTACCCTGCGTCCCATAGACAACCGAGGCCAGCACTGTGTTACCCGTGTTGCTATCAATGGAAGCAACCACCCCTGTTTGGCCCGTATACTTGTTGATTGTGTTGACCAGATCGACCTGGCTACCGGCATTGGAGGCGTTGAGACTGATCTGAACCCCATTAATGGTCAAGGTAGCCGTTTGCGTGCCTGTAAAAGCCGTAGTCGCTCCAGAAACATTAGCTCGAACGGCAGCTGTGTCCACGGTAATTGTGTACGTACCACTGACGGCGCCGCCACTGGGAGAGGCACTCACAGACACGCCCGTAGGAGCAGCGTTGACACGGACACCCGCACTGCCATCCAACAACCGCTTGGAACCAAACTGAGTACGATTGGCGATGTCCGTAATAGTGTTGAGTGCATTGGTGATTTCAGCCTGGTTGGCGGCCAAGGAGTCGGCATCATTGACTCCGCTGTTGGCTGAGTCTAGGGCCAGGCGACGGATTTTGTTCAACAAGCTGTTGATTTCGTTGAGAGCTCCTTCTCCTGTTTGCACCACAGAAATTGCTTTGTTGGTGTTTTCGATGGCCTGCCGCAGGCCCGTGATCTGAGCGCGTTGCTTTTCCGAGATGACCAGGGCCGCTGGTCCATCCGCTCCTCGATTGATTTTCAGGCCTGTAGACAACCGTTCCAACGAACGCATCAGGTTGTTGTTGGTAGTCATCAGGCTGTGCTGGGCGTTGAGGGATGCGACGTTGTTGTTGAGAACAAGACCCATAGGAAGCACCTCTCGTCAGACTGTGGGGAAAATTCCGGGCCGGAGCGTCCGTCCCGTCTGAAGGGAATATCGAAGTGGGACGCAACTTTTTGCTGACCAGGCTCTGCAACACGATAGTTTTGCTCCAGGAATACCCCAAACCAGCCAACGGCATCCGGCCCGCATCGGCACGACGGAGCTTATGTGTCGCTTGCAGATAGTAATCTTCCCATGGCCCGCTGGTTGACATGCATACAATCAATCAGAGCGGATGCGGGTCACCACACTATGCTGGGAAAGGTTCAACAAGACTTAGCGGAAACGTTCTGCAGCCCTAATAGGGCCTGTGCAGTTTGCGTAGCAGCCTGGGACGATTGCAACTCACCAGCGGCCAGGCGGGCTGCCACCGCCTCCATGACATCAGCACGCACCTCCGGCAGTTGTCCGAGTGCGGTCAGAAGCTGATAAAACTCTGCAGTGCCTGGAGCCTGTTGGTCAGCCTGGGACGCTACCGATTCTGCCGTAGCAGGCATCGGGCGAGCAACCGGCGCCTTTTCCGGCAAATTACGCATCGCGTACGGGTGGCTGCCGGACGGATGGATTTGCATCTCTAGCCTCCGATTCGCTTCCGGGTGAGGAAGTTTGCTTTCGCTAAAATGATTATCGCCATTTCTCTGAGAATTTTTGCTCTATTTTTCGCAGATGAGCAATGTTTTGCCCCTAGCGACGAAAAAAGCTACAGTCCAAACAAATGACATACCTTTCCGCTATCTCGTCCGGTTTGTGCCGGTGCCCCCAAACAGGGCATGATTGCATGCAAAGGTAAAAACTTATGACAAACATACCGGCCGATGCACTTTCCCCTTCAAGAAGTGAACTTAGCAAGTGGCGATTGTCACATGCAGTCGCCATCATGTTTACTCTTGGACTGGGATTGGGCATTCTCACCAAACTAGCTGCAGGCTTCGTCGGGCACTTAGAACAGATCAATATTGCGGGTGAATCGTCGGTTGATGATCCTCTGCAAAAGACACACCCGCCGGAGCATAAACACGAGAATTCACGCCTGATTCTCAGTGGTCTGGATTCTGCGTCATCGTCGCCCGATACTCTGGCCCCAGCTAGGGACTTGGAAAGCATCGACGTGTTGCTGGCTTTGGGCGAATATGAGTACGCTTTGCGCGAGTGCGAAAAATACGGAAACACCAACAAAGAACACCTTTGGCGTAAAGGATTGGCTCTGGAGGGGTTGGAGCGATGGGAAGACGCGCTGCTCACCTATGGTCAAATCGCGCAGGATGCAGGTGAGCGAAGCGACCACGCACGCTTGGGACAAGCCCGTTGTTTTCTAGCCCTCGGGAAGGATAGAGACGCTCAGCGATTGCGAGCAGAGGTTTTGCTCCAGTCCGGTGATTCTGACCAACGACTCGTCCAGGAGTGTTTGATATTACATGCCCAAGAGGTCTATCGCCGCGAAAACCGCTCGCTGTCTCCGGACCCCCTCAATGCTCGGCAGTTGGCCTGGCCGGCGACCCGCCCCCGGCATGAACAGCTCTGCGAGTGGCTACTACGCGGAAACAGCCGCAACAATTCACCCAGCCTATTAGGCTTACCTGAGGGTGTCATCCAGTGGTTATGGATCGAAGGGGAAGGTCGAGTCGAGCCGGCGGTAACGATTCAGTGGCCAAGGGCAACAGTAGCCGAGCATTTGTATCGCTTGTGTGCGGCATTAGGATGGGAACTGCGGGTGGAAGACGCTGCCAGTCAACAGCGGTTATTCGTTGCGCAAACGGCAGTCAAGGTTGTGGGCGTGCCCGTCGAGGAAGTGCTGGAGGCGTTGTGCACGTTTGCCGACACAGCCGGCGAACGCCAGGGGTGGAGCTGGGTTATTGGCCCCCGTGGGTCCCGGGCTTCCGTGGATGTTTACCGCCGGGCCTGGCATTGGTGCGCTGAACACCCCTGGAGCCCGAGCATCCAGTTGATCCTGGCCAACCACTGGCAGCAACACCATACGGCCGAGGATTGGGTCCGGCGACTGTACCGTCAGGTATCCGAATCGACTAATTCGGTCGAACGATTGGCGGCATTGTATAACTGGGGGTTGTGGGAAAGACAGCAGGGTCGCCTAGCAGCAGCAGGGGCGCGACTATACGATCTGCTGGACAGCGTCCCAGAAGGCCCATGGGTAGCACGGGCTCACTGGTGGCTGGGTCGGATCGCGTTGGACAGCGGTGATCTGACTAACGCGGAACGGCACTGGCAAGCACTGATTACGCACCAAGTGGCGGAATGGAGCGCTGCCGCGCGTTTGGGCTTATTGTTCCTGGCTCTGCTCCGCGAACAAGACGCCCATATACACCAGATG
The DNA here is from genome assembly GCA_025055795.1 of Gemmataceae bacterium. Taxonomy (GTDB): domain Bacteria; phylum Planctomycetota; class Planctomycetia; order Gemmatales; family Gemmataceae; genus Thermogemmata. The sequence continues at coordinate 3,532 of JANWVV010000002.1, forward strand.
CTCAATCAATGGCGGTTGCCCAGCCAGGCACCATATGCGGCCTGGTCCGACCTGCTCGAAGCCTGGGTACACTACCGGCACCATCCCACGCCCAGTCGGGCGGAGGCCGTCGCACGGGCCCTGCAACGGCTCGACAACTGTTCGCTTTTCGACGCCGCAGGACATTACTGGGCCGGCCAGGTATGGTACCAGTTGAACAATCCGGAACAAATGATCCGTTGCTATCAGCAAGCAGAAGCTACGGGACGCAATCCATGGACGCTGCAGATGCTTAACGCCTTAGCCAGTTACTATCATCAGGTGGGTCTGGTGTCACAGGCCCGTTCCCATGACTGGACCCTGCTGGCCGTGGATCCTAAGGGCTGGGGTCAATGGGCAGCCATACGACTGGCAGCTTCTTCCCTGGAACACGGGGAAGTCCATCTGTGCGTTGACCTAGCCTGGCGTTTGCGTCATGCCCCAGAACAGTTGCAACGTGAGGCTCTGCCGCTGCTTGGGGCGGCTTACGAACGGCTCGGCCGCTTCCGCTGGGCCGCCGAGTGCTTCGCTGGACGCTGGCCCGACGAAGCCCAAGCCCACGTCCACGCCGATCTTCCGGCCCGATGACATAGGCTCACGTCCTGATTGCAGCTTGTCCTTGCGTTGGTGTCCGACCATGTCCGCTCAATGCTGCCTAGACTTTGGTTGTGCATCAGCCCTCACATGCCTTCCTCGGGATACAGCATCCGACCGCAATTGAAACACCGATGGAATATACCATTGCGCAGCTCTAGCAGACATTGTTCGGACAGCAGTGTATGGCATCCCTGACAGTAGCGATTTTTGACTAAGGCAAAAGCGTCTGGCCCCTTGGCCCGCACCAGCTTGTCATAACGTTCCTGCAAATCTTCGGGTAGCTGACTTTCCCAGCGGTGTAATTCTTCTTGACTCAGTTGCAACTCCTGCTGGAGTCGAACCAGTCGTTCCTGGGCTTCCTGCTGGTATTGGCCGAAAGCGGCCTGTGCCTGTTGCCAGCTTTGTTCGACATCGGCACTGGCCGCTGTCTTCTCTTCCAGTTCCATGATGGTGGCCAGGATGGAGTCCTCCAGAGCATTTTTGCGCTCGCGGGCCTGAGCAATCTCGGACAGTTTGGCCTGATATTCCTTGGCGGATGAGGTGGTCAGAAGTTGTTCTTCCAGGCGAGCCAATCGGGCCTCAATTTGCTTGAGTGCGCCCTCCTCCTCCCGCTGTTTGAGCTTGAGACGTTTGATAGTGTCAAAGTGTTCCTGATGATGCCGGCGGGCCTGCTCCAGTTCTTCCTGACGGCTCTTGAGCACCCGGGGACCGCGTTCTATCTCTTCTTGCAAACGCTGGATGTGCGAGCGGAGGCGATGGGCCTGCCGGATTATGTCGGTCAATAGAGGGGTCATGGCCGATAACCTCCTTTCCCCGCTGCTTATTGTAGATGACTAATCAGGGAATAAGGGGGCAATCGGACTGCTCCATTTGGCAATAGATTAGTCACAACCCCTGCCTTGCGGCGACCCTCAAACCATTTGGCAAAAAGGGGGGTTGGTTCGTACAACAAGCCGCGATACGATAACAACTTGCAACGTCAAGGGCAGCGCACACTCGTACCGTCAGGGATACATCCAGACCATGCGCTGAACACGAAGACGCAACCAATCAAAAATCAGTTCCGTTGGCGGCAAGAGACGCTTTAATGCTCGTTATTGCGGCGGATGTCGAGGAATCCTTCGAGCTGGCGGCTACGGACTGGATGCTGCAATTTCCGCACGGCCTTGGCTTCGATCTGCCGCACGCGTTCACGAGTCACCTTGAAGATGCGGCCGACTTCTTCCAGGGTGTAGGAGTAGCCATCGCCCAGGCCATAGCGGAGCTTGATGATCTCCCGTTCACGGTACGTCAGGGTTTTGAGGACGCTTTCGATCTTGTCCCGCAGCATTTCCTGAGTGGCAGCACTCAGGGGTGATTCGGTGCTCTGGTCTTCAATGAATTCGCCGAAGGTGGAATCGTCGGATTCTCCCACCGGACGATCCAGGCTGACGGGGGGTCGGCTGATGCGTAGCACGCGTTTGCATTCTTCGTAAGGGATCCTGGCCGCTTCCGCCAGTTCCTCGATGGTGGGTTCCCGTCCCAGTTGCTGCACCAGGTTTTTGCTGATGTTGCGTAAGCGGCTCATGGTTTCGATCATGTGGACCGGAATACGGATGGTCCGGGCCTGATCGGCAATCGCCCGGGTAATCGCCTGACGGATCCACCAGGTAGCGTAGGTGCTGAACTTGTACCCCCGGCGATGCTCGTACTTATCCACCGCTCGCATCAGACCGGTGTTGCCCTCCTGAATCAAATCGAGGAAAGATAAGCCCCGGTTGCGATACTTCTTGGCAATCGAGACAACCAAACGGAGATTTCCTCCCGACAGGTCGCGTTTGGCTTGTTCATACTCGGCGAAACGTTTGCGAATGACGGCGATGCGTTGACGCAAGCTGGCCGGTTCTTCCAGGGTCATCAGCATCAAGTCACGCAGTTCGCGTTCGGCGTTGGCGCGGTCTTCGCGGGTTTCGCGGCGATCTCCCCAGGTGGCGAGGCGGGCCTCCAGTTCGTCCATCCGCTGGCTGATCTGTTCCAGCTTTTTCATGAGGGGCTGCACTTTCTGGGTGCGGATGGACAGTTCCTCGACCAGCGTGGCCGTTTTACGGCGGCGGCGGCGTAACCGTTCACGCAGCAGGGCTTTATCGGCATCCGATGTGTGCGGATCAATCAGCCGGCAAAAATCCTCGTAGTTGGCCTCCATCAGACTCTCAAGCGTTTTGAGATTGTGAGGCATGCGAGCCAGGATCTGATCCTTCTCCAGGTTTTCGGTCTGCGAAATTTTGATGGTTCGATCGAAAGGCAGTTCGCCCCTGTGAACCCGTTTGAGGGTTTCCACCACCTGACGCAGGGCGTAATCGCATTCCAGAACCTTGCGGCGGAAGCGACGGCGGGTCAGCTCGATGCGCATAGCCAGTTGCACTTCGTCTTTGCGAGTCAGAAGCGGAATCTGACCCATCTGGGTCAGATACATCCGGACGGGATCATCGACATGGCGTCCATCGCCTTCGGCGTCATCGAACAGGCCTTCGGTATCAGCCAGCAGGTCCTCAGTGGAGGTTTCGTCGGCTGGGGAGGGCTCAGCCACAGCGTCGATGACACTGATGCCGTGCTTGTCCAGCATCTCGAGGATGTCGGCCAGGCGGTCCGGCTCGTTCATTTCGGGAGGCAAGGCTTCATTGAGATCGTCGTAGGTCAGCGAGCCGGTCTGCTTTCCTTTGGCAATAAGCTTTTTGAGGACGGTATCTTCGAGGTTATCCATCGGCATTACCTCCCAATGAAGCGGCGATTCGGCGGCAGGGAGCCTGGACCGTCACGCCGCGTGGCTGACGGTAGCCTTGGCATTGTCAGTTTTGAGAGCATGATTGTCCCCGCTGGGTTTCCTGCAGGCGTCGGAGGAGCTGGGCGGCCTGTTCGGCATCAGCGGCGGCCAGTTGCTCTTTGAGACTTTGACGCTCGGTGGCCGCATGCAACTCCTGCAGGCGTCGCAGGACACGCCCTAACCACTGCTGCCGTTGCTGCATGTATTGGCCGACCAGTTGCAACCGACAGGCATCCTCGTAGAGTTCGGGGCGGTCCAGCAGACGTTCCCGCAAGGCATCCAGATCCGGAACACCGCCGGCCTGATAAATGGCATACAACTCCGCGAGGATCCGTCGCAACCGCGGATGTCGCATCGCTTCCGCCGGCCAGGTAGCACACGCCTGAGGCACCAGAGCCGGATCGGCCAGCAGAATCTCCACCAGTTGCTTTTCAGCAGCCACCAAAGGGTCTGTGCGAGCGGGGGGAGGCGATGGCACCGTCGCCGTCACTGGAGTGGTGACTGGAACAGTACGGGATCCCAGCGATGAGCGTTGGCGGCGTAATTGCTCCCAACGGTCCCACACGGTCTCGTTACGTAAGTGCAGACGGTGGGCCAACCGGTTGAGCATCAGTTCCATTTTCAATCGCAGTTGCGGGCTGGCCTGCTCGGGCACCACGGCCATGATCTGTAATATAGCGTCCAGCACCCGGCGTGTGCCTTCGACGGTCGTTGTATCATGCTGTTGCAGCAGACGCTGGAGCTTGAACTCCAACGCGTCACTGGCAGACGCCAAGGCCTGAGCAAAGACAGAGGTACCCTCCGGTTGCACGAGCAAGTCGCAGGGATCCAGACCGGTGGGTAAGGTGGCTATGGTTACCTCGACATCGTGGGTAAGGAAAAGTTCCAGAGCCCGGTCGACCCCGGTCAGGCCGCCAGCATCCGCGTCGAAAACCAGAATCACCTTGGGCACGATGCGGCGAATGAGGCTCAGGTGCTTGGGAGTCAGGGCGGTGCCCATCGTGGCCACTGTCTGGGCAAACCCGCACTGATGCGCCATCAAGACATCCGTATATCCCTCGACAATAGTCAGGTAGCCCGCGGCTACAGCCGCAGCTCGGGCCCGGTCCAAACCGTAAAGCACCTCGCCTTTGCTGAACAGGGGAGTTTCGGCAGAGTTGTAGTATTTGGGAGCACGATTAGCCAAGGGGGACTGCGGCAGGATACGACCACCAAAGGCAATGGTCTGTCCGCGGGGGTCGCGGATGGGGAACATGATGCGGTCACGGAAGCGGTCGAACCAACCGGCGTGTTCGTGACGGGGCAGCAGCAGGCCGATCTCTACCAGCAAAGCGGGATCAAGCCGATCCCGGCGGGCTTGTTGCAGCAACCACTCGCCAACCAGAGGGGCATACCCTAATCCGAAATCGCGGATAGTCCCGCCGTGCAGTCCTCGTTCGCCGAGATATTTGCGGGCCGTTTCGGCCAGCTCCGATTCGCGTAAGCACTCATGGTATTGCTGCTGGGCCCACTGCAGGGCATCCAGCCAGCGACGCCGTTGGGAGGCTGGGCCACTGTTGGGCGTCTCTTCCAGAGGTATTCCTGCCCGCCGAGCCAGGATAGCTCGGGCTTCGCGGAAGTCCACCTTCTCCATGGCCATGACGAACTGGAACACGTCGCCATGAGCACCACAGGCCCAGCAGCGGTAACGCTGACGCCGGGGATCAACGTCTAGGGACGGACGGTGATCATCATGAAATGGGCATAAACCTTTGTAGGTCGCCCCAGCCGGCTTTAAGGTCAGATAGGAGCCCACGACCGCTACGATGTCGCAGGCTGCCTTGATTGCTTTGGTCAACTCCACCGGATCGGACGTCACAGTACGCCCTTTAGCAAAGTCCGTACGGTTGTATCTCCCGGTAACCTCCTAAGCGAGTGGTCGTCCGGGAGCCACTGCCTGACTCTACATACGTTCGTTTACATGCAACGGCCTTTGCGGTCGGTGGTCGGGTTCCCTTTACCCCGATTGGCATACTTTATGTGGCGTACGGCATTGGTCGGTCATAGACACGAACCGCCGTAATCAACGCCCTTTATTGGGGTGGGGTAGACCTCGAGCGGTGCCGCGGCTCTCTGTCAGAACCATAAGGTCGGCGCATCAGTCCGTTGATGCTGAACACATTATACCCCACTGCACCGATGGGTCAAGATAGGTTGCCTGCGGGGTTTGTCCCCTTCCGACTCGACTAGCCCAAGTACCCCCTATCATTATCTCAGCAAAAGTCAGAAAAGTTGAATACTGCGCAGGTATCCCTGAACTTCTAGGAAAGATCAGTCAAATACTGGAGTTTTGTAGACCCCATAAAACTCCGCTGGCCATATTTGTCACAATTTTGAGGCACAATGACAGCTTCTCTATTCTCTATTGGTTTGAACCGTTTACCTGGAGAGCCAGGTTTGTCTTCGAGGCATTTGTGAATTGTAAGGCCGTTCGGGCTCCACTACTCACCTGTTGAAGAAAAAAACATATGCTTCGCGTCAGATAATGACTTCTACCTCAACTACCAAAAAATCTTTTTTGTGCGGTATTGTGTAAGTAGCAAAAACTACTCAAAGTATGTCAAATCGATTTTTACAGTTTCTTTGATTGGCGGGTTGCAGTCTGTTTCCCTCCTTGCGAGGTTTTGTATCGGATCGAATTGAGACAAAATAACGGAATGGGTATTTGGATGACTTGAAAGTGCGATCGAGGAAAATAGGAACATTTCGCAAGTGGTCCTAGTCGCGGACAATTAAGGGGCTGCTCTTAATCATGCGTAGCGTTTGGAACAGTGAAGACGGTTGGGCCTTGGCCATCGGAACGGGATTATTTGTTTTAAGCCTGGGGATAATGGCTGGTTTTGACACATTAGGCTGGGCCGTGGCGACCCAGGTTTGGACGGATCCCCGCGCCTCCTTGAAACCCGTGTCACCTGCGTACGGGTTCCTGAAGGGGGGCGGGGCATTATTAGTCACTTTTGTGGCGACGATAACGGTTCTGACGACGGCCGTAGCCGTGATGGGAGAGTCAGTCCGACGCTTCATAGGGTCCTTTACCAGCGTGTTTATCATCAGTTTCTGCTGCTGGTGGTTTGGCCATTGGGCTTACATAGCTGCTACGCCAGATCGGCAAGCGGCTATGGGTTTGTCCTGGTCTTTAGGCTTGACAGGGGAAGCTGGTTACCTTGTGGCCTTGCTAGCAGGGTTACTGATAGGCAACCTTTGGCCGCAGGGCAGCCAGTACATTCAGGCCGCCATCCGTCCGGAATGGTACGTCAAGATAGCCATCGTCGTCATGGGAGCGGCAGTGGGCGTGAAAGCTGCAGAAGCCAGTGACCTGGCGGTCACCGTACTCTTTCGCGGTTTTGCCGCCATCGTCGAGGCGTATTTGCTGTACTGGGCGGTGGTATATTATCTGGCCCGCCGCTACTTTGGTTTCAGCCGGGAGTGGGCGGCCCCGCTGGCCTCGGGGATTTCCATTTGCGGTGTTTCGGCCGCCATCGCCACGGGAGCTGCTATCCGCGCCCGCCCCGTGGTACCGATTATGGTCTCTTCCCTGGTGGTCATCTTCTCCGTGGTCGAACTATTGATCCTGCCCTGGCTAGCGGTCCATCTGTTGCCACACGAACCATTGGTTGCTGCCGCCTGGATGGGTTTGGCCGTCAAAACTGACGGCGCGGCCGTGGCCAGCGGTGCCATCAGCGAGGCCCTCTTTCAGGCCCACGCAGCCGCTGCCGGGGAGACCCTCGCCGAGGGCTGGATGCGTATGACCACCACTACTGTCAAAGTCTTCATCGACGTTTTTATCGGTATCTGGGCTTTTTTGCTGGCTTTAGTCTGGACTTATGCCATCGAGCCCCGTCCCGGCGAGCGTCTGCCTGCACGAGCCATCTGGGAACGTTTCCCCAAATTCGTCCTGGGATATCTTCTGACATTCCTGATCGCTATGCTTTTAACCAGCAGCCTTCCCCATCGCCTGAGCGAACTCAAAATAGCCACTGAACAAGCAGAGGTGTTTCGCCGTCTGTTTTTCGTCATGACCTTTTTCACTATCGGTGTCAGCTCCAACTTCCGGAAGTTATGGGATGAAGGAATGGCACAGCTGGCGGTCGTCTATGTCGTGTGTCTTTTTGGTTTCATTTTGTGGGTAGGATTGGCTATCTCCTGGCTGTTCTTTCATGGTGTTCACCCACCAGGAGCCGCTCACCCCTAAGTACTCCAAACATGCACGAAAGGATCTGCCATGACAGACCCGACGCCCTCCTCCAAGCAAGCCGGCGACTTATTCGCGGAGACATCCGCGACTTCCCACAACCCTGCCAGGCAGCCCACCCCGGCAACCAGTCCTGACTCACACACAGCAAACAACACCAGATTATCACCGGCCCTGATGCAGGAGGTCGGTCGTACACCCCCAGAACCGTTGCTGAAAGCCGAAAAAATCCTGATCATCGCCTCGCTAGTTTTAGGAATAATCCTGCTTGCGGTGCTTTACCTGGTGAGTGCTACCATTTTCCCACCGCCCCATCCTCCCTCATCACTGGGACGGTAAGTCATATAGCCACCCGAGAGACACAACCGCTCAAGGCCGCTTTGATCGCTGCGATGACAAAAGACGTCAGCGATAACGCTTCCAAAGCCACACACCGTCCTTTGCGACTCATTTTTTGAATGTAAATCAATTCGTCAGGATGCTGGTGTGGGAACAATGCCCCAACATTTGTGCGGTACCACCTGCCCGATGTGTTCTACCGACTGGTTCGGATCTGGTTCGGATATATAGTGGGAAATCCAACCCTATCAATCAGTTAACGACTGGTTCACAAACACAGGTGTGCCTTCGGCCATCAGGAGACGATCCAACCACTGCTGAAGCCAGCGGCGGCGTTGATGGGCTGCCTGTTCGGCTTGTTCTCGGCTGACAGGTACGAAGCGAACAAGGTCACCGGGGCGTAATTGACCTAGTTTGTCGAGATCGGCCCGTATGACATGGGCAATTTTGGGATATCCGCCGATGGTTTGGGCGTCGACGCCTAGGATGATTGGTTGACCATCGTGGGTGATCTGGACGGCTCCCGGGGCTACGGGCTCCGAGAGCAGCTCGCCGGTGGGGCGGGGCAGCGGTGGACCGTGCAGGCGGACGCCCATGCGATTAGTAGCCGGCAAAACGGTATATGTATCCTGAAAAAATGCGTCACCTGGGAACCAGGAGCGTTGCGGGCCGTCTACAACGCGACAAGTAATCCCCGATTCAGCAGGGAGAAGCTGACCTAGCAGCTCATCCGGCAGACGCCGGCGTCGCGTGATAGTGGCGGAGGCGCACGGCAGGATGTCACCCGGACGTACAGGATGCCAGGCAGAATGGCTGCCCAGACAACAAGGGGTCATAAAACCGCCAGCCACGCACAAGTAGACCCGAACCCCCCGCGGACTACCCGTAATCTGCAGGTGCTGACCAGGACGTAGGGCCACTGTGCATCCCACCGGCAGAGGTTGCCCGTCGATGAAGGCTGTAAAAGGGGCACCACACAGGGTCAGGGCTACTGGCCCGAGGGCCTGTAAGACAGTTCCACCCAGAGTAATTTCCAAGGCGGGTGCTGTCGGCGTGTTCCCGATCAAGGCGTTACCTAACTGCCAACTTGCCCGGTCGGCGGCACCACCCAGGGGAACACCCCAATGACGGGTGTGGGGACGACCACCATCGACCACCAGCGAATAAACCCCTGCCTCCACCACCCGCAGTCCACTGGGCAGCGTCATGAGAGTTCTGTTGTCCCTGTCTCCGTTGCGGTCGGAGGTGACATGTTGGCGACAAATGATTCTATGACGTAACCGTGTGTCTGTAGCAGATTCCGTAATTGGCGGGCTAGGTCCACCGCTCCCGGTGTGTCGCCATGGATACACAGCGTCCGGATGTTCGATTGCTGGATCAGACGCTGGGCCTGGCCAAAGGCCTCCTGCGGATCATGGAGCAATGCGTGGGGTTCGGTGCGTGGCACCAAGGTACCGTCAGGGCGATACCGTCGGTCGGCAAAGCCCTCGCGTACAAACGGCACGCGTCCACGACAAGCCCATTCGAGTTGGCTATCGGGCAGACCTACCACCGGCCAGTGCCACCGTTCGACAACAGCCACGAAGGCTTCAGCCAAGGAACGGTTGCGACACAATTGATGATATAGTGCACCGTGAGGCTTGACGTAACGAAGGCTACATCCCAAGGCCTCGGCTAAGGCCTGAAGTGCCCCGAGTTGATACGCCGTCAGATAGCGCACATCGTCGGGCGTGACGGCTAGTTCCCGCCGACCACTATGCTCCCGATCGGCAAAACCCGGGTGGGCCCCGATAACAATACCCCTGCGGCTGGCCTCCTGAATGGTTCGGACAGCCTCTGCCACACCGCCTGCATGGAAACCACAACAGACGTTGGCAGAACTGATCAGGGGTAATAGAGCAGCTTCGTTTCCCACTCCTTCGCCAACGTCGGCGTTCAAATCCAGTACCCGCGACACCACACCGTTCCTCGCTTTCCCAGAGGATCTATTGGCAAAGTGTTGGCTCCGGCCACTTAGATTTGTGCAGCTCAGCTGGCGTTATTTCACATTCCTTGTGTTATGCTCCAGTGATGACTGTAAACCATACAACGGCCAGGGGTTATCGTGAAGTTTGTTATACAGGATGCGTCTGGCAGCTTCTGAACAGTCGGGAGAACGAGGCTTTTATGAGGCTTTGCTTTTACGTCGGCCTCGGGTTCGTATTGTCGCTATGTAATATGTAGCTTCCCACCGAGCGAGCGTGAAAAAAGTCATTCCGGTGTTTGGAGGGTGCCGATGACATCGCGTACGCGACTAGTACCTAGTTGGGCGATAGCGGCTGGCAAGTCCTGAATAAGGCGACAAGCGACACTTGGGTCATAAAAGTTAGCGGTACCGATCTGAACAGCGGAAGCGCCGGCAACCAGGAATTCCATAACGTCGTCCATGGTGGCGATGCCGCCAACACCAATAACCGGAATGATGCGTCGGCGGGCGATGGCCCAGACAGCTCGCAGGGCCAACGGTTTAATGGCTGGTCCGCTCAAGCCACCGGTGACGTTGCCCAGTCGCGGCCGACGCTGACGCCAATCAATGGCCATACCCAAGTAAGTATTTACAGCACTGACGGCATCGGCTCCCCCCTCCGCAGCGGCGGCGGCTATGACCGTAATGTCTGTGACATTAGGTGTCAATTTGGCAATCAACGGCAAGTTGGGGCAGACTTCTCGACAACGACGAACGATCCGCCGCGTCCGTTCCGCGTCAGTGGCAAAGTCGAGGCCACCGGCCACGTTGGGACACGACAGGTTCAATTCCAGAGCTGCCAGACCGACCCCGCGTCGGGCGACGTCTGCCGCTAGCTCAACAAATTCATCCTCGCTTTTGCCTGCTATGTTCAGGATCACCGCCGTCGGCAACGTTTGCAGATGGGGCCAATGGTGTTGCCAGAAGTAGTCCCATCCGTCGTTGTCCAATCCGATGGCGTTAAGCAGGCCACAAGCTGTTTCGACAGTGCGTGGAGGTGGATTGCCCGGGCGGGGATGCCGCGTTACCGTCTTCGGAATGAAACCGCCTAGTAGGGCCATATCGACGTAATCGGCCAGTTCCCGTCCATAGCCGGCAGTACCCGAAGCCACCAGGATTGGGTTGCGTAAATGCAATCGTCCTAACTGAACCGACAGATCGATCATCGCTTGCTATCCCTAGGTCCCTGGTCGCCTGGTACGCAATATGGCTTGCAGTCAGGTTATAAGGAACGGACCTCAAGTATGTCTGGCTGGACGGACGGGAAAATTTCTCAGGCATTTCTCACCAGGCTTGGACGCAACTGGTCAGCCCGACGTGGTGTTGAATCCTTCAGAAGCAAGAGCGCGGCAGGGCCTTGCTCGGTGCGAGGCCAGCGGGCTTGGCTATGGGTGATGGCTAGGCCTGACTGACAAGTTTGACAGAGTTTGAGGAGGAAAAGCGAATGTGGTACCGAGTAGTAGCTTTAGGGCTGTTTGTAGCCGCTTTGAGTGCCACGGCATTGTGGGCCGACGACAACAAGAATGTACCGAAAAACCCACCGGCCCAGCAAGGGGACAAACAGGGCAAATTCGGGGGGAAGTTCGAAGGGAAGTTTGGGGGCAAATTTCAGGGCAAATTCGGGGGGAAGTTCGGTGGGAAATTCGGCAACAAGGGTGGCCAAGGCGGTAAAGGTGGCTTCCCCGGCGGCAAGCTTGACCCTGACAAACTCAAGGAGCTGAAAGAAAAGTTCGGTCAGGGGGGTTTTGGTAAAGGCGGGCCAGGAAAGGGTAACTTTGGAGGAAAAAAGAAGGGGAACGACTGAAACGGATCTCAGACGGACAGCAGGGGTGCCTAACTGGCCTCCTGTTGAACCTTTTAATTCGTCTCATTGGACCAGTTCAGGCAGATATTTGACCGGAACGGTGCCATGACTGAGCACCTCTTCGTGGAAGCGAGCTAGATCGAACATGTCACCGCGACGACGCTGCACCTGCTGTCGGAGCCGATAGAACGCCATCCGACCGACGAAGTAGGTGGAGAGTTGTCCGCTACTTTGTTTGGCCCGCAGGATTTTGCCCTCGGCCTCGCCCTCGGTCTGAAAGCCCCGCTCCATGAGCAGGCGCCGGGCCGTGGCGTCATCCCAGTTACTGCAGTGCATGTGGTGGTCCAACAGGGCATTCAGGACCGCCCGCAAATAAAACTTCAGTTGATGGAGTCGCAAGGCGGGATCGCCGTTACCGTAGCCCTGATCGAGCATCATTTGTTCTGTGTAGACCGCCCAACCCTCAGCGAAGACGCCCGAGGCATAAACCTTACGGATTAACGAGGGGTGACGGTTGGCATAGGCCAACTGGACATAATGACCCGGGTAGGCCTCGTGGATGGTCAAAATCTGCAACATGTAGCGATTGTATTCGCGGAGGAAAGCCTGAATACGCTCCGGGGGCCAGTGGGCCGGCGGTGGCGCGACCGCGTACAGACTAGCAGCTTGCGGATCCAAAGGTGGTGCGGGGTTAAGGTAGGCAACCGAGTAGCCCCGTTGGAATTCCGGCATCTCCACAATCTGGCAACGGTCCGGCTCCGGCAGGCTCAGGAGGCGGCGGTCGCGAATGAATTGACGGATGGCATCGACACTCCGGCGGATTTCCGGCACCAACTCGGCGACACTGGGATGATCCTTGCTCAGTTCATCCAGGACGCTACGAATGGTACTCCGTCGGCCATCGGGGTCGTCGGGCGGCAGCGGGCGGCTAGGAAACAGGCGGCCCCACAACTGCCGGGCGACGTACCACATCTCCTGCTCGACCCGGTCGGCTTCTTGCTCGGCCAGACGAACGACATCCGCAGCTGGCAAACCCGCGTCCAGCTCGAATTCCAGTTTGCGGGCAAATTTTTCGCGTCCAAGCCGCCAGTCTCCTTGGGAGCGGGGAAGCAAGTCCCGTTCCAGCCAGCGGAGATAATCCTTCAAAGCCGCGGCGGCTGCACGACAGGGCGAGGCAAGCGGCTCGCTCCCCGGACGTTCCCCGGCAAGCGTGTAAATGTCCTGCTCATAAAAGGCGATGGCCCCTTTGGTTCGTTGAATGGCTACTTCGGTCAATACCCGTGGGGGGTTGTGCAGGCTGGCTTGGGCAGCGGCGATGATCCGGGGAATGTAGGTGATCCGTCGAGCAGCGTTCTGCACGTTGCGTTCCCGAGGGAGAGTCGATTGGGTAAACAGCAGGAAAACGCTATCAGTCAGGTATTCGCCATAGATGCGGGGATCGTAACGGAAGCGATCATCCTGTTCTGCTTGCCACAGGGCGTAATCCAGTGCATGCTTCCAGATTTCCAGGTCGATCTGGGCTGCTCGAGAAAGCTGCGGCAGTCGGATGTTCCGTTCCAAGCGTTGTCGCCAGGCACGTCGGAACTGGACGTCTTCCGCTCGGGCCTCTGCCGACAGATCATCCAGACGATCATCATGCTCATGAGTGCCCAACTGCGTGGCCCAGTAGGGGTGCCGACGGCATTCCTCCTCCAGATACTGGCGGAATAAGTCCGCGAGTTTCCGGTCCTCTTCTGCCATTGCCGCCGAGGCCGCGTCGATAGACATCCCGCAGACTCCGTTGAAAACGCTAATGGTACATACCCCCACTGACATAAGGACGACTAAGAACCTTGCGAAAGTGACAACATCAGGTGATGGGGACAGAGACGGCAGTCTGGCAGCAGTTTGCGTCATGAAAGTTTCTCCGGCGATGGCGAACGGGGAAGGTTGGAGGGTATGGAGGCTGCGGTGGGAGTGCTATGACAGCACAGGTGCCGTTTGGCAGTTTCGGTAGCTGCGTCGTTAGCGGCGATCGTCAGGGGTCCTTGGGCTGTACGTCCGGCGGGAAAGACGGGCTGACGCTGGAAGCGGTAAGCTTCCACCCGACGGTGGGCCAACAGATGATGGCCACGACGGCGTTCTCGCTCGACACGCAAGGCGGCAAGATCAATGGGAGCCACCACGATTTTGTCTCCTGGGCCAGGATCAGCCTGGGCAAGCACCCGGCCATCGTAATCGACGACCATGCTGCCCCCCGGCCAGGAGAAAGGCGGATAATGGCTCAGACTGGCCCCTTGGTTGGCCGCCACCACATAGGCCATGTTCTCTAGCGCCCGACAGCGATTGATCAGCGTCCACCAGTCCAACGGCGGCGTGGCACCCCAAGGATCCATATAAGCCGACACCCGCAGCAGCACTTCTGCCCCCTGTACAGCCAGCTCACGGATGGCTTCAGGAAAAAGCCAGTCGTAGCAGATAGCGCATCCCAGGGTGCCAATCTCGGTCGCCACAACTGGAAACAGCGGCTCGCTATAGTCGGGGATGTCGTGTGGACTAGCGTGCACCTCCCAAGGGAGCCATGGGTGGACCTTGCGGTACCGGGCCAGGACGCCCTCCGGACCAATCAGACAGCTTGTGTTGAAAACACAGCCAGGATAGCGGGGGTCGATCTCTAGAAATGTCCCCGTTTGGATATAAATGCCATACTGCCGTGCCTTGGCCACATAGCGGTCGGTCTGTTCGTTCGGCACCGGCACGGCCAGACGTTCCCGCAACTCGTCCACTGTTGGATAGATAGGGGCCAGATGGGCAAACTCAGGGAAGACAACCAGCCGCACATCGCCGAACGGAGCATAACCCACCACTGCATGATCGATCCGTTCCAGCAACTGGCTAACCCGTTCAGGCAAGAAGCGGCGATCGCTCAGGTTCGGTAGATCGGTCTGAATAGCGGCTGCCCAGTAACGCATACACAACTCGATCCCTTGAAGATAACCAGAAACAACTTGTTACCTGCGGGCAATGTGCGTTTTTTCGTCGTTCTGATCATGCCTAGCAAACTGACACTGTCGGATTATTGATAGCTGAAAGCCCCGATTCAGGTCGGGGCTGGATTGCAGGTTTTGTTGAAACAGCGTTAGGACCTCTGTTTGTGGCTTTTGCTTCGACCGGACGTTACCTGTTCACACCGTCTTACACATCGCGCGGCTGCAAAAGATTAGGGGCATGAGCACTCGGACCTCCGAGGGGCAAACCGTATGTGTGGCAGGCATCATCGCTGCAGGATTATGGAGGTTTGGGGGTGTGCCAGTCAGTTTCAGCGACTGAAGCGGTAAATTCCCCGGCCATCGGGGGCTAGGACCAGCATGTACAGTTCACCGCTTTCGTCCTCACCAAAAGACAGGACAGGCTTTTTCGGATCGGGCAAGGGGCGATTGGCTATGACGCGGCCGAGTTTGTCGTCGTATTTGAGTGCCCAGACACGGGATGACACATAGTCGGCATAAAGGTAGTACCCTTGCAGTTCTGGCAGGAGTTTGCCCCGGTAAACGGCTCCGCCCGTGATTGATTTGCCCACGTCGTGGTGGTACTCCCAGATCGGGTCGATGTATTGCGGCTTGGGTCCGCTGCCGTGGGGACCGAAGGGATGCAGTCCTTCCCGACGGTTCCAGCCGTAGTTCCCCCCTTTGACGATCAGATTGATTTCTTCATACAGATTCTGGCCGACGTCGCCGCACCAGAGCTGGCCGGTTTGTTTGTCAAAAGCGATCCGCCAAGGGTTGCGCAAGCCATAGGCGTAGATTTCGGGCAAGGCGTCCCGTCGGCCGACAAAGGGGTTGTCCGGCGGAATGGCATACGGCCGCTGGCCATCCCGACGGTTGACGTCGATCCGCAAGATTTTACCAAATAGTGTTTGCAGGTTCTGACCGTGATCGAACGGATCATTAGCCGAGCCGCCATCGCCGTGCACGATATACAGGTACCCATCAGGGCCGAACAGGATCGTGCCGCCGTCGTGGTTCCAGAAGGGCCGGTTGCGGAATTCCAGGATCAATTCCTCAGAGTGAGGGTCGAAACGAGCGGGATCCTTGGCATCGCGCCGGAAGCGGACCACGCGGTTGCGCATCTCCTCGTTAGGCTTATGCCGCTTGGGCGTGTAGAACACATACAGCTCGCCGTTTTCGGCGAAGCGTGGATGGAAAGCCAGCCCAAGTAGCCCTTCTTCGTTGGTCCGGTCGTCGTACTGGACACGATCCTGGATATCAAGAACGATTTCGGTGCGAATTGCCTTGGGATCGTTGGGAAAAGCGTGGACAACACCCTGCTGGGTGGCCAGGTACAAACGTCCGGAGCCATCCCCGGCGTGGGTCAATACGATCGGCCGCAATGGATTAGGTCGACCGTCCGGAGTTTCCGGTGTCCAACCCGAAATTTGTAGTTGCGGAAACGCCACTTCCACCCGTAATGCCAGGGGCGTTTCGTCTACCGGCTCGTTGGGGACCTGTGCAGGGATGGCCACCACTGTTCCGGCCGTCATGTCCGGTACCAGAATGACTTTGCGTTCCGGATCATAACAGATATCGGCGGCCGCTTTGAACTTGTCGCTGAGTAACACCGGCTTAGCCCCTGGACGGGGGATCACGAAAACTTGCCCCTTTTCCCAACTGGAGGCATACAATCGCCCGTGGTGATCCCAGGCCAGACCGTCGGCTCCTGGAATCCCTTCTGCTATCTTCTCAGCACTGCCATCGGCTAGCTTGACGCGGAAAATCTCGCCGGTGTGGAAATCGGCCACCAGCAGAAATGAAGTGCCGTCGTTGACCAGACCGTTAGGCGTCTTCAAAGCGGGGAATTTCTTGGTACTGATGACGGTAGAAACGGCCCGAGTCTGCGGGTGAACCCGGTAAACGGCTCCGCCACCCCCCATCAGGTCTCCCGAATCGCTGACGTAGATCGTGCCGTTTTCCGCATCGACGGTGACGTCGTTGAGGAACTGAGGCTTTTCAGGGAATTTATCTGCAGGGACAAATACCTCTGCTTGAGGCGTCTTAGCCGCAGTATCGATCCGCAACAGGCGGTTTTTATCCGTAACGTACAGCCACTTCTGGAACGCTGTGATCCCTTTAGGGTCGTTAAGTCCTCCCACAAAAGTACGGACCTTACCCTCTTCTAGAACCAACACTGCCCCGTCACCATCTTTATCGAATTCCCCAATGACGGTAACAAAAATCCGATTTCCAGGGCCGATACAGACCGATTCCGGATTGACCAGTCCACTGGCCAAAGTCTTGGGTTCGTCAGCCCTAGCCAAGGGGGTATATGCAAAATGTGTTACTACCCCAAGTAGCCCCGTCAGGTACGCAACAAGGCTTGTACAATCCCGTCGCCGCATCCTGTCATCCCCCACAGTGACAAAAGTGACACACTGGCTCTGATAAGAATACTTTCAGCACGGTGACGTCACCGCGTATCCAGCTATGGCCGAGGAGGCCGTGGTAATAATGTCCGAAGCCCAGCCGCAACAGGCAAGAGCTACAAGAAACTATCAGAAGATTTAACCAAGCTGTCGATAGTAGTAATAGCATCGATAACGAGGAAAGGGCCGGTTATGACGGCAAAGCGGCGGTGGAAGCAGCCGCGTTTAGGACTAGGGCTGCTGGTGGCCGGTTTGGCTGGCTGCACCGGCATAAATCCTTGGCCGCCATCGGTAAGTGACAATCTGGCCCATTCTCGTACCGCAACGCGACCAGACGCGCCGCTGGCAAGGCAGTCGGCTCTGCCGCGGCCATCCTGGACGGAAACGGTTACTTTCCAAGCAGATGGGGATTTGATCGGGTCAAAGTTCGGCGGGATGACGCCGCTGGATCGATCTCTGAAAACGCCGGCAGCCAATCCTGGAGGGGGCCCTCCGTTGCCGTCGGCTGATGGGTCCCGTTCATCTGTCACATTGAAGGCTGGGACGTCCCTTGGCGGCAATGCTCACCGTGGTGCTCAACTCGTTAGCGACAACAGTGGCGGTGTTATGTCACCCGCTGGGATGACCCTAGCATTCGGCGGTACTACGCCACGCCCGACCCCAGATGTCCGCTTCGAGGGCCAAACGGGCCGGTTATCTGACACGTCAGAGAGTCAAGTCGCTGCGACGACCCACCAAAAAACAGCAACTGTCAGTGACGCTACTCGCGCCGCTAAGCCTACTAGCGATCACTTGCCCACCCCTGCAGCGGTGGTGCCCTTGACTTTGGACCAGATCATTCAGACTACTTTGTGGGCTGATCCCCGTCTGCGGGCGGGTTTTGAAAGCATACCGCAAGCACAAGCCGATGCTCTAACGGCGGCTTTATGGCCCAATCCGCAACTGAATATCAGCCAAACGCTTATGCCCTTGACCCGCCCTTTCACTGTGACCGAGCAGGGGGGGCCACCGCAATTCGACGTCGGCATCCGCTACCCCATTGACTGGTTCCTTTTCGGCAAGCGGGCGGCTGCTCTGCAAAGTGCCACCTGGGGTGTTCGGGTCGCGGAGGCCGAATTTGCTGACCTGGTGCGACAACGAGTACTCGACGCTATCCTGCGTTATTACGATCTGCTGGAAGCTAAGGCCTTGGTCGAATTAGCACAGCAGGATGTCGACAATCTGCGACGGATTGAAGCGATAACCGCTAAAGCGGTGGAAGGTGGCGGACGCCCCCGCGTAGAGCTACAACGGATCCAACTGGACCGCCTGCGGGCCGAACAGGCACTCCGCGACGCGGAAAAAAATCGCATCGTGGCTGTGGCTCAGTTGCGGGCCTTGTTAGGCCGAACCGATGCCGATCCCGCTTTCGATGTTGCCGGTAGCATTCTGGACGTGGCCATCCCTGCCATACCGTCTGCCGAAGAAGCGTTCGCCGTGGCAGCAGAGGAACGCCCCGACCTGCAGGCACTGCGCTTACGCGTTCAGGAAGCCGAGGCTAACCGCCTAGTCGAACAACGTAAAGCCTGGCCGGCGGTGACCCCGTTCCTGGGATATACACGCCAGTTCCAACGCAAGGCCATCGGAATGCCCGACGCCAGTTCCTTCGGTTTCGGTATGGAAGCAGATGTTCCCTTATTCGACCGGAATCAAGGGAATCGCATCAAATCAGCTTCCGTGGCGGCTCAAAGTCGGCAACTGTTGCAAGCCGGTCTTGTTGAATTACGCGCGGAAATCGAGCAGGCCGTACAGGAAGTCCGCACGGCCGCCGCCAATGCCCAGACAATCGCTGCTGAGCAACTCAAACTGGCCGCTGAAGTCCGCGATAGCATTGCCAAAGCGTACGAAGCCGGTGGCCGACCCCTCATCGACGTCTTGGACGCCCAACGTAACTTCCGCGAAACCTATCGACTCTACATCACCAGTCGGGCCACCCTCGGCCGAGCCATTGCCCGCTTCAATGCCGCCGTCAACCGCCGCTGGCTCCCCTGAAAACCCTTCTCCACCAACCAGTATCGTTCCATCGAACATAATTATTGGAGTATAACATCCTCTGGCATTAGATGATGGTTTGAACAATAATCCACCTTGTGCTGGTTCACCCGTGACATCTAATAATCCCTGCAAAGACAGGCCCAATCACCTGTCAAACCAAGCTGCCACCCCTACTCACTTGTATGCCGATGGCTCGGCAACCGATAACTTTCATAATGGGACTGCTAGAAAAGCGTAATCCGCACGCGACTGCACAAAGTGCCCGGGCTTGGGCAATCGGCGGCGGAATCGCCAGTGGATGTCTCGGTTTCCTGGGTTGGGTTGTCCGCGTGGCTACGCGATGATATGCCGTTTGCACTAGTATTTGTCCTTGTGCCGTTGATGACCGCCGCGGGAGCAGTGGCCGGTTGGGCGATCGAATGGCAGATACCACCGGACGAGGAATGAAAAAGGGCGTATGCGGGAACGACAACCCCGGCGGATGCAATTCAGGTCGTTGATGAAATGTTCCTCTGACCCATGTTTTCCGGATGAAGTCGCAGTTTACCCTTGGTGTATTATTCTGAAGGATGTCTAGGAGTTGGGGGTATGAGAATCCATTTCCACCTTTCCAGCCAGGATTAACATATTTCCGGGGTGTGCATGTTTAGTATCCAACCATTGTTAGGACGCGACAATTTAACTGGAAAACTACAAAGATGAGTGACTTGCGTATTTGCCTTGCCACTTGACCCGATTTCCGGATTTTTGAAGAACTAAGCAATGTCAGCCAAGGTCCGCAGTGGATTCTAACCGTCAGTATGGTAGAACCCACACGGATGCATTAGGCTCAACATTCAATAATTCGGCCAGCCACGATGTGTTTAATCTGAAGGGTGAGGCTGGTTGTAGGGCCAATAACATTTGAGTTCTACTTGATGATCGGGTCTTTTGAAAAAGAAGCCGTGGGCAAATTAGGACTCACCTGAGCGGTTCGAATTCCACCCAGTGTGTCCGGACGTTGCGGCTAGTGGGTACGGTCCAGGTATCTTTTGTCCCTTTCACGACATAGCCATGCGTATGCGTTCCTTTATCATCGCTCCATGCAAAAGTAACACGCACCGGATCCGGCGGTGGGGTTTCATACACAAGATGCATTTCAGGTCGCAGATATATTTTGCCGCCACTATTGCGGAAGCGGACCTGGAGCGAACGAAGGTGGCCCGTCAAATTCGTATGGCCCCAACAAAAGCTTTGACTCCAAAAGTCGGGCGGCTCATCCCCTTGGCAAAGAATGCGCCAGTCTTTGACAAGTGGTTCCCATGTACGCCCATCGTCATGCGAGAAATCGATCTGGTAGACAACTTTAGGGTCAGGCGGGGCACTGGAGTGAATATGAGCAGCAGCGTATACCTGGCGGATGGGTTCGCCGCGGGGAGTGGTCATTTTCAGCGTAACTGTGGGGGAATTAATCTTACCAGCGACAAGGTGAGCCTCGGTCAAGGCGAGGTTTGGACCAGCGTTCACTTGGGCCCGCCGGCCTGCCTCGTAAGTTACTTGCGTGCCACCATCTTTCAGCCGTGGTAATACGGCCACGTTGCACTGGCACACTGTAGTAATGACTATCCCGCTGTCTATAAGTTCCCTAGCGGAACGGTGAAGCCGGAGCCAATATTGGCGGTGTCCTTTGACGGCATCGGTCAGGTCAAGGGTATCAGTAGTCATTATCGCTGTCATCCAAGAGCGACCATGATCAACGGAGACCGATACCTTTCCTACAGGCTTGCCGCGGATTACCAACCCATTGCGAGCACCGGAGTCGTAGATCCCCCAAGGTTTGTCATTGCCCGGAGTAGCGGCGATAACGAAGGGTGTGGTGAATTCCAGAGTCACCTGGGTATCATCCTCGGAAACGACAGCTTCACGATAATCACCCCTGAATTCGGGCCGGTAAATGTAGACGGCGTTAGCATAGCGTGCCTGGCCATCAATGTGAGGAGTTCCAGTTCTGGAACGATACATCTTCTCTGGCTGGTTGACCCAAGTACGTGACCGCTCCGGTCCTGGGATGCCGGTAGTGTTATAATTACGGCCCCAAAACACGAAGGTTTTCCCATCTTCCAGACCTGGCTCGAAGTAGCGGCGGAGAATCTCGCCGCGTCGCAAGCGGATCATTGGCGGTGGTCCAGCGTAGCCGCTAAGGTACTCGGCGACGGCATAGCGGGAAAAACTCGAAGCGTCACCAGCGTATAACCCGCAGGGGAGCCACCCTCGTTGTCGTTCCGGTTTGTATTTGCGATCGGTTAACTGTCTCCAGTTTTGCACGATCTCGGCTAGGCCCATCAGCCGTTTCCCGTCTGGAGTGAAGATCACTGTTGATAAATCATGGTCGAGCAAGACCCACCGACCTGAGCCGTATTCGCCCCCTGTGATGAAAACCTCAAAGGAATTGTGCCCAGAGGTACCCACGCTGCGGCCGCGGCAATGACCGAGCAATTGTTCCATCTCAGCGACCCATTGAGCGTGTGTGGTACCGCAAAGGGCAAAGCCATGGGCAAACAATCCAGTCCAGTATTCCCGCAATTTGTTGTCTGGGCCTTTGGCTAAACCTTGACCCCACAGGTCGTGTCCGCCCTCCTCGCCGTGCCAATAGTGAGTATTACGCCATAACCAAGAGGCCAGTACTTTGCTTCTCCGGTGACCACGGGCCTGCCAGTAACCCGTTCGTAAAGCTCCGCCTGCGTGGCAAAGAGTCGCTCGAACGTTGAGCAAGATAGTTCCCCAGGATACCAGGGGTGGTCAGTGCAAATTTGTGGATCGCCAACATCGGCGTGGACCGGCGGAATTGCTTGCAATACTACAGTAAGGATTACGATTGCTTGTGAAATACGCGTCAACATGGCAGCAGTATCTGAAAGTTCTAATATAAATCTGGTTCTGCGTTTACAAGTATACAATATAACTACTTCTTCTGAGTGCCAATAGAGCATGTAATAAGTATATGTTTGACTATCTGGTGCGTCTAATCAGATCACTTTAATTAGCATTATGATAGACGAGTTCTTTGACCAATCAGTATGTTCGTATACATCAGTTTCCATAGATTATTTATTTGCAGATGATGCTTTGCCCAGCGACAAAGCGTAAGCTGGGCATTATGGAGGTTGGTTAACCAGACGCGTTTATCAGATCAGTAAATGACATTTTAGGGGCGGTAGGATTCTAAAGCGGTACGGACCGGCCCTTGGATATGGCGGAGCAAGTCATCTAACTGTCGGTGCGAAAATCGGTTATCCCGTTCACGTTGACCGCCTTGCCGAAAGTCGTCGTTTGCATACACTTGCTGACCGAGCATCCAGCGGGCGGCCCCGAGGTAATACCAGGCGACGGGATCGGTGGCATCATATAGCACAGCCTGCTGGGCAGCACGGATGGCCTGATCGAAACGGCCGTTGCGATAGGCCAGAATGGCTTCATCGAGGTAAGGCAGGGCCAGTTGGGGCTGACGGGGCTGTTCCTGCGGCGGTCGGCGGAGAGAGGCCAGTGGGTCGTGTAAAGCAAGCTGCACCTGCTCGGCCATGGCGACCCAGGGACGCTGATCACGGCGGGCCGCTTCATAGGCCGGGCTTTGACGCACCTGACTCAGGTGCTGGCTGGCCTGGTCGGACTGACCGGTCAGCAGGGCAGCCAAGGCGAGCACCAGGTGGGCTTGGGCCGCTTCCTCAGAGGCGGGGTCCACCCGTTGGAGCACCTTACGGGCGGTCTCCTGAGCCGCCGGGGCATCGGCAGGACGACGGGCTTCAGCCAGCAGATTCAGCCAGGCCCGTAACACTTCGCTGTCGCTAGGTGCTTGGGCCAGCTTCTGTCGAAGAGCGGTCTCCTGACGCTGGAGACGTTGCACTTCGCTCTGTAACTGGCTTTCCCTCTTGCGGGCCTCAGCCTGCAATTGTTCCTGCAGCTGTTTGAGCTGGCTATCCGCCTGCTCCCGTAACAAGCGCCGTTCTTTGGCGAAAGCCTCGCTTTGTTCCTGCAATTTGTGTTCGAGGCGGCGTACGGTGGCGGTCAGTTGCCGCTTGTCTTCCTCCAACTGACGGATCTGTTGCAGGTCAGGTTTGCTGGTCAGCAGGGCCACCGCCCGCCGCTGGGCCTCCATTAATGCTGCGGCATCGTAAGTATCACCTAAAAGTCGGGCCGCCTGCAGTTCCTTAGCTAGGGCTTGTAGTTGTTGCTGAGTGTCTTGAGCCTTTTTTTCCAAATCCTGCCGTTTCAACTGGAGGTCTTGCAGATCCTTTTGCAAGTTATTGATCCGCTGATTAACCTGCATTAGATCGGCTTCGAGCTTTTTGCGTTGATCCCCGGCCTGACTTAGTTGTTTTTGCAGTTCGTCCCGCTGGGCCAAAGCTTGCTTGAGATCTCCTTGGGTTTGGTCTAAGGTTTTTTGCAACTGTTGGCGATCGTTTTCTAGTTGTTTACGGACAGCAGTAACTGCTTGCATGTCGCGTTCGAGCTGGCCCAAACGGGTACGCAACGATTGGATTTCTTGCAAAGATTGCGCCAGTTGACCCTGGAGACGGTTACGGTCCTCACGCTCCAGGCGAGCAGTCTGCTGGGCCTGAAGCAGTTCCTGATGCGACTGTTCCAATTGTTCCTGCAGTTGTGACAGTTGCTGCTGTGTCTGTTGCAGGTGGGACTGTAAGGCAGCAGCCTGCTGCTCCGCTTGGCGGCTGCGCTGCTCCAGGGGGGCGGTCGGACCAAGCAGCCCCGAGAAATATAAAGCAGCCCCACCCCCCAACGGGAGGGCGGCCCCGAGCAAGGCACCGCCTAGCCAGGCTCCTGCAGTGCGGCTAGCACCTGAGTGCATATCAAATTGCGAACCTGTTGTGCTTTTCTGAGTCAACGTAGCAGCAATGGACGAGGGGGTAGCGGTAGTTGCTGTAGAAATTTCCGTGACAGGAACTTGACCAGCAGGCGTAACTCGGGGCATGGTAGAAGAACTGCTGGGTTTGATCACCACTGAGCGAGGGCCGGTAGCCGCCGGGGTTATCTCCTCCGGTGGCATATCAGAACCAGGAACAGAAATTAGACCATCATCCACTTTCCATTCGATTATGCCGCTATCGCTTGGTTGGAGGACAGCAGGTGGGTTGGTAACATCCTTAGACAAGGTTTCCGCGGCCTCCGGAATATTCAGGTCAGCATCAAAAATACTAGAAGGATCGCGTGGGGCAGGGGGTATTGCTGCCAGAATGTGCTCTTGTGGATTGTCGAGGTAGACCTCTGGTATGGTCGCTTCTGAAGGCCGTTGTTGGTATGAGGAGGGTTCATGGATGCTTGACCATGCGGCCTTCTCCGCCTCCTCCAGTTCTTTAGGTATGGGTCCTAGTTCAATATTGATGTCGAAGCCCGACTCAGTGGATGAACCGGGACGTAGGGTACGACCCATGCCAGGATTTTCCAGCCAGACTCCCGAGGAGTGTGGACCAGATCCGGCCAAGTCTGCCAAGATATGCGAGGCCCCGACGCTTAGTGTAGGCGCGGCACCGTAGTCGGGGGCATCTTCCGGTGGCCGAACGGTACTGTTCGATACGTCTTCGGCCAGTGGTGGTTCGCTGGTCGCTGAAGAGCCTTCTGGCATTTTGTGCAACTGTGCCAGAAACGACAGGGCACTTTCTTCACCTACGGACGGCATCGACTGGGCTATGGGGATTTCGGAGCTTTCGCTTCCAAGGGGTCCTGCAAACGGTCCGAATAGATTGGAACTTTCCGCTGCTGGGCCCGGGGGGGGGGGATTGGCGTGAATGTCCGAACTGAATGTGTCAGGCGAAACCGGTTGGGCCAACGGAGGTGAGAAGCTACTTTCAGAAGAGACATCAGGTTCTACAGGGGGGATAGACGGACTAGCTACCGTTACGTCGCCTTCGATTGATCTAGGTATGTCCCCGGTAACAAGCTCAGCAACTTCTTCAGCAAAGGGTACACTCTCTGCTAATGGAGTATCATTTGGTGGAATTTCTTCCGTCCCACTTAATGGAGAAACAATCGCAGGAGTGGGACTCGACTGGATGATACTTTGTCCCGTAGCGGCCCACCCGTGAGCTGGATGTATAGGTTGCATCGAGGGAGAAGTGGTAATTTCATTAGCAGAAGGATCGCTTCCTATAGGAATTGAAGCCTCGTCCTCTGTCTGTTCTTCAGCTGATGAATTCGAGGAGGCAGAACCTCCGATCGCTGCTATTGCCATTAATTCATCTGCAAGTGACTGGTCAATACAAGCTGCAGAATCTGATCCTCCTCCCCCTCCACCAGACTGGTCTTTGTGAGAGTTTAATTGGACTAGTTCGTCCGGAGGTGGTGTCGACTTTCTGTCAGTCGGCTCAAAGGTCGAAGGATCTGTTGGTACTCCTTCGGTGAGATTAGATTTCGGTAACTCCTCAGTACGCGGTCGCTCCGAAGGCTGGTTCATGATTACCACTCCCTAACAGCGAGTCGCAGGATGTATTTCATTTTTAACAATGTATGTCTAGTAACGAGGCGATCCGCCTGACTCTTGCCTCTCCCGCTTCGTTATGTTAACTTGGCTTCCTAACCAGTTGACCAAAGTTTCACAGACGTGATCCCTCCCGTCACACCAGAGATACTTTTTACCTGTATTCTCTCCCGTCCATAACAACTACGCAATCGATTTTATCCATTTTTTGCCACTTTTTGAGAAGCTATGACTGAATAGTACTTCATACCTCACTGGGAGTTCAGGAAGAAGAAAGCGAAGAAATCTCATCAAAAACACAAACTTATTAGTGAATTAATTTTCAGAAAGACATCGCAATCCGTTCGCTTGTAATTAGGATACCACAGACAATAGAGTAATCGCCCAATTGGCGCTTTACTGTTATGCGCACAAAATAAGCGGTATTGCCCATAGTTGCATCAACTAATCTCGAAAATTCTTCTGAAGGTTAACTGTATTGTCTGTCGACAGTCTCGAGGAAAATGAAAAAAGCGACGTGTAAGTTTGCTACGAAGGTGGATGTTGTTTCCAAGATGGCACGAGTTTTGCACTCAGTACTCAGTTAAAACTAGCGTCTTTTAGACGGATAAGCAAGGGTTAATAGGTAGCCAGCGTATTTAACTTTTCAGTATCGTAGCGTGAGAAAAGAATCAGCCACTAAGGGAGTGGCGAAGGATGGACGACGGTATTATGCAACCCCTTTTTGAGATTCTTGGTACTGATCAAGGATTTCGGAGCGATCCTGAGGTCGTCGAATTGGCCTTACTGCTTCCGCGCTGGCAGGTGGTGGCTCTGGAGGCTATCGCGCATCACTATGGTATGACCACCGGTCAGATGATCCGCAAATTACTTGCAGAGGTGTTAGCAGCTCTGCCCAGCCACGTTGTTTCGCCTGACCGAACCTGATGTATCGCAATTGACGATTACTCATCGACCCGAGGGCTCTAACAACTGGGCTGGTTCTGATGGTCAAGAGAATCCTAATGTCTCCTTGCTCAATAATGGAGGCGATCAGAGGCACTGGCTCAGCAATAATCCAGGCTCGGCGATGGACTTGGTGGCCGCCGGCCGTTACGCGGCTTGATGTGCTTCATTTGACGGCGAATGTAACTAAGTAATTTCCCGGCCCGCACCTTGGCAAATGTCTACATGCTAGCCCTGTTCGCAGACTGAGCATGTTGGTTTGCTGATGTAGATTGGCCGCCACCGGTTCAGAGAGTTTTGAGGTACTCGATCAGGTCCCAACGTTGTTCCTCGCTGAGCAAGTCGCCGTAAGTGTGACCCGCGTTGCTCCGTCCGGGTAGTGTGGTGTCATAGATTTTACGGCGTTCGATGGGGGGCAGATCGGGGCTGGGTGGTTGAGTCACCTCAATGAATTTCCAGCCCACGCGGATGGGATCGTAATCATTGCGTTCAGTACGGAAAGAACGGGTAAAACGCCGGGGACGCTCGCTGGATTTAAGCAGGTGGTAGAGGGTGGGAACACTACCATTGTGGAGATAAGGCGCAGTAGCCCAGATACCATCGAGGGGTGGGGCCTGATAGCCGTCGGTCCAACGTAACGGCTTGCCCCGGAAGAGCCAGCCATCGGGTTCTTGTCCGAACCACGAGCGGGCATATGCTTCGCCGTAGGCTAGTCCGACTGCAGCGTGCCGCGATGGATCGGTACCAATCTCTTCCAGCGGTATAACCTTGTTGGGATAGGTCCACTCAGCACCATAGGTACCATGGCAGCGGGCACAATGCTGTCGGAAAACGGCTTCCCCGCGACGGGCCTTTGCTCGATCGATGGGAAAGGGGTACTTGGGGGGTTCCAAGCTGAGCAGGTACTGCTGAATGTCGCGGAAAGCAGGCTCGGCCCGATGAAAATCCTGCGGTGTGGTCAGCGGATGCATCATGAATTGCATTAAGGTCCGTACACTGTGGCGGTCCATGCCGCCGGTATAGTAAAGCGTCTGCTTTTTCTTCATCAGCCACCAGGCGGGCACGTCCGCACAACTGGTATCACGCAGTCCGAGGTTCTGCCAGTCGGAACGCAAAGACAAGTCGGGATTACGCCAGCCAAGCAGATAGACGCCAAAGGCGTCGGCTTCGTTGGTGCCACGGGCATTGCAGAAGGTGAAGGGAAGCCGGACCGGTCGACCATCAGCACGGAACAGCTCTTCAAAGAGGGCTTCGATGTCAAGTGTCTGGTTTCCCAAGCCGACGTAACTGGTGCCAAACAGCGAGCCCCCATGGCACAACAGGCAGTCGATGCCGATTGCCGGGCGGCCAAATATCTGGGTTGTGCGCAGCCCCATAGGCAAGCCGTCATTAGGGTAAGGAGCGGGGTGCAAGCCGTAGCGTTCCCGAAAGGCCGCTGCATAGTTGGTCGGTTTTTCAGCAAGCCCCCAGACTTGCCAGGCCCGCTCCACAGCCCGGGGCGTCCAGAAGCCGGGAATAAAAGCTCTTTGCGTCAGGGCATGATAACCTCGTTGCACGGCAGAAGTGACGGCAGAACCACCCGTTCCCTCCCCCTTTCCGGTCCGCTCGTCCGCCGTGACTGTGAAGGAATGGTCATCTGCCCAGACGCCGCTTAAAAGCAGAGTTACGGTGCCGATACCCCAGACTAAGGTCGCAGTGCGTCGCCTCATGCTAGTTCCTCCGGCGACATCCCAGCAAAAGGCACCCTCGAACTCCTACAAAATCCATTAAACACACAGCGTTGGTGCCTTCCGGCGACCGAAATCGCCTACCTTCATCATACCCATGACTCAAAGGATTTTTCCATGAAGGCTTCGCTCCGGCGATGTTCCATGGATGGGCTGGTGAGCCCCTCATAGGCGTGTGTCGCGTTTTTTCTGGCAACGGAAAAAGATCGGCGATACCGGTTGAGCTGCTCAGCGTGTCAGGGACGATTGGCAAATACACCTGCAATCAGGAGTCGGGAATGACGAAGGGACTGAGGCGGCCAAAGCGGTCCAAGACCGCCACAGCAGGGACACTCTGCTCGTGCAGAGACAAGCGGGTTGGCTGAAGAGGATCGGCCGAGGGAGGAACCAGGCGGGTGGTCCAGCCGTGGCGTGTCTGGGTGCGTACAACTACAAACCGGGTATCCCGTGGCGCATGGACAAGCAGAGTAAGCGGTTGGCTTTGACGATCAAGCTCACAGCGTGGAGATGGTAGGTGTTTCATGCCCAGCGGTAAGGAGGGGGCAGACCACTCGACCGCTGGTACCAAGGCTGGTTCGGCATACAAACGAGCTAAATGATCGTTTAAACGATCGGGGTTATCCCGTAAGGCTTTGACGCTGAAGTGGATAACCCCATTCACGCCGTTGTGGCGGCGAGTAAGTTCGATTTGATCAACGATTTCGCGAGCAGGCCAGCCTTTCTGGTCGGCAGCGTTATCTTTTACCCGACTGGTATACAAACCGGGACAAAGGTGGCGACGCTGTTTGTTCTGTTCGGACCACCAGGCCAGCAGTTTGGGAAAACTTTGCCGCGGCTGAGCGATTGGCCAGTAAAGCTGCGGGGCGAAATAATCGCACCAGCCTTCCTCGAACCACAGCTTGGCGTCGGCATATAGTTCGGCGAACTGATCCAGGCCGGCAATGCCGGGGGGGTGATTCGGCCGCCAGATACCAAATGGACTGATCCCTACCTTGACCCAAGGCTTAAGGAGTTTGACTTCACGATACATGTCGCGGACAAACGCGTTGACTGCTGCGCGCCGCCAGTCGTCTCGTGCTAGCTGTCCCCCATGTTGGAGATAGCGTTGCCAGGTGTCGTCGTCGGGGAAAAGCAAGGGGCGACCATCGCTGCCGCGTTCGCGATAAGGGTAAAAGTAGTCGTCTATGTGCACACCATCGACATCGTAACGGCGGACCACGTCGCGGATGACCGCCAGCGTATGGGCGGGCACGTCCGGATGCGTCGGATTCATCCAGTGGTGCGTTCCGTACTCCTTGACCCATTCGGGATGCCGCCGGATAACGTGCTGCTCGCTGATGGGAGAACGAGACGACGGATGCCGGGCCCGATAAGGGTTAAACCAGGCATGAAGTTCCAGCCCACGGGCGTGTGCTGCTTCGATGGCAAAAGCCAGCGGATCATAACCGGGTGATTCGCCCATCCGGCCGGTCAGGAATTCGCTCCACGGCTCCAGCTGCGATTGATACAACGCGTCAGCCATGGGCCGTACCTGGAAAATGACGACGTTGAAGTGCAACTGAGCGACGCGGTCGAGCAGAGCCAGCAGTTCCTTTTTTTGTTGCTCCGCGGTCAGCCCCGGACGGCTTGGCCAGTCTATGTTGGCAACGGTGGCAATCCAGACACCACGGAACTCACGGGGCGGGGCCGGTACTTGGGATGGCGTTGGGTTAGTCGCCGGAGTATCGTCCGCCATGCTCGCCGTCGGCAAAACCGCACCTGCCATCACAATCGGAACCGCCACGGCAAGCACCACCACCATTGAAGGGAGCGACTGCCTGCTGAATCTGTTAGATGGAGAGGAATGCATGGGTAATCTCATCACGTCAGAGCCCTGCTGGACAGCCGGGATGGCTTCCAGATCGGGAGAGAACATCAACCGCACCAAATAGATGCTAGAACAGCCGAAGGCATTCGGACATACCGACCAGCACAATTCCTCGCACCTGATGTTCACAAGCTTGCTGGTGGGACAGTTCCAGGGCCTGAATATTTGCCAAACAGCTTAATTCTGCCGGATCATGGGGATCATCCTCTAGGAGCAGTCAACAGCCGGGCAGCCCGGCGGAGAGCACCAACAGCGGGATCGGTAACCCGGCTGAGCGGATGCGCCTGGTAACCACGCTCGGCTAGGGCGTGGAGAAAGCGATCACGGTACAGCGGCGAGCCCAGGAACAAGCCACCGCTCAGGGCGAGGGGCACAGCGGAAGGCAAACTCACCCGCGCGGCCGCTGCAGCCGCCATGGCGGCCAGGGCCGCCGCTCCTTCCTGAACGATCCGCTGCGCAACGGCATCACTGGCGGCACACTCCAGCACCGTTGGAGCCAACGCGGCCAGGGTAGGCCGATCGGCTCGACCATACACGTACTCGATCAACTCCGTCGGCTGGTGCAGTCCGCAGGCAGCCAGCAGTCGGTCGGTCAAAATGGTGGCTGGTCCCCAGCCATCGACTGCTTGAACCACAGCTTGCAAAGCAGCCCGTGCCAAGGCATAACCACTACCTTCATCTCCCAGCAACCAGCCCCATCCGCCGGCACGGGTCACGCGTCCGGCCGGGTCTTGAGCCACTACCATCGAACCAGTACCAGCGATGACGGCCAACCCCCACCCTTCAGGCGTACCGGCTGCCAGAGGCAGCATAGCGTCCTCGACTACTTCGGCGGTAACAGCCCACTTTTGTCGATCGATCCATTCGCGGACCAGGCGTTGCTCGGCGGCCCGCCCTGCTCCGGCCAGGCCAAAGCAAGCGGCATGCACGGGCTGCACCGGCAGATTAGCCGCAGCAAAAGCCTCGCGAATGGCCGTATCCAACGCCGTCAGGGCCGCGGCAGGCCCCACCGCCCGCAGATTGCTCGACCCAGCCACGCCACGACCCAGAATTTTCCAGCTATTGTCCTCGTGCTTGTAAGCCAGAATAGCGGTCGTCCGGCTGCCGCCTCCATCAACCCCGAGCAACAAAGGAGCGGACTGAGGAGCGGGCTGAAACGCTACTGGGCGTCGGCTTGCCAGAGCCAATCGGACCCGCCCTTTGGCCTGACGTAAGCATTCCCGGGCCGCTTCGACGTCCAGTCCGGCCAGATGAACTACCAACGCCGTTTTGACCTCCCCCTGGCAACGTTGGAGCAACTCGGCTGCGGCCTCTCGGCTCAAGCCCGTCACTTCTCGCACAATGCGATTAGCCCGCCAACGCAACTTCTCATTGGTAGCTTTCAGATCGACCATCAGGTTGCCATAGGTCTTGCCCAGTCGGACCATGGCCCCGGTGGACAGCATGTTCAAAACCAGCTTGGTTGCCGTACCGGCTTTCAGACGGGTTGAACCACTGAGCACCTCAGGCCCAACGACGGGAACAATCGCCAGGTCCACTAGTGGGATCAATTCGGCGTCGCTGTTACAGGCCAGGCCAATGGTAAAGGCGCCAACCTGGCGGGCATAGCGAAGCCCTCCCAGAACGTATGGAGTACGGCCACTGGTAGCTATGCCCACCACCACATCGCCGGACCCAACATAAAGCCGGCGCAGGTCCTGTTCGCCCGCTTCGGGGTGATCCTCGGCCCCTTCGACCGCACGGGTCAGAGCCTCCGGACCACCAGCGATCAGGCCAATGACCATTTCCGGAGGCGTCTGAAACGTCGGAGGCATCTCGGTTGCATCCAGGACACCTAACCGTCCGGAGGTACCTGCCCCTAGATAAATCAGTCGGCCTCCCTGCTCCAACCGCTCAGCGATCAGTGTAATTGCCCGGGCAATGGCCTCCGCCTGCGAAGCCACCGCCGGAATCACCCGGGCATCCTCCGCATTCATCAAACGGACTAATTCTAAAGGCGTTAATTCATCCAGATTAGCCGAAGCTACTAGCCGTCCCTCTGTTTGCAAATGGTCCATCGTCCGGTCTCGCAGGGTGTGCCTCAGTCAAGGGGACCAAACCACTTTGTTGCTTATCGCTCAAAAAACACTATGATCCATAACTGTGTGAGATATACACCGTGATCAGTTCGATTGTGGTGGGGTCCTCGCCGCCTCGAGGCCGTCGGGCTGACTAGTCAAAGCCGCTAATCTGAATAATAAGGTCAGGACCTGAGCACCATTGGGGGTGACGCGGGGGGTACGGGAAAAAGTCGCTCCAGAATCAGTGCCGCCACCACGGTGGAACAGGTACCCACCGGGGCCCACCATGGCCAGGCCAGAGCTGTTTGCCACCAGAGTATACCGACTGTGGTCAGGCCTATGACCATCCCTGCCAGCGCGGCCATCGTCCCCGGCGGTCGCCGGCGCCGACCCAAGAGGAACAAACCGAGTATGCCACCCGTTGTCCATCCGGCGATGCTCAGAACAGCATCCACCACACTGCGTTCCAAGTAACGAACAG
Organism: Gemmataceae bacterium; assembly: GCA_025055795.1. GTDB lineage: Bacteria > Planctomycetota > Planctomycetia > Gemmatales > Gemmataceae > Thermogemmata. The sequence continues at coordinate 36,304 of JANWVV010000002.1, forward strand.
CCAGCAAGGCGACTCCGGCCTGACACCCGCTGCACACAAGAGTAACCCATCGTCCCAGCCACACTTGTCGAGATTCGGACGCCTGCGGGTACCAGTAGCAGTAAAAGTCTCGCACCACCACTCCCGCCGAGCTGTTAAGTGAGGAGGACAAGGTCGACATAGCAGCGGCCAATACCGCTGCGATCAACAGCCCCGTCACACCCGGGGGCATGCCGTGCACCAGGTAATAGCCCACCACGGCGTCGGGCCGTTGGACGGCGTCTGCGGGCAGGCTCAAGCCACCTTGCTCCTGCACAACATACAAGCATATCCCGATAAGCAAAAACAGAGCGAACTGGACAACGACTAGCAATCCACTGCCGATAAGAGCCAGGCGGGCTGCCGTCGGTGAACGGGCACACAACAGACGTTGTACCGTCAGCTGATCGGCCCCATGGGTGGCCATAGTCAGAAAAATGCCACCGATGACTCCAGCCCACAAAGTGTAAGGTTCCTGCCAGTTCCACTGCAGGTTCCACACTTGCAGTTTGCCCGCGCCTGCTGCCAGAGCGTACCACGAGGTCACACCACCTTGCACCTGATAAGCAAGCAGGCCCAGAGCCAGGAGGGCTCCAGTCATGTACACGCACCACTGCACGACGTCGGTCCACACCACGGCCCGCATACCGCCCAGGCAGGTGTACCCAAGGGTGGCCACCGTCAAAGCCACGATCGCCCCTGTCATTTCCCAGCCAATCAGTTGGTGCAACAATAAGGCGGTGAGAAATAGCCGCAGACCGTCGGCCAGAGTGCGGGTCAGCAGAAACAGACCAGCGGCCCCACGCTGAACAGCCGGTCCATAACGCGTCTGCAAAACCTCATAAGCCGAAATGAACTGACCACTGAAGTACAAAGGCACCAGGAAAAGGGCAATCAGGATCCGGCCAATGATCAATCCTAGTCCCAGTTGCAAAAAGCCCAGGTTACCTCCGGGACGATACGCCAAGCCCGGCACGCTCAGAAAAGTAACCGTGCTGGTCTCGGTGGCCACGATGGAAATCAGCAGCAGTCCCACTCCGAATTGCCGTCCACCCAGAAAGTATTGCTGGCTGCTCTGCTGACGCCGTCCAAATGACAATCCCACAGCGATGGTGGCCGCCAAGTATGCGATCACGATGGCGCCGTCCCACCCCGCTATGGTATCCATAGTAATGCAAGCATGTTCAAAATTATGATGAACTACTAGTCAGCTGCGCTGATCCACCCTGCTTTACTCCGGAGGCGGAGGTTCGTCGGGATATGGAATCGGTGGACGTCCCCGGTCAGCTTCCTGAGGTCGCGCGATCAGCCGCACCTGGAAAATTTTTCGTTCGCTTCCGCGCCGCACTTCGACTTCCAGAATGGCCCCCGGGCGACAGGAACAGACGTAATCGATGACCTGTTGGGTTGTTTGTGGATGAAATTGATTAACCCGAACGATAATGTCCTGGGGTTGTAAGCCAGCGCGTGCAGCGGGTTTGCCTGGCTCCACTGCTTCAATGGCTAACGTCTCCATATTCAGAACAACACCCATGTAGCCGCGGGCGGTGGGATCCGGTGAGGGCTCGCTCCGTTCCGGCACACCTGCGGGTACCGGCGTCATTACCGGCAGGGACCCTGTCCCGATGATACAGCTCCACACAACCAGGCCCAACACCATGGTCCACCGTCTCCTGACGCCTGTCGAGTCCTTGTTCTCCACACTCCCGACTGCTCGGTAGGATTACTCCTGCGTGCTTCTGTCTGCCGGCTTGTCGTTCAAGCCCTTTCTTCCTGATTAGCGACCAGATTTCGTTATCCCCAATCCCTCGTTGTTACACGTCAGCCCTCAATCTACTGCTGTCATTTGATAGCCAGGTTATACCAGCAACTAGCAATCGAAATTGGCGGTATGTTTGAGGCTTCCGACCTGCCCGTGTTTGTCCTTCGCTAACCTTCCATCACTTCTATGACGATGCACGAAACGTTGTCACGCGACCCTTGGTCCAATGCCAGTTGGCATAGATGCTCGGCACATTGTTGCATATCATCACAGACGTTAATCTCACGGGCCAGTTGCTCGTCCGGCACAACGCCTGTCAGGCCATCAGTGCACAACAAGTAACGGTCGCCTGCTTGTAAGGGCAAGGCATGCACTTCCGGCCCCTCACCCACCTCCTTACTACCCAGATACTTCCACAACACGTTGCGGAAACGGTGGACCTTGGCTTCCTCAGCGGAAATGGTGCGTGCTTCCACGAGGGCCTGGGCCAATGAATGATCCACAGTCAATTGCTGAATGAAACCGGGACGGATCAGATACGCCCGACTGTCGCCCACGCCGGTAACGAATAGTTCCTGCCCGCGGTTACGCCAGAAAGCCAATACGGCCGTGGTGCCCATGTTTTTCATGTCGCGTTCTTGCGCGCCAAGGGCCATGATCTCCTCATTGGCTAAAACGATGGCTCGTCGTGTGGCCTGCTTGACGGCCTCCACCGACATCTGCGGGGTAATGCTCCGCCGTAGTTCGCGGGGGATGATCTCCACAGCCTTGCGACTAGCGATTTCACCGGCGGCCTGCCCCCCCATTCCATCGGCCACGATGCATACCGTCAATTCGGGAAACACCTTCACATCCAGTGCATCTTCGTTATTTTCCCTATAGTTGCCTAATAAGCTGCACTTGCCAATCTGGAACGTCCACGCCATCCGTTTTCCTCCTGCGGTCGACATCAGTGCACCCCCCGACGACCGGGGCGTACGGGACTCCTGTTCCGCCAGTGGGGGCGATGTGCGGAACCGCAAGGCCGAGGAAAAACGCCGCGGTCAACACGCGGGGTGTTGCCTTCATTATAAATCAGTGCCCGCCTTTAGAATTACCATACCATACTTTTCTCCCTTTCCGAAAGTGCAAGGTAGTCACTACCTTAATCCGTCTTTACGGCATCCCCTCTCTTGCGGTATGGGAAGCAGCAAGATGGCCGAACCCGACCACGCGGACAACGACTAGCGAGTAGGATGGGCAGTTGAATAAACAATCGGGGCTATTAGCCCGGGTAAATTTATTGCGTTTAAAACTGTGACCGGGCGACACCAATGTTCTTCAAGCGAAGTTAATCGATTCGGAAACCAACCGTGTTGGCGAAAACACACAGAAGTTGACCAGCTAAAGGTGATAAACACGTCGATGGTAGTAACCGACGGATTTACATCTGCCAAGGGACGGGGCGTGGTGATAGTCCACGACTGGCTGACCGGCATGCGTGGCGGCGAGAAATGTCTGGAGCCATTGTGCCGACGCTGGCCGCAGGCTCAGTTGTGGACGTTGTTGTATCGTCCGGGAAGTGTTGCTTCCACGATCGAACAGTTGCGGATTCGTCCCAGCTGGCTGAACCGGCTGCCGGCCGTCTGGCATTATTACCGCTATCTGTTACCGCTGATGCCCTTAGCAGCGGGGTGGCGTATCCCGCGTGCTGAACTGGTAGTTAGCTTCAGCCATGCGGTGGCCAAATCGGCCCAGCCTCCGCCCGGCGTACCGCACGTTTGCTATTGCTTCACTCCCATGCGTTATGCATGGCATCTGAAAGAAGCCTACTTCGGCAACGATCCGACACTGGACCGGCCAGCCACCGATGTGTTCCACCGTTTGCAGCACGGTCTACAGTGCGGGATTGCCTGGGGACGTGACCGGATCCTGGCCGCACTACGCGAGTGGGACCGGGCCACAGCTAGCCGTGTGACCCATTTCGTCGCCATCAGCCAAACCGTCCGGCAACGCATCCGCGAATGCTATCTGCGGGACGCCACGGTAATCTATCCCCCCGTGGATACGGACTTCTATACTCCCACGCGTCAGAAACGTGAATCATTCTACTTAGTTGTTTCCGCTTTAGCTCCATACAAACGATTTGATCTAGCTATTATGGCATGCAATCGTTTACGGAGAAATTTGATTATTATCGGCACCGGCCAGGCCTATCATCGGTTGAAGGCTCTGGCGGGTCCCACGGTTCATTTTCTCGGTTGGCAACCGGATACTGTTGTCCGTGATTACCTGCGACGGGCCCAGGCATTGCTGTTTCCCGGCGAGGAAGACTTCGGCATTGTACCGTTGGAAGCCCAAGCATGCGGCTGTACGGTTATTGGCTTCGGCCGTGGGGGGCTGACCGAGACCGTTCTGCCTCTCGATGGCAACGTCACGCCTACCGGTGTGTTCTTTTACGAGCAGACCGTGGACGCCGTGATCGAAGCGATCCTGCAATGGGAGCGTCATCATCAGGCGTTTGATCCGGCTGCCGCCCGCCGGCAGGCCCTCCGATTCCGTCGTCAGCGTTACGAAGCGGAATTATTTACGTTTCTGGATGCTGTCCGTCAGGGCTGGACTTCGCCAGTGCCTGAAGTTCCAGCCAGACAAACGTCCGGTGAAGTCCATCGGGCTGCTGCATGATCCCTAGTGCGTTCTGCGCGGTTTGATTCGTACACGATGACACATAGCGACGACAGATAGAGCTCTGCGTAATGGCCTTGACCTGTGTCAGTCGCGTTTTTCTAACCTTATTCTCCGTCAAGGAGCGATCAACGGATTGACTAGCAGGACAACAAGCAGCAATAAAAGGCACTCTGCCCGAGGGAAGGCGAATCCTAGGACAGAAGCCAGGGCTGGCCAACGAAGTTGAGGCAGTCAACGGGGCGCGAGGGGATTACTGGTTGAATAGGAAGGCTTTGCTGTTAAGCAACGCCCAGATGATGTTCTCGTAGGCGAGTTTTTTGTTTTTTTCGTGTTTGGCGATGTGTTCGAGGGCTTTTTGAAGTTGTTCAGGCGTTGGCCGTTGGGCGGTGGCCAACAGGAACAGTTCTGTCACCTTGTCCGCATCGGGACGGGGGTCGCGACTGAGCAGATCGGCCCGGCCACCGGGTCGAGCAATCTTGTCCTGCACTTCTTGGCTGTTGAGTAGATGCAGGGTCATCGCCAGACTAGCTTCGTTGACCCGCTCGCACTCGCAGGCACTGATGCGTTGGGGGCGGCCGGCAACATCGAGGAAGTACGAACTGAAGGATTCGTCGGGCAGCATGATGGCCCTGTTGGGAGCAAAGCGGTCGCCGGGCAAGCCGGGGAAGCTAGCCGGTGTCCCTGTCAGCTTACTGACGGCATCGTATAGCACCTCAGCCTGCAGCCGCCGGGGGTAGTAGCGAGCAAACGACTGTTTATCAGATGCATTGAATTCATTGGGCACAGCCGACAATTGATATGTCCGGCTGGTGCAGATCAAGCGGATCAACGCCTTGAGACTGTATTTGTTCTGCACAAAGTGCTGAGCTAGCACGTCAAGCAGTTCGGGATTGCTCGGCGGATTGGTTACACGCATGTCGTCCGGCGGATCGACAATACCCCGACCGAAGAAGTGGGCCCAATAACGGTTGACCAGAGCTTTGGCAAAAAAGGGATTATTCGGTTGGGTCATCCATTGGGCAAAGGCGTTGCGGGGATCCTGGCCACGGTCAACCGTCAGCGGGGCAGTTTCCAGGGGTTTGTAGGCAGCCGGCTGGCCGGTTCGCTTGTTAGTAACCGTGCCATCCGGACGCACAAAGACCACTTGTCGTTGGGCCTGCTGATTAGCGTCGCCGGGAACGGGCAGGTTCTTGATGCCGACACGGCCGAAAAAGGCTGCCAAGCCCCAATAGTCGTCCTGGGACCATTTCTCGTAAGGATGATGGTGGCAATTAGCGCAGGCCAGACGCTGGCCGAGGAAGACCTGGGAGACGTCATCGACGAAGTTTTCGGCTGTCCGCACTTCCTTGTACCAGACCGTTGGGGGACAGCTCGTTTCGTCACCCGCAGCTGTCAGCAGTTCGCGCACAAACTGGTCGTACGGTTTATCTGCCGCCAGGGAGTCGCGGATCCAAGCGTGGAAGGCAAAGGTGCCGAAGGCACGTTCGGACTGGCCCCGCCGCTTGACACGCAGGATGTCCGCCCATTTATTGGCGAAATAGTAGGCGTACTCGGGTGTATCAAGCAACTGATCAATCAGTTTCGCCCGCTTGTTGGGATCCGAGTCGGCCACGAAGCGAGTGACTGCCTCTGCGTCCGGCAGGGTACCGGTAATGTCCAAGTAGGCTCTTCGGATGAAAATCTCGTCCGAGCAGACATCGCTAGGGACGATGTTCAGCTCCCGCCACTTTTTTGCGGTAGCCTTGTCGATCGGGTTGTCCTCGGGGAAGGTGAACGACACCGCTGGTCCCGGCCGTGGAATGACCGCCTGAAAGACGGTGACGTATCCGCTAAAGCGGACCATGATTGCCGCTTGACCGGTAAGCGACTGAGCGGTCACCAGACCAGACTCGCTGACTGTGGCCAACTCGGTATCGTTACTTTCGTACTGAGCACGGCGGGTGACATCTTCCGTGACGCCATTGGAGTAATGGGCCAGGACCACTAATTGTTGCTGGGCCTTGCGATCCACAATACGGTGGGAAGGATAGACGCTAATACCAGTAACTATCGGGTCGTTGGGCTGGCCATAGGGCAGACCAGAGGCAATCCAGCGTCGAATAATTTTGTATTCTTCGCTGTCCGGCTCCATTTTTTTGCCGCCGCCATGGGGCACGCGACCGGTGGCCTTAGTCAACAGTAGACTGGCATCAGGGGCTGCCGGCATGACCCGCCGTCCTCGTGATTCCTTCAGCAGGTTGTCGTAATCAAAGCGGGGATCATGGCCAAGAAGAGATAAACGGAATCCGTTCTGCCCCTGAATCTTGCCGTGGCACCCGCCCGAGGCACATCCGAGCTTGGTGAAGATGGGTACCACCTGATTGGCAAAATTGATCGGCAGCGGTGCCTCCATCTTCTCGGCAGTGACGGGCACCTTGACACTCAGGTTACCCAAACTCGCCGTGATTTCGGCGGTGCCGTTGGCCAGCGGGATGACCCGACCATCGCTTTGCACCCTTACGACGGCCGGATTGGACACCGAGTAGGTAACGGCTCGGGTCAGGTCAATTTCCCTGCCATCGGCCCGCTTACCCGTGATGATCAACTGCGGGGCATCGTCCATGCCAACCAATTTCAGTTGGCTAGGATAAGGCAGCAAGCCTGTCACAGGAGGCGGTGCCTCCGCCCGTACCGACCCTGTACCCACAAGTATCAGCCAGCCGATCCAGAGATATCGGGTCATGGCAATTCCCTTCAATATCGTCATGACAGGAGGTGCCTAACAGGCGTGGGCGGGTCAACTGCCTTCGTGCAGCCAACCCGCATCAGTGGGGTGGGGTTAAACTATCGGGGAGGGGAGGTCTGATCACATCTCAGTAACTCCCCTGTGGCGTTGTCAGCCTGCACTTATTATACCACGCATGCAGGAGGGTGACATTGTGGCCTTGTTCTTTAGCCCAACAATTCGCGGATCGGTTCGCGATCGTCCAGTAGGTGCATGGGGCGACCGGAGCCGTTGGGGAAGGTCATGGCAGGATCGATCCCCATAGCCAGGTAAAGGGTAGCCAGCACTTGTTGGACGGTGCAGGGACGATCCTTGGGGCGTTCGCCCTTCTCGGTACTGCTGCCGATCATCTGACCCATTTTCAGGCCACCACCGGCGACCAACGCGCTCATGACGGGTGCCCAGTGATCGCGGCCGGCATCCCTGTTGATCCGCGGTGTACGGCCAAACTCACCCCAAACGATGACCACCACGTCTTGGTCCAAGCCCCGATCGTGCAAATCTTGCACCAGGTGGGCAATACCCCGGTCCAGAACGGGCAGTTGCCGCTTCAACGTCTCAAAGTTTTTGCCATGGGTATCCCAACCACCGTAGGCCAGGGTCACACAGCCGACACCCACCTCTACCAGCCGCCGTGCCATCAGGAACTGTTCCACCCCCTTATAGCGGTCACGGACTTTCGGGCTTTCCTTGTTCAGATCCAATGCATCGCGGACGATGCCGGAGGTTACCATTTCGATGGCCTTTTCCGTGTAGCTGTCCATGCCGCTCATTGTACCCGAGGCATCTATATCGCGACGGAGCGTGTCGAAGCTGGTCAACAAGGCACGCCGGTCCTGTAAGCGCTCCAGCGTCATGCCGTTGGCTAGACGTAGATTGGCATTGCCCGGTCCGCTGGGGACAAACGGCCGGTGGGCAATTCCCAGGTAACCTGGTTCCGTGCCCCGACTCATTCCGCGGAAACTGACAAACTGGGGTACGTTTGCACCACTGCTGCTCCGCAACTTGGATATGACGGAACCAAAGCTCGGGTGATTGGCCGTCATATTGACCCGCTCGGAGTAGCCGGTCATGACCAGCGAATCGCTGTGTTCATCGACCGAGACGATCGAGCGGATGGCCGCCAGTTTATCCCACATTTTTGCCTGCAGGGGGAAATGCTCACAGATCTGAATGCCCGGCACATTAGTTGGGATCGGCTTGAATTCGCCCCGGTATTCCACAGGAGCATTAGGCTTCAGGTCGTACATATCCATATGCGAGGGGCCACCCGGCAGATAGACCATGATGGCAGCCTTGTGCGATCCAGGAGATTGCCGCGTGGCCGCATTGGCCTGACGAAGCCGGAACATGTCGGCTAGGGTCAAACCGGCCCCAAAAGCCCCAATCTGCAGGAAATCGCGCCGGGTAACACCATCACAAAACCGGTGCGCCGAGCCATAAATCCGCAGCATGGTCAGCCCTCACGAAAAGTGACTTTTTGGGTGGGAGCATCAACAGGCGGGCCGATGTCGGAATGATTCAGGCGGAAAGACCTTTTTTGGTGGGAGAAACTAGTGGGCTTACCGTCTTAGTTCCGACATCTTCTACAATCATCGCATCGCAACCGAGGATTGTCAACAGAAAAATTGAACAAACGCCGCCGCTTCCCTAGCTCGGCTTTTCAGGCCAGGCAAATATTGCGGGACAGCGCAGTGTAGATTGGTGGGAAAACAGTACTTGAGATTAAAACGAGTCCACCTTTTCGATCTGACTAAACTTCCTACGGCCACCAGACGGTAACCGCTCGTTCGTTGCGAACGACTTCCTAAAAGAGGGGTAATACAACATAAAATCGGCTAGGGTTCAATTGTTCTTGCCGGCCGGAGCAAATTCAGCTAGGGTGCATCGGATCGGCCCATTGTAAAGCGACCAGGTACGCACCACTGGTAACCCGATACTGCTCAGCCAAGTGTTGCCCGCGGCAAACACAGCCAGGCGCCAGCCCGGCCAATGCCGCTGCACGGTCTGTCCCAACGCCGCGTACAAGCTGCGTATCTGACCTGGATCCACATCGAGCCGTTCGCCATAGGGAGGGTTGCAGAGGATCAATCCCGGTGGCAGATGTGCCGGCGGACGACTAGCACGCAAGTCTCGCACGTAAAAGTGAAGCAACGATCCTACGCCCGCCATGTGAGCGTTGCGGACCGCTAAGGCTACTGAAGGGGAGTGACAATCGCTGCCCCAGATAGGGAAAGGCAGCCGTGGTCGCAGACGGCGGCGGGCTTCGCTCCGCAGCATTGCCCAAGTGGCTTTGTCAAAATCCAGCCAACCTTGGAAGCCAAACCACTTGCGGGTCAGGCCGGGAGCGCGATGCAAAGCCAGCCATGCCCCCTCAATGCACACCGTACCAGAACCGCACATCAGGTCCACTAAAGGTGTCTCGCCTTGCCAACGCAGATGAAGGAGCAAGCCAGCGGCCAGAGCCTCGTTGAGCGGTGCGCGTGTCTGGATAGGCCGGTAGCCCCGTTTGTGCAGTGACACCCAGGAACTATCTCGGCTCAGGATCACCTGTCGTCCTCGCACGTGCAGGTTGAGTCCTAGCATCGGTCGGTCCGGGTCCACACTGGGCCGTCGACCGAGTCGCTCCCGGAACTGGTCGCAGATGGCATCCTTGACCCGGCGGGCGGCATACTGCGAGTGAGTCAGGGGAGAGTCCCGCACATGGGCGTCGACGGCCAACGTTTGCTCCACGTTGAGATAGTCCCGCCAGTCCACCTGACGTACGGCCGCATACAGAGCCTCGTAACTATCGACTTCCGCCTCCAGGATCGGTTCCAAAACGCGGATAGCACTGCGTAACCACAAATTGGCTGCATACAGAAGCAATCGGTCCCCGCAGAATTGGACACCGCCCCGGCCGGGCTGGATGTGGGTGGCCCCCAACTGTTGCAGTTCGGCTGCCAGGACCGGCTCCAGCCCTGCGGCACAAGTTGCAAAATACCGCCTCATCACGGCTCCGTTCGACCATCTGGAAACGGCTGTCTGTGTCTACCTCATTGTTGTTGTGCCGGGTGTAAACACCCCTGCACCCTTTCCTGATAGGTACAGCATAACAGACATGGACTGACGATGGCTTGCGACTTAGGGTCACTAAATACTGGTGGCGGATGAGCGGAAAAAGCCTGCCGGCTATCGTACCTATTCCACTGAGAGATGGGTCAGTAACCGTACTGCTGGATGACGGTGGCACAACGGCGTTCGATTTCGCTAAGCTGCTCTGGTGTCAAGGTATACCGATTGGTTTCATAACCGTCGGTCTGCTGCAGGTACCGCTGGAAGTAAGGCAGGGCCTGTTCGTAACCGGGTAGGGCTAAGGCGTCGTACAAACGTCGCAACTCGCCCAACGGATCGCGCACCAGGTCCTCATAACGCAGTTCATGGACCTGTTCAGGTCGTAGTAGGGGTCGCGCCTGTGCCCAACGGCGGTACAGCAGATCGAAATGGTCAAAGACGCGGGGCCATAGATTGTCCCAGCCGGGTCGCTGCAGGCAATGACTCCGCGTCATCGATTGGAGCATGCGTACGGTGGAAGGAATCACCACGCGGGGATCCCGCACAATATGGACAAAGCGGGCCTGCGGAAACAGCTCCAGTAAAACGGGCACCCGGGCCATGTGCGGCGGAGACTTCAACACCAATGGTCGCGGATCACGATAACTCAGTAATTGCAAATAGCGATAAAAACCGCGTTTCCACTGCTGAAGCTGTCGAGGGCTCAGTCCCGACAGGTCTATAGCCCCGGGAGCCAAAGGGGCTGCTTGGGGAAAAGCCAAATCCGCATAGGAACTCGGCAGACCTAACAGACACAGAGCAAATTCATCCTCCTGCGGTTTCTCCCAACCGACGACCATGTTATCCATGGGCCGTTGCTCGGGCGCCAGAAAATGCGCATAATTCTTGAAAAATCCTTCTGTCAAAAGAACCTGATTTGGATTAAAACAAGCAAAAAAATCGGGATAGGCAAACCGCGGATCACAGGCTAACAGTTCATGGAGTAACGTAGTTCCGGTCCGCCAATGTCCCACGACGAACAAAGGCGGATGAACAATAGAGGTTTGCCGAATGCGGTCCCCGTGCCCACCGTGGCGTAAGTACCGCATCATGAGATTGACCGTCGAGCTGACTGTAATAATGGCCGCAATGTACCAGTAGGGCGGATCAATCCGTCCCCGGACGCGGACGAGATAGCGTAGCCAGGTGAAAATATCAGTCCCTTCAAAGAAGCGTGGAGACCAGCGTCGCCGCCGTACTGCTGGGGCAGCACCGTCCGATTTTCCCTGACGCGACATCTGTACCACCGAGCCATTCTGTCGGTCGGATCGTCGTGGATCGCCCCAAGAAATAAGCGGTCGGCTCGATGATTGTGGCGTTTGTTGTCTAGTCAGCAGGGTGTCGAGACCGATCCCTTCCGGTGGCATTGATAGCATCCTCCCCCGTCTTTGCCCTGCGCTCCTCCACCGAAGGAACATGTTAGGAGCTGAAGCCGGTCAATGACATGCCACTCCACTCATCCATGACCGGTCCCGGCTGGAAAACCCAATCGGACTTCGTGTTACCTTACACGATGTGTTACCATACAGATTAATTAACAGCGTGTCAAAATTTCACGACCGCCTGCCTAATTTCTTTCTTTAAGTGAACTTGTGGAGTTCCGGTCCCTTTGGCGTTCGTTAATTCCTAGTCGCTTTCATAATGTCATTAACATCATAGCAAAAGTCCAGTAGGTCCATTCGCCTTAATTGTTGTGAGTTGTTATACCAACGTTTTTTTGAAGTTGCTTTTGCATCACCAAGGTACAAAAGATCACTAATAGCATTATCGTTTGTGAGCATTGACAGGGTTTTTGGGTCGCTACCACATTGTCAGCAATGGGGGAGTCAGGATAGCATGGCAAGGTCAGGGAGCTTCGAGCTGACGGAACGAGCAGATTCGGGGGCTTGGCTATGGCAAGGCGAGCGGGGAGTGGCCGAAGTAAAGGTGAGGAACGGTCGACGGGCCCGGTTGATAACCCAACCGGAAGCACAGCGGCTAGTGCACCAGAGACCAATGTACAACGTCCAAGTTCAGAGGCGGCAAATCCGTCTGCGAGCGGAACAAGCAGCGTTCGACAAGCGGTATCGGTTTCGACACCGGCTGAGGGTCAGTCGGGGCACTACACAGTGGTGGCTCGTCGGTATCGACCCAAACAGTTCAGCGATCTGATCGGTCAGGAACACGTGGCCCAAGCTTTGGTGCAGGCATTGCAGAGCGGACGGGTCGCCCATGCGTATTTGTTCACTGGCGCCCGAGGCGTAGGCAAGACCAGTACTGCCCGCATCCTGGCCAAAGCGCTAAACTGTGCGCGGGGCCCGACCCCGTATCCTTGCGATGAATGCGACATCTGCAAAGCCATTGCCACTGGTGAGGACGTCGACGTTCTGGAGATCGACGGGGCCAGCAACCGGGGTATCGAAGATGCCCGCGATCTGCGTTACAGCGTTGGCTTCCGACCCGCCCGGGCTCGTTTCAAAATTTTTATCATTGACGAAGTGCACATGCTGACGCGCGAAGCGTTCAACGCCTTGCTCAAGACTCTGGAAGAGCCACCCCCTCATGTCAAATTCATTTTTGCCACTACCGAAGTCCAGAAAATTCCTGTAACCATTCTGTCCCGGTGCCAACGGTTTGATTTTGCTCACGTGCGTCCGGCCCAAATCAGCTGTCACTTGCAACGGATTGTACAGCAGGAGGGGCGAGAAGCTGATACGGAAGCGTTGCAATTGATTGCTCGCAAGGCCGCCGGTTCCATGCGTGATGCCCAATCGCTGCTGGACCAGTTGCTGGCCGCCGAAAGCGGTAAACTGACCGTCGAGCGGGTCCGGCAGGTTCTCGGCCTTTCGGGAGAGGAACAGGTTTTACAACTGGCCGAGGCCATCTTCCGACGCGACGCTGCTACCGCTTTGCAATTGCTCAGTCAATGGTACGACCAGGGGTTGCAAGCAGGAGAGTTGCTGGAACAATTGATTCAGCATTGGCGTAACCTGATGCTCATCAAATGCGCGGGTCCTGCTATCCGGGAATTGCCAATCGAGACTACGGTTATAGAGACCGTGCGGCGGCAAACGGAACAAGTATCGCTTGATACGATCCTGGCCGGTCTGGACGTCTGGACTGCAGCCAAGGCCCGTCTGCGGGACGCATATCAGGCTCAGGTATTGCTGGAGATGGCCGTGGTGCGACTAGCCCGAATGGACGAACTGCTTTCGGTCGGTGCCCTGTGGCAGCATCTGACCCAGGGGAGCATCATGGCAGTACCAACGGCTGGCCCGGCAAGTCCCCCTACTCCAGCAGATTCAACGTCTGGGGGTGTTTCCCGCCTTTCCACTCCCGCTGGCAGCGGTTCCCCACCCAGTTCTGCAACAGCTCCGGGAACCGTAAAAAAAAACTCTGATGCCAGGCCGAACGCCACCAGTCCAATAGGTCAGCGGGTCATCCCACTTAGTCCAGGCACTGTGGCCGAGGTGTGGGCCGAGTGCTTACGTCGCCTGGAGGAACGCTTTCGCATTTTGGCTAATCATCTCAAACAAGCCATGCCTCCTCAACTGTCGGGGGCCAATACATTGGTGGTCCGCTTTGCCGCGCCGTACAATTCAGCATACGAGGCCTGCAGTGGCAACGAGGAATTTGCCCGCCGCCTCGAAGAAACCGTGCGGATGGTCACGGGACAACCGGTGCAGATCCGTTATGAGCGGGTACCGCTCCCCCCCGCTGCTAGTAGGGAAGCCTCTCCCTCTGGGGGAGTGGCAACCCCTTCCGCCCAACCGGTTGCTTCGACAACTACCTCCACTGGATCGCCTGGCTCGGGTGATCCCCGCCGCCATTGGCTGGAGCGACCCTTGTTCCGCAAAGCGGCCGAAACCCTCGGAGCCCAGATCATCCGCGTGGACGAAGGGTTCCAACCCCAGGAACCCTCAACACGGATGGATAGCCTCGCGGCAAACACTGGAACCGATGAGGATAACGAATCCATCAACACCGCCTACACTAGCAATGACGAGAACTAACCATGTTCAAGGAAATTGGACAACTCATGCAACTATTACGTAACCAGGGAAAATTGCAGGAAGAGTTGGAAAAATTCCGCCAACAACTGGGTTCAATTGTGGTGGAAGCCACGGCCGGTGGCGGCTACGTAACGGCTAAAGTGAATGGCCGGCTGGAATTAGTGGATCTGCGTCTGTCCGACGACTTACTGGACTTGCACGATCGCGAAATGATGGAAGACTTGATTGTAGCAGCGGTCAATCAGGCGCTGACATTAGCACGCCAACGGATCGCTGAAGAAGGGGCCAAAATGGCTACCCAAATGGGCCTGGCTAACCTCTGGCAAAATATGCCTGGCTTGACACCGGGAAGCTGACCGAATGTGTGTAAACAGCTACAGCGAGTAAAATCTAACAAATATGAACATTTTTACCCAATCAGCATCGACCTTCCAGGATGTGCCGACAATTACTTTGATGCATTACGTATTGTGTGGGGCTAGTAGATGGTGTCGTAGGACCCCCGCACGGATGGTAGAAATTGGTTGCACCTAAGGGCAACCGGCAACAGGGTCAACGCAAGTCTTGTTGCGATACACCGGGAGGTAACGTAGGTGTGGCGGTGACGGAACAAGGTGTTCTCGGCGAGGTACTTCAAGAGCTGGCCCGGCTCCCCGGCATTGGGCCAAAAAGTGCGGAGCGCATTGCTCATTTTCTTTTGGCAGGGGATCGAAGCCGGGCCAAGGCCCTGGCCGATGTGCTCCAACGAGCTGTCGAACGGATCCACCAGTGCCGCGAATGTTTTAACCTGACGGATCAGGAATTGTGTCCGATCTGTCAGGACCCTAAGCGAGACGGCAGCGTACTGTGCGTGGTGGAAACGCCACGCGACGTAAGTGCTTTCGAGCGGATCGGCCGGTACCGGGGACGTTACCACGTCCTGGGTGGTCGTCTAGCCCCTTTGGAAAACGTCGGTCCGGAACGATTGACCCTGGATGCTCTATTACAACGGGTCCAACGGGGAGGAGTGCGGGAAGTGATTCTGGCCACTAGTCCTACCTTGGAAGGTGACGGCACCGCATTGTACGTGGCCAATTTGCTTCGTCCCACCGGCGTGGCCATCACCCGTCTGGCTCGCGGCCTGCCCACCGGTGGTTCCCTGGAACTGGCCAACCCGCAGATGCTGGCCGACGCCTTGGAGGGACGCCGCACCTTCCACTAAACCCATCAGGAATTCGCCCACTTGCTTGACGGGCTTGCCTTCCGGGATTTCCCCGGGAAGGATGCCTCACCGCGGCAGGGGAGGAGACGGTACGCATGAGTTCGCTGCGCCTGGGAATGGACATGCAGTTGATCCAGGGCCAGAAGATGATCCTGGCTCCCCGCATGATCCAGTCCATGGAAATTTTGCAGCTACCACTGACCGATCTCCAGGCCCGCATCGAGCGGGAGCTGCAAGAAAACCCGTTTTTGGAGGTGCGGGAAAAGCTAGGCGCCCCCGAGACCACCCGTCACCAGGATGAGATGCCGGTCGAGCCCCTGTCGTACGACGACGGCGGGGCCAGCGAATACGCTCGGCTGGAACAACTTAACCGGGAGTGGGAAGGGGTGTTCGATGAGGACAGCGAGCCGCGCATTAGCCGGGCGGCCGCGGAAGAGGCTGCCGACCGCAAACTGGAAGTAATGGCCAACATGCCGGCCCGGCCCCCATCCCTCCAGGATCACCTGGCCGCTCAGATCGCTGAATGGGACCTCGGCGAGCGGCAACGCCGCCTGGCACTGCACATCTGCTCGTATATCGATCGGACAGGCTATCTGGGTACGCGGCTGACCGTGGGTGCTGGTCGAAGTGGCAAGGAGGGGGGAGAGGAAATCTTCCGCCCCGTCTCCCTTAGCGAAATCGCTGCCAGTTTCGATGATCAGCCCGTCTCTGTTGAAGAAGTCGAGGATGTTCTAATCAACGTCGTCCAGAAGCTGGATCCGCCCGGCGTCGGGGCCCGAAGCATCGCCGAATGCCTATTGTTACAAATTACCGAGGAAACTCCCTATGCCGAGGTCCTACGTGTACTGATCCGGGACCACCTCGAGGACATTGCCCACAACCGCATCCCGGCCATCCAACGGGCCACCCGCTGGGACATCCCGACCATTCAGGCCGCCATTGAAGCACTCCGCCATCATCTGGACCCTAAGCCCGGTCTACGATACGCTACGGGGGAAGCCCGTTATGTCCTACCCGATGTCATCGTCGAACGCAGCGATGACGGCCAATACACGGTCCGCCTGGTCGAGGACTGGGTCCCGCCCATTCGTATCAGTCGGCGAACCGTAGCCCTGTTGCGACGCACCGACCTGGACGAAAAAGTGCGGGCGGAACTCCGCAAAAAACTCCAGGCAGCCGATTGGTTGGTCAAAGCAGTCGAGCAACGCCGTAATACCCTCTTGAAAGTAACCCAGGCCATCATCGAGCGGCAACGTCCCTTTCTGGAGTGGGGCCCCGAACACATCCAGCCGTTGAAAATGCAGCAGATCGCCGAGCAGGTCGGGGTCCACGTAACCACCGTCAGCCGGGCGGTCGACGACAAATGGGTCCAGACTCCCCGTGGCCTTTTCCCTTTGAAACGCTTCTTTGGCGGTGGCAAAGCCAACGAGCAAACCGGAGAAGACGTCGCCTACGAAGTGATCAAGCAAAAGTTACTGGAACTGATCGCCCAGGAAGACAAGGCCAACCCTTTGTCGGACGAAGAGTTGGTGGCTCGTCTGAATGCCGCGGGCTACCCCGTCAAGCGCCGTACGGTAACCAAGTATCGCCAGTTGCTCAACATACCGTCGAGCCGGCAACGTAAGGACTGGTCGCGGGCGGAGTTGGCCACCCGCGGCGCAGCGGAGAGCGCCTCGGCAGTTCCCCCGCCGGCAACCGATGGAGCACCGGCTGTATCCCCAACCCCATCGCCACCATGATTCCCGACTTCCGCGCTGAGGAAGAACGCCTCCGTCAAGGGGGCGGTGCCACTGCTATCGCCCGCCAGCACGCCAAGGGCCGGCTGACGGCCCGGGAACGCCTGGCCCGCTTACTGGATGACCCCAACGACTGGTTCGAATTGGGGCTATGGGCAGCCTGGAATATGTACACCGAATGGGGCGGTGCCCCGGCTGCAGGTGTCATCACGGGTATAGGCCGCGTCGCCCAGCATCACGTTTTGGTCATCGCTAACGATGCGACCGTCAAGGCCGGGGCCTTTTTCCCCATGACGGTGAAAAAGGTACTGCGGGCCCAACGGATTGCGCGCGAGCAGCACCTGCCTCTGCTTTACCTGGTCGACTCCGCAGGCGTGTTCCTTCCCCTCCAAGATGAAGTTTTCCCGGATGAGGATGACTTCGGCCGCATCTTCCGCAACAACGCGGTTTTTTCCGCCGAGGGCTTGCCCCAGATCGCGGCGATCATGGGCAACTGCGTAGCCGGCGGGGCCTATCTACCAGTATTGTGCGACACGTTGCTGATGACCGAAGGCAGCGGTCTGTACCTGGCGGGTCCTGCTCTAGTCAAAGCAGCCATCGGACAGGTTGTCGATTCGGAGACTCTAGGCGGTGCACGCATGCATGCGGCCATTAGCGGGACCATTGATTTCCGTGAACCCGATGACATCACCTGCATTGCCCGACTACGTCGCCTGGTGGCCAACCTGCCCGCAGATCCGCCATTCACCCCCGTGAGCGATCGCCCATTCGATGCGGAACCGTTCACACAACCGGAATATGATGTCCGCGACTTGCTTGCCTGCATCCTCGATCCAGACGCCCCGTTTGACGAATACAAAGCCGAATACGGTCAGACCCTGGTGTGCGGTTTCGCCCGCCTGGCGGGTCAGCCCATCGGGATCGTTGCCAACCAACGCAAGCGGGTCAAGCCGGCAGACGGCCCTATCCAGTTCGGCGGCGTCATTTATGTTGACTCGGCGGACAAGGCCGCCCGCTTCGTGATGGACTGCAACCAGATGCGACTACCCATCATGTTTTTACAGAACGTCAATGGCTTCATGGTTGGGCGGGAAGCTGAACAAGCGGGGATTATCCGTGCGGGCGCCAAACTAGTCAACGTCATTGCCAACAGCGTCGTGCCCAAAATCACCCTGATCACCGGCGGTTCGTTTGGTGCCGGCAACTACGCCCTGTGTGGCAAGGCGTTCGATCCGCGTTTCATTTTCGCCTGGCCGACCGCTCAGTACGCAGTCATGGGAGGAGAGCAAGCTGCCGATACCCTTCTTGACATCCAGGTGCAGGCTTTGCAGCGAGCGGGCCGCACCCCCGACGCGACCGAACTCGAACAACTCCGCCAACAGGTGCGTCAGGCCTATGCCCAGCAGATGGACGTCCGCTATGCCGCCGCCCGTTTGTGGGTGGATGCCATCATCCGACCGGAACAGACCCGCTCCGTCCTGGCTCTGGCCGTACAACTAGCTCTTCGCCCCCAGCACCGGCCCCTCTCTTCATTTCGCACAGGGGTACTACAAGTGTAACCCCCCAGCTGTAACTCGTGCTGGCATCGTTGCCACTCCCCTAACACTCACGCATTCGATCAACCGCGAGGAGGAATCCACCCGCCCACAGGGAACGGGATACGGCCCCTTGACGCGTGCCCTATCTGGCTTTTAGGATATTTATGCTCAGTCATCACCATATGGGCCGCGGTGGCGGAATTGGCAGACGCGCCAGATTCAGGTTCTGGTGACCGAAAGGTCGTGGAGGTTCAACTCCTCTCCGCGGCACCTGTTTTAATACCGATGCTCACTAGACCTCCCTTGCGCACATCGCCTGCCGAAGGTTTCCTCGATTTCCCTCAAAAGTAGCCTCCCAAAGAAAAAACCTGATGGCTTCGAGAATGTCAGCAGGTCGGCTGCTTTGCTCTATCAGCTAATCTTTGCCCATTTTGCACCAGTTGCCGCAGGGCTACCCCGCTTGTGTTGGACGTTCATAAGGGCCATTCGTGCCGGCCTGCAAGCCCGCGGTCGCCCCAACGGTTGTAAAAAAGTCCGCTGCGCAAGTCCGGTAGGTTATCCCGTTCATACACTGAGCACCCCACCATCCCTCATGGGAGTGCAATGAATTGCTGTCGGGAATGCACACCTGCCGGTGGAAAAAGAGGAAGTGAGCGGAAGACCGATACCTGGAAATGTAATAAATCAGCACACGCGATAACCTGCCTGAAGTTCTCATCCCGCCTTCAGCGATCGCTCAGCAACGTTTCACCCCTAGCTAGCCATAATGCTGATGAATCGTGAGTGAAGACTCTGCAATTTACTGATGATGACATCAGCCTTTGGGACCCAAAACCACACACCTGTATGGATGGAGGTGCCTGATCATGCTAGCCCTTTTGACGTTGGCCTGTCCTCCTTTGGCTGTCTGGAGTGCGGAGAAGCGGAGCCGCCCCACAGTCGTTAATCTCTTGTTGACTTTGTTCCTGTACGTCCCCGGGGTCATTCATGCCTGGCGGATCGTTGATCGCCATCTGATTGCTCAACGCTACGACCGCCTCTGGCGTTATCTGGAACAACACGCCTGATTCACTCATCGACAAATGGGTTGCAAATTACCAAGTTTGACGTCATTCGGCTGTTTTTCATGCCTCAGCAGTTAATCAATAGCAACCCTTCAGCTTGGTTCAACTTATTCGCCCTATTAGGTACCGAACTTATCTCGTTCCCCGCAAAAGGAACGAACACCGCTGCGAAGTGACCGTCATCCGCCAAGCAGCTACGGAGTGCCTGGGGGGACGACGTTATTGGAATACAGTCAGAATTTCGCATCCATGTATCGTTGATGGTGCTTTTTAGGCAGCGTCACGCTTCGAAGTGATGCAACTGATTATCGTGGCCAATTGGACGCGACAAATTTCAATTCAACTACTTGTTGATCCGATGTCGATATAGAATGTGTGGTGGGATTGGGGTTGGTGCAGATCAACTGCGGCTACGCCGGAACAGCCCCGCGGCGATGGCTGTTCCCACTCCTACCATAGCGGCAAGAGCGGTCGACGGCTCCGGTACGACCTTACCAGGCGGCTCCCATACGGGTGGCGTATCGGGGGGACCATCGTTCCCTCCCGGTGGGCCAGAAGGCGGATTGCCCGGCGGTTGGTCCTTACCCGGCGGCAACGAGCCGCCCGGCGGGTTCCCCTTTGGCCAGGGCTGCCAGTAAAAGGCTGCTCCAGGACCGCCGCTGGCCACAACCAGAATAATGCTACTCACCAGAAGACCCAACCCGACGACAATTCGGTTCATCAGCGGTCGATCCTCGCTTCCGCAATGGCGATGTCACCAGAGTGCGACTGCCACAACGCATCACTCATTCCAATTTACCCCGTTTCTGTCAACCCGATTTCGTCCTTGCCACAGTTCTGAGGTCAGTTCCTTTAATAAATTGATGCTTGTTGGTACTGCGACAAAATCATCTGGGTAAGTCTGGTCAGTCATGACGTTACGACTAGCATCTAGGCCATACGCTTACAGTACTTTTAGTCGAGGACTATACGGGAAACACTCGCACTCTTGTCAAAGTTGTTCTAAGCAGATACCATACCGCAATGGCAAATATGAGTGTGGTTGGACTGAAAGTTTAACCGCAAATTGGTCCGTGCCCCCAAAGGGGGTGGAGAGGACGGTCATGGCTAAGGGAAAACGAGGACCAAGTCGTCTGGACCTACGACGCCAATACGAAGCGATGGAGGCCCAAGAACGCGAGGACGAAGAACTGGAAGAAACGGATGAACTAGAAGACGAAGATCTAGAAGAAGATTTCGACGAAGAAGAGGAAGAAGAGGAGGACGAGGAGGAGGAAGAAGACGAATGGGACGAGGACGAAGAGGAAGAAGGGCTCCGCAAAAAGAAAGCCAAGCATGCTAAAAAGCCCGCGGTCAAGCGTCCCGTCCGCGAGGAACGGCGTCGCGCGGTCTGGGTCATTTTTGATAATACCAATAAACGGGTGGAAACGTTCCCATTCCATGAGCGTGCCAAAGCCGAGGCCGCCTTGGCCCGTCGTCTGGAAGAAAAGAAGGGGTATTACTACCTCAATCTCGTCAAAGACGTTATCGGTGAGTGAGTTGCTTTTTCTATCCACGGATAGGCTCTATCCGGCGCCCACCCTGACCCCCTCAAACACATCGCAGCAACACTGACTGTCTCCCGGTCAGTGACATTTTCTGGCGACCAACACAATCTAATGTCCTGGTCTAGTGCCTGGATCAGCCGAATTTAGGGATCATGCTCTTGGCGCAAGCTAGAAGAGCCGGGTCGTCGTTGTCGTCTAGTGCCGCCAGGCGTTCGCGGATACGACGGAAAGCCAATTGCAGGAAGTAGCGTCCGGCGGGAATATCGGCATAGGGGTCTTCGGGCGGCACCCCATTGGTAGATTTGTGAAGCAGGAGATGGTCCAGCCGAGCCAGCGTGCAGGCAGCTGCGTACAGGTCGATGGCAATGTCGGCGAGTCGTTCATGGATCAATTGGGCTTGGGCAAATGCGGCCTCGTCCTTGACCGCCAGGAATACGTGTGGCAATTTCAAGCCGAAGGCTCGGACCAGGCGTGCTAGGGTATAAGCTTGGGCACGCAGTTCCGGGCTGCGCACCGGGACGGTTGGCGTGCCAGTGGTCAGCCAGGGTGCGATCAGGCGGGTACCAACTCCAAGAGCTGCGGGTAACCGTCGGAAAAAGCCCCGAACTCCGCTGAACAGCTCTTCCTGTAGTCCCTTCAGATACAATCCCGGCCCCCGGCACCCCACCACGGCAATGAAAGCTTTGAGGACCTCATTAGCTCCCTCACCAATGAGGTTAATACGCGCATCACGCATCCACCGTTCGATCGGCTGATCGCTGAAGTAGCCCTTGCCCCCCCAGACCTGCAGAGTTTCATTGACGATGGTCCATAGATGCTCGGTGGCGAACACCTTGAGCATGGCCGTTTCCAGCATGTAATCTTCGGCCCCTCGGTCGATAAAAGCTGCACACTCGTTGGTCATGGCCTCCATGGCAAAACAATGGGCGGCCGCATGGGCAATCTTTTTTTGCACCATTTGGAATTCGGCCAGCGGCTGCTGAAATTGGATCCGCTTGCGGGCGTGTTCAATCATGGCGCGAATACAGGCTTTGGCATGCCCTGTGCAGGTTGCCCCAAAGGTAATCCGTCCGTAATCCAGCACGGTCAACGCCAGTTTCAAGCCGCGACCAACCTGTCCCAGCACGTTTTCCTTGGGTACCCGCATGTTGGTGAAACGGATCTTACCGGTGGCGGTACCACGGATGCCGCACTTGGGCATGCGTGCCTCCAGCACTTCGAAGCCTGGCATATCGGGTGTGAC
This sequence comes from Gemmataceae bacterium, assembly GCA_025055795.1. Taxonomy (GTDB): domain Bacteria; phylum Planctomycetota; class Planctomycetia; order Gemmatales; family Gemmataceae; genus Thermogemmata. The sequence goes on from JANWVV010000002.1 coordinate 58,929, forward strand.
CAGAAAGGCCGTCACTTTCCCCTTGGGAGTGCTGGGGTCGGGGGTCCGTGCCATCACCGTCAGCACGTGGGCGATACCGCCGTTGGTGATGTAATGTTTGATGCCGTTAAGAATGTAGGCTGTACCGTCTTCCGTTGGTGTTGCGGTGGTTTGCACGTTGCCCGCGTCTGACCCTGCCTCTGGTTCGGTCAACGCAAAGGCACACAATTTCGTACCGTCGTACAGCCCGGGTAGCCAGCGGGCCTGTTGCTCCTTGGTTCCGAACAACACCAGCGCGCGGACCCCGATGCTATGGTGGGCATTGACAAAGACGGCCGTACTGGCACAATGGCCGCCAATCACTTCCATCACCCGCAGGTACTGCTGCTGTCCGAACCCTAATCCCCCATACTCCTTGGGGATGGTCAGCTTGAAGACGCCCAACTCGGCCAAGCCCCGAATCACTTCGTCGGGGATACGGGCTTCCCGATCAATCTGCATGTGATCGATGTGAGCCTCGGCAAAGGCCTTGACCCTGGCGGCCATCTCCGCTGCTGCGGCTTCCTGCTCCGGTGGCAAGACCGGATAAGGGAACAATAATTCCCCCTTGAACCGACCAAAAAACAAGGCTTTAGCAAAGCCGACGTCTGGACCTGCGATCAGTTCTTCTACCTGCTTGCGCTGCTCGGCGATTTGCTGGGCCGTTAACGCCATGATCACGATCTCCAGTCAGCAGAGGGGAGAAGGGAATCTTGCACACGAAGGCCCGCCTACTCCCATTGTAGGCACCCGCCCGCAAAGCCGCGGCACCGACCCATCCGCTGTGCGTCTGAACGGCAGCTTATTGCCTCGATTCCTGCAGGTAGTCCCCTCTCAAACGGCTGGTCGTTCCCTGGCGATAATCCGTGTTTGCTGTTATGGAGCGAGGGGGGGGTCCCGCAGGTCGAAATGTTTGCTAAAACGCTCGCCGCGCCGTGGCAGGATTCTTACAATCTCGGCACCCCTGCCGAGTGGCACCCGGCCAATGCCCCGGGCGTTGCTATGGCGAGTGTCATGGAAATGTAGCCTGAATAGTCAAGGCATCAGCGGCCAGCAGCCGAGGAGGAATACCCATGCCGACCAATGCACCGTTGCATCGCAAACTGCGTATGGGGCTTGTGGGTGGAGGTCAAGGGGCGTTCATCGGACGGGTCCATGCGACGGCCGCCATTCTGGACAATCGGGCCACGTTGGTGGCCGGTGCCCTCTCCTCCGACCCGGCCAAATCGAAAGCCTCCGCCCCCGACTACGACATTCCGGCCGATCGGGCCTACGGCTCGTACCGTGAAATGGCCGAGGCCGAAAAGAAACGTTCCGACCCCATCGACTTCGTGTCGATCGCCACACCCAATCACACCCACTTCGAAATTGCCAAGACCTTCGCAGAGGCCGGTTTCAACGTTATCTGCGACAAGCCCATGACCTTCGATCTGCAGCAAGCCGAGGAATTGGTGCAGATCGTCGAACGCACGGGCATCGTCTTTGTGTTGACCCACAACTACACTGGTCATCCACTGGTCCGCCAGGCCCGGGAAATGGTGCTTAACGGCGAATTGGGCGAAATCCAGGCTATCCGTGCCTTTTACATCCAAGGCTGGCTACGAACGCGTCTAGAGGCCAGTGGGCAAAAGCAAGCCAGTTGGCGAACCGATCCCAAACAATCCGGGGCGGCCGGCTGCTTCGGTGACATCGGCACCCACGCCTACAACCTGACTCGATACATCACCGGCTTACTCCCCTTGGAAGTTTCCTGCCAGTTGAAAACCTTTGAGCCGGGCCGAGCATTGGACGACTACGGCACGGCCATCATTCGGTTCGAAAACGGCGCACTGGGCACCGTTACTGCCTCTCAGATCAGTCATGGCCGGGAAAACGACATTTTCATCGAAATCGACGGCACCAAGGCCTCGCTGGAATGGCATCAGGAAGAGCCCAATAAGATGTATGTACGGAGAAACGGCGAACCCCACAAAATTTACACGCGGGCCGGAGGGCCCTACCTGGGTCCCGCAGCGGCCAAAGCGACGCGTATTCCCAGCGGTCACCCCGAAGGCTATCTGGAGGCTTTTGCCAACATCTACACCGCTGCTTACGACGCAATTATCCAGCGTGCCTGCGGGGAAAAGTTCGAAACCGTCAACACCGTCTACCCCAATGTCTACGACGGTCTGGATGGCATGCTCTTTATTACCCGTTGCGTGGAAAGTAGTCGGGAAAACGGTGCTTGGCGTCCCCTGAGCCATCCGAAACTCCGACGCTAGGGGCATTCCATTTGCATAGCCGCGCACCACTAGAACAGTTCCAGATGGCGGGAGAGCAATACCTCTCATTCCGCTTGCCACCACAGATAACTGCCCCTGACAATCTGGCCATCCAAGCAAAAGATGGAGATATTTTGGAGGGGCGTGCGTTTATCCGTGAGACACTCTAATGGTCGACATCCGTGCTTTTCGTGGATTCCGTTACGATCCTGGGCGGGTAGGTTCGCTAACCGCGGTAGTCTGCCCCCCTTACGATGTGATCGATCCGGTCCTTCAGGAGCGGCTTTACGCGGCCAGTCCATACAACGCCATTCGCCTGGAGCTGCCCCGGGACGAGGCCGACGAGCGGGCCTCGAAATACGACCGGGCAGCGGCTACCCTTCGCCACTGGCTTGTGGACGGGATTCTACGACAAGATTCGGCCCGTAGCCTCTACGTTTACGAACAGGAATTCACCGTTGAGGGCGTCCTGTACCAGCGGCGTGGATTTTTTGCCCGGGTCCGACTGGAACCACCAGGTAGTGGTCGTATTTTTCCACATGAACAGACTCTGAGCGGTCCGAAGGAAGACCGCCTACAGCTATACCGTGCGACCGGTTTTAACGTCTCTCCCATTTTCGGGCTGTACCCCGACCAAACACAGGAGGTCTATGCCGTCTTGGAGCCATGGACCCGCTCGGCCCCGCCGCTGGAAGCCCGGGATCATCTAGGCGTTGTGCACCGCCTGTGGAGCGTCAGTGACTCGGTGACCATTAGTCGCGTGGTCGGTTTGATGGGCTCCCGCCCCGTCTACATTGCCGATGGACACCATCGCTACGAAACCGCCTTACGGTACCGCGACGAATTGGCCACCGCAGGTGAAGTTCCTGATCCAGAGCATCCAGCTAATTTCACCCTGATGATGTTGACAGGGATGAGCGACCCCGGTCTGGTTATCCTGCCCACGCATCGCCTAATTGACACCCCACAGGGGGTGATGGCTGGGGAACTGGAACGATACCTGTCCGGCTATTTTGACGTGGTCCATCGCGGCCACTCCGCAGCGGCGGCTTGGGAATACCTCCAGTTAGACGAGTCTCAACAGGTACTGGCTTTTGGAACGGCCGCTGACGGCCTCTGGCTAGTCGTGCGACTGCGGGACCCAGCTGTGATGGCGCAACTGGCTCCCGAACGTAGCCCTGCCTGGCGTGGTCTGGCCGTCAGCATTCTTCACCGACTGGTACTCGAGCGGTTACTCCCCACTGATTTACTCGGTAATCCGCCTCGTCTTCGTTACGTTCATCTGCTGGAGGAAGTACAGGGGGAGTTAGGCAAAGGGAACTGTCGCCTGGCCGTTCTTGTGCCTGCAGCGACCATCCGTGACCTGGTGGCCATCGCGGGAGCGGGCGAAACTATGCCGCCCAAATCCACCTATTTCTACCCTAAACTGCTCACGGGGCTGGTGTTTCACTCACTGCGTAAAGACTAAATCCGGCCCCGAGGGGAAATCGTTGTCCTGCCCCCATATCACTACTCAATTCTGTGACCTTAATTGGTAGCATTTTTGATTGGCTGCAATCCAAATTAACTGAGTTGTTCAAGCAGTGCTAATCGAATCACCTTTTTGGGAACGCAGCTTCCCCTCGTTAGGGGACGGGATACTGTTGGACGGTTGGCGCTGACAGGAAGTGCGAAGGAGGTTATAGAGACGGCGGTTCAGGGGGCTGCACCGTTGGGATTGCAGTTACGGCCCCCTTTCCTGAAGCGACAAGGAGCCAAGTGTCATGTCGCGGGTACGTTGGAAGTTGTTGGCAGGCGGGTTAGCCCTGTCCTTAGGTGGACTAGCAGCCCTAGCCGGCCCGTGTAATCGGACTGACAACGGCAAAGGTGGTGAGGTAACCCGCTCATCAGTCATGTCTGATCCCAATCAAGTGCGCTCCACTAGCGAAGCACCGACGATTCCCTCAACGGCCAATAGTGCCACGAAGACGGTAGGCAAAGTCGCCGCCGACACGCACGCCACGGCTTCCGAGGTCAGGTCCGAAAAGGTCCCAGCAACCGATTCGGTCATCATCGTTGCCACCCCAGCGGCCCTGGAGGTTGTCCCCTCTCCCGCCGCTGATCCACCGGCAACACCTGCCAGAGACACAGGAAACGCTACACCGGTTCTTACTGAAGCGACAGCTCGGCCTGCCGTGCCTGAACCCCCCCCAGCGATGGAGCCGCAGCGAGAAATCCCACCCATGACACCGCCCCGACCGGTCACGGGAGCCAAAGGGGAAAGCACCCGCGATCCGGACGTACCGCCCATGCCTCCGGTATTGACAGCAACCGGCAGTGAACCCGCAGCGGTAGTCCCAGCACCACCGCCCGTCGTAACAGAGCCAGCAGTGCCCACAACGTCAGAAGAGGTTTCGCCATCGGGTCTGGTCGTCCCCAGTCCTGGGCCCCGCAGCGGCCCCATGGCGGCACCTGCACCCCCACCACCGCTTCCAGCTCCCTCGGCAGCGTCTCCGCCTGCAGCAGCGCCTGCCGTGATGAGTCCCGCGGCGGTAAGCGTGCCGCCGTCTCCAATAACCCATCCGCCGTTGTCCGCTGGAACGATTCCTCCACCGCCCGCGCCAGCAACGGTACCTGCCGCACCTCCAGCGGCTGACCAGCCGCAAGCTGTCATGCCTGCTGCGGGCAAAACCGCTCTGCACCGCGAAACCGCCCCCCTGCCAGCCGCTTCTGCAATCAGCCAACGCTACCGTATCCTGCTGCGTGTCGGTGAGGGTGAACCTGCTTTTGAAGTCCGTTGTGGTGATGACCTGATGCTCAAAGTTATTTGCGAAAAAATTGACGTGAAGTCGCCGGAGCAGGGGGACGGCCCGATGACCGTCAAAGCCAGCGGTCGTGTTCGCTTCGTCGGCTTTGGTGCAGAGGGTACGTGTGAAGAACTTTCTTTCCGAGCGGGCGATGGCACTGTTCACCTGAATGGACAAGTGATCGTCCGCGTTAAGGACAAATTGGGACGGGTTGAATCCGAATTGAGCGGCGACAGTTTGCGGTACCGGATCGATCCGTCTTCCGTTGCCGGAGTACTCCGACCTTGAGCTCCTATCTCATCCAAACCTGATGGGGAGGTACTTTGGCCGTCCCGCCAACTGCACGAGCGAACAGATCGGAAATCTGCGGATAGCCGACGGCCTCTTATCCGAAGTTGGCCGATTTGCTTTAGTCGCCACAGAGGCTTTCACACAATTTGGCCAAAGCTTCGTTTTCGATCTGACGGACCCGCTCTCGAGTCAGGCCGAGCCGCTCGCCGATCTCTTTGAGGGTTTTGGGTTCCTCGTCGTCCAGGCCAAAGCGCATGCGGAGCACAGCCGCCTCCCGCGGATCCATCTTGTCCAGTAGCTCCATGACTTGTTGCAGGTCGTCGGTCTCGACCATTTCGGTGTCGGGCGTCTTGGAGCGGGAGTCCATGACCATTTCTTCAATGCTCCAACCCTCATCGTCGGGATCGGGCTGCGGCAGAGCATTGTAGACCCGGATGGCTTTCTTGATGATGTTAAGCTTTTTGCGGGGCAACCCCATGTAGCGGGCAACTTCCTCATGTGTAGGGGGGCGACCTAGTTCGTCCTGAAGGCGGTTGGTGGCCCGTCGCCATTTGGCCAGCAGTTCGACCATGTAGGCGGGGATGCGAATGGTCTTTGCGGTATTCACCAGGGCCCGCTTGATACTCTGCTTGATCCAATAGCTGGCATAAGTCGAAAAGCGGGTGTTCATGTTAGGGTCGAACCCCTCGACGGCCCGCAGCAGGCCCAGGTTACCCTCCTCGATCAGGTCCTGGAGCGATAGGCCTTTACCCACATAACTGCGGGCGATGTTGACCACCAGCCGCAGGTTGGCGCGGACCATTTGGTCCCGGGCCTCGATGTCTCCTTGACTGATCCGACGGGCCAGCTCTTTTTCCTCCTCTGCGGTCAGCAAGGCCGTCGCATTGATCTCCCGCAAGTATGTCTCCAGCGGTGACTGAACGGAATTCGAACGTTGGCGTCGCAGTCGCGTCATGAACAGGCTTCCTTGTCGGGTCCAGCGGACTTCCAGCGTCTGCGGAGAAGCACGGGCCGTAACCCTTTCGCCTCAGTGCGCAAACACTATCGGCCGCTGACACGTCGGGCGGCTAATCTGGGAACGCCGGAAACGCTGGCAGAGGGGGTTGTAGACCAGCGCCGCTTGTAAAGCTCGTACAACCGGAACGCTTTCGCGACGCGGAATCTGTCTACGGCGACAGTTGCGAGTACCGCTGGGCGACCGATCGTACGGATCATAACGACCGGACGAGAAATCGTTATGACCAATCATCATCTTAATTGCACACCGGCCAGGTTCAACCGTTTTTCTCCACCCGGAGAAATTTTTCCGCTTTCCACAGCGTTCCCCTCGTTACCACTCCTGGAGTTTTCGCCATGAGCATAATCGAAGCTTTGTCCGCCTTGTTGCTCCCCGCTTTCGATTTGATTAACCCCCAGCGACGTAACTGATTGATCCATCATACCTTCAGTGAAAATCATGGTAAAAAATTTCCATAACAGCATCGCCCCCTAGCAAACGATGAGCAAGCCGACCCCCTTTGCCAAAAAAGTGTCTGTAGCAAACTCCTCCATTAGGACTGCAGCAAGCTCCCGCCTCTGTGCGTGGTATGGCAAATTTCGCTTGTGCTAGCACAAGGCACGCTATGGAGACTACGCATGAAACGAACCTGTAGCCGGTTAGCCTGTTTCAACTTTCTTTAGCAGAGGAATTCAGGCGACCGGCAGTCGTGTCATGAGATGCGGAAGGAAACAGGGAGACCAACTGGTCAGCCAGGCGTTCCGCCTCTTCGGCACAATCGGACAGGGCGATCCCCCGGTAGGCATTGCCGGACAGGAACAACCTTGGCCAACGCGTCAGGGCAGCATTGATACGCTTCAAGCGGGCCAAATGACCTACGACATATTGAGGAATGGCCCGGGGCCAACGAATGATGTGATGAAACACCGGCGGCCCTTGGACTTTCAGGACGGTCGTCATTTCACGCTGAACTCTGTTCAGCAGAGTGGTATCATCCAAGTCCAGCAAGTCGGGGCGTCGCATGCCCCCGCACAGGGCCCGCCATAGGACCATCCCCGCGGGGGCCCGCTCGGGATAGATCGAGGAACACCACTGGACGCCGAGAACATCCCGGCCTTGACTTTGTGGAGCGATGTAACCGAACCCCTCCGGCACCTGGGCACAGTCTACCTGTCGGTAGCCTAACGCCGCTACCACAATGCGGTTGTACGGAATGGCTGCCACTTCAACGGCCAGTGCGGCGTCCAGCGGAGCCAGTAACTCTGCCTGCACATAAGCGGGACAACTCAGCACAACGGCATCCGCCTGTAACGGCGGCGCGGTTGGCGAATAAACCTGCCAAACAGCAGTTGCAGGCTGATAACGTAAAGCCGTGACTGGTGCTGCCAGGTTGAGGGAAGCACCCACAGCTTGCACCAAGGTGTCGACCAGCACCTGCAATCCTTCGCGGAATGAGTACAGTTGAGACCTGGATAGCGATCCGGGAGCTTGCTGAGCCTGACGCCTCTGCTGTCGGACGTACTGAATCATACCGCGTATGACACTACCATACCGCCGTTCCCAATCGACCAGACGAGGAAAACAGGCGGCCATGCTAAGCAGTTTCGGGTCGCCTCCTTGTATTCCTGTCACCAACGCGTCGGCAAACACGTCCGCTACCTCCCGGCCAAAACGGCGGGCGACAAAGTCATAGACCGATTCATCCTGATCCCGGTTAGCTGGACTAAAGCGGATTTGCCGGCATAGACCAACTAGCAGTTCTTTTTTGCCCTCCCCACTTAACAGGGTAGACAGTAACAGCCCGACGGGATGGCTTGGTACACGGTGCAGCTGGCCGTGCAGGTACAGAAAGCGATGGCGGCGACTGCCGCTACTAGCCGGCAGCAACCGTTCGCTCAGGCCTAACGCTTCGATCAGCCGGGGAAGCGCCGGAGAGCGAGCCAAAAATCCATTCGGTCCGCGTTCGATGCGGAAGCCATGGATCTGTTCAGTGCCGACGTTGCCACCGGCCCGTTCTCGAGCTTCCAGAAGTGTCACACGCACATAGGGAGCCCGTCGCCGCAGCCAGAAAGCAGTGGCCAGGCCAGTCAAACCGGCTCCCACTATTACAATGTGTGGCATAGACCTAATTACGGAAACGTTTGTATCATCTCGGGTTGACTTCCATTGGACCGTCACCCCCAGCCGGGGGACTGTCAGCTCACCATTCTACTCCCATCCGCTCCGATCTATGTGCCGATTGTTCTATATTTGGGCAAGTAGGTTCGGGATATCCGGTCAGATGTTTTTTTCCTCAAGGTGTCGCTCAGTTAGCCAAGCGGAGCCTGCATCCGATGCAACTATACTGCCCCCGCTGTGCAATGGTGTATCCAGGCACCACCCGTTGTCCTCGGTGTGGGGATCTGTTACTGATGCCCCACGAGACGTCGCCATCGGTCGCTCCAGTTCTTGGCCAGACAAGTCCGGTTCCCGTAACGGGAAGCAAGCTGCGACGACTTATCGTCGGCCTCGGATTAGCCACAGCTGCTTACATCGGGTTGCGCGAGTGGTGGCAGGCAACACCGCTGTTGGTCGGTTGGGATAAGGAGGTCTGGCCGACAACGTTGCCGGGTCTACTGAGCTTGTATGCCCTGCAGATGGTGGCAGTAATGATAGGTGCAGGGGTAGCCGCTGCGGCCCAACCCCATGGCTATACGCTGGGGTTGTGCGTCGGCCTGGCTAGTGGGACGTTGTTTTTCGCTTGGGAAATCCAACACAACCAGGCGTTACGCCAAGCCCCCGTACTTCTGGAGATTCCCCTGGTCGGTTTGGTGGGGCTGTTGGCAGGCTGGTTAAGTGAGCGGATCTGGCCGCCTCCACCCATGCTAGTCTTACCCCAGCCACGGTCCAGTCTTCTCAGTTCTTTGCAGTTTACTCGTAGTACCCTGCCGGCTGCCGCTGCGGCCGCTCCATCGCGTCCCACCCGCTGGTTCCACATCCTTGTCGGGACCGCCATCGGAGTGACCCTACTGCTGACCGCCGACACCCTCCGTTTGACCATCCAACGCTACTCCCTCGGCCTGTTCCAGGTCCAGGGAATGGGTCACGCTCTGTTCATAACCTGGTTGATAGCCGTTTTCGGCTTGTTAGTAGGTGGAATGATCGCCAGCGCGGGCACCGGTAGTGGTGTCCGTCATGGGATGCTTACCGGACTGTTGACAGCGTCGATGGTGCTGACATATGCTCTGCAGCGGGAAGCCCTCCCCCCAGCCCTGGAATATACTCTGACCCGTGCTGGTCTTGCTGGTGTACCACTGAATGACCCGTTGGCCGCGGCCCTGGTGCTTGGCGGTATTCTGGCATGCAGTACCCTGGGAGGCTGGTTCGGAGCAGCCCTGTTTCCCCCATTGGCATCCCCTGCCCTGCGTCGTCCTTTCCGCTCATCTTGATTGACAGAAACTGGTCTACCACCGGGCGAGGTGTGTTGTGCTTCTATCAAAATTTCGCAACTTTCTTGTCAAAATTGCTACCCATGCGATAGCGAAACACTTCTTTCAAAGTGCGGGATTGTTGGCTTGACGCTCAGATGGCTGCTAGAGTTGTGCAACGGCCGGTAAAAACAAGTGGATACCCCGAAACCGTACCTCCTGGCATCGGCTGCATGCGTATTTCTGGTCCATCTGGACCAGCCAACGCTCAGGAGGACGAACCTTCACACACAGGAACAGCATCAGGCAGACTGAAGCCTGTTGTGCAACGACGCCGACGGGACTCAACCTAACCGGCAGCAACGGGTTCAAGCCTAAGCACGGATATCTGGCATGATCGGACGTGTTTTTCTGGGGCGATACGAGGCACGGCGCCTGCTGGGCGAAGGTGGTATGGGGCGGGTTTACTTGGCCCGTCAGGTTGACACCGGCCGCGACGTGGTCGTCAAGGTCATGCATGAACATATCGCTAGCGACCGCAAGTTCCGTGATCGTTTCGAGCGGGAAATGGAATTAATGCGTCGCTTCCGGCATCCTGGAGCCGTGCAACTATATGAAGCCGATCTGAATAATCCTTTCGGCCCCTGTCTGGTGATGGAGTATGTCAAGGGAGTGAATCTGGAAACGTTATTGGCCCGCTGCGGGCGGATGAGTCCGGCCCGCGTCGGTCGCATTATTGGTGAACTGTGCGAGGTTCTGCAGGCCGCTCATGACGAAAACATCATTCATCGCGATTTAAAACCGGCCAACCTGATGATCGTGGATCCCGACACCCCACACGAGCGGGTCAAGGTCATGGATTTTGGTTTAGCTAAACTCATAGACGTCGATGCCCTATCGAAGAAAGTAACCGATACCAACGTCGACTTTGCAGTGGGTACGCCAGGATACATCTGCCCGGAACAAGTCCGTGGCGAGGAAATGGACCACCGGGGCGACATCTACTCGGTCGGGGTGATCATGTACGAGTTGCTCAGTGGGCGGTTACCATTTGTGGGAGGCACCAGTATGGACATTCTGCTGGCTCACGCTACCGAGCCGCCCCCCCGCTTTGCCGATATCGGTTTGAAAGGGGTCATTCCCCAGGAAATTGAGGAATTGGTCCTGCAGTGCCTGGAGAAGGACCCGGCGGATCGCCCGCAGCAGGCTCGCGACCTGGCCGAACGGTACGAAACCGCACTTATTCGCTGGGAACAGCAGCAGGAAGAACGCTGGGCACGGCATCGCCCCGCCTTGGGTTCCAGTCATTTGTTGCCGGTCGACCCGTCAGCCTCCACACCTCCGCCTCGCACTGGAATGGAGGATGCTTTGAGTTTCCAGATGGAAGCCTGGCTGCCTGAACGAATAGCCCTGATGAAACTGCGGGGGTTTGTTCACGACTCGGGCGGAGAAGTCCTGGATAGCCAGCCGGGACTTGTCAAGGTACGTCTGGGGGGCAAACGTACCGGTTTATCCTGGTTCGGGCTTTCTCGCCGGGCTAGCGGACCGTTAGACGTTGAATTACATCTCCTCCATAGTCACCCGCAGGATCCGAGCCGGCTGACTGTACAGGTCATCTTCCGCCCCTCTCATCCGACGTTGTTGGACGATCCCCATTGGCAACAACGCTGTTCCGATGTGTTCGTCCATCTTCGCTCCTACCTGATGGGCCATGTGACTTCGTAATTCTTACTTATGCCAGCACTATTGCCCCGGTATGGACCGTGCTTGAGGGTAACCGAGGCGGTGAACCAGCGCTCCGTGCCAGTGGGCCAACTCGTCATTTACTTCCAATCTTACACATCATCGGCCAAGAGGGGCGGAACTAATTGTGTGATAGGATAACAGCTGCCGGACTGTCAATAACCAAGACGTTATTACTGCTAGATTTTGGGGCTGGATGTACGTCCGGATGCAAAAGATGGGCCAGCCACTCGAGGCTATCGACCAGGCGTGGACCTGGCCGGCTGAAGTAGGCGTTTCCATCGATCCAGTACACCCGTCCCATACGCACAGCCGACAGTTGCTCATAACCGGGATAGGATTCAAGCACAGGACGGTCCTGGAGCGCGCGCGGGACATCGAATCCACAACATGCGATCACGAGCACTTCAGGATCAACCGCTCGGACCTCTTCCCACCGGAGCGTCCGGGAGGGCTTGCCTTCCTGACCCAGCATTTCCCGCCCGCCAGCCAAGCGGACAAGCTCCGGTGTCCAGTGGCCACAACAAAAGGGTGGATCAATCCACTCCAGCAGCACGACCCGAGGTCGATACCGTACCTGCTCGCTACGACGGGCCACCCGTGCGACGCGTTCGCGAAGTGTGGCCACCACCGGACCGGCCCGCTCGGGTACCCCGGCGGCCACGGCCACCTGCTGGATACAAGCAAAAACGTCATCCAGCCGCTGGGGTTCCAGGTTCACCACACGGGGACTTCCCGGCAGGGCACAGGCAGCCGCTCGCACTTCCGCTTCGGCCACTGCGCAAACGTCACACAAACCCTGGGTGACTAGCAGATCGGGGCGCAATTGCTCCAGCACCGGCCAGTCCAAGGTATACAATGCCCGTTGCGTTTGCAACTTTTCCCGTACCAATGCATCGATCTGCCGGCTGCTGGCCCCTGCAGGAATCAACGAACGTGTGACCCGCGGCAGACGACTCACCCACTCGGGATAATCACACTCATGAGTCACCCCCACGAGCTGTTCTTCCAAGCCCAGGCTGCAAATAATTTCGGTCGCACTTGGAAGCAGAGATACAATCCGCACCGCTGAGCCCTCCCGAACCTGAACCCAAATAAGTGTCAGATCCCGTCAATAGTTCGGGAACGTACTGAAGGCATGAAATGCACCCATCTCTACTCTACTTTCATCAGACCTCGACTCGTAAACCAATTATTCGAGGACGTACCGTTGTTAACTATCTCCATCTGTCTAACTACCTACGATATCCACAACTGAAACCAAACTGGGCATCCTCAAAGTTTGTAGCCGCGTGGCCTCGCGTTAACTTCTCTGACTTGCTCTTTTCAAGCCGATCAGTGTCTGCCACGTCTTGTCCTTTTGCAAGTTATCGGTGCATAGCCCAGGGGTTCAGAGCACCGACGAGGATTATTCAGCCCCGTTGTGAGTACGGCAGTCGTTACCGATGGCTCGGCGGGCAGGCTCAAACAGCGGACTACGCCATATCCGCAGGCGATGCAGCCAGTACTGAGCCACTGTGGCCACCGTTTGCAGGCCATAACGAACACTACGGCGAAAATTGATCTGACTGGCTTCGGGGAAGTAGCGGACCGGTACTGGCACATCGCCTAGACGGAAGCCGAAATGGACCGCTTGGACTAGCAACTGCGTGTCGAAAACAAAATCGTCGCTATTGCGTTCAAAGGGGATCATTTCCAGTACTTGCCGGCGGTAAACGCGAAAGCCACTGTGGAATTCACCCAGGTTCTGTCCCAAGCAGAAGTTTTCAAAGATGGTGAGAGCACGATTGCTGAGGTATTTCCACCAGGGCATGCCACTACGTAGGGTTTCACGTCGTCCGCGTACTCGGTTGCCTAGGACCACATCGCAGATACCCAATTCAATGAAGGCCACCGCGTGGGGAATGACCCGGGCGTCGTACTGGTAGTCCGGATGGATCATGACGATGATATCGGCGTTGTGCTGGAGGCAGTAGCGGTAACAGGTTTTCTGATTGGCCCCGTAGCCACGATTGCGGTCGTGGACGATAACGCGCAGCCCCATTTGGCGAGCCAGGGCGACGGTGTTATCTTGGCTGCCGTCGTCCACCAGCAGGATGTCGTCGACGCAACCCGGGGGGAAGTCGGCCAAGGTGGCGGCCAAGGTTCGCTCGGCGTTGTAGGCCGGCAATACGGCAATGATCTTGTGGTGCCGCCGCGGTTCCATTCTACGGGGTTGCAGGATCCGCTCCACGGAAAACGGCTCATGAAACGGTTGCAGAGGTGGTTCCGTCAATAGTACCCTGGCCATGGGGATCCTTTCTTTTTAGCTCACCCGCGAAACGTGCAACCATTACGGCTGTTTTTCCGGGGGTAAAGCTGTGACGTCGATGGGTGTGTTGTCGCGATCGTCGGCCGGACGCGTCGGATGGTGTCGGTCTGGTCGGGGAACGGTGGGTGCAGGCGGTACGTCAATGCAGGAAATATCAGGGGAGCGGTTGTCAGCTCCGTTGTGGGACGTGGTGGCTTCCCGCTCCGGAGGCGGCAGCAAGCCGATGTTTTCAGACGTGATTACTCGGGCGACGTCCGCACGGTGCCCGAGGCGGTAGGGCACCTCCAGACCGTGGGCCTCTAGCAGGGCGGCATCGGCGAGCACTTGCCGAACGGGGCCATCGGCAATCAGTCGACCCGCGTCAAGGAGCAGGGCGCGGCTGCACACCTCCAGTACCAGCTCCAGGTCGTGAGTGGCAATGAGCTTGGCTTGGGGAAGCGTGCGTAACAGTCTAATCAGCTCGCGGCGGCCCCGGGGATCGAGGAAAGCACCGGGCTCGTCCAGCAGCCAGAGGCGAGGTTGCATGGCGAGCACACCGGCGAGGGCCACCCGCCGTTTGTCTCCACCGCTTAGTTGTAAGGGAGGCCGATCGTGCCAACAAGGAGGGAATCCCACGGCTGCCAGAGCAGCGACCGCCCGTTGTCGCGCCTCTTCAGGGCTGAATCCCAGATTCAACGGTCCGAAAGCTACGTCTTCAAGTACGGAGGGGGCAAACAACTGGTCGTCAGGATTCTGGAAGACCATGCCCACGGCCCGGGGCAGGAAGCGTCGTTGCACGGGATCAGCCGGGTCATACCCACATACGGTGATTTGTCCCCGTTCACCGGGCAAAATCCCTGTCAACCGCAGCAGAAGGGTCGTCTTACCAGCACCGTTGGGACCCACCAGGGCCACGTTTTCATTGGCACGGACCGTGAAACTAACGTCCACCAAAGCAGTCAAATGCCCGCGATAACAATGCGACAGATGCCGGACTTGCACTACGAGGTCCGTTGCCGGCGTCGCCGACGGATCGTGCCCTCCTTCTGCCGCTGCCATCATTGCGTCTGATCGCTGTGATTGTGTGCGTTTATGTGTTCACTATACCCGCCTACCTGTTACGGAACAGGCTGGTGGCTTGCAGCCAAGGTCAATTTTCGTGTTCGGCACTTAATTAATCAGCCTCCCTCAAGTATTTGCCGTTCCCACAAAGCCAGGCACAGGACGATGAGCCACAGCAGGACACAGGCGAGCAGGTCCCGTAGGCGGCAGGGGCGGGGCGGTGTCAGTGCAATGAACCGCCCTTGGAAACCGCGGCAGCGCATAGCAGCGGCGACCCGTTCGGCCCGCTCAGCTCCGTGGACCAGGAGGGCTCCGCAGGCGTAGCCCAGATGTCGATAACCATGCCAAGTGGGCCGTGGTCGGAAACCACGCACCCGCAAGGCAGCCCGTAGACGCTGGAACTCCCGACCCAACAATTCGGCATACTGTCGGGCTAAAGCTACGATCCACACCAGGGCGGCGGGCAAGCCCAAACGGTGCAATGCTGCCAGCAACTCCGACCACGGAGTGGTCCCAAACAGTGTCAGGGCCAAAAGCCCGATCGCTGCCAAGCGTAACCCTACCGCCAGACCGGTTTCCAAACCATAAGGGTGGAAAGTCAACGGTCCCCATTCGACCCAAGCCGGTCGTCCGTCGCGGAGGGTCCATGGCAGGATCAGGACAAACGGTATGGCAGCCAGTGTCAGTATGCTGAGATACGCCACCACAAAACGAAGGGACAGCCGACTCACCCCTGCTAGCAGAGCTGCCAGGGCAAACGCCAGCAAAGCGGCATACCAGTGGTGCAGGAAAGCTACCCCTCCTGCAGCTCCTAGCAGGGCTGCCACCTTGCATCGTGGCTCCCAAGCGTGCAGCCATCCCCGCACTGGGACCTCCTCCTACGGCACCAATCAGGATTTCCCCTTTCCTCAGCAGCGACGCGACACTCACCCTCCGAAACACAAGATCCGTCGGGTGATCATGCTGTACCCGACGGATCACTAACCTCCTGCACACGCAACTTACAGCTTGCTGGCTTCTTTGTATAAGACGTGCTTACGCACCGTTGGATCATACTTACGCAACTGCAACCGCTCCTTCGTGTTGTTCTTGTTCTTCTCCGTGTAGTAGCAGTGTTCGCTTACCTCGCTTTTGAGCTTCACGATGTGCCGAGCTTCTTTCCCTTTTTTCGCCATGGTCGATTATCTCCGCAGTGTATGTGATAAAACGAGCCAATCGTGCAGCGTAGGTATTGTTCCCCTATGGTGCACCATGATTAATTCTAGCAATAGTTGCGTTGCAGAATAGGGACCCGACCGGACAAGAATTTGCGAATGCGACAGAAGGCGTATCACCTTCTTCCAAGCAGCGAATAGATGCAACTTAGTCTGGCGAAACCCATTTCAACCCGATCAGGCAGATGATCAAGCCGCTCAAGAAAACTAACCGACCAGGAGTAACCGGGTCACCAAACCAGAGGATACCAATCAGAGCGGTACCAAACGCCCCAATGCCTGTCCAAACAGCATAGGCGGTGCCCAAGGGAATCGACTGTGCGGCTAGGGTCAATAACGCGAAACTGACGACTGACAAAAGGACAAAAGCGATGCTCCAGAAGGGTCGGGTCAGGCCCTGGGATAGCTTCAAGCAAGTGGTAAAGGCACATTCGAACATTCCTGCTAGTATCAGCAACAACCAGGGCATGGGCAACCCCTCCCCGAGGCGTTGCCTGAGCAACGTGGTCATTGAGGAAACAGCTTGGGCGAAAACTTCCTTCATCTGTCACAAGGATCAGGCCTTCCCAGGGCTGGATTATCCGGTTACGGCTGACTCTGTTAAGTGTGTGATAAGTCTCAGGTGTTCATAATCAGGCTGGAATGGCCGTAGCATGCAGAGAGGGACCAGGATACGGCACCACTGTCGGTTCAACTTCTGGTAAAGGGAAGACCCGTTTCAAAGCGGCAAAGGCCTCCAATAAACCATCGATAGCTTCACTAGGGTGATTGGCATTCAATTGCACACGGAGAACCCCCGCCCCATGGGGAACAGCAGGAAACACCACCGATTGGACGTAATACCCTCGTTCAAACAGGAACCGTCCAGCTTGCAAGGTCATCTCTTCCGGTCCCACGAGCACCGAGACAATTGGTACACAGCCACCCAGAACAACCAGTCCCAGGCGACGAGCCCCTTCTATCAGCCGACAGACGTTGGCATCCAAAGCAACTCGCAACTGCTCGTATTCAGGCGAACAGAGAATGTCTAGCACCTTTAGCAAGGCGGTCAGATATGGAGGTGGTACCGGTCCACCAAAAATCAAGGGGTGCGACCGGAGTTGCAAAACTTCTATCACGCAGCGACTGGCAGCAATGAATCCGCCAAGACACGACAACGCCTTAGACAAAGAGCCTACCACTACGACGTTTTCGTAATTCCCCAACGTCTGCCAGACGGTGCCCCGCCCCTGAGCACCAACAACGCCCGTGCCATGAGCATCGTCGACGTAAAGAAAACCGTCATGGTTACGGGCAATCTGTTGGAGTTCTTTTAGCGGTGGCAACTGGCCACTCATGCTATAGACGCCATCGACGGCCACCACGGCCCGTCGATACGGACGCAACGACCGCAAGCATCGCTCCAGGTCATCCGGATTGTTGTGCGCGAATTTGGCACTGCGGACCCCGCGGGCCTTGGCCAGACGCATCCCCTCTTCGATGGAGTTGTGGGCGTATTGATCAGCGACGATCACGTCATGGCGGGTGGTCAAGGCTGGTAACGCCCCCATGTTGGCTAGCGAGACCGAGGGGTACATCAAGGCTGCCTCCGTTCCCAGCCAGGCAGCCAGCCGTTCCTCTGCTTCAACGTTAGCCGCCACGCTGGAAAAGGCCCGTGAGGTGCCGTTGTGGGTGCCCCACTCCCGCACGCCGCGGATTAACGCTTCCTGCACTGCCGGATGCTGATCTAATCCCAAAAAACTGTCGGAACCGAAGTTACGTACCCACCGTCCTTCCACCCGGATCCAGCGTCCGGGTCGAACCGCTTCCACGGTCACGTTTTTCATCAAGATTTCCGGTTTTTCCGTTAGCAGTCGTCGAAAAAAACGGGTCATCCCCATCTGGCCTAAAATACTCGCCTGCTGCTCCAACGGCGTTGTCATAGGATCCTCACATTGCGGGTGAGCGTGCTCCCTTGGGGGATGGGGCCCATTCCTGGCTTCACTCTCTTTATTAACTCAAGAATAGATTCATCCTTGTCGTTCAATGTGCAATTTAACCAGGACGCGGCTCCTCATCGCACCTCCACAGAATCATACCGTTCGGCATGGGTTGCCTAAATTACTGCCTTGAGTTACTAGCGTGCAATGGCAACCTTTCGCGTTAGGTTCCTGACGAACGTGTCGACTTCAACACCTTGCGCAGCCTAAGACTCTGTGCCTTCTATAAACTTCAAATCGTCCCGTTAAGCACATACCCGCCTAGAGTCCATGATGACGGCCTTGTACGAAATAT
The DNA here is from genome assembly GCA_025055795.1 of Gemmataceae bacterium. Classification (GTDB taxonomy): domain Bacteria; phylum Planctomycetota; class Planctomycetia; order Gemmatales; family Gemmataceae; genus Thermogemmata. The sequence goes on from JANWVV010000002.1 coordinate 77,272, forward strand.
GGCCAAAAGCAACTTCCAGCGGCAATCCGTTTTCCTGCTGCTTTGCCTCTCATCAATCAAAATCGACACAACTACTCGTTTGCTATCGTCTTATGAATCTAGCAGCTATACCTCAGATTTGCGTACAAGTCTCTTGACTCGCGTAACCAAACCACACTACTAGTGAAAAATAGACTGTTCGGACTAGTCCAAACGGTCTATTATGATGATATCACGCATCGCGTTGGTCCCAGAACATTCACGCTGCCGAGATCAAAAATTAGCGAGTGACTGAAGTAAGAGTTGATTCATTATGTGCTTTTTTGAATCTGAACAGACCTGTTGTACACACCCGATCTCCGAATGCAAGGAATGATCCAAGTGTGAAGGTAGTAGCCGGTAGTCAGGACACAATGGATGTGACCGTACTGTCGAAATATGTTTAACCGGATATGACAATGACCGAAAATCCACCACCGGACATTGAATCACCTGCTACAAGCGAAACGGCCACGGCCCTTCCCTGCCAATGGTGGGATGCCATAAGCAATGACCGAGCCGCTCCCATCTCTGAAACGGCGCGCAAACGACGTGAGCAGATCATGGATGCCGCTGAGTCGATCATCACGCATCACGGCATTGCCCGCCTTTCCTTGCACCGGATTGAAAAACAGGCGGGTATGAGCCGAGGCCAGTTACTGTATTACTTTCCCAATAAAGAATCGATCCTACTAGCCGTCTACGAGCGGATGATCCGTCGGATGGTTCAGGAGCGTCTGGCCGCCGCGGACGTACCGCGTCCCTTGTCAGGGCAGGCGTGGCAATGCCTGCAACGAGCCCTACAGGACAACTTAGGGCTAGGTCGGGAACCCATCGAGCACAGTCGAGAATTATTCAGTTTATTGTACACCTTCCTGGCCCAGATGGGTTATCGCGAGGACTATCGGCAACGTCTGTCGGCGATGTACCGCTGCTGGCGGGAGCACATCGCAGCAGATATTGCCACGAGCGTTCCTTCACCCCAACCGGTACCGCCACGTATCATCGCTAGCATAATCCAGGCTCTGATCCATGGTCTGACGATGCAACTTCTGATTGATCCGGAGGCATTTGATCGCCCGGCCATGCTGCAGGCTTGTCTGCAGATGCTAGCTCCCTGGTACGGTCGGGGAGGCGAACGTGTCTGCACTGGCAAGGCGACCGATGCCGTTTCGCAGGGGTCGGCCGTTTCCCAAGGATCAACGGAGAGCCCGTCATGAATCAAACTTCCAGTCCACCTGTCGTTCAGCCACGCACTTCTCCATCGCCTTCCGGTTCAGATGGCGTGCTGATCGAACGTGTCCAGCAACTGCGTCTGGACACGCAATTAGCAGTGCGTGGCAGTAATTGGAAATCCCGCACAGCCTGGCTACCGTGGATCCTGGTCATTCTGATGGCTCTGGCCTGGGCCGGAGCAGGACTACGCCTGTATCGCAACGGCGGCCTGACCCCTGTGCCAGCTGGCCCTGCCGCCTCCACGGCTACCCCCATCCCTAGTGGTACTACGCCTGCAACTAGTGCCACCCCTTCGGCTCCCGCGTCAGCCTCCCGCCCAAGTTCGCCTCCGGCTGCTGGCGAGTTGCTCCTGCAAATTAAAGGAACCATTATCCCTTCGTTGCAAATCAATCTGAGTCCGGACGACGTGTCCGGGGTGGTTGAGGAGATTTACTTCAAAGAGGGGGATCGGGTCAAACAGGGACAGGTGCTGGCCCGCATCCGGAACAATCGCTACATGAACGATTACTACGCGGCGCAAGCAGCCGTGGCTGCTGCCAAAGCCCGGCTAGCCGACCTGACCGGTCAGGCCGTCCGTCCCGAGGAACGGCAACAGGCAGAGGCCGAACTGGAAGAAGCCCGCGCTGCCTGGATCCGAGCTGATCAAGAGGTCAAACGTCTCAGTGCCCAACGGAGCAGCGGCACCGTATCAGCCCAGGAACTGGAGCGAGCCGACGCGGACCTGAAAGCAGCCGCGGCCCGTGTTAGTCGCCTGCAAGCTAGCCTGGCCCTGCTCACTATGGGCGCCCGGCGGGAACGGATTGAAGCCGCTCAGGCAGAACTACGACAAGCTGAGGCCCGACTGCAGGAAGCCGAACGCCTTCTCCGCAACTGTGAAGTATGCGCCCCTATCGATGGTACTATCCTCACCAAAGTGGCTGATCGCGGTGCCTTGGTCAGTCCCATGTCCTTCAACGTTGCTGCCGGCATCTGCTCAATGGCTGACCTGAGCAAACTCGAGGTGGAAATCGACGTCCCCGAACGTCAAATCACCAAAATCCAGCGCGGCCTGGATTGCCTGGTGCAGGCTGACGCCGACCCCAACCGCGGCTATCGCGCCGTCGTCGATCGTATCATGCCTATCGCCGACGACACGAAAAACGTGGTCAAAGTCCGTATCCGCATCTATCTACCCCCCAGCGAAGAGCCTGGATCGTTCCTCAAGCCCAAAATGAGCGTCGTAGCCACCATTTACAATCGTCCGTTCGTATTCAATCTGGTCACCGACCAACCCTGGGGGGACGAGCCGGCTCGCTCGCGCGACGGTACACCACCCTCAAACCCACCCCGGCTGCCATAAACCAGACCTATGATCAAATAATCATGAGCACACCGATGGTCATCCCAAAGTGTAGTCTTTATGCAGCAACCGACGCTCCAGACCATTAATCCTTCAGGAGACCCCGGTTTATGCCCCCTGCTCAGCCCCTTGTACGTGTCCGCAATCTGTACAAGTCATTTACGCGTGGCAGTGAAACGATCGACGTTTTACAAGACCTGAATCTGGACGTTGGCCAGGCCGAATTTCTGGCTCTGATGGGTCCCTCCGGTTCCGGCAAAACCACCCTACTTAATCTGATTGCCGGTCTGGATCAGCCCACCTCCGGCACAATCATGGTCGGCGACAACGTTATTTCAGAGATGTCCGAAAGTGAACTGGCCCGCTGGCGTACCCGGCACGTTGGTTTTGTTTTTCAGTTCTACTATCTACTACCGGTCCTGACCGCCTACGAAAACGTGGAATTGCCCTTGCTGTTACTTCCCTTAAGCCGCCAGCAACGCCGCAAACAGGTCGAAACAGCGTTGGAACTAGTTGGTCTGAGCCATCGCATGCATCATCGACCCGGGCAACTGTCCGGTGGCCAGCAGCAACGCGTTGGCATTGCCCGCGCCATCGTCACCGATCCCGAACTGATCGTTGCCGACGAACCGACCGGTGACCTTGATACCCGCAGCGCCAACGAGATCCTGACCCTGTTGGACACGCTACGGTCCCAATTAGGCAAAACCATCATCATGGTAACTCACGACCCCAAGGCTGCTGCCCGCGCCCAGCGGGTTTTACACCTGGAAAAAGGGCAATTGGTCCACGATACGGCTGCTGCCCCACTACTAGCAGCACAAGCCTCATAGTTGCTAGCTCTGCCCCATTCAGGCTTGGGCACCATACACTTGGTGGCATGGCTCCCTTGGAACCTAACCGTCGGTTTTTACAAACAACGCACCGCTGGCGACCTTGCATGGAACACCCGCTTTCAACCTAGATGTTGGCTCTGAAGAAACTCCTGACCGCATCATGGCAATCGACTTGCTTGACTCATGCTGCTGACCACTTGTAGCTCGGCCTGGCCACTAGAGGAATAAGCAATCCCCTGCCTCGATGAACGAATCGCATGCCACTATGCAGGAGACCGCCTCATGATGTACGGCTTGCCTGTCGATTTCGTACCCACTGGCTACGACCCCTCTTTGTTCATGCTGGCAGGCTACCTGCTGGGCTTGCTGGCTACGCTGATTCTTGGAGCCATCGTCCTGGGCATCCTGACTTTGCCGGCTTTCTTTCTGGTGCTGTTTGGAGTCGAGCAACTTGCCAGTGTTGTAGCTCACCTGAGTGGTGCTTTTGCCGCCAAACTTGTGGTGATCATGTTCCGCGGCTTGCGGCGGGCCCCGTTACGGACTTCCTTGACGTACGTCGCCCTGTTCTCTCTTACCTTCGTGCTATGTCTGATTTACGCCGTTTTATTCCTCATCAACTATGTTACTGCAGAAAAAGAAGCGAATTTTAAGGCGATTGTTACCCACAAAACACTTATCCCCAGTCAGATGCCGCCTGGCTACTACGAAGAGTTCAAACGCGTCTGTCTGGAGGAACTTCCGCCGGAATTACGCCCCGTCAACGGCGATCTGGACCTGATGAGCTGGTCTTTCGTTCTGACCACCACGGATAAAACCAACCCCCGTCGTGATGCGTTGATCTTCTTGTTTGCCCTCGAGCCCAACAAGGTCCTGACCATGATGGATGGGCTGGAGGAACTGACCGGCGACGAACGGCAGCAACTGCAAGCGGCCGCCGATGAGATGATGCGCAATCCCCAGGCCATTGTCATGAGTAAACGACAGCTCAAAACTTTGAATCTGCAAGTAGGTCAGCGGGTCAAATCGTATGGTATGAATTACCCCAATCTGACCTTTGAATTCGAGATTATCGGCGAACTGCCTGAAGGACGCTACGAAGGCGTCGCCTTCATGAACCGGGTTTACCTGCTCCAGTTGCTCGACGCCTATCGCAACGACCGTACGGTGAACAAGACAGGGGAACCACATCCGATGGCGGAAAAATGCGTCAATCTGATGTGGGTCCGGCTGCCTAACCGTATGGCCTTCGAGCGACTGAGTGCTCTGATCAATGATCCCAAATATTTCGGCAAGGTACCGATCAAGATGGAGACGGCTTCCAGCGGCATCGGCAGCTGGCTGGCCGCCTACAAGGACATCTTCTGGGGCATGAAGTACATCCTCGTACCGGCCATGATTGCCATCATGAGCCTGGTGGTAGCTAACGCTATCAGCATTTCGGTGCGGGAACGCCGCACGGAAATGGCCGTGCTGAAAGTGCTCGGTTTCCAGCCGCGCCACGTGCTGGCCTTGGTGCTGGGGGAGGCGTTGCTGGTGGGCTTTCTGGCCGGCATCATGAGCAGCGGACTGGCCTGGGGTGCCCTAGGCAGTTTCAAATTCCAGATTATGTTTTTTGGCTCCTTTTTCGTTCCCGTGCAATCACTGATTTATGCCCCGGCGTTGGGAATGACGGTAGCCGTAGCCGGTAGCATTGGCCCCGCCTGGAACGCCAAAAACGTCAAGGTAGCTGAAGTGTTTGCCCGTTTGAGCTGACACGTGGCCCTGAGCTGACACCCGGGAGTGCCGTCAGAGCGCAGAAAAATCACATCGATGCTTCTCAAAACGAAAACGGAGACCGATAACATGTCCAGCACGGTGGCAACTCCAGAGATTAGACTGCCCCCAACTGGCTCCACATTGATTGAATCACTAAGGCGGGCCTGGCAGCTTTTTATGCTGGGTTGCCGCGCTTTCCGCCGTCTGCTCGGTACGCTGTTTGCAATCGGTTTTTCGTTGCTACCTCTGTCGGTCTTGCTCGTAGCTCTCCCGGCGGTATCCCCCAACGAAGCGGTGCTCACTGAGACAGTGCCCCCGGCTCGCTCACGCTGGCAGCGGTTCACTCGGCGTGTGTTCGCCGTACTGACTGCCACTGCCTTACTAATTGTGTTGTTCGCGTTTGCCTTGGAAGTAGTCGCCCGCCTGCAGCTACCGAAGGGGAGCCAACTGGGAATCGTGGCCAAAAAGCTGCTCAGCTACTCGGTGGCCGACTTCGTCCCTGATGACCCGCCACCAGCGGACCTGCCGCCGGGCAAGGTATGGTTGACAGCACCGGAACTACTCGAACGGCGTGCCATCTTGCGCAAGGTGGCCGCCCGACAAAACCTCGGCCCGATGGAAAAGCGGGAAACGGAGGAACGCCTAGCTGAAGTAGAAGCGGAAATCGAACGCCGTCTGCCCCAATCACCCCGCCTACGCCTGATGCTCGATCCCGAGCTGGCCCCCCTTCTGGCCGTACCCCTATGGCAACTGATGCCACGCTTGCTCATTGAACAGTGGCCGTTTGTGCTGCTCGTGATGTACGCGATGGACCTGGTCCTACTGCTTTTTATTGGACGAGTTCCCTTGGCTTACAATTTCCGCTACCTGTGGGTCCGCAAACGGGATACCTTTCTGACCAGCTTTGCCTTCACGGTGGTGGTTGCCCTTGTTATCATCCTGCTGGCGTTTGTCAACGGAATGTACAAGCTCAACGAGAGCACCGGCGTGCCGGGAAACGTCCTGGTGTTGTCCGAGGGATCGACCGACGAGCTATTCAGTAATCTGGCCCGCGGGGATGCGGACAATGTGGAACGGGTGGTTATTCAAGCGGACCAGTGGGGGCGGCCCCTCGGCCCAGTAGGAGTCGCCCGGGCACGGATCGCACCCGATGGAACCATCGAACGGTTGCCTGCGGATGCCCCCTTGGATCTGCCCGGGGCCGTTTACCTGGCCAGTCGCGAGGCGTACCTGGTCATGAACCAAGCGGTGCCCACCAAGCCCGGCGAATTCCCCCGTCGCCGCTTCCTGCAGATGCGGGCCTTTCAGGACGTACGAATCGGTGCCGCGGTCCACAATATCCAACTGGAACCCGGGGGCACCTGGTTTACCACTAATTCCATCGATCCAGGACCACCCGCCCCTGACGGTCGACAATACCTACAATGCACCCTCGGTCAGGGAGTGGCTGCCATTCTGGGCGAAGATGTCGGCAAAAAACGCCTGGAAGTTGGTGACACCTTCGAAGTAGGCGACCGCTATTGGAAGGTCGTCGGCATTATGCAGACCGGCGGAACCGCCTACGGCTCGGAAATCTGGACGGGAAGCGATAATCCGGTCGTTCGGGCCAGCGGCAAGGGCGACAAGTTTACCACACTGGTGTTGCGTATGGCCGACGATTCCGAAACCAGCGCCAAGGCCATGGCCTGGTACCTCAACGAGGTCTACGAGCAAGCCAAGCTCAAAGCCTTTGCCGAGCCGGATTACTACCGTGAACTGACGCGGACCAACGAGCAATTCCTCTCGGCTATCGTACTTGTCGCGATCATCATGGCAGTGGGCGGAGTCTTTGGGGTAATGAATACTATGTTCGCCTCGATCGCCGCCCGCATCAAAGAAGTGGGAGTGCTCCGCATCCTCGGTTTCAAACGCTGGCAGATTCTTATCTCCTTCATGATCGAGTCGCTGGCGATTGCCGTGGTAGGCGGCACTCTCGGCTGCTGCCTGGGACTGCTAGCCGATGGCTGGGAAGCATCTAGCACCCTTTCGGGCGGCCAGGGAGGTGGCAAAAGCGTCACCCTAACCATGATTGTGGATGGACCCATCCTAGCAGCCGGGTTCCTCTTTACCCTGATCATGGGAAGACTAGGTGGCCTGGTGCCTGCCCTTTCTGCGATGCGGCTGAACATCCTTGAATCACTCCGCTAAACCAAGAGGGTCTCTCAACAAGTTTCGGACGAACCTGGCAGGCTGTATCGGCCCTCTGGCGGTTGCCATCAGTAACGTGCCTAACAGATACGAGGTTGGCTACCCCTCTAAAACGGCGGCGAGGACGTAACCAGGTGTTAAAATGCGTTGAGACATCTATCTCCTGGCCTGTTAGAGGTGTTAATTATGACCATCGAAGCGTCTACAACCGGTCCGGACCCAACCCTAGATGCTAGCCCATGGTATGTTCAGGCAGCCCTGGTACTTTTCACTGTTTTCAGTGTGCCGGCATTAGTCGCTCTACCGTTCTGGCTAGCGGGTTTTCTAACCGGTCCCTGAAAAACACCACGGGCAAGCACTGCAAACCAGTAACCCTCGATTCTCAGCCCAACCGTCGACTTATTCGGGAAAAACGGATGCGTGAGGGGAAGGATGGCATCGTTTTTCCACTCGGTCTCTACTTAGTTTTGTTGGGATAACATCGAGTCTGTGGAACCGGGAAAGCTATCATCTCACAACAACTTTCGCTCCTGAAGCGGTTGCCGGGAGGATTATTTATGAAAACACGCCCTTTTGGAGACATACCGGTTTCGGAAGTGGGACTTGGATGCTGGCAGTTAGGCGGAGATCAATGGGGAGACATGGATGATTCGACCGCCTTGGCAGTTTTGCATGCCGCTGCGGATGCTGGAGTAACTTTTTTGGACACGGCGGACGTATACGGGCTGGGCAGGAGCGAGATGCTTATCGGTCGCTTCTTGAAGGAGCGTGGTCGAAAGGGGTTTTTCATCGCCTCGAAGTTTGGCCGCTTTCCGACCCCTGGCTGGCCCGCTAATTTCAGTCCCGCTGTCATCCGCCAGCACATCGAGGCCTCTCTCCAGCGGCTCGGCATTGACCGCTTGGACCTGATCCAGCTCCATTGCTTACCACGCGAACAACTGCGGCGAGACGAACTGTGGCATACCTTGCGTCAGTTACAACAGGAAGGCAAGATAGCCCGCTTTGGCGCCAGCGTCGAATCGGTAGCCGAGGCCGACGATTGTCTGCAGCAACCTGATTGCGCCTCGCTCCAAATCATCTTCAACATCTTCCGGCAGACCCCTGCGCTAAGCGGCCTGCTGGAACGCTGCCAACAACGGGGTGTGGCCATCATTGTCCGCTTGCCGTTAGCCTCGGGACTGCTGGGCGGACGCTATACGGTGCAAACCACCTTTCCCCCGAACGATCACCGCTACTTTAACCGCAACGGCGAACGCTTTAATGTCGGCGAAACCTTCGCAGGACTCGGATTCGAAAAAGGTCTGGAATTAGTCGAACAGCTCAAGACACTGGTACCAGCCGAACCCCCGCTGCCCTTGTTAGCTTTACGCTGGTGTCTGGACCATTCTGCAGTCACGACAGTCATCCCGGGCGCCCGCAGACCGGAACAAGCTCGGCTTAACGCCTCTGCCAGCGACCTCCCCCCGCTCCCGATGGACCTGCACCAACGGCTACGCGAATTTTTCCTTCAGCAGGTCAAACCGTGCATCCGCGGACCCGATTGATAGAGCGAACTGCTATCGAAATGCAGACTTTTCCCTCCATCAATCGGAGTTTTGGCCGGTGAGCTCGCCGATTCAGTTAATTTGTTTGACCTGACTACTGATTTCACGATAATATTCCCTTTTTCCGGAAGCCAACGCTGTTCCCCTATAGTCGTTGCTTCCATCAGGGTGAATGAACTCCTGATCCGCCCTGAGATCTTATCTGTCAGTAACAACCAATTGGCGGTCGCAAATGCTTTCATGTCTCAACTAGCCCCTTGCCAAGGCAGCAAAACAGGATAGACTGGCTTGTGAAACTTTTCACAAGTGGCATCCCGCTCGTATTGGTAACGGCTGCACGCTTTGGCTTTGCAATCAAGTAGTAAGAAGGGGTAAGGGCGACGGGCCAGCAAGACGGACGGAACCAGGAGGGCTGTCTGTGCCGATCATTTTCCGGCGATCCCGTGACGTCCAAGTGCGACAACTGTTCGTGGGCGTGCTAGTCGGGCTGGGGTTGTTCGTGTTTGCCTGGTATTACTACGCCCTGCCCAGTTATACCCGGGTGGGCTATACACCGGAGCAGCCGGTACCGTTTTCCCATCAGCTCCATGTGGGCCGGCTCGGCCTCGATTGCACCTATTGCCACCAACACGTCTTCCAGTCGCCTCATGCGACAGTGCCCACGGCCCAGGTCTGCATGAATTGTCACAATCCCCGCAAGGCCCATGTCAAGGGTAACAGCCCCCTATTGGCTCTGGTACGAGAAAGTTATGAGACGGGCCGACCTATTGCCTGGAAACGCGTCCACAAATTACCTGAATATGCTTACTTCAATCACGCAGTGCACATAAACAAAGGAATCTCGTGCGTTTCGTGCCATGGACAGGTCAACGAAATGCCGGTGGTCCGCCACGATCAGCCCTTGTCCATGGGTTGGTGCTTGCAATGTCACAATGAACCAGAAAAGCACTTGCGACCGGTGGAACAAGTCACCAACCTCACCTGGCAGCCGCAAGGGAATAAATCCATGCTCGACATCGGTTTCGAGATTAAACGGCAACTGCAGGTGCAACCTCCGATGCATTGCCAAGGGTGTCACCGCTGAATTTACAGAGCCGCAGCACAACCATACCAGGCCATAGCCCAGTGAGGGAAACTTCGCCGATGAACCAGCGTGCTTACGTTCGCAGCCAGATAGAAGCATCAGCACCGCTGTACGAGTTTCCTGGTTATGTCAACGTTCACGCCGGCACGGGGCAGGCCGAACCACTGGATGCAGACCCAGCCACGGCCCACTGGCATCGTCGTCAGTTCCTGGCGTACTCGGCAGCCACCTTGGCCGCCGCCGCGGGTTGCCGACGACCGGAGCTACCTATCCTCCCTTACTCCGCAGTGCCCGAAGATCGGCTCGGACACGTTGTGCATGGCCTGCCCACCTTTTATGCCACCACCCAGCCTCGTCCTTTCGGCTCCTTGCCATTGCTGGTCGAAAGTCATGATGGTCGACCGACCAAAATCGAAGGGCATCCGCGACATCCGGCCAGTCTGGGTGCCACCGATGCCTTCGCCCAGGCAGCCCTTCTCGATCTATACAATCCCGATCGTGTTCTGTCCAAACGTTATCCCGGTGTAATGGAACGGGGAGCACCGCGCCGCTGGGACGATTTCGACCGATGGGCCCGACGACTGACCGACCGTCTCAACGCGGTCCAGGGCAAGGGGTTCGCCGTGCTGACGGACCAAGTGCCGTCTCCCTCTTTGCGGCGTCTGCGTGAGCATCTACGACAAACCTGGCCTCAAGCCCGCTGGTACACCTATGAAGCGGTGGACTATAGCGAGGTGCTACGTGGCACGGAACTGGCCTTCGGTCAACCACTTTGGCCCCGCCTGAATCTTGAACGTCTCGATTGTCTGCTCATGCTGGATGCTGATTGCCTGGGGATCGATCCCGATGCCTTGGTGCACGCACGCCGCTTTGCCCGCCGTCGACAGCTGCGCCAGCCCGAGGACCGCCTGAACCGTCTTTATGTGATCGAATCGACATACACGCTCACCGGCGCGATGGCCGATCACCGCTGGCGGCTGCCCGCCAGTCAGATCGGCTCGTTCCTGCTCGCTTTGACCCATCAACTGGCCGCGACCTCCGCAGGCCAATGGCCTGCCATCCCGGTTGGGCTAAGGACAACAAGTTTCCAGACCTTGCCTGCGGCCCTTCAGTCATCATTGGCTCCTTTGGCTCGGGACTTGCTCCAGCATCGCGGCCGCTGTGCCGTAATCGTCGGCTACCGCCAACCCGCATGGGTTCACGCCTTGGCTCACGCTTTGAACAACGCCTTAGACGCTTTACCTCATTGGGAGTTCTATCCACCACCACCGGAAATGCTGGAACCAGGACTAGCCGAACTGACCAGCGCCTTACAGACAGGACAAGTTGATACCCTGCTGATCATCGGTGGTAACCCTGTATTTGACGCCCCGGCCGATCTCCCCTTCGCCTCTGCTCTGCAGCAAGCCTCGGCAACCATCCGGCTAGGATTGTACCACGACCACACCTCGGAGTTGTGCCAATGGCACTTGCCATTAGCGCATTTTCTGGAAAGTTGGGGCGACACGGAAAGCAGTGATGGTACCCTCTGTTGCATTCAACCGCTGATTGAACCGCTTAACAGCACGCCAGCCAGCGGAACCGAACTGGAACCACCGCCCAGAGGCGGTCGTTCCGCCCTGGAAGTGCTAGCGTTGTTGACGCGATTTCCCCATCCCCGCGATGGTAAACCGGTGGCTACCTATGCAGCGGCTCGTTCGGCCGCCTACGAGCTTGTGCGCAGCGTGTTTGCCACCCGTACCGGACTAGCACAAGACGATCCCCAATTCCACGTCGCTTTTCAGCGCTATAAGCAACTCGGCTTTCTGCCTCCCGACCAGGATCGGCAGCGGCGTATGCCCGTGCGCCCCACCCTGCGCCCTGTGGCAGACATTATCCAGACGTTGCCCGCCTCTCTGCCACCACCACCGGGTCGCGCCAACCTAGAGGTTACCTTTCACCCGGATTATTCCCTGTATGACGGACGGTATCTGTGGAACGCCTGGCTGCAGGAGTTGCCCGATCCGATCACCAAGCTGGTGTGGGACAACGCAGCACTCGTTAGCCCCCAAACGGCGGAAACTTTGGGCGTCAGTACTGGCGACGTTGTCCGTCTGAGCGTAAACGATCGTCGGCTGGAGATCCCCATCTTTGTTCTGCCTGGGCAGGCCGACTATTCGATTGCATTGTTTCTGGGACAGTGCGGTCAGATGCGGATCAGCCACATACCTGGCGGCGGTGGCACCAATGTTTATCCCTTCCGGACTTCCCAGGCTCGCTACACACTCGTCGGCGTACGACTGGAAAGGACAGGCCGGCGAGCCCTTCTGGTAACCACCCAGGAACATGGTATCATTCCTCAGGGTCGGGACATCGTCCGGGAAGTTGATCTTTCTGCTGTGCGTTCCGCATCGTTCCATTCGACCCATGCAGCAACGGCATCTCCTTCAACGGATCACGCTGGGCGACACTCCGCCCATTCTCCAACCACTTCTGCTCCTTCATCTCCGCCTCTGGGATTAACCCCTGACGGGCATTTGACGGAAGAAGATTTGCGTCGCGGCTTCCAAGCCGGTTATGGCAATGTCCCGCCACCTCCCATGCCGGCCCGCGATAAGCAACGCCGCTTCCCGCTCGATCTGGCCCGCCCGGAACGACTTGACAGCCCCTTCCAATGGGGCATGGTCATTGATCTATCCACCTGTACTGGCTGTTCTGCCTGCGTGATCGCTTGCCAGGTCGAAAACAACATTCCCGTGGTGGGCAAGTACGAAGTTCAACGCAATCGGGAAATGCACTGGTTACGAATCGATCGTTATTTTTCCTCCACCGACGGCCAGAACGCCGACTCCGAGCCGCGTATGATCACTCAACCCTTGGCCTGTGTCCATTGCGAGCAGGCCCCCTGTGAGCAGGTCTGCCCGGTCAATGCCGCGGTCCACAGCCCCGAAGGCTTAAATCTGCAGGTGTATAACCGCTGCATTGGTACCCGTTATTGCGCCAATGCCTGCCCCTACAAGGCACGACGCTTCAACTGGTTTGATTTCAACAAGCGACCGCTCGACGAGCTACGTGTGCCCACCCCCTTGAGCTCCGAAGGCGCTGCCCTGACACGCCAACTACTCCCGGAAAGCTTGCAGATGCTTAAAAACCCCGATGTAACCGTCCGGATGCGTGGCGTGATGGAAAAATGCACCTACTGCGTCCAACGGTTGGAACGGGCCAAATATGGGGCCCGTATTGCCGCTACGGAAGTAGCACAAGGCCGACGTATCATCCCTACGGATCCCCATTATCGACCCAACGGCCCTCCTTCGGCATACCGTAAGCCTGTGGATCCCCACACGGCAGGATATGACCTGGACCCCTGGGGACGTGTTATTGTGCCCGATGGTCTGGTTCGCACGGCTTGCCAGGCGGTCTGTCCAACCCAGGCGATTACGTTTGGCAACCTGTTGGATCCTACAAGTGCCGTGGCCCAGGCCAAACGCCGCGTCGGAGAATACTTGCTGCTGGGAGAGCTGAATACCAAACCTCGAACCAGTTATCTACCTCGGATACGGAATCTCAATCCTGAACTAAAGAAGTTGCGGCCAGGTTGAACACCCAACCGCACAGCTGGGATATAGCATCGATGACACCAACTACCCCCATAATTTCTCCTGGAGCCACTATAACGGCAGCTCCTGCTCGTTTGCCGGATCCGCTGCCTCGCATCCCTTTAGTCTGGGGACCGGATACTTATGAAACGATTACCCACCAGATCAGTCGGATCACAGAAAAGCCACAACCCTGGTGGTGGTGGCCCGCTTTCCTGATCACCTCCGGGCTGCTTACGGGTGGAGTGCTAGCTGCCACCTACCTGATCTCCACCGGCGTAGGGGTGTGGGGATCCAACAATCCTGTCAATTGGGCGTTCGACATTACCAACTTTGTCTTCTGGATCGGCATTGGACATGCAGGAACCCTGATCTCCGCCATCCTTTTTCTGTTCCGGCAGAAATGGCGTACCAGCATCAATCGCTTCTCGGAGGCGATGACCATTTTCGCGGTCATTTGCGCGGGAGTATATCCGGGAATCCATGTGGGCCGCTTCTGGTATGCCTGGTTTATGTTCCCGTTACCCAACGCCAACCATATTTTCCAGAATTTCCGCTCTGCCCTGCTGTGGGATCTGTTCGCCGTCAGTACCTATTTCACAATCTCCCTCATCTTCTGGTACGTCGGTTTGATACCTGACTTGGCCACACTCCGGGACCGGGCCAAAAGCCGCTCACGCCAGGTTATCTTCGGCCTGCTTTCCCTCGGCTGGCGGGGCAGTACCCGACACTGGCGACACTACGAGGTGGCCTATCTGATGCTGGCAGGTTTATCGACCCCCTTGGTCCTATCTGTCCACTCGGTGGTAAGCTTCGATTTCGCTACCTCAATCCTGCCGGGGTGGCACACCACCATCTTTCCGCCCTACTTCGTAGCAGGGGCCATCTTTGGCGGCTTCGCAATGGTCTTGCAGTGCATGATTCCGGCCCGCGCCGCCTACAAACTGCACAATCTTGTCACCATCAAACACATCGACGTGATGTGTAAGTTCCTGCTGGCTACAGGCTCGCTGGTAGGTTACGCCTATTGCATGGAATTGTTCATCGCTTGGTATTCGGGCAACCCCTACGAATGGCAAACGTTTGTCAATCGCGCCTGGAACGGTGACTACACCTGGGCTTACTGGGTCATGATGACCTGTAATCTATTCATTCCTCAGGTGTTCTGGATCCGTTGGTGCCGCCAGACCCCTTGGTTCGTCCTGTTGGTAGTTACCTGTATCAACGTCGGTATGTGGTACGAGCGTTTCGTCATCATCGTTCAATCGCTGCATCATGACTTTCTGCCTGCCAGTTGGGGTCGTTACTACCCCACCTGGGTGGATTGGCTTCAGATGCTCGGCGATTTCGGACTGTTCTTCACCTTAACTTTGCTGTTTATCCGCTTCCTCCCCATGATTGCCATGGCCGAGGTTAAGGCGGTATTGCCCATGGCCAACCCTCATTACCATTACTTACCGGCGGACCGGTACCTTAAGGGAGAGGACGGTCGCTACCCCACTGCTGACCACGCTTTGGCCGCTGCTTACGGTCCTCCGGCTCCACCGCGGACCATAGTCCCACCAGCCACGGAACCTGTCCCCGCCTTTATTCCTACTCCCGAAGGGACAGGTCAACCGTGGGGAGCTGTAGCCGAGTTCGCCAACGCGCAGGATCTGCTCCATGCCGCTCAGGCTGCCCGTCAACACGGCTATACCCATCTGGATGCCTGGACCCCCTTTTATGTCCACGGAATGAAGGAAGCGATCGGTCGGACACGTAGCCGCTTGCCTTTGTTTACCCTGGCAGGTGCTCTCACCGGACTAGCCGCCGCTGTGACTTTGCAATTCTACTTGATGACCTACTACTACCCCACGATCGTCGGCGGCAAAGAGTATCGCTCCTGGGAAGCTTTTGTTCCGATCTTCTTCGAAATGACTGTACTATTCGCCGGATTTTTCACGCTATTTGCCTTGATCGGGTTGTGCGGTCTGCCCCGCCTATTCCACCCTCTTGACGCCCATCCCACCTTTCATCGATCGACGCAGGACGGATTTTTCTTAACCATTGAAGCGACGGATCCCCGCTTTGATGTCGACCAAACCCGGGATTTCCTACGCTCCATCGGAGGTCAACATGTAGCGGTCATCGAACGATGAAACCCAACCGGCCGACCCCGTTGACCATCAGCCATAGCTTCAGCGGGTAATCCTAGGGAGAATAACGACCCATGTACGGTATTGACCCCAACTTGTTCATGAACGTTCTGTTGACAATCATTCTGGCCATCGGGGCAATACTGTTTGTATTGACGTTGATCCTTGCCACGATTCACTGGCGGCGCGGCCGGATTCTAATGGGCTGGCTCTACTTGGGCGACGTGCTGTTTGGGGCCTTCGCTGTGCTCGTGGGCATCCTAGGACTGCGTGGCAAAACCAGCGATGCCCCCCCTTGGCACTTCTTCCTCGACATGAAATATCAGCCCAAATACACCGCCCAAGGAAGCAGCCGCTTTTTCCCGGACGGGCGGGCCAGTCGTCTACCGCCGGAACATACGGTTCCCTACGATGGAGCCGATTACTTTGGCGATGCTGGCTTCCATCTGGATCCGCAACCTGACTTTCTGCAAGCCGACCGCCGCTATTACACTGGCATTGCCGATTCTACGGCCGTAAAAGATGAAGGGGGTGTAAAGATCCCTCAGGGCCCACGATGGCAAGATAACCAATTGATTGGCGAAGGCTACTTTGTCAATCACATTCCCTCGCTGGCGGTCGAACGTGCGGGGGGGTGGGAATCTCTGATCCGGCAGGGACAGCGACAGTTTGACATCCATTGTGCCGTCTGCCATGGGAGCAGTGGCCGTGGCGGAGCCGGTGACGCTGCTTACGGTATCGTCGCTGCCTATGGCCTGTCCGTACCCCCCTCCAACCTTGTTACCCCCGACATTCAAGCTCAACCTGATGGCCAGATCTTCCACACAATTACCCATGGTGTCCGCAACATGCCTGCCTATGCCCACCAGGTTGGCGTACAAGATCGCTGGGCCATCATTGCCTACCTCCGCGTTTTACAATATGCCGCCGGCAATCCCCTGATAGATAAGCGCTGACACACTAAACATTTGCGGATTTCGTCTATGAACACCGGACCGATGTTCGACAATCTGAACAGTAGCACTCATGACGATCTGACATATCCAGCCGGCTTGCCGGAAAGCGTCGCTCCCCTTGGAGCACAAGCCGATGGAATAGTCCGCGCTATCGCTACTGTGACTGCCGCGGCCGCCTTCGTCTTATTCCTGGGTGCTTTCGTTAATGGCCGCCAGTTTTTCCATTCCTACCTGTTCGGTTACGTTTTCGCCTTGGATCTGGCTCTAGGAGCTCTGTTCTGGAACCTGATTCATCATATCAGCGACGCTGGCTGGTCTGTCGGACTCCGTCGCATCTATGAAAATATCCATCGGGCTATTCTGCCATTGAGTTTACTTTTTATCCCTATCCTGATTGGTATCCACTTAGGACAACTTCATCAGTGGTACGGCTTCATCCATTCCCCTCCTCCCGAAGAGACACACTTACAGCACTTATGGCATGTTAAACATATCTACTTCAACACCACATTCTTTCTTTTGAGACTATGTATATACTTCAGCATTTGGATCATCTTCTCACTAATCATGAGAAACTGGTCGATGCTCCAAGACAAGGTTGGTGGAGCAACACTCACACTGAGGATGCAACGTTGGGCCCCCCTCGGGTTGGTCCTGCTCGGTCTGAGTACAACGTTTTTCGCCTTCGACATTCTTATGAGCTTGCAATACACCTGGTTTAGCACGATCTACGGCGTGTATTACTGGGTCGGGGGATTCCGGGGGAGTCTGTCACTAGCGGTATTGCTAGTTCTAGGACTTCATGCCGCAGGATATCTCCAACGTACCATCACTATCGAACACTTGCACGATGCTGGCAAACTTATGTTTGGTCTGACCATATTTTGGGCTTATATCGCCTTTGCCCAGTATTTCCTCATCTGGTATGGAAACATGCCGGAAGAAACACAATTCTATTTGCTACGTAGAAATGGTGCATGGTATGAAATGACAATACTTTTGCCTGTTTTGTATTTCGTTGTACCATTCTTCATGCTTCTACCTCGTGCTCATAAACGTAGTCCACGGTGGCTAGCAGCCACGGCGATGTTAATTCTCCTCATGCATGCCTACGACTTGTACTGGCAAATCATGCCCGTATTACACTCAGAGACGCTACGTTTTCATTGGCTCGATGTGGCTGCTTTTATCAGCTTCAGCGGTATCGTACTCTTGGCTACTATTTGGGGATTTCAAAGAGCACCTCTGATCCCTGTCCGCGATGCCCGTCTTCAGGAAACGATTGACTATGTCAACGAAACTCCATGATCTTAATATAGATGACCACCGCGTGAGGTAACCATATGGATGCATCTATACAACAAAAAATTGATGAGGGTACACCAGTGCCAGAACCGGTGTTTCCTTATCTTACCGTTGTGGCAACCTTACTGACACTATTTTTGTTCGCCAGTCTGATGCTATTAGCGTATTATTCACCCTATGCTCCTCAAGCGGATTCTGAAACGGATGCTGATGTGCTCGATCCCATGACCAAAATGGCCGAGATTCGCGCTAAAAACCAGGCAATCTTAGAAGGACGGCAAGACGCCGGAACGCAAATGTCTCTGCAAGCCGCTATGAGCGAACTTTTGAGCAAGCTCCGCACTGAAAAAGATACTCTGCCTTTCCCTAAACCTCCTCCTTCATTAGATAATAAAGATAACAATGTACAAAAGAAATGAATTTCGATACATATGATTCTTATAATGATACACATAATAAATTTGGAGGAAGCAACCGATGGATCCCGTTGATGTAGCAGTCCTGTTGACCGTGTTTGGTTCCGTCCTGACTTTTGGGGGAGCAGCGGTTTGGGCGCTGAATTGGGCGGTTCAAAACGGTCAGTTTGAAAACTTCCAGCGAGGAGCATTGTCCATCTTCGATGTAGACGAACCTGTTGGTCAGGCCACAGATTACTTTCCTGGAGAAGCACCACCGCCAGCCGCATCTTGAACCTTGTATTCCGAAACCATGTTGCTACGGAGGTGAAAGCCGATGGCCGTTAACGTCCTCACGCGGGACGACCACCGCCTACAGGCTGCCCGTCACCGGGCGAGCATCGATCTGTCCTGCCGCGGACCGGTACTGGCTTTCTGCACCACGGCTCTTTTCTGGTTGCTAGTGGGTTCTGCTTTGGCACTGATCGCCTCGATCAAATTACATAGCCCTTATTTCCTAACAGGCAGTTCTGTGTTAACTTTTGGCAGGGTGCGAATGGCCCATTTGCAAGCCGTAGCCTTGGGTTGGTCCTCGTTGGCCGCCATGGCTGCGTGTCTGTGGCTGATGTGCCGGCTGTCGCGGGTGGAATTAACCTACCCACGCATGTTGTATGTGGCGTGTGCATTGTGGAACATTGCTACCACCTTGGCCGTCGGAGGTATCCTGCTTGGCGACGGCACGTCCGTTGAATGGCTTGATGCCCCTGTGTATGCACAACCTTTCTTTGTTGCGGGGGTAGGTCTGGTAGCCGGTTGGGTGGCAGCCACCTTTCGCCGGCGTCAAGAATCTCACGTTTATGTCACACAATGGTACATCTTAGCTGCCGTCTTTTGGTTTCCGTGGCTTTACACGGTAGCAACATTAATGATTTTCTGGACACCAGTTACTGGTGTCGTACAACCCGTTATCAACTGGTGGTTCAACCATAACTTTCTTGGATTGTGGCTAACTCCCATCGGCGTGGGTACTGCCTACTATCTCATCCCCAAAATCTTGGGTCGCCCTATCCACAGTTATTATCTCAGCATCACCGGCTTTTGGGCCCTCGCGTTGTTTTACTCGTGGGCCGGCATGCATCATCTGATTGGTGGGCCTATCCCTGCATGGTTGGCTACAGCAAGTACGGTGGGCAGTATGATGATGTTTATTCCTGTTATCGCCGTTGCCATCAATCATCACATGACAATGATTGGCTACTTCCATCGTCTCAAATACAGTCCATCACTACGATTTACTGTCTTTGGAGCTATTGCCTATACTGCTGTTAGCTTCCAGGGCTCTATTGAATCACTCAAAGATTTCAGCGAAGTGACTCACTTTACCCACTATACCGTGGGTCACGCTCATTTGGGGGCCTACGGTTTTGTCGCCATGATATTTTTCGGCCTATATTACTATATGATACCACGTCTAACGGGCCGGGAGTGGGCCAGCAGTCGACTTATTCGTCTACATTTTTGGTGCAGTGCAATTGGCATCACCCTTTATTTCACAACTCTATCTATTGCAGGCTGGTGGCAGGGACGCATGCTTAATAATCCTAATGTGCCCTTTGCCAATATCATAGCCTACATTCAACCTTACTTAGCTCTACGTAGTATAGCTGGCATTTTAATGACAATTGGACATATTGCCTTTGCCATTCTATTTATTGTGAACATTGCAGGCTGGGGACGGTTACGAACAGCAGGACCCACTCTTTTCGTTGAACCTGTACAACAACACACACCAGAAGTGGCAACCTCTGTTCCCTATCTTCGACCACAATCTGTTCATCTACATCAATAGTCATGTTCGAGGATGACTATTATGGATCGTGGCATGGTCCTATTTGTAGGTGCTCTTTTAACATTCACGTCCAGTTGGTTAGGACTGGTGCTGTTTCCGTTTTGGCAGTTACAAAATCAGCCACCCTATCGCTCAGAACCTACCGACGATCCTTATCCACGTCCCCTTCAGGGTCTTGCATGGGTAGGAATGAAAGTCTATCAACAAAGTGGTTGCATGTATTGTCATAGTCAACAGATCCGCAGCGATCGTTTTGGGAATTGGTGGGAAGAACCTATAGGTATGATGCGTACGGGTGGAGATATCAAACGTGGCTGGGGACTGCGACGCACTGTGCCGCGTGATTATATATATGACTACCCTACAATGTTAGGGACAATGCGTACGGGACCTGATCTTTCAAACGTAGGCAGCCGTTATTCTGCTCTATGGCAACACATACATACTTACAATCCACGGGCATTCAACAACTGGAGCATCATGCCATCGTTTGCCTACTTATATCGCAAGGAGAAAATAGTCGGTTCGAGGTCGGAAAAGGCCCTACCACTAGGAAGAGAATGGACGGTCCATCCTGGCTACCGCTGGCGTCCATCTGAGGCTGAATGGGAATTAATCTTGAGGGAGCAAGGCACTTATATTCTGACAAGCTATCTTGCAGAGACACCGCAACCAGACAACCTTAATCTGGCCACACTGCAGGGAAAACGACAATTGTTGGAATATTGGCTTGCCACCCCTGAAGAAGACTGGCAACTGGTGCCCACTCCTCAGGCTGAAGCCCTCGTAGCGTATCTGCTAACCCTACGGAAAGCCGAATATCCCCTTCCGGAGGCGAAAGAATGAATCCCATGCCTTCGAAGCCTAATGAAGATGAAACGCCAAGACCATTTGTCACCTCTCCATATCAGCAAGAGTACGTGGAAGAAGTTGAAATTGCTGACGAGGAGCGCGATACGATCCAGAGAATGATGGATGTGCTCGCTCGTGAGCATGCAGAACCGCGAGACGGGTTCGAACCAGTGCCGTTTTGGGTAGCTGTTGTATCTGCGGGACTGCTAGCTTGGGGGGGGTACTATGTGGGCACTAATTCCGCGGATTTTCGACCCGACGTTTATGATCGAAGTGACCTGACCGTAGGAAGTAGTACATCTGCAGGCCAATCAGGCGGACCAGAACCTGATCCACAAACGGTAACCGAGCTCATGAAAATCGGCGAACAAAAATATGCCGCTATATGTGCTTCATGCCATCAACCAAACGGGCAAGGCAACTTGGCCCAAGGCATTCCACCGCTTGACGGCTCTGAATGGGTAGTTGGCGAACAGGCATCACCGGCCAGATTGGCACGTATTGTTCTCTACGGCCTAAGTGGACCGATCACGGTTAAGGGACGCGTTTATAATGGGCAAATGCCGGCCCAAGGAAATGTATTGAAAGACTATGAGATAGCGGCTGTCCTCACCTATATACGCAATAGCTGGACCAACAAAGCAGATAAAGAAAATAATCAATCCTCAATAGTAGCAGCTGTTATAAGGGCAGCAAGATTAGTTGAAGGAAATCGCAAAACGAATGGAACGCAGCCTTATACGGTAAATGAATTGAAAAAAATTCCGATTAATTATTCTGATTTCGGCAGCATACCCATTAAAAAAGATGAAAAAGAAACAAGAGATAAGGGGAAAACTCTAAATGAGAAAAAATAATAATGGAAATGCCAGTACAAAATTCTGTAGCAACTGTGGTATTCCACTACCACAATATCCCCTGATGGGCAGACCCTGGAATGGTGCACCGCCTGCCTATTACTGTTGCTACGGATGCTTAGCAGTCGGCGAAGAGCATAAAGAAAAGCAACAAATCACTGAAAATACTGACACATCGCAGTTC
The DNA here is from genome assembly GCA_025055795.1 of Gemmataceae bacterium. Lineage (GTDB taxonomy): Bacteria > Planctomycetota > Planctomycetia > Gemmatales > Gemmataceae > Thermogemmata. Next base: position 99,382 of record JANWVV010000002.1, read on the forward strand.
ATATCACGATTATCACTTTCAGGTTGGAAATTAGGTATATCAATATTGATAGTATCACAAATAATGATTTTTGGTATTGCTGTCAATCTACATCGTGATATATCATCTCAAACCAAATTATTTGTAAAAATTATCATCATGATAGGTGCAATAATAGTCTCTATTGTACTAGGTAGCAATTTATTAAAAACTGTGTACATAAATCTAGTACAAAGAAGAATTAGTATAGAGTTATTATTTCTAATAACACTATTAGGATCCTTTATTGCATCATGTGATTCATTGGTCAATGATTATGAATATACTTATTTTGAAGTTATTCCCATTTTATTAATCACATATACATTAGGAAATATAATAGTTGCCAAGGCGCGAGAGCGAGCTATCCAAAAAGCGGCATCATGGAGCGAAGAAATATGTATAGCACGTAAGGTAACAACTAATCAAGAGTATTGCTTAGTGCCTGTTGATAAGATAGAGATAGGTGACTATATTCAGGTGCGACCCGGCGAACTGGTTCCAGTAAACGGTGTGATCACCCAGGGAACAGCATATGTCTTTTCGCATCTGCTTACAGGCAATCAACATCCAATGATACGACGAATAAATGATATAATATATGCAGGAGAGATAGTATATGATTCAGTTCTCTATATAAGAGTAGCAGAAAGTGGTAAAGATCGTTGGATCAATAGTATTATTAACACTGTAAAAAAAACTCAGACAGATATACAACTAGAGCCGTCTTATGTAAATTGGATTACAAAAATATTCGTCAAAATATTAATCATTGTTTCTTTAGTAACCTTTCTTTATTGGTATGTCTTACAAGAAGTTCCCTGGCACAGAGCCTTGTATTACTCGTCAAGCGTACTACTGGTGTCATGTCCTTGCGTATTTGGAATCGCTATTCCATTGATCACCTGGAGGACTATACGCCTACTAGCCGATAACGGATTGATAGTAAGAAAACATGATTTCATACGAAAAATCCCAGAAATCACATGTATCGTATTTGACAAAACTGGCACACTGACACATATTGACAAATATGACATCGAAATAATAACACCTTTGCATGGACAGGAACGAAATATCCTGCTGTCGCAGCTATCATTTATAGAACAACACACCAATCATCCAGTAGCAGTCGCACTTCGCGATCTATATAATCATACCGCAGAACATAATAGATGTATTTTACATAAATTGACAATCGTCCCAGCCTGTGGTATTACTGCAGAAATTGAACAGGATGGGACAAGGTTCACATATGACATCGGTACAAGTGACTGGATTCTGAAAATTTGTGATACATCTCTTTTCAAACAAGTATGGAACATTAATGAAAATAGTAATATACATGGCAGTATACTTATATCACGGAATAAAGTTTTATTATGTATTATGAATTTAAGAGAAAGATGGCATGATAATATTGATAATATACTAGAAAAACTAATTAATATGCGGGTCAAAATATATATACTAACTGGAGAGAAAGATAGCTATATATATAATTCCAAGAATGTAGTATTATGTACTAATATGTCCCCAGCACAAAAAGAGCAATTTGTTCAAATGAAAATTGAGCAGAAGGAAAAGGTTCTATATATAGGAGATGGTATTAACGATGTGCCAGCCATGTGTTGCTCCTATGTGTCTATCGGAATTGCAAGCAGGAGTGATCTAGTAGCATCATTGACTGATGCTATACTTTATAATAGAGACTTAGGTATAATACCTTGGGTAATTGATATTTGTAGCAGAGCGCGTGTTGCACTAGCCAAATCCTTAACATTTGCACTAATATATAATCTTTTGGGCATCTCGATGGCTGCTATGGGCATATTAGATCCTGTCTCAGCATCATTGTTAATGACATTCTCGGGATTGACCCTAATAACCTATATGGAGAGGATATATGAACAAAGTAAATGTCACTATAGAAGAGATCTTAATAAAATGTATTCTATGAACAGAAATATACTAACAATTATTGTAGTAGTATCTATTACTATTTACGGAACAATAATACTGCATATTTATAGATATGATTTTTTATTAATATTATATATAATTATAATTACGTTGATTTCCTATTTACTATACTTTTGGAACATTGATTATATGATCATGTTCTCATCTATGATGATATCAGCTAGTTTAAGTCATGTTTTCAATCTCTCATCAAATATACAAAGTTCATATGCACAAATTTGCTACCCGTTGAACTCACTAAGTGAATTTGGTGCCATAGTTTCCATGTTAATCCTAAGTAACGTATTTTCAATATTATTCTGTTGGAAGCAAACAACAAACATACATAAATTTTCTATGCTAATCGGAGGTAATCTAGGTATGCTATTGGGTTTTGGGATATTACATACAAATGTCAATAGTGTTTATCCGCCAATCTATTACAATCATCTAATAATGGATATTGTTATGTTCCTTGGCATGACAGTCGGAACAGTCATTATGGAAAATATATTTCATTTGTCACTCAAATTTCATCATATTTCATGCAATAGCTATTAAATAATGAAGTAGTATAACGACAACATGAATGCTATTATAATTACTATGTATCGCACGAATTGAGAAGGCAATTTGCGTGCAACACTAGCTCCCGTATATCCTCCTGCCATCGCTGTTAAAATCATGGGTATTGCATAGTTCCATACAATCATATCGTTGCAAACAAATATTAAAATTGAAGCTGTATTGATCACTGCGGCAAGAAATGTTTTGACAGCATTCATGAAATGGATATTTCCAATATTCATAAAACCTAATACAGATAACATCAAAATACCTATCCCGGCACCGAAGTAACCACCATATAGTGATATCAGAAACTGAATTATGGCTGCCAATATATATTTCACTTTCGATGATGCATAATTCAATTTTGAGCTTGTGTGTTCACCATAGTGTTTCTTTACCCATCGGTATAGGGGTCCTTGAATCATGAAGAGGATTGCCGCCAATAAAATCAACCAAGGAACTAGCGCCGAGAAGATACCTGGTGCTATAGCTACTAACCAAGCTCCTATTCCACCCCCGAGCAAGCTTGGCGGCAGCATGCGCAAGGCGAAATGCCGGCAATTCCAAAGCTCTCGGCGATACCCTAATGCCCCTGCGTACGAACCAGGTAGCAAAGCTAATGTACTTGTTGCATTCGCCAGAGCCGGATCTGTGACTGCTGAAAGTGCCGGAAAGGTCAATAGGGTGCCGCCACCTGCTATAGAATTAATGACACCGGCACCAAATGCGGCCAAGCATAGTACGGTGTAGACCTCCCACTGTTCCATAATAATAAAGCAGTACGCCGCACTGTGCGATCGACCAGTGTTCATTTGGCATGTTAGGTATCAGGATCCAACGTAAATTGGGCTCCATAACTCGCTGTCCTCACTTCGGCGATTCGCACTAATGAGTGGATGCTCGTTTTGGGGTGGGGGTAGGTATAGCGCTCCACTCCCATCAATCATCGCTTCTCCCAAACCACCTCCTTCGGGATCATCCATTGTACCAGTTACCACTAGCGACCAAGAAAGCAGTTTGCCAACATTACCAGCTCGCGTATCGCGTATCTCCAAAGTCCACCGGCCTGATGCCAAAATGTTCCGAAATCTTGCGAGGGGCTGAACAGGGCGGAAGGTGCCGGTAAATGGAGGTCGTCCTTGCGATATATGCCTGTCTGCATCATCTGAAAACCAAGTATTTGTCAAATTGTCCCCTTTGCCCCCACTCCGATTGAACAAGACCACAGCCTGTCCATTGGGTCCGATTAATCTAATATACATATCACCGACACCGGTGTGTCGTATATTGATCCGGACTGATATCCGATCAATCACTATCGCGTCTGTAACATTTATGACTGATTTGATTACACGGTAATCTAGAATGGCTCGATTAATATTCCAGAGATCATACCGCACCGTTGTAGTTGTATCCAATTGTTGTTCAAGTGTAAATGCATCACCAGCAGACTCACCGTTTATGCCATTGCCATTTTGATTCATCTTATTGCCATCGGAATCTTGTATGTCGGGTCCGATAGTCAATTTATATAACCCTGCAATGGTCTGTCTGGTAAACGTCACGTCATATTGCAGATAACCACTTCCTGCAACGGGTGTAATAGTAAAAGTGGTGTTAATCGCACCGCGCGGTCCAATAAATTCAGCAATATCGTCGACTGTGAAGCTATCAGGATTTATCGGCTTGTCGAATGTAAGCCTTGCGCGATCAAATTGTCGCGGCGCCGAGCCATAGAAGCGCGCTTCCACTACCCGCGGTCCAGAACTGCCCAACACCGTCGACGCCGTGTACCGATCCCCGGGATCCTCCCCATTGACCCCATTCCCATTCTGATTCATCGCATTCCCACCCTCATCACATATCCCAGGACCCAACACCATCGTGTACGTCCCCGCTCCCGCCTGACGACCAAACACCACGTCAAACACCTTGTTCCCACTCCCCGCCACCGGACTAATCGTATACGACGTCGTTATCGCACCCCCTGGACCCGTAAACGACACTATGTCCTCCGACGTAAACGTCCGCACATCCACCGCCTTGTCAAACGTCAAACGCAACCGATCCAACGTAAACGGCTCCACACCATACCACTCCGACCCCACTACCCGCGGCCCAGATTGTGCAGCCGAATCGAACATCTTGCCGACATTCAAGCGTCCTCCAGTCTGAACTTTACCCGCGAGATCGGAAATGGGATCGACGGAGGTTTTGAGTTTATCGATTACTTGTGTGTAACTTAGCGTCGGATGGCTTGCCCAGTATAAGGCTAATGCGCCTGTGACATGAGGGGCTGCCATAGATGTCCCGCTGTAATAGGCGTATCCGTTGTTGGGTACCGTGCTCAAAATGGAAACCCCGGGCGCGGCTAGTGTAACCGTGTTGGCACCGTAGTTTGATGAACTTGCCAATTGATCGGAGCTGTTTACTGAGGCAACAGTTATGACATTGTTATAACTTGTGGAGTAACTAGCGGGGTACTGAGGAGAAGAATCCAGATTCTGAGCACTATTGCCCGCTGCAGCAACGATGATGTGACCGGCATCCCGAGCCCGGCCAATGGCTGCAGCCAAAGATGGACTCCTCTAGCGATGCTTCGTGCTACGCACGACCGATCCGAACTGCCCGGACAGGGGACGTCCTCCGCTTGTACGCATAAATTAAGGTTCCAACAGAAACGATTGCACAGGAGCAACTGTACATTATGAATGCTCTACGTGGGGAGATAATCGGGCTTATCGTTGGCCGTGAGTTACGCGATCAATGGCGAGACCGTCGGACCTTGTTTCTGATTTTTGGTCTGCCTGTGTTGATGTACCCGCTGTTCGTGGGGGTGGGACTGATATTCTGGACAGCACTTCAGGACAAGCGATACGTCATCGGTGTGGTGGGAGCCGATTACCTGCCCGCAGGGGCAGCCCCTTTGGGGATAGTTACAGGCATGCCTGCGGAAGTTGTTTATACCCGTCGTGTCTATCCCCCTCTGATCCAAGGAGGGCGTTTCCTGCCCCGCTACCTGAAGGTGGGACAAAATGGTGAAGGTGACCTGCAGTTGATATTCCTCCGGGAGGCCAACGAGGAATTACTAACCGATCGGGTTGTGGATGCAATCCTGGTCATTGAGGTTGATTGTGCGGCTCGGCTGGAAGCTGGGGACCGACCCTCCATGCGGATAATCGCCCGCGACGGCGAGGAGAATTCCAAACTGGCCGTCCTTCGCCTGGCCGACGTCTTGGAACGATGGGTGGCCGACGTCAAACGAGTACGGTTCACCCGACAGGGGTTGCCTCCCGATTTTGATGAGCCGCTGATTATCCACAATCCTCTGACCGATAAGCCCCTGGAACGACAGGTATTCGATGAACTGCGTGATATGCTTGTCAAAGTCGTACCCTTTCTGCTAGTCATGTGGATGCTAACCGGTGCCATTTATCCAGCCATTGACATGACCGCTGGGGAAAAGGAACGTGGCACCATGGAAACCCTGCTGATCAGTCCGGCCGAACGCAGCGAAATCGTAGTGGGCAAATTTCTCAGCGTGGCCGTCATGGGGTATGCCACAGCCCTGTGGAATGTTCTGCTGATGATTGCTGCAGCGTTGGTAGCGCAAAGGTATTTTCCCCATGAGTTGCTTTCGCTTCCAGGGTTGTTTGCAGGCATGGTCACGGCCATACCCCTAGCCTTAGTTATCGCCGCGGCCACCCTAGCTCTGGGAGTGTTCGCTCGTAGCACCCGGGAAGGAAATTATTACATGGTACCTTTGTTCCTGGTATTGTTGCCTCTGGCATATTGGAGCATGACACCGGGTAACGAACTAAATGGCTGGACCGCTTGGCTACCCGTGGTCAATGTCCTACTGTTGCAACAACGCCTTCTGGCCGTGCGTCCGGATCCTTTTCCGTGGCATGCCCTTCCTGGATTAGTTGTCTCACTGATGATTCTGTTGGTTCTGTTATTGGCTGCTGCTTTGCTGCAGTTCCATCGTGAAAGTGTCTTGTTCCGTGATGCTCAGGTGCCACCCCGACGCTGGTTTTTCGTTCGCCGAACCACGGATTATTAAACCTTCGGTTCTTGCACCACTTCTCTGAGTCGTGGTACGGCTCATCCAGCCATGGCATCTGCGAGCGAACTTGATTTGTGTTGTTACCCTTGCTGAGACATGTCTTCGTTGATCGGAGCCTAAGAAAATATTAGCCCCATCGATCGGGGGTTTTACCCTCCATGTGTGGAGCCATCATTCTACTCCGGTTTAGGGGTAAGTTTTTACGTTAGACCGCTCTTTTTCTCGTTTTTCGCTTTCAGATAACTTGGGCCGGCAAGATGATATAATGTACTAGTGTATATGTAAGTGATTCACTTAGCCGAGTAGCAATTGTAAGACGACAATGAGAAACAATCCAATACTGATGACGCCATTAACATGGAAAAAGGCCTGTTGTACTTTACTGAGGTCATGTGGTTGAACTAAGCGATGTTCGTATATGAGCAAAGCAGCTATCAGGAGTAATCCGAGGTAATAGAGAGTACCCAGACATGGTGCGGCCCAAGGTAGTGCAGCTAACAGGAGTAACATGATCAGATGGCACAGAGCAGCGATGCGAAGAGCGGGTGCGATGCCGAGCCGGGCGGGCAGGCTGTACAAACCGGCTTGCCGGTCAAACTCAGCGTCCTGACAGGCGTACAAAATGTCGAATCCGGCTACCCAAAAGGCGACAGCCAACCCCAAAATCACAGGTGTAATCCAACCGTTGAGACCACGGATGGCAATCCAGGCGGCCACTGGGGCTAACATCAAGGCAGTACCTAACCAGAAGTGTGCCAATACGGTGAACCGCTTGGCGTACGAGTAGGCCAAAATCCACAATAGCACCGGGATACTTAGAGTCAGCGGCCACGGATTGGGGGGATCTCGCCATAGAAACACAACCGTTCCCCCAACGAAATTGACACAAGCGAAAAGCCAGAAAATGATGACTGTTGTCACGGACAACATGCCGGCAGGTAGATGACGGCCAGCTGTCCGTGGATTTGCTGCGTCGAAACGGCGATCAACCAGACGATTGAAGGCCATGGCAGCGGTGCGGGCCCATACCATGCACCAGAGGATGCCAACTAGATCCACAAAGCGAAACGGTTCTTCTGTCCAGGCCAACGCGGCAGCTGTCAGGGCAAAAGGAAGGGCAAACACGGTGTGGCTGAAACGGATCAGTTCAAGTAGATGGCGAAGCAACTGGCCGGTTTGTCGCATAAATTGTGCCTCCTGGAATGATGAATCCAGAGTTTGTGGGCTAGCTGTTGATTTTTTTCCAGAGTCGTACGAAAAACTGCCCGAACAAAGTGTGCAGGTGTTCCACCTTATGATGGATCCTGGAAGGTTTCACATCTCATCTTTTTGTAGCTAACGACAGTTGTTGAGGACTGAAGGGGGAGCAACGCCGCTGTCGACTGTAACCGATAATTAGCTACTGCAGCGGATTGTTTCACGTTGGAGCTGCTAATTCGTTGGGTCTGCTGCCGAGTATAAACGATAGTAGTAGTCTGCTGCAGCTCTACGCAAGATGTTCTTTTACTACGACCTGGCTTGCTGCAGGGCTGCTTCTGTATGTTAGCGATGACACATAATCCCTGATTTGAACGTCCGGAAGCAGAGGTAGCTCCCGCGGCAGCAGACAACGGGTATATAATTCCAACGATCCGAAGCCCAGACGCAAGCGGGTGGTCTTATGAATACGTCTCTGTATGTGACGCCGGTGGCCCCAGTGGCGTTGCCGGAACCGAACCCGGCCCGTGACAGCGTCGAATTGCTACGACAAATCCTGCACATCCAGCAGGAGCAACTGCATCTGATGAAGATGCAGATGTCGGCCCAGGATCATGCAGCCCGATCACGGGCTTTCCTCCAACGATGGCAGGCAGAATACCCCGAACTTAGCAGTGGCTGTCGACAGGCGTTGCCGTTGCTGGAACGTGCCTATGTCCACCTGCTGCGAGAAATGACCGAGCGATTAAATCAACTAGAACCTGATGAAGTCTGTGATGATTTCTGGTTGGGCGAGTTCCTTGATCGCTATGGCATGCGCCTGAGCCAGTTAGGGAACATCCTCAGCCAACTGGCCCCATTGGCAGAGGCCGCTGCGGCTACGGAAGCAGGGAACAACTCCTAGTGACAAGCAATAACGACAACCTAATCAACCGGCGTGTGTGGATCTGTGGCAACTTCTGGCCTGATCGGCCAATCCTGTCAGGCTGAGACGAGGAGGCGATTACCTCACAACAAGGGAGCTGGGCAAAAGATAATACGGACTAGGGCCCGTAAAAATAGCCGCCGACTACTTTGCAGGTGAGGCTTGCATCGTATTTAGTGCCTGTTGCACCAATCGGGACCATGTTCGCATGCCGGTCTAATTACTATTAAAAATAGGCTGTTACCAGCATGTTGCGCTCCAGGAGTTTGACTGGGGAGTTCAATGCGGGCACAGTATCCTGAAAAGGTCCTAGAAGACGCATTATTGAGAGGGACCTATGGTTCCGCGGGGCGCTGAGGGGATAACAGTTTTCACTTATTTATTTAGGTATTAGGGAAGGATCTGCAGGAACCGAAGGTTTTACAGTGAAGAAGTGGAAACAACCAATCAAGCCGCAAGTATATGGTTTAGGTGGTCGGTAATCGATGGCGGCTCTGAGGAAGGCGTTGGTCGCAGTTGGTGAAAAGTCGGAGGCGGGCGACATTAGTCTATCACCGCATGTTGCCCGACAGTTGCGGCAGGAATGATCCGTGGAAACGAGTGATCGTCAACAGGCAAGGCAACAACAACCTGGGGCTGCGGAAATAACGCAGCTTCGTGTTCTGTATTCACGGGGAAAGTATCTGCAGGCATGGAATTTGGCTCGGCAATTTGCCCCCTTGCGGTACTGGCAAGGCACGCCGGCACGGTTGCTTGCCGGTCGATTGGCCATGCAGTTAGGGGCTCCGCGGCTGGGACAGCGATTGCACCTGGTAGCTTGGCGTCAGGCGCCAGCGCATCTGGAAGCCATCTATTACTTCACCCGCTACCTGTTGGAGCGTTTCGGTCCGGTATCAGCCTGGCGGTTTGCCCGTCAGCAGCAGGACTGGTCCGTGGCCTCGCCGGAGCTACAAGCCGATTGGTGGGCACTGTTGGCCTTTGTGGTGGCACGCTTCCGTGATTGGGACCGTGCAGAACGTTGGTTGCACCGTGCTGAGCAATTAGCCCCCGAGCATCCCTGGCCGTTGGTCGAGCGAGCCGGAGTGTATGAACTGGCTGAGCGGTACGAGGAAGGCCTGGAGGCTACTCAGCGGGCTTTGACCTTACGCCCTTGGTACCGCCCTGCGGTCCAGGCAGCGGCTCATCTCCTGTTGCGGATGGGACGGTCCACGGAAGCCCTCGACTTGCTTTTGGCTTCACAACAACATCTGGAATGCGGATTGATCGCGGCCCAAACCGCAATCATTCATTATGAACTGGAGCAATATGACGCGGCTTTGCAAGCCTTGGAGCAATATGAGGCCCTCTCACCGTTGCTGGAGCCGCAAAGCCAGCAATGGTTGCTTGCTCGGCGGGTGGACATTTTGTTGCGACTGGGACGTGTGACCGAGGCACTACCCCTGACGCGTCAAGTCCGTGAAGATTTCTACCAGGCTCTCGGGGAGCGTTTGTCGGCCTGGACCGTGGCCACGCCGCCCCGACGGTTGCAATTACTCAAGACGCATCGCTGGCCTGGGCTGACCGCTGAACAGTTTCTCGCCCAGTGGTGGAAACACCCTGTACCGCAACCCCTACGGGAACCAACACCCTTGGTACCCGATGGCCTGCCCTCCATTACCACCCGCCTCCGATGGCAACAAGGTGGCTGGATAGTGCGGGAGTTTCGCCTGACCGCTGAAGCGGCCATCCAGTTACTGGAGCGGGACGTTCCTTTTTTCATTCATTTGGTCGAGGCAGGTTTCAACCACTTCCGCCTGGTAGTAGGTATGGACCTGCTGCGAAACACCCTGCTTTTGGGTGAGGCAGATGAACCATACCTGATGGAGGCGCCGCTACAGAATTTGCTGCAGCGCCAGGCTGCCTTTGGCCCCCGGGCCAGTGTTGTCGTTCCACAGGGGGAGGCCGCCCGGCTTGACGGAGTCAACCTACCGGACGCCGAAGTTTACGACCGGTTGGCGGACCTGCAGAAAGCCCTGCACGACCACGATCGAACCGCCGCGGTCATGCTTCTGAAGCAACTGGGTCGCGACTACCCGGATCATCCCCTGATCTTGTTTGCCGAACTTGCCTTGGCCCACTACGACGCCCATCCAGTGCGACTGCTCCGCTGCTACGACCAATTGCTGCAGCGCCATCCTCAGGAAGTGACCTGGGTGCTGGGCAAAGTAGCCGTACTTCGCGAGTTGCAGCGCGGAGAAGAACGAGAGGCGTTGCTGCACCAAGCAAGTCAATGGCCCCAGGCCGAACCGGTGGTGTTGCTCAACCTGGCACAGACACTACTGAGCCAGGTTACTGAACGCGACCGTGCAGCCTGGTTATTGCGCCGCGTCTTGCGTGCCCGCCCGCAAGCACCTTCTGCTCATACCCTCTTCCTGCTGGCGACCTTGTTATGGGAGACGCAACGGTTCGACGAAGCCTTGGATTACTTCCGCCTCGCTTGTACCCTCGATGAACGCGAGGATCAGTTTGCCGAGGCCTATGCCCGCACAGCACTGGTGCAGCAACAGACGGCGGACGCTCTTCGTTTGTTTCAGAATAAGGGACCTCGGGCTTCGGTACCCCAGGCAACAGCCACAAAGGCCTTGTATTTCTTGCTGTTGGATCGTGGAGAACCCCAGCATGCCCGCTTAGCTTTGGACCAGGCCATCCGCAAATTAACCGAACAATGGGTGAAAGAGCAACAAGCTTCTCAAGGGGGGACCACCGAGCCTCCCGCTCCATCGTATCCTTTGACTGGGCACACTACGGCATCGCACTCTGCTGATCCTGTCGTTGCCGCATCAGAGGCCGCCATAGTTTCCAACAAAGCCTCGGAGCCCGTACAAGTTGCCTCCAGTGCGGCTAAGCGTACCAAGGTCCAAGAGACCCTCGGAGAGTTACTACTATTCCGTGCTGAACTGTATGCTGCGTCCCGACAGTTCGAGGCCGCTTACCAAGACCTGGGATCGGCACGCCCGCACGTTTACACAACGCGTTGGCTGCGGGTAGCGGCCCGGGTGGCTTATTGTCAGTCCGACTTCGCCGCGGTGGTCCGCCACCTGCAGGAATTGACTCGTCTTCAGCCTTTCGATCTGGAAGCGCAGCGTAACCTGCTGATGGCGCTACAAGAAACCGAAGGCCGAGCGGCTGTACGCTCTCGCTTGTTGCAGTTGTGCCAGTTGTATCCGCACCATTATCCATTTTTGAAGTTACGCGTTGAATTCTTCGCGGCCGATCCCGATGCAGATGTTCTGCAGGCCATTCAGGCTTTGCTGGACGAATGCTCGGAGGATGCTTGGGCCTGGCGTCAGTGGGCCTGGCAATTGACGGAACGCAAACAGTTCTGCCAAGCAGAAGCCGCTGTGGAACAGGCCGGGCGTCTGGAACCAGGACACCGCGAATATTACGCGGTTTCTAGCCATCTGCTCAAGCGGATGGACCGCGTGGAAGAAGCAATACGGACCCTGCGTTGCGCCTTGCAGCAGAACATCGACCAGGAATTGTTGATCAATGAATTGCTGCAATTGAGTCGTAGTCAAGACGAGAAACGCGCTGCCCTCGATTTTATTGTTCAGCAGTTGCGGCAGCAGTCTCACAATGGCGAAGGGCTGGTTGCGTACTTCCAGCAAGCGCATCAGGTGATTGCTGCACATACCTTGCCTGATCCGGATGAGCACCTTCAGTTGCTGGAGACATTACAGGGGCTGCTGGATCGACGTCCCGATTTGTGGGTAGCCTGGTCGCTAGTGATTCATCAGCTCATGGGTCTGGCACGGCTGGAGGAAGCCGAGGTATATGCTCGCGAGGCGGTCGCGCGCTTCCCGTTGGTAGGCAGGCTGTGGCTGGATCTGGCACAGGTATGCCAAGGTTTGCACAAACGGGAGGAATCGGTGGAGGCCTTGCGGGGAGCATTCCGGGCGGCACCAGGCTGGCCGGCTGCCGTTCAGGCATTGGCCGAAGCGTACAAGCAACAGGGTGAACATCAGGAAGCGATTCAGGTCTGGGAGTTGGCCGGGCCACGATTGCCCTTGGAAGGGGCCGCCCATGGTATGTGGGCAGCGACCCTCTGGGAGGCTGGCCAAAGCACCGAAGCCCTGCAACGCTTGGAGTATGCCCTACAATTGGACCCGCACTTTGATCTGGGCTGGCAATGGCTATCCCAATGGACGGAACAGCTTCAGCAAGCGGACCGAGCCGTTGCCTTCGCCCGGGAATTGACACGCTTACGGCCGGGTAATCCCGAGGTGTGGATCCGTTTGGCCCGTCTATTGACTCAACCATCGGACCATGAGGAGGCCTTGGCGTCCCTGGAGCGTGCCCTGACATTGGATCCTCGCCGAGTGGAAGCGTATGACCTCAAAGCGGAGCGTCTGGCAGAAATGGGACGTTACGACGAAGCTATAGCGGCGGCCCAACCCCCCTTGCTAGCCGGCAATCTGCCTTTGGTCCTGCAGGGACGCTTGGCCTGGGTAGAGGCCCGCCGGGGCAACTTTGCTGCTGCCATTCCTCCGATGCAGGCTCTAGTTGCGATCGAACCGACCTACCTTTGGGGCTGGCGCCAACTGGCTGAATGGTACAACGCCACAGGTCAGACAGCCTTGTACTTGGAAGCGACCGAGGAACTGGTTCGCTTGCAACCCGAACATCCGCTGCATCTGGCTCTGCGCGGCGAAGCTCGCCTCAAGATGCAAGATCGTGCAGGGGCAAAAGCGGATTTGCGTGAGGCGTTGCGACTGGCCCCCGGCTTTTCCCAAGCCGCTGCCTTGCTTTTCGACATTTGCTTGGCGGACGACGAAATCCGTGAAGCCCGTCAAGCCCTGGCATTGTTGCAAGAGCATCTGTCCGGACCGGAGTCTGCTCTGCGACAGTTGCAGTTGGCCGTTCGCCTTGGCGACCGGGAAAGCGCCTTGCAGGCGTTTACTGAAATATGCGAGGGACCGGGTCAGTCTCCGGAACCACTCCATTCGGCCCTGCAGGAGCTGAAAAAAGCAGGTTGGGAGAATGAGGGGGTACAGTTGCTGCGTCAGACCTGGCAAGGGGGGGGGCCATTTCATCCCTGGGTTCCTCTGTTGTGGATCGACTCAGCGGAGGGTCAAGCGGCCGAACCGGCCGAACGACTACGAGCGGTCGATGTACTGGTAAAGGCCTATCCCAAGTTTGTCCCTGGTCATGAGGCCAAGGCCGAACAACTGGTTCAAGCGGGTCGCTACGAGGAGGCACTGGCGGCCTGTCAGCCAGCCGACCTGAAGCCCGAGCCTCCCGACCTGCGGGCCTGTGCTGCCTGGATCGAAGCTCAACGCGGCCGCCTGCAAGAAGCCATCCTCCGCATACGCCAATTGCTAACGGAATACCCACAGTTTTCCAGAGGCTGGCATTATCTGGCCCTCTGGTACAAGACCACCGAGCGGTACCGCGAGTGCCTTGAGGCAGCGGAGCAACTGGTACGCTTGGAGCCGCAACACCCATGGGCCTACCTGCACCGGGGTGATGCCCGCTGGCACTTGGGCGATCTGCGTGGTGCTTGTCAGGATTATCGGCGGGCGCTCGAGCTGGATCCCTCTTCTGAGGCGGCTGCTGTGCAGCTAATTGCTACGCTGCTGGCGGACAAAGAGATCGACAAAGCGGCTGAAGAGTATGAACGCCTGGCAGAGCGATACGATACACCCCAGGTTCGATTGTTCGGTTTACAAATAGCCTGCCACCGCGGCCAGCGGGAAGATGCCCTGACACGCTTCCATGCTCTGGCGCGTGATCCTGAGACTACGCTCGACATTTTACGCGAAGCGGCACGCAGCTTCGACCAGCAGAACTGGCAACAGACTCTGATGGCCGAGCTGAAAGTAATAGTAGACGACCCAGCTGTGCAGCCAGCGGCTGTGGCCTTGTGGGCCGAACGATTAATACCACTGGGACAACAGGAAAAACTCATCGACATGTTACCCCGCTGGCGTCTAACTCATCCAGCAGTGATCCGAGCCGGTCTGTTAGCCCTTTTGCGCACACTGCCGCAGTATGGCCATCCGGTTCGAGGGTTGATTACACATTATGCGGATCTGTTACGTGCGGATACTGAAGCGTGGGCCATAGCGGGACAAGCTTTGGCAGCCACGGGCCAGTATGCTCACGCAGCCGCCTGGCTAACGGATTGGCGTACACGCCCGGGACTGACCCCGGCTATGCTCCGTCCCCTTGCCGTTGCTTATCGTTTGTTGGGCCAACATGATCGTGCGGCCGACGTGTGCCATGCCGCTTTGCAACTGCCGGCGGCCCCGGCCGAGTTGCTCGATTTCCGCGCTTGGGCGGCCCTGGACGCTGTCCTGGCACGCCGCACCGATGAGGCAGCCCAGCACCTAGCACGCCTGCAGGCCGACGGAATTCCCGACGAACTGTTACCGCTGGCCCACCTGACCCGTGCCGGCTTGCTAGTCCTATCCGCCACACCGCAGGACAAATCCCATGCTTTACGCGAAGCCCGACATTTGTTGCGCTCTGTCTGGCCTCACCACAAAAAGATTCCAGGCCTGCTCCACGCCTATCGCCATACCGTGCGGCTGGTCGCCTCTGCTTCGGACTCGGTTCTGAGCCGACTGTGGGCTTTGCTCCTGTTAGTCCGTAGCTACCTGGTACGTTAAACGGGATCTGCAACTGACGGACAAGTAGATCTGAAAGGCGTTTTACAAACGGTCGGACACCAGTGTTGTCTCGACGCCTGCGAGTCGACCGCTACGATGGGTAGGGAAGGGACGGTGGATGCCGTCGTCTGTACCTCGAACAGGGCGGCGCGAGGTGGTATGTAGCACACGTTCAACAATCCAAAGAGGCTGGAACTGTGACTGTACGAGCCACTTTGCAGTTGATGCGACGATTGATGCGGGAGACCGACAAGCGTCTGCTCTGGCGTCTGTTTTATCTGATGGGGTTCAAGGGGGCGTTGTCGGTTCATCGCCATAAGTTACGATTGCGTCGTGGGCGGTTTTTTCCTCCTTTTCTGTATGTCTCGGTCATCAATAGCTGCAACCTGCGTTGTCAGGGGTGCTGGGTAGACGTCTCGGCTCGTCAGCAGGCAATGCCCCCGGAAATGTTTCACCGGTTGATCCGCGAAGCCAAGCCACTCGGAAATGTGTTTTTCGGTATTGTGGGGGGCGAACCCTTGATGCATCCCCACTTGCTGGACATGCTGGCCGAGCATCCAGATTGCTACTTCCAGATATTTACCAATGGGCATTTCCTGACACCGGAACGGGCCCGTCGGATGTATGAACTAGGGAACGTGACCCCCCTCATTTCCGTGGAAGGGACTGAGCGAGTTTCGGACATCCGCCGGGGACGCCCCGGTGTGCTAAGTAAAACGCTCCAAGGGCTACGCCATGCTCTGGATGCCGGCTTACTGGTGGGGGTTTGCACCAGTGTGTGCCGCAGCAACATCAATGACTTGTTGCGGGAAGAATGGATCGATCAACTGATCCGCTGGGGGGTGCTTTATACCTGGTTTCATGTTTATCGACCGATGGGGCCGCAGCCCCATCCGGAGTTATGCTTGTCGGCTGAGGAGGCTTTGCGAGTTCGACGCTTCGTGGTCGAGATGCGAGCACGCAAGCCTATCATCATCATCGATGCTTATCACGATGGCGAGGGCCGGGCCTTGTGCCCTGCTGCCAATGGCCTGAGTCACCATATCAATCCTTGGGGTGACATCGAACCTTGTCCAATTGTCCAATTTGCCTGCGAATCTATCGATCCACGTGTCGATGACCGACCGCTGAGGGATAAATTTCTGCAATCGTCATTTCTGGCCGCTTTCCGCCGCCTGGCTACCCAAACCACCCGCGGTTGTATCGTCTTGGAGCGTCCGGACCTGTTGCGGCAACTGGTGGAGCGGCATGCCGCCCGGGATACGACCGTGCGACAGACGGCTCTAGCCGAGTTGGCGGCCCTCAACCCGCGACCCTCTCAATACTTGCCCGGACAAGAAATTCCCGAACGCAACTGGCTATATCGCTGGGCGAAACGACTATTTTTCAACGACTTTGGTGTGTATCAATCCCTGGAAAGACGATGAGGAACGGCTTCCCCTGCCGCCGAAGAATGCGATAAAATTAAGACTGTTACAACTCGTCATTAACAGAACAAGACGGGGAGGGACGTAGGTACGGGCCGATCCCACCAGCTCTGCTAGTGTGGGCAACCAAGATGTTGCAATCAATGAAAGGCCCGGCCGCCTGAACACACAAGTGCCAAGGGGGTCAACGTGTCGATCATCGTGCAATGTCCGCATTGCGAGATGAAGTTCAACGTTCAGGCGGATCTGGTTGGTAAGCCATTACGTTGTCCGAACATGGGCTGCCGCAAGGTTTTCAAGGTGCAGCCTCTGACGGCGGTGGAGCCGGAACCACCAGCCGGGCCTGCTCCCGCTCAGCCGGGGACAACTTCCGCAGCGATCTCTCATTCTGCAGCGAGCTCGCCGCCCCAAACAACTACTCCTCGCAGTGATAGCCTGACCCAAGAGCAGGTTAAAACGAACAAGAACCGGTCGTCTACCACAGTGCCACGTCCCCCCACTGTAGCCAGATCCCCGGCCACCGGGAGCAAACCACCTCCCCTCCCTTCTTCGCTCGCCCATGCTTCAGCGGCAACGACACCCGATCACCAGGAGGTTTCCGAGATATCTCAGCGCACTCAGGCGGATGTGGGGAAAAGTGGTGAACCCGACCAGGCCGCACCGCGGGAAGTCGAATGGTCAGCGGGATTGGAAGCGCCGGAGGCGTCGGTATCCCCCCCTGATCGCTCAATACAAAGCGAAACGGTTACGGTGTATGAGCAGTCGTCTGCAAATGAGCTAGAGTCCCTGCTACTGCCCGAACGCCGCCGCCGATCGTGGGCTCCGCTAATCCTGATTGGTCTGTCGATCAGCGCAATATTGTTATTGGGATTTTCCGCCTTTTACCTGCTTTACTACCAGGATTTGGCGGAGCGGCAGTTGGCAGCTACAGCGGAAGAGAACTACAAGCAAGGCAATTACGCAGCGGCGGCCAAGGATTATGAGCAACTGGCCCAGGGATATCCGAATAGTCCTGAGGCGGAGAAGTACCGCTTTTTCGCTGATCTTTCCCGCTTACAGGCGGCGGTACGGGTAGTAACCAACCGTCAGGACTACACAGCCGCCTTGACCCAATGGGAAGAGTTTGTGGGAACCTACCGGCAGTCACCGTGGGCCAAACCCAACAGTGGCTATGGTCACGACATTCTCGAGGCCGGCAAAAAGTTATGTGAGGACATGATTTATGTGGCCGACGAACAGCTCCAAAAGTTCCGTAACGACCGGACGAATCAGTCTGCTTTGGAGGGGGAAGTCCGCAAGGCTATTCCTAAAGGACGAGAGTTGGTAAAGACCCTGGAGACCTTCCGTGCCGCTGATGATCCGCCCCTAGACAAACTGCGACAGGAATGGGAACGCTTGGAAGAGGAATTGCAACGGGAAGAGTCACGTCGGCAAGCTCTGGCCCAAGCTCGTCAGCACCTGCAGACTGTGACCGATGCACGAATCGCTCAGGCTGAAAGTGCCTTGGCAGCGGCAGGTTGGCTCCAGGATCCGGAAGCGCAGGCGTTATTGAATGAGGCACGCACCCGTTTGCGCGCCCTTATTCGTTACGAACCCGACCCGGCAGCGGCCCAGACGCCCCCTGTCAGCATGACACGGAACATTTACTGCATTGCCGCCATGGGTACAACTGCCCGTTTGGCACCACCCGGGGCCGTTGAGGGCACGTCGGCAGTGTTTCCCATTGTCGCCCGGGGGATCCTGTACGCCCTGGACGAAGACAGCGGTCAGCTGTTATGGGCCGCCCGGGTTGGCACGGACATAACTTATACCCCCACTCAAGCGCGTCTCGCCCTGCCGGAAGGGGTCACGGAGGGACTCATCTGTCCCATACATGCCGGCGGCCAATATGGTTTGGCAGCCTATCTGCTGCGGAGTGGCGAATTACGCTGGTATCAAACATTACCCGCACCGGCTGCAGCTCCCCCCGTGGTGGTGGGGAGCCGTGCCTATGTTGCCGTGCGGGATGAGTTGGGCACAGTTTATGAGTTCGATGTCAGTGATGGTACCCGTCGAGGTCGGATCCGCTTGGGCCAGCCACTGGCCTTCCTGATTGCTGCTCCGGAAGGAAGGTATTTATACGCAGCAGCGGAAGCGCGTCGGGTTTTTACCCTAGACGCGGGTTCCCGCGACGAAGCCGACGCTCTGCTGCCGCTGCAATGTGTGCAGGTGATCCATACAGGGCACGAACCCGGAACGCTCCGGTCTGCTCCGGTCATTCTGGATGTGCCCGCCTTGGCGGCTGCCGGCACCGAACGCCGCCTCCTATTGTGTCAGGCCAATGGTGCCCGCAGCATGAAGCTCCGGCTATTTACGCTGCCGCCTCTCCCGCCGGGGCTCCCTGCCGATGGATTGCCGCCGGAAATCCGTCCCAACTCCGTCGATTATCCCCTCGAAGGATGGACAAGTTTCCCTCCACGCAGTGACGGCGAACGCCTGGTTGTAGTTACGGACGTCGCTCGGCTGCGGGTGTTGAATATTAATCCCAGTGGCGGGCCCGATCCTCCGTTGTCACCCCTGCCGGACCGGTCATCGCTACACACGCCAAATGATCCGAATGTTTTTCCGCTACCGGCAGCCGTGGTCCCCGCTGCTGAAGGGGCATTCCTGGTCCTGATGCGGGGAACGGTTCAGAAGTATCGACTAGGTATCCACCCCCAGCGAGGATTGGAGGTGATTGCTGTCGACACAGCCCGACCTTTGGGGGTACCGATTCAGGAACCGTTACTCAACCTGCGTCGTGACGCTGTCTGCCTGACACTACGTCAGGTGGATACCGGAGCCTGTCAGGCCGTGCTGATTCAATTGGAGGATGGGAGCATCCGTTGGCGGCGTCAGTTGGGCTTGGTGGCTGCGGATCCGCCACAACGCCAAGGTGAAAAGGTGTTGCTACCCGGACAGGATGGCGGCCTTTTTGCCCTTGGTGCAGCCACCCTGGCCAATCCGACCGCTACGATCGTCGCCGGGACCGACCAGTTGTTAGCCGCGGTGCCGGAACAGACCGTTGGGCCAACTATGTATGCGATTTCGTCAGACCGGACACTGTTAGCCAGCGTAACACCAGTGGAAGAAGTTCAAAGGGACCGCAGGCAACTACGGTTACTTATCCGTCTGGTACGGGACGGACAGATCGTCCACGAAGGTCAGGTGCCCGCCCCCGCATCACTAGCTGGGCGCCCCCTACTGGTTGGAGAGATCCTGTTGCTGCCCTTAGCCGATGGAGTCATCTACCGTCACTTACCCGGGAAAGGACTCACCGTACCGGATAACCTTGAACCAGGACCACTGTGGCGGCAGGAACGACGCGAAACAGGGACAACAACCGCTCTGCTGGCGGCTCTGGACGACCAATCCCTACTAAGTAACGATGGCAGCCGTTTACTCAAACGCTGGATTTGGCCCAAGGGGCAACGCTGGAGCGAGGGGGGCACCTGGGAACTACGCGAGCGGCCAGCGATTCCCCCCTTACCCTTAGTCAAGGAAGGGCGGCCTCCTCGGTTCCTCATTGCCGACGTTACGGGCAACGTCTGGTTATACTCGGCCGATCGCAGCGAGCAGGCGATAAGACGCTGGAGACCAGGTGCCGTGTTGCCCCTGGGACCGCCTACCTCAGCCATGACCCTCACGCGCGATCCCCAAGGGAACTATCGTGTGGCCTATACCGTCGATCACCGCTTCGTCGTGTGCCTGAATCCCGACCAGGACGTACCCGTGTGGATCCAACGCCATTCCGAGGGGGGGAGCGCAGCGTTGGTTGGTCCCCCGTTGGCCCTACCAGACGGAGATTGGTTAACTATTGACCTGAGTGGTCGCCTGGTCCGACTTGAAGGGGCCAAAGGAATAGCTCAAGCCACGACTGCCATCGACCTGCCAGGTGTCTTCCCCTTGACCTCCCCCACCCTCATCAGTTCCCAAGAGGTGCTGGTGCCTCTTTCTGACGGTTCGGCTATACTCTTGACTGTACCGACGCCTGCCCAACAACCCCCGTCACCCTGAAAACCACCCATCCATATTGGCATACCTCAGGCGTTTGTTATTCACTGAGATTTCCCTCTTCATTTCCTACGATCTATGGAAACGAGTCGACGGAAACAGATCTTGGAGGGTACAACATCGGGGCTCGGGACCTTGTACTCAAGCCGGTGCGACTTCACAGGCTAAAAACAGGATTCTTATCGGCCACCAATTAGCGCCAGGCGAAAAAATTTAGGGAAATGACAAGCCCCCACGAGGGCGAGTTTATCGTGCCCCGTCACTGAAGCGGGAGACAAAGTCTTGGACTTTCTTTTCTATTGCGGCCAAACTAGCCCCTAGTTGCTTGATTTCCTCGATTTCCTTCCGCTCGTTATCCCGGTTGGGATCGAGGCGATCATGAAGTTCATTAAGTTTGACCACTGCTACGGCGAAATGCTGCAACAACTGCCGCAAGGTATAGTGATCTCCTTGTTTAATGCATTCATCGATGGCGGTACCTAGTTGAGGTAAGCTGTCGCGGAAATCAGCCGTGGTGGCGACCCCCGGCCAGGTCTTCAGCAGGTACTGTCGGGCCTGGGCGTGTGCAGGGCTTTTCGGTTGCCATTCTTCCCGTAGTTTGTCCCGCCGCTGGCGGATCTCGGCATTGTCTGGAGCCAGAGTCAGGAGTTGATCGTAAGTATTTAAAGCTTCATCGACTTCACCACGAGCTAGCAGGATGTTGATGCGAGTGATCAATGCCTTGATTTGAACGTCGCGGGCAGCGGCTTTGGGGTCGTTTTCTTGCTCGACCACGGCTTTGAGAGCTTCAATATGTTTGGCCAGATTTTCATCGGCCTTCTTCAGAGCCGTCAGATGTTGTTGGATGTTATTAACCAGCCGTTGCGCCTCAGGGGTTTTATCAATCTGTTCACGCCAGCGTTCCAGTTCATCGGTGATCGTCTGGGTGGCGACCTGCGTGTTGCGGTGTCCCGCCTGGGCACGGGCCAGTGCCTCCTCGTTTTTGCCTTTCTTGATCAGCTCGGTAACTGCCTGGAAGCAGATAACCTGAGCGTTGCGGGCATCGGCTACCCGATTACTTAGAGTGATAAGTCCCTGGATCACAGTAGCGGCTTCGACGCGTTTGGGATCCGTTTCAAACGGAAGACTGACCACATCGTTGCCTAGGATCGGCACAGGAAATTGGCTCCCTGTTCCAGGACCCTGGGTGATGACCACACAGGCGAGATGGGCATAGGGTCGCTGCGAGCGGAACAGACCGTCCTGAAACATGAAGTTGTCCTGCGGGGACGGATTGGCTTGGAAACCTGTTTCGCTGGCCCGGACCGTGATCTGTCCACCCGGGCGGATACTGCCTTCCTTGCTGACCAGGCGAATCGCCAATGGACCTTCCCGTGTGCCCAACTTCATGCACCGGTAGCCCAGGCCTCTGCCTGGTGGTAGTGGGGTGCGATAAGCGCTCAGAACCGCGCAGACCAGGCGGCCATCGGTTCCTACTTCACGCACGCGAAGGTAGGTATATGCCCGGGGCTGAGCCGTGAGGCTCACAGGCGGGGGGGCAGCAGGGGTAAGCAACTTGCCCGTGGCCGTCCGTGCGGGAGGTGGGGCGGGGTGATCCATCTTAAATACCTGAGCGACGGCCAATACATCGCCTACCTTCACCCAATGGTCGATGCTACCAAGCTGTCCACCCCGGACGATCACCTTAGCGGTTTCCGGGGTCGGCTCACTACTGATGTCGATAGTGCCACACAGGCCAAAATCCTGCTCCAGGAGCAGGCCTGCGGCTCGTCCCAGCCATTCAGCGGCTGTCACCCGCTGATACCGCAGGGGCGATACCAATCCGGTGAACCCGTCGTGCTGCCGGGACTGCAACTGATATACTCCATCCACATAATCCACACGCAAAAAATGGGTTTTGATTCCGGTTAGTTCGCGAACGGCTTCCAGTGCTGCGAACCCTTTGTCCTCATATTGTTGCCAGAGGGGATCCCATTTGTCACGAGGTGTCGAGGCCAGGTCGATTACCTCTACGGTGCCGAGTGGTCCCAAGGCCGGTTGCAGGGCTGCCAGAATGTCTCTCTCCATTTGTTGACGCACCGTGCTACCTAACGCTGGGTGCGGGGATGCTTGGATGACCACACGCCACAGATAGGGTACCTTGACCTCCGCATCCAGACTCTGACCCCATGCTGGTGACAACCAAGCCGTCATGACAATGAGCGTCACGCACGCTCTGATCATGTTGCTCACGTTCTGCTCTCGCCGCTGCATCATGTGTTCCCCTATGCCACTACAGACCAGAATAGTGAAATCTTTGAAGATAGTTCGTTGCGCACTAAGGCGGGGCCCTTTCTTCTTGTTTCAGGACTCGCCAAGAAAGTGATCAATTTCATATTACCACGGCCTTGACTAATTGCTATCGTTGAACCGATTATTCCCCACTGTTACGAACTTTGGCCGAGTGATGGTCTTTCTTGCTCATTTCCGATGCTGAGTGAGCGACCGGGGTGTTGAGCATTCCAGTAAGAACAGTGGCACACACACGATACCAGTACTACCAGTACTTCAGTAT
The DNA here is from genome assembly GCA_025055795.1 of Gemmataceae bacterium. Classification (GTDB taxonomy): domain Bacteria; phylum Planctomycetota; class Planctomycetia; order Gemmatales; family Gemmataceae; genus Thermogemmata. The sequence goes on from JANWVV010000002.1 coordinate 122,783, forward strand.
CAGCTTTCTGGAATACGCATGGTCCTCCCCTTCTTTGGGTTGCCCGATCACAATTTGCTTTCCATGATGGAGAGTGAACTCGAAGGCATGTGGTAGCAGATGCGTAACGGCATTAGGATGCGGGGTAAGTGTGTACATGATGAGTCCCATTCGCTGCAGCTGTGTGTGGCTGATGGTAGTCGGAACTTTGGGTTTGGCCCAGCAACCTGCCGTAGGACCCGACAAAGCTAGCTATCCGTGGAAAGGGGTAATACCGCCTGCTGGGGCCGTGCGCGTCCGCGTGCCGATGACAGACCAGAAGACGGGCTTTTGCCACTTCTCGGCTCGTTTGCTCTTGCCACGGCCCAAGATGGCCGGCCAGACCGCTACGGCTTCTACCGATGAGAGCAAACTCCGCGAAGTGCCCATCACGATAGCCTTTGAAGCCCGGCCAGGACGCTCGCTGGTAAGTGTGCAGAAATGGCGCGAGTGGGGATTCGACGTACCGCCCCCAGGTCAAAAGGTCACGCTGCCCGAGCTGGTGATTCCGGCCATTCAGTTGCTACCCAAACCACAACGCGGTCACGACGTCTGGATCCGACTGACTCAAATTGCGCTGGACGTCGTGGATTTACCGGCGGGCAATAGTACCATTTTGGGCAGCGACCTTCTGCTATCCATCAGCGACTTGACCCGCCGGGCGGAGCACCGTTGGCAACCCCACTTCCATCTGGACGAGCTCTATCTGGACCTGACAGTACCCATCGCCCAGGTGCGGTATTCCGGCACGAGCGAATTGGTACTGCGACAGCCACCCGCTCCGACGAAACAGGCCGGGGCTTTGCTCCCGGTAGCCGTTTCCACAGCGCCCAAGGGACCACCATTGTTGAGCTATCTGTCCCTCAATGGGGTGGATCGCTATCCGCTTGCTGATGGTCGGCTCACCCCCGTTCGCGGAGTGGTGGCTTCCCTGTTGAACTGCCCTGGCGGGATCGCGTTGAGCATGGGAACCGCTCGGGCCTGTGGCATCGAACCGACAGAGCACAAAGTTCCCGGCCTAGGAGTCAATTTCAAAACAACTATTGCCAAGGCCCGTCTCAAAGAACTCCGCTTGGAACTATTCGTGGGTCCCAATTACACCGTCCCGCGGGACCTGCTCCTGAAAGACGTCGACGTCTGGATCGATCTGCAGGATTCGGACCATCTCGTCTGGCTTGGGCCAGAGTTCTGGCGTAACTACTTAACCGATCCCATCTATGTCTGCAGTCCCAATGGCACCTGGAAGTTGTATGGTCACGTCGATCCACAATGGCTGGCTGATCCACAATCCCGGTCAACTCATTTGCGAAAACAATAACGGGCCAGAGATAGGCTACAACGGAGCATGATATCTCCACGCGTTGTGGGGATGACGCATCCGATGGAACGCTAGACCTGCACTGATCCGGCTGAGGTGATACAACTCTAGCGCTGATTGGGAGTTATGACCAGTGCACTTGGGCCAGGTACATGTTGTTTTTGCCTTCGTGGGTGCTGTAGTAGCTGATCCAGAGTTGCTCTTTGTGCCAGACCAGGTCCGGGTAGCTAGTGTCGCCGCCCGAAGGTAAGGTGACTGTCGATGAAATTTTTCCCTTGTCTATATCCAATTGCGCCAGTACCATTTTAGGTTTTCCCAAGACCGTGAGCCGACCGCACGCCCACCAACGATCATCCGACAGTCGAATCAGGTGAGGGCCTCCTAGATGCACACCAAGGTCCTTCCAAGTCGATACCCGGCATGAAGTTTCACATATCCCAAGTAAAGCGGTATTGGCTGAACCATCCCGACGCTGCAGGCAGTACACCGGATCAGGCCATCAACCCCGCACATGATCAGCACCTTCCCGGAAGACACCTAACCATCGGTCCTGCCAGCGAGGCAGGGCTGTAAAGGCGTTATGAGGAACCTTATCCCAAATTTTGCGAACGACCACTTGCGGTAGACGTTCCTTCTGACCACTGCCTATGGACGCTAGCCAGCATCCTGGGGCGATCCCAGTCGCTAATATCAAAAAATGTCGACGCGAGTGGGTACCTTTGCTTATTTTTCGCTCTCCGCGTCAAAATTATGATTATATTAGTGAGTTTTGCAACTTTTCCTGTAGTCCACCGTCTACTTTCAGAGACCAAAGTCCACTCCTACATACTGAAATTTCAGGTGTACGGACCTATCGGTCATAGTAAGTCCCATCTCAGGTAAGAACGCAGATACGCTCTAAAAAGAGCGCCGAGCGTTTGTGAGGTTGTGTTTGCCGTAAGTTGTTCCGTAGTTTCGTTAATGGTGGGCAATCTACTATTTTCAAGGTGCCCCTAAAATAATCGTCTCACTCCAGAATTTATTTTTCCTGCGGTCGAGCAGCCACTTACAAAAAGACGAGGGGTGCGATTGGGAAAACATCCGGGTGTATTGCAGAGTGTGCAAAGAGGCAAATGGGGGGTGGTATGCCAACACGCAAGCAGGTCAAGATCGCAGTAGACCACACAGCGGCCTTAGAGCGGTTGTTGCACCTGCTTCGGGTGCCTGGCGTGACGGGCCAGGAGGAGCCAATTGGGCTCGCTCTTGCCGAGATGTTACGGACAGTTGGGGTGCCGGCGGAGGCCATTCATTTCGATGATGCCCATCAACGCATTCCGGAACCTACACCCATTGGGAACTTGATTGTTCACCTTCCGGCACGCTCGCCGCGAAATGCCACGTCCCGGAATCGGGAGAAAGCGTCACCGTTACTGTTTGCCACGCATATGGATACGGTTCCTTTGTGTGCCGGGGCCGAACCGAAGGTGGAAGGCCGACGGGTCATCAATCTGCAGGAGGGCAAAACGGCGCTGGGAGGGGATAATCGCACCGGCTGTGCCGTTCTGGTCACCTTGGCCGCCGAATTAATTCGTCAGGAGCTGCCTCATCCGCCCCTGACACTCCTGTTCACCGTGCGTGAGGAGAGCGGCCTGTACGGTGCCCGCTATGTCAACCCCGCCGATTTGGGAAACCCTGCGTTTGGCTTCAACGTTGACGGCCGTTGTGCAGCGGAACTTACGATTGGTGCAATTGGGGCCGATCGCTGGACGGTCGACATCTATGGTCGAGCCTCGCATGCGGGAGTGGCACCGGAAAAGGGGATTTCGGCTGCTATGATCCTGGCTCTAGCTATGCAAGACATTTTCCGCACCGGCTGGTGGGGCAAAATTAGCAAAAACGGACGGGAAGGAACTTGTAACATCGGTTATATCGGCGATGCTCACGGACGCAGTGCCGGTAACGCCACTAATGTCATCATGGATTACGTCCACGTCAAAGGGGAAAGCCGTAGCCACGACGCCCAGTTTGTTCGGGAGATCACCGCGGCATGCCAGGCGGCTTTTCAACGAGCGGCTCGCAAAGTCAAGGATTGCGAAGATCGTACCGGCAGAGTGGTCTTCCAGTCCCGTCTGGATTATTTACCCTTCCGCCTGCCCGACGATGCCCCAGTGGTACAACGGGCCGTCCGAGCGGCACATGCGATTGGCCTAACGCCCACCCTACGGGTCACTAACGGCGGCCTCGACGCCAATTGGCTGGTCAAACACGGCATCCCCACCGTTACCTTTGGTGCCGGTCAGAACGAAATCCATACTGTGCAAGAATTTATCGATCTGGATGAATTTGATCATGCCTGCCGCTTGGCTCTTGCTTTAGCCGTCTTATCGTAGGCACCTGCGCTTAATGAAAAAGTGCAAATTTTCCCCTAATACCCTACGCCCTTAAGGTTGCGAATTCCACCTGCTAAGCCAATGTCGGTAATCAGAAACAAGATCAATCTTGGCAGGTGATTACGAATTTCCGGATCTAGGGCCGGATGCAAATCGATTGGAAGGGTGGACCGCAAGATATTTGACTTTTTGATTACTTGTGTATATATGTATATGTAAGAGACATTCATTTTAAGACATATGGCGAGGATACTTACTTTTGTGTATTATCTGTTGTGGCAGGTTCCGGAAATGGGGGCCAGAATTTCCAACATTTCAACCGCTAGCCGGTTGCCGCTGTGTATGACCCCGATTCGCCCATAGGTGATCGTGCCCGGTTCGACGCCGAACCAATCGGCCATGGGCTGGCTGAGAGTGACTCGCAGATAGCTAACCGGCTCGATTCGACGTAACATATTGTGGTGTATAAGAATGCGTCCCAGAGGTATTTGTCCTGCTAAAATTTCCTGACGCACCGGTTCGGGACAAACCTCCAAATCAATACGCACCAGCCCAAATTGAACCGGTCGACTGTGGGCAGTCAGTAGAATTTTGCGTGCATATTCGCTTCCCACTCTTTTGCATTCCAGCACGCGTACTTGAACTGGAACACCGTAATATTGTTCGACCGCGACGGTCATGTGATGGGTATGAACGAGCAACTGGTGGTAAGGAGGAGGAACAGCCGAAGCCGGGATTTCTTGCACATCAGGACGGTCCGGCGAGTGGGGAAAAAGTTGGTATAACTGATCCACTGTGGGGGCCGCAGTCAACATCCTTCAGGCATCCAATGAGTGACAAGGGTGTGTGTCGGGATGGCACATGGCTAGTACAAGCCGGTGGGGGGCTATCGCTGAGATTATACACCATTGTGAGCCATGACTTTACGCATGGAACGCTTATGGGAAGTTCTCAGAAGAATGGCGATGTTCTTTTAGGGGTAAGGGACTAGTTACCGACATTGGTCCTACTAAGCCTTGTGCTCGTAGGCGGAGAAACGTTAGATTCGCAAAATCATCAGTAATGACATCGTGATTACGATGATTGGTGCAATTCTTGCTACCGAGTGGCGTATGAGTGCTGATTCCCCATGCGACGATTAAGTAACTTTGTCTGAAGTGCCTGCTACCTGATGAGAAGGAAATTAAGAGCGTTCCAGAGGAGGGCGGCCGCGACGGGGTGGAGCAGGAGGAGGTACCACGGAATGGGCCAATGCAGCCAACTGACGGAAGCCGTCGCCATAACTGGTGTATACTAACTGGTTACGACGTTCGGGGGTCAGGGCTTGGCCGCCAACAACAATGATTATTCCCTGTTTTTGCCATTGTCGAGCTAGGGGGTTGAATTCAGCCAAGAAGTTTTCCGGGTGCACCAAATGGGTTACCGATAGCCAGACAAGGCGGGGCCGGAATTCTTCCACTGCTGCTTGAAACGCCGAAGGCGGGGTATGGGGGCCTAAGTTGATGGCCTGCCAGCCACAATCCAACAAAGTTAGTTGAGCCAGCAGCGTGGGCAGCAAATAATGGTCATGTTCGGGAGCACCGCCGACGGCCCGGGGGCGGTGGCGATCGACCCCCGAACGGAGCAGTTCGCGTAGTTCGTATAGCACAGCCGCTACTTCTTGCGTGATGCGATGCTCTTGCATCACGTCCAAGGTGCCCGTTTCCCAGCCATGGCCAACTGCCCGCATCATGGGCACAATGATGCAATCGGCCAAATCGGCCATGGGTATGCCTTGGGTGTAAGCACCACGGATCAGGGCACGCAGCAAGGTGTGGTCGTGCTGGAAAGCTGCCTGACGCACCTGCTGAGCCAATTGCTGCAAATCATCGGAAGTGGAGGGGATAGCGACGCCAAGCAAGATTTCCAGATTAGGTTGTGGCAGATCACCTCGCCGGACGAGCCGGAGTAACTCTGATAGCGGCAGTTTGCGGTGGCCACCCGCAGTACGCTGTGCCGGGAGAATCCCCTGATCCACCCAACGCTTAACGGTAGTGACACTGACTCCTAGCGCCTCTGCAACCTGCTGCGTACTAACGTAAACGTCCGCCAGAAAGGCGTCGTTGGAACTACCATTTTTGCCAGGTATTTTATCTGGACGATTCATGCGTTTTTGCTGCCGACACGTTTGGCTCCCGTGCCTGTCCCCTACGGATGCAGCGATTAGTTACCTCATCGTTCTTTGATTATAGGCGAGGGCGCCGCCCGCAAGCAACCGCACCTCGTCACGGCTAAGCTGAAAGAAGGAACATTCCATTGACACGCCTTGAAAAAAATTGTTCGTTTTGTACGTTTTTATTGAAAGGCTTAGGCAGATGGTCGACTATACTGGTGATGAAGTGGAGAGAAAAACGTCCAAAACGTTCCAATTTTGTGGGGGTAACGCCATGCCTTCTTTACTAACTTCCGCCACTCAGCGGGTGTCGCGACTCCCCGGCCTGCCGGCCTACGTTTTTCACCCGTCGTTCCGCGACAAGGGGGCGACCCAACGATATGATCCGCGCCCGCTGCTGGCCGATGTTTCCGACACCCAGCAGCCTTACATGGTCGATGAGCAGACACGCGAATTTGCCCGCCGTATGCACTATGCTGCCTATCGGGCGCATCGTGCCACGACCGTCGCCGGACGTGAGCAATGGCTGACAGCTTACTACCAGTTGCGAGACCGTATTGTGCTGGGCAACCGCAAGCTTATCTTCCGCGCTGTCCGCCGGCACGTCATCGCCACAGCCTACACCGACGACTTTGTCAGTGATTGCCACATTGTACTCATCCAGGCTGTAGCGGCATTCAACCCTTGGCTGAACATCCGCTTCAGCACCTACGCTTACACCTGTCTGGCGCGGGCCTTGTCCCGGCAAAGCCAGCGGATGGCCAGTGATTGCCTCACTCAGGCATTGTCGTTCGATTCACTTCCGCACGGGGAACCCAACGTGGCTGCTCAGGGATCCCCAGCTCCGACGGATGCGCACCCAGCCGTGCGTCTCGATGAGTATCTGCGACACGACCACCCCTTGTTGACTCAGCGAGAAAAAGCCATCCTCAAGCTGCGCTTTGGCTGGAGCGATGAGGGAAGCAACCCTACCTTGGAGCAAGTTGGCCGGCAAGTGGGATTGTCCAAAGAGCGGGTCCGACAAGTACAGGCCATCGCCATCAACAAATTACGGGCGGCACTTATCGCCCGCTGAGCGTGTATGTGATTGGAGCCGCGACGGCCTCATGCTCCTATGGCGACCCTCTTAAACGAGTTCGGCACATCGCCGCTGGAGCACGCCAGAGAACAAATTGAATTAAAACTCGACGGATCCGAAGCCATGCGGTAGCCGCAGTATGGAGGGCACAGCTGACGGGATAGACCGGCAAAACTCACTGGGACGATGCATCCAACCGCCACTCGACCGTAGCACTTTGGCCGGGGGCCTCCTCCACTTCGATCCGGAGCACCTCAGGGATGAAGTTCTCACGCTGTTGCAAAGCGTTCAGAAGGCGGCCGGCCAGATAGCGGGCCAACAGCTCAGCTGTAGTATTCTCGATGGGGAGCAATACACAGTCGTCGCGGGGAAACACCCACAGACGTTGCTCGTAACGGACGTGCACGGCTGACCCGCATTCTTCTACTTGAATCACCGGATTGCGAGTCGGCAATAACATGTGATGATCCAACTCGTCAGTGATTTCACGCATCAACTGCTTTAAGGCAATAAAGTCTACAACGTAAAAATCCTCCTGCAGAGGTCCTTCTACTTCCACAGCAGCACGGTAGTTGTGGCCGTGCAAACGCTCGCACTGATGACCACGGTAACTGATGAAATGACCGCAGCAGAAAACCAGGTGATCTTTGGTGACACGGACTTTGAATCGTTCGTGCGGCATAAGGAGTTTCAACCGTCCATTAAGACAGCTTGGCGAGTAAGCTAATGATGTCAGTCGGAACGCCCTTAGGTCACTTTATAGGGACGGACCACTCAGCCAATCGGGCTGTTCCCAACTGAAGGGGTCGGTCGGGCGCAACAGACGTGTGCGTAAGGCAATGAACAAACAGGCCGTAATCAGATCAGCAGTGGTACCTGGATTGAGCCGGTGATTGCCACTCCGTAACGTTGCGTCCAACTGTTGGGCTGCTTCTCGACCAGCGGAGGTAGTTAACCCACCCCGCTGGAGAACCTCCTGCGCCAGCCGTTGGACGTGGGTGGCTGCCTCAGCACCATTTTTGCGAGCAATAAGCGAGTCGGGAAAGGTGGCCAGCCAATGCAGTTGGCAGTCGATAATAGCTGCTTCGATGCGGCCCCATTGCCGCCATTTTTCCGCGAGTAAAGGTAAGCCAAAGTACACCACATCTGCGTATCCAGTGGCATATTGTCGTGCAATTTGATCGCGCTCGGCGGCCAAGGCCATGATCTCTTTTACGGGGCGTGTGGGTTCAGTGCGCACGTCTTCGCTCGGGCTTTCTCCCAAACCACCCGGTTGGGCTAGGCGGATAGCTGCATAAATCGCTTGGCTGTCGGCTATGTCACTTGCCGCGAGCGTTGTGCCTAATTGGGTAACCCAATTGCCCGTGTAATCCAGCCCCACAAGTGGAGCCAGAAGCAAAATGATGCCCAGATTGGTATTAGTCCGTACCACTTGGCGTGTCGCCATCACAGCCTGGTAAACACGCTGACCCAAGGGGGTAGCCGATTGGCACAACGGACCAGCGCAAGCGGCGGCACTGAGGAGAAAGTCCACTAGCGCAGTGTCGCTGAAGTCCCGGTAGCGATGAACGTTGCCCACCTTGCGGGCCAGTACTTCCCAGATACATGCGATCTGTACTTCCAGTGCCGCAACCGACTGTGGGCAAGACCACTGTGAGATGGAAAGCGGCAGTATGCTTCCATTAGTCACGGCCAGAACTTTGCCTCGTTATTAAAGTTATTGCAATTGAGTTGTAGGCCGCGAACAAATACCTGGCATTCCCTAAATTATTTCACAGGTTATTAGTCCAATTAATACGGCTGGTGTGTCTTGACCCGAAGGATTGGTAGCAGTAGTCACCGTTGTGAGCACAGGAAGTGCCAGACATGTTTGGCGACGTCGATTTGGCAGGTGGTGGCTAGGGCCTTCCACCCGGGCACGGCATTGACCTCGACGACCCACCAGCGTCCATCCTGGCCGGGCAGCAGATCCACACCGGCGATGGGGCACTCCAGAGCGTAGGCGGCTTGCCGTGCCAGATCTGCCAGATGAGCGTCGAGTTGTATCGGAGCGGTACGACCCCCCTGGGCCACATTAGTGCGCCACTCACCTGTTCGTGCCTTTCGTTGCATTGCTGCCAGGATCTGGTTGCCGAGCACAAAGACGCGGACGTCGTAGCCACGATGGGGTATGAACTTTTGCAAGTAAATGACTTGGGCGGTGGTTTCCAGGATGCGGAAGGTACGCCAGGCCAGTTCGGGATCGCTCAGACGTTGCAAGCCTCGCCCCTCAGCGCCAAAAAGCGGTTTAACCACGACGTCGCCACCCAGTTCAGCAAATCCCCGCAATGCTTCCTCGGTCCGTTGGGCCACGATGGTTGGTGGTGTCGGAATGCCGGCGGTTGCTAGCCGTACGCAAGTTAAATATTTGTCGATGCATACCTCCAGGGTCCGGGGAGGGTTGACAACCCGCACACCTGTCTGCATCGCCGCATGGAGCCAGTCCATACGAAATATGATCTGCTCCAAGGAACCAGCCGGCATAGTCCGGATCAGCGCGGCTTGATATTGGCTGAGTGGACGGGGCGGAGGGGCACTTGGAAAACCGACTCCGGCATGCAGCGAACGAAAGTCGAGTACATCCACCCGCAACGATAACTCTGCTGCTGCCCGCAGCAGGTCCTGCACATGCCAGCCTTGACCACCGGACACAATCGCAAGTCGCATTGTTACGGCCTGGAGTCGTATCTGTCGCTAGAGTAAACCCTAAGGTGCCCGTTGGGGCTTGATGCCCCGCATTCTCTGTTCTGGAGCCTCAATATCGATTGCCTTTAATCAAACCGAGATGGCAAATCGACGGATTATGCTGTGGACCCTGGTCCACTAGAAGCTAGCAGTATGAGATAACCGATGGTGAAGCAGTATCAATCACGTCCGAAGGAACGCTGGAGTACATCCGGAAGCACCTGTCCGAAGCGGTGGCAGCGGCCCGAACGAAGATTGCGGAATTCGACCACGGCAGGGGCAAACAGCATCGGATCGATGCGATAAAAGTCGCCGTTATAACGCGAAAAGATGTCAGCAAAGGGCGTGCCATAGTCCGGGGAGGCACAGGCGGGCACTTTAGGGCCCAAACGTAATAGTTCCTCGTCGTCACTGTGAACCCACAGGATCACCTCAGCACCGTAGAGGATGGCGTCGTTGGTACGGCCGATGGCACCAATGGGTTCTCGCGCGACCGGGGGTAAGGGGGCGACTCCCCAGCCACTGACCACTTGCGTAACGTCGTATTTCAGTTCGTAGAGTTTGTGCAAAGCGGTTTCGACAGAGCGGGCAACTACTTGCAACGTGCCGGCCATGCTGGTGGTGGGCGCTACCAGCAGGGTCAGATGTTCCGTGTCCGCCGGTAGTTTGGCCACAATGGCCGCGATGACCTCATCCGTGGGATTTTGACTGGTTTCCAGGACGCCAACGGCGACAGGTGCATTTTCTCGACCGGGGATGTGCTGAAACAGTTCTTCCCGGGCAGCCAAGGCACGGATGGGTCCAGAGGCCATGGCAAAAAAGTGACCCACCTGGATACGCCAGCCGGCGTACTGTGAGGCCAGGCACGCTCGGACCGGGTCGTCGGTGACCACTTGGACAGCCAGACCGCCGATCCCGGGTACCGTCGTAGCAACCAAATTCACCTGAGCCAGGTCGGCCAGGCAGGTCCGTGCAAGCACTAGCCCGGCCGCCAGGCCTCCTTCGACTGCTCCGCCGCAGTCGATCACGCGTGCCCCTGCCACCCGATGCACCGCCACGCGGTAACGCTTTGCCTCTCGCTCCAGTTCATCGGCCAGCCGCTGGGCTTGTTCATTCATCGTCATCGGGCGCCCTCCTCACCTGCCTAGCACCGGTCTCCAACTTCTTTTTCAGCAAGCCGCTGCTCGTTTTATATCGCTCTGTTTCACTAAATCACGGATCGGCGGTCACGGAATAATGAAGGGTAATAGGCAACCAACAGGATATTCCGCTCCTGAACTCATCTTGCTGGTTAGAACTACACCTTGGGGTAATGCACTCATGGCAGAACGATCGAGCATTATCCGGTAAGCAAAAAAGACCGAGAGAGGCGTACGGGCTTCCAAAGGGTAATAGGTGCATCTCCACCGTCGGGCTGCTTAGGGTGGCTTGGTGTAAGGCAGCAAATAGTTTAATCCCCACAAACTCAACGATCGGGGGAAAGAAATCAGTTAGAGCATCAAGGGGTTGAATTCGACTTGTTTCCATTTTCGTCCGGTTCATATACATGGGAGACAGGAGACGGGAGCCGTTCGCTTCTGGCAGCAGCTAATAGCTGATCTAGGGTACCGGCCAAGTCGAAGAGCTGGTTGAGGCAGTGACTGATTGTGCGACCGCGTGCTAGGAGGGTAAGCACCGGTTGGTGGCGGCGAATCAAAGTTCCTGCAGCGGGAATGTCAGCGTAAGAGGTCCACTGCCAGGGACATGGTGGTTCCGCCAGTGTGTCCAACCAGGGGCCAGTGTGTGGGAAGATCAGATCTGTCGGAGCGTAGTAGATAGCCTTGCCCACTAGCCAGGATGAGTGCATGCAGGGCCGGGCGTAGGGAGCAAGCAGGGATTGCTCGCTGGCACGCTCCAACACCTCTACCGAAGCGGGATAACGGGGATTGATTTCGACCACCCGGATGACCCCCTGGTGATAGACAAAGTCAAAGCCCCACACGCCGCGGAGTCCGAAGGCCCGCTGGAAATTCTGACAGCACTGCTGGCAAAGGCTCCATAGCCGGTCATCTGGCATCCAGGGACCGATGTTGCCACACCAGACAAAACCCGAGGCATGAAGCCAGGATTGCCCTATCCACTGACTGGTAATACCCAGCAGACGCTCGTCGAAGCAAACGGCGGAAGCCGGCTGACCCTCCATGTAAAGTTGCAAGTAATGCCGTTGGTCCGGCAGTTCTGCCACCTTGGCCCAGCGAATGCCTAGCCCCCCACCAGAACGGAGTGGTTTGCGTAACCAACGGCCGGTGTCGGGGCAGGGCTGCCCGCGGGGTAGTACCGGTGCCATTATTTCGGGAAATCGCTGGGTGAGGAGCCATGGATCACGAACAGTCCGGACTACAGATGGATCGTTGCCCCATAACTGATGGAAGGTCATGAGGGTAGCGATCAGGTCCGGGTAGTTTTCCAACCCACCGGTGTAAAGGAAAAGAGAGGGCGGGAACCGCTGGGCTTTTCGGAGAAGTCCTTGAGGGTATTCGTTGTACGGGCAAACTTCGATAGGGGCCCAGCGACGTCCATCGACATCGCCAAAAAGGTCCACACCCCAGGCAGACAGTCCCGCCCGGGCCAGGGATTGTACGGCTGCCCGTGCCGATGCTCCAATTACTCCAACTGTTGTCCCACTAGCTAATATCATTGGGAAAGCAGGGGCTCGGGTCATTCCTGGCGACCAGGCTACCTCAAACCGGCCAAGGCCTAGGCGGCCGACGCCCTGTCAGGTTGACTAGTTGTGCTAGTGACGGCTGTGTCGCCCGGGGGTAAAAATTGTCCTGCAGCGGGCATAAACGTGGCCTCTGATCAGAGAAACTGCAAGTGTGGGGATCAGTCGTCGTCGCGGTAAGTGGGTAAGCCAAATAAACGCCGCAGGCGTCGGACTTCGTCCAGCATCATGACGCGTAGCACATCGGCATAGTCGTCGGTCCAGGCTTCCATGTTCTTCAAAGGTCGCAAAGGGCGGAAATCGGTGCCATATTTCTGCTGTTCTTCCTCGGGGAGAGCGAGGGTACCTAGGTCCTGCAGACGACGAGCCAGCATGACCCAGCTCGAGGCGGTTTTGCCAATGTGTCGTTCGGACGAATCGTTCCAGATGCGTGCTTCCAGGCCCAGATCACGGGCGATGGCAGCAACTACCGGTTCCAAGGCGACGTACTTGTTGGAAATGTGCAAAGCAAGGATGCCATCGTCGGTGAGGCGGTCCATGTATAGCTGGACGGCCTCCCGCGTGAGCAGGTGAACTGGAATGGCATCGGAACTGAAGGCGTCCACAAACAACAGGGCATAGCGCGCGTCGGAATCTTCCTTGAGTTTCAGGCGGGCGTCCCCTAGGCGAATGATGATGTCGGCACCGCGTTGGCGGGCGTCCCGCACGTAGGTGAAATAACGGTCTGAGTCAGCCACCAGTCTTTGGACCGCCGGATCAATCTCATAGAAAACCAGTTTCTGCCCGGGCAATGCGTAGCAGGAAACGCTGCCGGTGCCCAGGCCGACCATGGCCACCGGCGCCTTGGCGTCGGCACCGCCTTTGCGGGTCCGCAATTCGCGGAAAGCGGCCCCTACAGGTCCGGTGCGATGATAATACGTCAGCGGTTCCTGGCGGACGTCATAGTGCCAGTTGGCCCCGGCAATTACGATGACGTCCCAAGGTGAATTGGGAATCATGAATTGCAGATCGTCCCGCCAGTGTCGGACAAAATGTTCGTTGAATTGGGTCCCATGGAGCGTGGTCCCGTGAATCAGGCGGTTGAACGTCCCCCGTTGTTCCACTTTCAGAATACCGAAAAAGCTGCGTTCCACGTGGACGTAACCGATGACGGAATCCCGGTATTTCATGGGAAGCAGGATGGCAGCGACCGACAGGGCGAAGCGCAGCGGCCGGTCAACAAAGAAAAAGCAGACCATCACGGGAACTGCAAAGATCAAGATGGAGATGATGGTTTGAGGAGCCAGATTCAAATTTTCGGATAGCGAGTTGACGATGCGGCAGAAGGTGTCTGAGCCACCACTTTCGCTGCCGTTGAGGATTTCCGCGGCGTACCAGTCGCTCCCGGGCAACTTGTAAATGAAATCAAAGGCGATGTAGACCAGAGCCGGCACTAGCAGGTCCAGCCCCCAGTTCAACCACCATTTCCAGGAGCGTTTTTGCGGTTGAGTTGAACCGGTCAATGTGCCAACGCCCGGGCTAGCGGGCACGCTTTCAGTTTGGCGTGGAACCGTCATTTGCGCCATGGGCGGCACCAACAGACATGCCAAGATCAGCACCAGCGGATACTCGAAGGCATGGGTGAAAACCAGAGGGGCCACAATGGCGTTGAAGATGCCGCCGAGCATGCCACCGACCGACATAAGCAAGTAAAACTCGGTCAGATAGTGGGTGCTGGGACGGTCGTAGGCCAGTTCGTAATGGCACATCAATGCGACAGCGAAAAACGCCACTATGTGCAGGAACATTTCCAGCCCCATCTGACCGCTCACCACCTTGGAGACCATAGTGAAGACTAATAGCAGGATCAGAACGGGAGCCAGATTGCCGATTACCAGCCGGAACCAGGTCGGGACCCTGCCGAAAGCAATGATGAAGGTCAGCAGGTAGAGGGCCAGCGGAATGACCCACATCAAGGGGATGCTGGCAATGTCGGTGCTCATGTGGAAGGTGACGCCCAACATCAAGCTGGAGGGGACAAAGGCCAAGGCGATCCAGCGCAGCCGGCGGAGCAGCGTTGGCGGTGGATCAGCCGTTTCGGCGGCAGGGGCCAAAGCCTCAGCGGCACTACTGCGTATTTCGGTTCCATTTCTCCGCTTGCTTGCCGGGCCAAAGGGCTTTGGCGGAGCGACACTCACCGGATGAGTGGCTGCGTGACCGCATAAATACACCAAGGCAGCCAGCAAGCTGAAACCAATAGCAAACAGCCAGGCCTGACCATTGATGCTCAAGTTGGGTTCGATCAATAACGGGTAGCCCAACAGTGAAATCATGCTACCGGCGTTGCTGGCAGAGTAAAGAAAGTAAGGGTCGCGGGCGGAAGGGTGACCCGTGTAAGCAAACCAGCGTTGCAGCAATGGTGCACTAGTGGAGATAACGAAAAAGGGAATGCCGATGGCGATGGCCAACAGGGCCAGGACGTGGAGTACCGGGTTAGCGTCGCCGGTGGGGGCCAAGCTTTCGACAATCGCTATGGGAGTATGACGGGAGCCAAAAGCGATGGCCAATGCGAAACTGACGAAAGGCAAAGCGACGACGCTCAGGTGGATCGGCCACTGCCGGGCGGGGGACAGCCTCTGTGTCAGCCGGTGGGCATACAAATATCCCAGTAGCAACAGGGCCTGGAAAAAGACCATGCAGGCGTTCCAGACCGCGGGGCTACCGCCCAATAGTGGCAAGATCATCTTAGCCACCATGGGTTGAACCATGAACAACAGGGAAGCACTGACAAAAAGCGTAACGGCGAATAGAATCGGCACGGGTGGTTCCCCTCACTGATGGCATTGGACACAACGATGGGCAGAGCCGGAGAAAAATTCGGCTGGCCGCTAGGCTTACATGAGTATTTGTCTCTGCTATTCTCCGTATGACTACAGCGGAGTTTAGCAACTCCTTCGGCGGAGGGGGAGTGGGGTTGGGCTCCCGTAGGTCATGAAAATGGTGTGAGTGCGTCCATATCGGGTAGCGGTTTGTACCCAGGAGCGCGTCAGTCTTCTAAGCCGGCCCGGAATTCGGCTTCTTCATGACTTTCCAAGCCAGCAGACACAAACGAGGAAGAGGAAGCTGAAGTTGGTTCTGTTGGCGGGGAAGTCACAGCCCCTGCTCGAGTTTCGGCTCCTTTGGACATAGCGGTACTTGGCGGGGAAGGTGTGTGTGGTCGGTCCGCCGTGGAGTTTGATGTCTTTCCCTTGGTGGAACCTGCAGCGACTGCTTTGTTGCTGGTACGTCGACTACCTGCGGCAGCCCCCTGGCCTCGCTTCTGCCCACCACGGGCCGCTGGCTGAGGCGTTGCAGAACTTGTGCTACTGATATTACTCGCGGCTGGGCTGCTCGGGAGAGATGCAGATCCAGTTGTGGCTGACCGTGAACCCGTCGGTACAGAGCGAGGTGTTGCTGCCTTGGCGGTAGTTACTGTCTTGGCGACGGACGGTGCAGGTTGGGGCGAGCCTGACGCTGAGCGACCCGTAGCGGGCCGATTGGTGTCGTTGGGTCCGCCTGTCGCGGTTTTTTTCGGGATCAGCAGCGGTGTAGCCCCATAACTGGGTACCTCGTCTAGTTCGTCCTCCCAGGCTACCTCGTCAATCAAAGCTCTACCCAGAGGGTAATCCAAAGGGGTCAATGGTTCTTGCAGTTCCGCATGCTTCGGTCGCAGGGATGTAGCGGTGGCCGGGGAGGTGCGGGGTACGCTTCCGGCGCGACGAACTGATTCACTGCTAACGGTTGGCTCCTCGTCGCCCGAACGTACCTCGCCAACTCGTGCACGCTCACTGCTTGAAACCGTGGAAGGACCTGTGGTTGCCCCAAGGCTGGATCTGTGGTCGACTTCCTGACTAGCTGTGGCGGGTTTGTCCGCTGTTTTCTGCATTTCCAGGCCAAAGCGGGTCACTATGTACATCCCGCTGGGCTTGTGTTTTTCTAATTCCAGCAACCCCAGCTTTTGTGCATCCTCCAAAAACTCGCTGAAGGTACGATAACCATAGTACTCCTCGTTGAACGAAGGTTTCTTTCGCTTCATCGTTTCTTTAATCATGGATGAGTAGATGATTTCCTTGTTTTCCCGGCGCAGCGCCAGCAGGGATTCCAGCAATAAGGAAAACGCCTTGCGTTTACGTTCCGGGATGTTTTCATTCATGCTTACCGGGATAATCGGTGCCCGGTCCAGATCCTCGTAGTAGATAAACTCGTCACAGTTATCACGCAGTAGATCCGAGGTCGCATCAGCCAGCCCTAACCCAATGACGTGCTTGCCCAGTTCCTTGAGCTTGGAGACCAGGGGAGAAAAATCGCTATCGCCTGAGACGATGACAAACGTGTCGATATGATCCTTGGAATAAGCTAGATCGATGGCATCCACAACCAGGCGGATATCTGCAGAGTTTTTGCCACTAACACCGCGTCGGGGGATCTCGACAAGTTCAATGGCGGCTTCATGCAATGCCGTTGTGTAGCTGCTGAAGCGGCTCCAGTCGGCGTAGGCTTTTTTGGCTACGATCTTGCCCTTTTCGACCAGCCGTTCCAATACTTTGTGAATATCGAAACGATCCCGGCGGTTCTGGAAACCTAAGCCGAGATTTTCAAAATCAATGAAAACGGCTAACGCCCGCTCCCCGTCGCTGCTTCGTCCTGGTTTCATGGGATGCCACGACCCAACAGTTTTTGGATGTTGAACGCGGGTTTGTGGGTGTCCGGATCAGAAATTCGGATGCAGACCCTATGGGACCCATTCTATCCCATTTTCAAGTTTTTTGTGTCTATCCATCTTATTGTGTCCATGATATGTCGAGGATGACAATCCATCTTGGGCAAAAGTAAGTCGAATAGGTACACGCATTATCTGTTACAATCGGAGCGAGCTTAGCTTTGCATCGAGTGGCCAACGCTGAGGGGCACAGGGTCAAAACGATGTGGTTGGCCGACGAATGCCTATCTTCTTAACTTATGAGTTATTAGCAACACGAAGCAACAGCCTAACGAGAATTGTCGGACTAGGGAGGCGGAAAGCACTTATGAATCCGGACTTTTTCCGGCTGGATGGACAAGTGGCTGTGGTCACTGGGGGTGGCCAAGGTATCGGAGCTGCCATTTGCCGACGTTTGGCGGCAGCGGGGGCTAAAGTGGGTGTTTTTGACATTAATCCTGAAACGGCCCGCACGGTAGCTGAGGAAGTCGGTGGTATCCCCTTGGTCGGGGACCTGACCCGTGAGGCCGACGTGGAACGTGTCTTCCGCGAGGCGACAGAACAGGCCGGCCCGGTGTCGATACTGGTCAATAATGCCGGGGTGGCAAGTCGCAAAGGCCGAGACGTACCAATTTGGGAAAGCGTCCGCGAAGATTGGGAATACGTTTTCAACATTAACGTTATCGGTCTAGTCCTTTGTTGTAAGGCAGTTCTGCCGGGCATGATCGAGCGACGCTATGGCCGGATCGTCAACATAGCAAGTATCGCTGGTAAGGAGGGAAATCCCAAAATGGCCCCTTACTCTGCCAGCAAAGCGGCCGTGATTGCCTTGACCAAATCGCTAGCCAAGGAGTTGATCGGCAAGGGGGACATTTGCGTTAATAGCGTTGCGCCAGCCGTCATCCGGACGCCGATCCTGGAACAATTAGACCAGGCACAAATCGACATGATGTTATCGAAGATTCCTCTGGGTCGACCGGGAACACCTGAAGAAGTGGCAGCGGTTGTCCATTTCGCGGCCAGCCGGGAGTGTAGCTTTACCACGGGCTTCTGTTTCGATGTGACGGGAGGCCGGGCCACTTATTGACACTAAACATCTTCAGCGACTGACACTGATTGCATCAATTATCCTTGCTTCATACATCAGGCTGAACTAAGTGTTGCAGCGAAAATCTTGCCATTGGTAACCACTTGGTCGCTGTAACAATCTGACACGTCGGATACGCGGAGTTTGTAGTCCACAACGGAGGCATTAGCCCCAAGTAACCAGACCCGGCTCGTAGGAATGGGGCAAGTAAGGGTTTTTAGGCAAAACACGAACACTAAAGCCGAACTGACCGCTTGCCGAGCAAGGGACACTGCCGGTGTATAGCAGGTCGCCATCGTGGGTGGCGCCGTCGGGTTGCAGGGGAGCTATCTGAGCATCTACGATGCCCCCTACCGCGTCGAGGGCGCCGTAGTACAATTGCACGTCAACATCTTCCGGTCGAAACGGTCCTAAATGGACACGCACCTTAACGGGGAACTGAGCGCCAACCCGTAGCGTTTCGTTAGTGGGGGCGTCTACTTGGACGACGCGGATTTCGTTCCAGTGCTGCCGAAGTTGGCGACGCCATTGGGCCAGAGCGTGGGCATGTTCCCCATGGTTGGCCGTGAGTTGTAGCGCCCGACGATGGCTGGGTAAGTAACACTTGTTAGTGTATTCCTCCACCATCCGATTGGTGTTGAAGACTGGAACCAGAGTGAGGATGCTGCGTTTCATACGGCGGATCCACTCGCGGGGCAATCCGTCCGCGCCTCGTCGGTAGAAAATGGGGACGATGTCATTTTCGATGATTTCCAGCAAGGCCCGGCTTTCCACTTCATCCTGGTAAGTTAGATCAGTGTATTCTTCGCCGGCTCCGATGGCCCAGCCATTGTCACCGTCGTACCCTTCACACCACCAGCCGTCGAGGATGGAAAGATTGAGGCCCCCGTTGGCAGCGGCTTTCATGCCGCTTGTGCCCGAGGCTTCCAGCGGACGCCGGGGATTGTTCAACCAGACGTCCACCCCTTGGATCAAATGACGGGCCACATTCATGTCATAGTCTTCAATAAAGACGATGCGGCGGCGGAACTCGGGCCGGCGGGAGAAATGAACCACCCGCTGAATGAGTTCTTTACCCCCCTGATCGCGGGGATGGGCCTTGCCAGAGAAGATAAACTGGACCGGCCTTTCCTTGTTGTTGACCAATTGAGCCAAACGCTCCGGGTGGCGAAAAATCAGATCACCTCGTTTGTAAGTGGCAAAGCGACGGGCAAAACCGATGGTCAAGGCGTCCGGGTCCAGAACCTCATCCGCAGCCGCGATCTCGCTGGGCGGGGAACCCCGACGCTTCAATTGCGCTTTGACCCGCTGTCGAGCAAAGGCGATGAGGCGTTCCCGGGCCCGCTCGTGCGTACGCCACAATTCCGCGTCGGGGATCTGCTCGACCCGACGCCAGATGGCAAAATCCGTGGGTCGTTCCACCCACTGGATTCCCAAATAACGATCGTATAGCGTCGCAATTTCCGGAGAGAGCCAGCTTTGAGTGTGAACCCCATTTGTGATGTGGATAATCGGTACCTCCTGGGGCGGTAATCCGGGCCACAAATCCCTCCACATTTTCCGCGTTACCACGCCGTGCAGCTTGCTCACTGCATTGCTGACATTAGCCATCTTCAAAGCCAGCACGGTCATGCCAAACGGCTCGTGCTCATTGGAGGGATGCTGCCGACCCAGTTCCGCCAGACGACGTCGGTCGATGCCCAACTTGCGCAAATAATCGCCCAAGTAATGTTCGACCATGTCCAGAGGAAAAACATCATTACCAGCAGGCACAGGCGTGTGCGTGGTAAAGCAACTACCGGCCTTGACGGCTTCCAGGGCCGTGTCCAAATCCATCTGATGTTCTTCCATGAGGATGCGGATACGTTCCAGCACGGTAAACGCGGCATGCCCTTCGTTCATGTGACAAACGGTGGGCAGTTTGCCAATAGCCCGCAAGGCCCGGATACCTCCGATCCCAAGTACAATCTCCTGCTGGATACGCATGTGCTGGTCACCGCCGTATAACTGTGCGGTGATCGCTCTGTCCTCCGGGATGTTGTCAGGGATGTTGGCATCGAGAAGATACAGGGGGACGCGTCCTACCTGGACACGCCAAAGACGTAACTTGACCTCCCGGCCGGGCAGTGGAGCGGTGACCAGCAGTTGCCGACCCTGGTCATCATGCACTGGCAGTAAGGGTAAGGTAAAGAAATCGTTTTCTGGATAGCGTTCTTGCTGCCAGCCTTCCGCATTGAGGTACTGGCGAAAATACCCCTCCCGGTACATCAGGCTGACACCACAAAGCGGAATTCCCAGGTCGCTGGCGCTTTTAAGGTGGTCGCCCGCCAATACGCCCAGGCCGCCTGAATAGACAGGGATACTTTCATGGATGCCAAACTCGGCTGAAAAATAGGCTACCCACAACTGTCTATCCTGAGGATAGGTTTGTGCAAACCAGGTAGGTGCCTGCAGATAGTGCTCCAAGGCACTAGCCACCCGCTCCATATGTGCCAGAAAGGCGTCGTCGTGAGCCAGTTCTTCGAGACGCTCCTGCGGTGTCGCACTTAGCAAACGGATGGGACTGTGATCCAGGGTCTCAAAAAGGTCCGGATTGATCCGGCGGAACAAGGCCACGGCATCAGCGTTCCAGGACCACCAAAGGTTGTATGCCAGGGTCTGCAACGGTCGGAGGCGTTCCGGCAGCTTAGGTAAAACAGTGTATGTGCGGATAGGACCGATCATGCTCTCCCCTTGCAGAACCAATATGATCCCCTCATCTATTTATTATTTTTCACTCAGCTTTCTAGCGACAACGAAGGCTACCGTGAGCATAAGGTCAAGATCTCAAAACAGTTGCAGCCCGGGTGCGTTATCCATCCTCTAGACTTTACGGTTGGCTTTCGCAAAGTCGCAGTTGTCATAAATTATCGCAAATTGTTATGTTCGACCGTCGATGGAGTGAAGGAATGAAGTGATCAGTTGAATATTTCCCATGATCTAAGTAGTTTCGAAATGTAGGGTTGTGTCAAAATTATAGTTTAGCTATGGATACGCTAGTTGAGAACTGAGCTTAGGTGCGGTCGTGCCGATATCGTCCGTGAAAGACCTTATATGGCAATACGGAACAATTTTTATTAATATTTTCTTGATATATACTAATCCGATGTCTAATCAATCGTCAGATGGGGTTGGGAGCCTCGATAATCAACATTATCCTTCGTGGGTCGAGGCTGATGGTTTAAGGAAATTTCAAGGGATGATAGGCAGAACATTAGTCAAGTCCGTTCGATAATAAAGTAGATCAGGGGAATGGCGTGATCTCACGCCGAGTGGTTGGATCTATTGTCATCAAGCATCGCGTCTTTTTTGATCTACGGCGTAACATGCCTGAAGTCACGATGATTACACATATTGCCCCCGGGCATGGATAATCAACCCGATTTTTTGTGGTTGGCGCGGTGCCAAGGTACGGTAAGATGCTGCATAGTACTGTAGGCGTGCAGCGTGGCGGTGGGCCGGTTGCGACGGCTCGTTGTATCTCCGGACTTATGGAACCTGTGCCAGCCCCGATGAACGACCGGCCAATGCATCGTCGGATCCTTTTCGTGGCCGATGATCCCCATCTGCATCGGTTTTTACGGCAATTGATGGAGCCGTTAGAAGGTGAATGGCAGGCATGCTATTGCCGGAGTGGCCCTGAGGCACTGAAGCAGCTAAGTGATGGTCCTTACACGATAGTGGTGGCCGATTTACGTTTAGGGGGCGGCTACTGCCAAGAGTTGTTGATCCAGACGCGGGAACAAGCGCCTGAAACAGTTCGTATCGTTCTGGCCGGACCAGGTGATCAAGAACTGTTGTTACGTGTTTTACCGCTGACGCAACGGATACTATCCAAGCCTTGCGATCCAGCCGAGTTATATGCAGCCCTGCAACGGACCCACTCACTGCGGGAACTGCTACGCAGCCCTGCGGTAGTTTCGATAATTGGTCGCCTCGGTCAGATCCCCACCTTGTCGACATTGTATAGCCGCATCTCTGAAGAATTGCTCAAACCAGACTACTCACTAGCTAAAGTTGGGGAGTTGGTTTCGCAAGACCCCGGGATAGCAGCCCGCTTGTTACAAGTAGCCAACTCGGCCTTAATTGGATTACGACGGCCTGCCACGACACCGGCCCAAGCCGTGCGGGTGCTTGGGGGAGAATTGACCCGTACCTTGGTACTTGCAGCTGACCTTTTTACCCGGTATAATCCGGCCCGACTGAAACCGTTTTCCATTGACGCCTTGTGGGACCACAGTCAGGCAGTGGCGGCATTGGCTGGTAAAATCGCCCAGAGCGAGCGGTTGGATGACCGTAGCGTACGGGACTCTACCTTGGCGGGGCTGTTTCATGATATTGGTCAGTTGTTGTTGGCCAGCCAGATGCCGGAGGCCTACCGAGAAGTTCTTAGCCTGGCGCGCCGGGAGGGGCTTGCGCTAGCTGCTGCCGAACAGCAGGTATTTGGGGCAACGCATGCCGAAGTAGGGGCTTACTTGCTGGGAGTATGGGGGTTGCACGATCCCCTTGTCGAAGCGGTCGCATGGCACCATGCCCCAGAGCAATGTCCGGGTACGACCCTGTCTCCGCTTACAACAGTTCACGTGGCCGAAACGCTCCTGAATGAGCAGGAAGCCGGCCGGCCCAACGTCGGCTACTTGGAACGCTTAGGCATCGAAGATCACTGGAACCGTTGGCATGATCTGGCACGTAAAGTCGAAACCGCTAGTCGAGAAGTCCCCCTCAAGTGAATAAACAAATCAACCAGACCACTCGTCTCATTAATTAACCATAAGTCCTACTGTGCCCTGAGATTGTTCAGCGCTCAGATTATACTGATCGTTACGCTAAAATGCACTAAATGTACTAACGCAGTGTTGTGGCAGGATTTTTGGTCAGGATACATCTTCCTTGAGAATCGCCATCCGACAAGGCTCGGTTTTCCAAAGGATATCGATTCGGTGTAATGATGATAAAGGAGATAACTCCGTCGCCGCATTAACGAACGCAAGGTTTTTTTGTTTTTCCCCGTAGGGTTATCGACTGGTTAGCGGGATTGCAGAACGGGAGTACATTAGGAAAACGATCAGGCAACTAACATGGCTTTGTTTTTAGGGATTGAGACAAGCTGCGACGAAACAGCGGCTGCGGTCTTCACGGACCAATATGAAATTCGTTCGAGCATCGTGGCCTCTCAGAGCCGGTTGCACGCTCCTTTTACAGGTGTAGTGCCGGAGATTGCGGCCCGGGCGCATTTGCAACAGCTTCTGCCCGTTATTGATAAGGCCCTGACGGAGGCTCAGTGCCGCCTGGAAGAGCTGAGCGCCATCGCCGTGCACCATACGCCCGGGCTGGTGGGGTCGCTGCTAGTTGGAGTAGCAGCAGCCAAAATGCTGGCGGTACTGTTACGCATTCCTTTGCTGGCCGTCAATCACATCCACAGTCACATCTTTGCATGTCGGCTCGCGGCGGGAGGTGACATTTTCCCCTGCGTGGGTTTAGTGGTCAGCGGTGGCCACACCGTATTGCTCCGATGTGAAGGTGCGACGCAGATGACAGTGTTAGGGGGTACGCGGGACGATGCAGCTGGAGAGGCATTCGATAAAGTGGCTGCCCTTTTAGGCTTGGGATTTCCCGGCGGACCTGCGGTGGAACGGGAAGCCGCCACGGGAGATCCGACCGCCTATAACTTTCCCCGTGCCTTTGCCGATGATGGCCGGCTCGAATTCAGCTTCAGCGGTCTGAAAACGGCTGTTTTGTATGCCTGTTATGGTCAGAATGCTCGTCGTAGCGAACCACCGCCACCAGGACCGGTGCGGGCCAACCTAGCCGCCAGCTTTCAGGCGGCCGTCGTCGACATTCTCGTACTTAAGGCCAAACAAGCCCTCCGTCGCACAGGACTACGACGCCTGGCCGTCGGCGGTGGTGTAGCCGCTAACAAGGCCTTGCGTCAGGCCCTGCAGCGCATGTGTGATCGCGAGCGAGTGGAATTGTTCATTCCGCCTTTATCCCTCTGCACTGACAACGCTGCGATGGCCGCTTGGGCTGTCGAGTTATGGAAACAGGGTCAGTTTGCCCCTTTAGATCTCGATGCTGAGCCAACCTGGCTGTAAACTCGGGCGTTTGAAATGTCACCAAACGCTTGGTTATTCAGTAAGACTTTCTCATGCTGCTTATAGTTTAACGGCATTTATTAATGCCTTCATACCCACGTCTTTAATAAGTCCAAGGACGCTACGACGGGTCTAATGAAACCGCACGCCAAAATGCACGGTTGTCGGGATTTTACCCAATGTGCCTCATGATCTTAATTTTCGTCGCACCCAGGCCCTTGAAAGTGTAACCATGATGTCCGTGCTTTTTCGTCGCGTGGAGCAGAAGGTGGATTGAACCAGCCGTTACTGCGCACCGCACAGTTACCTCAGATGTGACTCTGAAGCGCCTTTACTTCATTGTGAGGAAGAATTTGAACTAGAGGATGAAGTTTTGTCCTGAGCCTGTTGTGCTTGGAGAGCGGCCTGTAATTTGGCGCGTAGTTCTTTGGGCAGGTAGGCGCCAGGACCTAACCGCTGCTCATACTTCTTGCGTCGCTTCAAGCGTTGTTTACGGCGTACCCCGGCAGGATTGCCCATCGTTCAACCTCCCGAATTTTCAAGTAAAGCAATAGTCAGGTTCGTGACATCGCTGTTCGTATCCCTGTCGCTAATCCTGACCAACATCACTTAGTAAGAAAAGGCATGAAAAACAGGTCAGCAATAATCGCTCACTCATTGTGAAGGCCAGCACAAGCTATGAGGATCAGATTAGGGATGATACATATTTTGTCGAGAGGGGCCATATGCGACGCCGCTCTCGCCCGATTCACTCGTAGCAGAACTGGAGCTAGTAAGAGATCCAGACATCCTTTTGGGTAGGCTAGCGGCGGATGTGCCATCAGTGGTCCCAATATAGTACGAGGGAGTTAGCTTGGACGTCCATAGTTTGCGCAGTCTGCTTCAGCCGCAGGGACACGTCGCTGTGGCGGAAGCCGAGGCATGTCGCCCGACGGAAGAGCGTTTTCTGACCTGTTTAAATCAGTTGCAAAAGCGGCACGGAACAGAGCTGGCTAAGGCGGCACTAGAACTCGTGTTGGTTCGTCGCCGAGCGGTTTCTAAATACCCTCGGTGGGCCGCCCGACTGTTTGCAACACGAGAGGCTCTGGAGCAAGCCAGCGGCGAAGTGGTTGCGTTGTACCGGGCTACTCGCTACCAGCCGTATGCTGTAGTGGCAGACTTGACGTGTGGTTTAGGGGCCGATGCCTTGGCTTTGGCACTGTCGGGCCGGCAGGTGGAGGCGATTGACACCGATCCATTGCGTGTTGCCTTGTGTACTGCTAATGCCCAATCGTTCCAAGTGATGGATCATTTAGTGGTTAGGCACGATGATGCTTTGAGGTGGCAGCCGCCGTCACAAGCGGCCCTATGGGTGGATCCGGGACGCCGCTGTGGACAAAAGCGTTCGATTCATCCGGAAAAATATCAGCCGTCGTTGGCAGCTCTATTCGGCCGTTGGGGGGCTGATAGCGCCTGGGGGGTAAAACTCGCCCCTGGTTTACCTTCATCTGCTCTGACCCCCTATCTACCCCATGCTGAGGTTGAGTTTATCAGCGTAGCGGGAGAGCTGAAGGAATGCGTCTTGTGGTTTGGACCGTTGCGCACCTGTGAGCGTCGGGCGACTGTTTTACAAGCTGTACCAGCGGACACGGCAGCCCGACGTGTATCCGCCAATACACCCAGCGGAACGAGTCCCCTGTTCTACCAACCAGCGGCGGTGTCGCTGCCATGGTCCGGATCACTGCCCCCCTGTAGGTATGCCCCACTTGCTAATTACGTCTATCTGCCGTGTGCAGCTGTGGTGCGTGCGGGATTGTTGGACGCTTTGGCTTTGCAACTGCAGGCTGCCCGCCTGCACCCGCGGACAACGCTGTTAACCGGCCCGGTCCTGGCCACCCACCCCTTGGCCGTGGCCTACCGGCTTTGGGAGCGCATACCCGCGGATCGCAAACAGCTACGCCGTGCAATACAGAAGTATCAACTCGGCCGCCTAGAGCTGATCCAATGTGGCTCGTCACTCGATGCCGCTTTCTGGCATCAGACCCTGCAACAAGTCACGCAATCGGTGAGCGAAGCGGAACGGTCGTCCCACCCTAGCACCCCGGCTTCCCTACTGTTGACTCACGATTCACGGCAGCCATGCTTGCTTCTGGCAGAGCGACTCGGATCGTCCCAGCCGGACAACGAGTAAAAGACCAAACGGTGTCGGAGCCACGATTGAGGAATTCACCAAAAGTAGATCAGTCGAAAAATCCTTTGAATGATTAGGAGCAATACCGATGTGAGATAAGTAACAACATCGAACAAGTAGGACGGCAATGCATTGGCGTGATCAAACTACCTATCGAAGCCAGTGGCTCCAAAGTATGCAACGCTGTAGCAATCGATGGGATTTGCTATTTGTTCTTTTTTTCCTTGCGGATGACCGTAGCTGAGCGATAAATCCAGCGTTCAGCGGGGCCGGCAGCTTCATCTGGGATGATGTCACCGGTACGTTGCCGCTTGTCATCGGTGGGGCGCACAAAGTTGATCTGCAAGGTCTTGCGTTTGATGATCCGTTCGCCACTAGCCGATTCTTCAACAGCCAGACCGTTAGATAGACCCGTTACAAACACGCTGAAGCGGTTGGTCCCGGCTGCTTGACGATGAATGTTGGTCCACACTGCGACACCACTGACCGTGATTGGCACGGCGTCCGGTTTGCTCGGTGGAATCGGGCGCTTGGAGATGTCGATGCTGGAATGAACTTTCAGCCGGGGTTCTCCTGTGGGGTTCTCGATGCGGTTGATTTGTTCAACCAGGTAGGGATGTATTTCGTCCAGGTGTGCAGTGTTCAAATCTCTGGTCACTAGTTCAAATTCGGGGAGAAAGAATTGGGGTTCGCCGCTCATGTTGTAAACCTGGTACCACAGATACCACACCGTCGCTTGGGTGAGGCGTCCGCCGGGCTCGAAAATATCCAAGTTGGCAATGCGAATGGGTTTGTAGCGGAAATGTAACGTCCAGATGCCTGGTTTATCCAATGGTAGTTCCGTGGGGTCCACCTTGCGTTCGTTGAGAATCTGAGCAGACAGCCTGGAGGTATTACCTAGCAACCCCCCTAGAGGTAGGCTGCTTCCGAGGACGCTATAGAGAAACTGTCGTCGATGGATACGGTCGGTACCGCTGTTCATGATCCTATCCCTGCCAGAATCACCATGATACGGCATTAATACGGACGCTGGACTATATGCTTTGACGATAGTCGGCCGTCCGTATCTCCGCAAGCGGAAGGGATCCGCCTACGAGTAGTAGAACGATCCGAGCATGCGGCACCGTTGGCACGTTCGGAGTTACCGCTGCCTGGAAGGGTCCGGTAGGCTTACTTCGCCTGGCTCAGATGGATTGCTGAGGCTTTTGTACCTTAGCAGCCAGGCACCGGTTTGACGCCAAACACCATCTTCCTGAGCCGTGGTCGTTGCCAAGGTGCGTACAACCGCTTCCTCCTCCCGATGGCAGTGGCTGGCCAGCACCCAGATGCGGGAAGCGTCCGCCAAGCGGCTCCATTCTTCTGCCGCTACCTTGCCTACGAAACGTTCGGCCTGGCTCCAGACCACCCCTGGAGGTGGGGGTACTTCGCGGGTGTAGTACACGAATGCTGGCAGAGCACACCGCAATACGAAGACTTTGTCTCCTGGTTGCCACTGCTGCTGGACGATCTGGAGCAACGGTTGGATCTGCTCGGTGCGTTCGGGTGGGGGCCATTGACGGAGTGTGTCGGCTGGGGCAGACAGATACATTAAGGCAATCAGGGTAATAGCAACTGGCCGAGCTCGTCCGGCACACCATTCCCACACCGTGCACGTTCCCCACGCTGCCAGCAGGATAACCGCTGGAACCAGGAAAAGAATCATCCGTCCAGCAAACGGATAACGGTGGCAAGCAGCAGCAAACAGGGTGGTCCCCACCGTGGCGCCGATTATCAGCAACCATTCAGGGCGATGACGCCCCAGCCGGATGGCTCCTAGGCTGGCGAAAATGCCAGCGAGTAAAGCACCGCCTTTTCCAACGGTTAGAGCCAATCCGCCCAGCAGGTGGTCCCAGAGCCAGACCGGCCAAGCGAGCACCTCAGAGGGCAGAAAGTGTGATTGCCAGTAATGACGCAAATATTCGTCTTTGACCAAATGACGCAATTGCACAAGATACAACAAAGCGAAGCTAACCAGCCAACCGAAACCGATGGCGATAACGGCCCCCAAATGAGGCTTTTGCCAGCGGTTTTGCCAGCTTTGGAACATTAAAGCCGTGCCACAACCTGCCAGTACAAAGGCTGCGGGATAGGAAAACCAAAGCACGGTCATGCCCGTCAGGCCAAGTGTGGCCATGCGAACAAACGACCAGCTTTGGCGGCACCATTCATGCAGTAAAAACAAGCCAACGGCCACCGTGGCGTCCACGGCATATTGCTTGCACTCTGCACAGTAACTAACCAAAGCTGGGCAAAACGCATACAGGCCCACGGCACCGGCGGCTACCCACGCAGGCAACAGACGGGTTGCCAGTACGGTGAAAATCATCAGACCCGCCATCGAGGCTAACCAAGGTATCAGCCGCAATGCCGCTTCTGAATCGCCTGCTCCTTCAGTTGCGCCTTTTAACAGAAACAAAAACCCTAGCGGGGCTCCTTGGTGCCAATCCAACGGTCTGGTTAGCTCCACCCAGGAACGGTTCAGGATGTTCAGAGCCAGCATACATTCGTCGATCCACAAACACCGCGGCCAGGTGTACACACTCAGGCGTATACACACACCGGCTATAACCGCCGTAGTCAGCCAGAACCAGGGACGGCCAAAGCGACGGTACCAGGTTGCAGCATGGAATCGGCTCATCAGCCGAGCCAACGGGGCAAACCTTTTCGATCCCCAAAGGTTGACCATCCGTAGTACTCCGGTTGGGTGAAACGCAACCTACCTCCTAGGCGGGCTATCCAAACTAATCAGGTTGGGAGGCGACTTGCAACCGGAGATTGAAACAACCGCTGGAAATGACCTTTGTTCAGACTCGAGTCCGTACCGGCGTGCAGGGATACGAAAAGCGACATGCGAGACCGGAATATCACGGATTACCAAATGGGATAGCCATGCCCTTTCCAGGAGTATGCCGATAGCCGAGCTGAAGGGCTCGGGATGAAATACGGCTATCGCATTGGCTGCTTAATCAGGCGGGTCGAGTTAGCAATCAGGCCTATTGGTCCTTCTTCATGGGCATGGGGTGGGGGAGTTCGCCGTTGGAGGGGGCACCATTGGATCCCCCCGGAGGCAAGGGGGTGGGCTGGCCTACGATTGGGGGATACGCACCAATGGGGTAGGCCACTACGGGCACACTTGGAGACGCAGTAATGGCTGCCGGGGGTGTTTCATACACAGCGTAGGGCATGCCCGGGACGGGGTAACCCCACTTGTAATAGCGGTGATGGAGTAGCGGCTTACGCGGCGGGTAGTAACAGGCCGGGGTGGACCAAGGATGTAAGCGATACCCCCAGCAAGGGTGGTGACAATAACAACCCGAACTGATAAAGGCCAAAAGTGTGACAGCACTAGTAGCCCAACGCCATTTCATAACCGCTTCCTCCTGATTCTCCGGTAACAAGGGCAAGGAGCAGCCCTCGTCCGCTTCCTGCGGAGGCTAACGGCATCCCTGCTAAAGCACTTCAGTGCTTCGATTCCTCGGCCTGACGGCTGTTCCGTGACCGGACTCACAATACGATCATGCGCTATAGGGAACTAGGGTCAAAAAATGCTCGGCCCTGGCCGTAACAAAACCTTCTGCCGTCAGCGGATTGTACGACCCACAAAAAAATGCCTTGATATGCCCGAATCATCGAAAAAATGATGGGCATCTGAGATGCACGTCTCAACAACGACAATGGTCACATCGCTCAGTAAGACTGGCGTCGTTATGCCCGGATTGAGTTGTCTGCTGCTAGCATCAGATTTGATAGGGGCTATCGATGTTCCAGTTTATTTGTGCATTGTTACAACTAGTGTTCAGAATCGGCTTTAGCTCTAGTAACACTTGTGAGTCTCGGCGTTCCCTCTGCGAGAGAGCTATCGATGATTAATCCTAAAGTTTGGCAGAAAGGCTGAACATCGGGACGTAGGTAAAAAATCATGGTCTCCGGCTTCATTGGGGCGGGTAGGTCGTCGCCGGCGGTGGTGGGAGTGTACCCGGCGGTGGAGGGGGTACCGCGCCGCAGGGCGGAGCAGCACTCCCTGAGACCAAACATTGACGACGACAACCACACCCATTCGCCACGATCAGACTGACCATTGTCAATAGGATAGCCCAAATCAGGCGTTGCATTGATTTGTCTCCGCTTAACCGAGTTTACCTGCTAAAGGACGCTTATTGCAAACTCACCCGACTCGGTTCATAGCTCAGTACTCCATGATTAAGCCTAGACTCTTCCATGTGCTATTCGGATGTGAACTTAAGGGGAAAAGTTTATTTTCCCGGACCGGACTAATGGTTGTAACATTTAAGCAAACAGGATGGGTTATGCAAAACGTGTAAGGGATAATCGTGATGACGAAGCTGGGGAAGGATAAGGATGATGCAACGGGTCAGGAGGGGCAATTGAGCTCCCGTGGGGGTGTTTGTCTGAGTAATTTGTTGGTCACATTAGAGCAGCGGTTAAGCGTTTTGTCCGCCGAAGAGGTGGTTTGGGATCAGGCGGTGGGACGGGTATTGGCCGAGCCCGTGGTGGCTTCTAGTCCGCTGCCGGCTTTTGCCCGTGCAGCGATGGACGGCTTTGCAGTCCAATCAACAGATCTAGCTGAAGCTACAGCGGAGCGACCTTGCTGCCTTCGCATCACTGGTAAGGCCTACCCAGCGCGTCCCTATCTAGGTGAAGTGGCGAAAGGAACGGCTATCCGGATTATGACAGGGGCTCCTATACCCGTTGGGGCCGACGCCGTTGTAATGTTGGAAGACTGCGAGGTTAGCCCGGATAATCAGTGGGTGTACTTTCGTCGTCCTGTCGCACCTGGTCGGCATGTTATAGCGGTAGGGGAGGACGTAGCCCAAGGTCAACTCGTTTTGCAGGCCGGCCGGCGATTACGCCCAAGCGATGTTGCCTTGCTGGTGGCTTTGGGCTTGTCACGGTGTCGGGTGGTACGCTGCCCCCGGGTGGGACTGATTCTGACTGGACCAGAGTTGGTCCCTCCGGGATGTCCACCGGCTGTTGGTCAGATTGTGGACAGCAACTCCCCCATGCTAGCCGCATTGATCGACCGAGATGGAGGCCGGCTGGTCTGGTTGCAGCGACTACCGGACGAGCGGCAGCAACTTTTAGCGGTGGTACAACAAGCACTCCAACAAGAGATCGATCTGTTGTTATTCTGTGGAGGGTCGTCGCGAGGCGATGAGGACTTTGTTCCGCAAGTGGCAGCCGCTTGCGGCGAATTGGTCGCTCATGGCCTGGCTTTGAAACCGGGAGCGCCTACCGGTTTTGCTTGGCTATTCAGTGGTCCCCCCATGACGCGACGACTACCCGCAGTATTGTTGCCGGGTAATCCCGTGGCTTGCCTGGTGGCATACGAACTGCTGGCCGGTCGGATCGTTCGTCGCCTGGCGGGTCGTAGTTGGGAGTTACCCCATCGTCGTAGGGTGTTGCCGCTGCGTGACCCGGTGGTTTCCCAACCCGGTCGGCTCGATTGGGTTCGTGTTCGCTTCGAGCAGGGGAGAGCCGTGCCACTACTAGGACGCGGGGCATCGTCTTTGTTTTCCTTGGCCGAAGCCGACGGGTTCCTACTGGTTCCCGAAAACGTAGCGGGCTACTCCGCCGAAACGCCCGTTGAAGTTTACCTGTTTGATTAACCCTCAGCACCTTCTGGACACCATAGGAACCCTGAATGTGCCATAACAAGGCCAAGCTCAGTGGCATATGTTACGGTGCATGATCCTCTGACTATTATCCATCGATGTTTTTTGATGTGAGGTGCAGACGAGGTTGACCTCAGGATATTGGCCATGGATGCAACCGCGTTATTTTTTTTCAAGTTCCAGATCGTTACCAGCCCCCAGATTATCGCTCTTAGTTATTGTTTCCCGGAGGAGTGGGGCGAAGGGGCAGAAGGATCCGGCGAGGGAACACGAGGGACAGGCACAAGCTGGAGCCCCTGGACTACCCACTCCAGAAACTCCCGAGCACGGCGGGCCAAAACGTCTACTTCCTCCGGCTTGTCGGGTCGCGGAAGCAATGGAGCACTTATGTTTTCACATGCCAACGGCATAGTCAGACCGGTGAAGGCAACAGGGTGTAACAAACGATAATGATCAATTTCGCCAAAGCCGGGGCCACAATCTTCCTTTTTGGGCCATAAACGGTGGTCCTTAATGCAAAAACTACGGATTTCGTCGACACAAGTACGGATGTCGGCGATGGGATCCTTTCCAAGGTAGTCCAGAACGTTGCCGGCATCGTAGTTGACTTTGATGTGAGGATCAGCGATTTCACGTGTGATAGCCGCGCAGGCTTCTCCCGTTCCTGTCTCACCGCCGTGCTGTTTGATAACCACTGTGACGTTGTGGTCTTTGGCAATCGGGGCCAGAGCCTTGAAACGTTCGATCCATAATTTGCGGTTTCCGCCCTTAGTATGCCCGAAGGTGAGGACCTGCTGTACACCAGCGGTGCCTGCTTGCTTGATGCGTTGGGTTAGCACTTCCAGGCCCTGGGGGGCTTCTGGGTATACCATGCTAAACATCAGGATTGGTTCCAATCCCAGGTCGCGGCAGCGGCTGGCCAGTTCCTTGGCTTTAGCCGGTGGATCGTCCGGGGCCAGCACGGGCACTTGTTGGCCGTTCTCTTCGCGGTGCGTTGTCCCCCAGGCCACATAGTGGTACCCCGCAGCCTGGATTCCTTTCAAGGCACGAATCAGCGGGAAACGTGCATAAGGCAAGGTCATGCAGGCGATGAGAAAGCGTGTTTTACGTACATCTGGGGCCGTACTTTGGCCCACTTGGGGTTGTCCTGTGCTAGTAGCAGTAGGTGAGGATGGCTCAAACCGTCGCGCATCCTGAGCCGAGGCCGTCCACACGGTGGGCCTCGCTAGAGGAACCACAGAACAGCCGGCGATAGTTTGCAAAAAATAGCGGCGATGCATGGGCCTCCCCCATGTACATATGCTTGTACGATGCCCTCTTCACGTCTGCTCAAGCAGCAGGCTCCTGCCTCGGAATCGTGCTATGGCAACACCTTCTGGTGTCCCTTGAGTCTAACAAGGTTTGGACGTATTGCATGGCACCCCGTTCCCGGCGATCGACTGACACCTGCAAAAATTACGGTTTTTTCAGCACAGTTTATCCTGCCTGATAGTAAGCGTGGCCGGCGAGAGCGTAAGAGGGTTAGCCGCTGGGATGTTCTGGGCTGGGCTTGTGATATCTGTCAGGTTTGTTTGTTTACGGCCATTTGCTGAGTGGGGAATGAGATTTAAGCGAGGTTGTCGCCTATTTCTCTTGCAACTCCATGAAACGGATATTGCGGAAAGTGACTGTCATTGGCCCGCCAGCGTGGATTTGGAAAGCAATGATCCCCTCGGGAGGTAACTTTTCAAATTCCTCATCCAAGAATGTTTCGCCATTAATGACTATGGTCACTCGTTTGCCAACAACGCGGATACGGTATTCATTAAATCCATCGGGCTTGATCAGTTTTTTAACGCGCTCAGGGGACGACTGTTTCATCATCCCTCCAAACCGCTCTCCATAGAGGCTTCCCCAGTATTGTTGTCCGATGTCTGCCTGAGGGCCTGCTACGATGTATTTGCCTTTCTCTTTCGGACCGTCAAGCAGTCGGCTGCGGATCTGAACTCCGCTGTTTCCTTTAGCGTCTTTCAATTGAACCTCGAAGGTTAGCTCGAAGTTGCCGTAGGCTTTTTTAGAGCAAAAGAAGGTGTTAAAACCGGGGTCTTTGTCTGTATGACCAATGATGGTTCGGGTCACCGGATCCAGTTTCCAGTATTGGCTTAGACCTTCCCAATTAGCGGGATTCAGGAAGGCTTCGGTGTCATCGGCACGAACGGTTGATGAGGCTATAAGCAGTAGCAAGCTAGTGGCGGCAAAAACAAAGTAGTGCGGACAGATCATAACTCACTCCTTATGCGGTATCAACGGAGAGTGATGAAGGTTAGGGAGGCGATGGGTTCGTACCGTGGGCCGTTACAAGACGTCCCCACAAAAAGTTCACCACTTCCCAAGAGGGATACTGTCATCGTCTGCGTGGAACACATTAGTGGCAACCCGGAAAAGTTAAAATTAGGCTGTGGTTGTCGCCTCGGGCATAAGTTCTAATCTGCCGTTAATTTGTCTAAGGGAATGCTCAGCAGTGGAAACAATCAAAGTGTGACTTTTGTCGAAGGAATGAGCTGAATGATCTAACCTCCATCTCCCGAGTATATGAACCTTTTTCTGCAAGCTCTGACCTACTTCTCTTGGATTAGCCACCTCTGCCTGTAAAGGCATGCGTGTTAGGTTCGAACTCCGGATAAGGACAGGCCTACTGATAACGTCTTGATGCTCAGTCGCTGGAGTGATGACACTTTGACTAATTATCCTGCACAAAGTTGCCACCAGCAACTTTGGCTATGGCGTAAGAATGTTAAAATCTATGAGCAGCCTTGGTTTACTGATCAGATTACTTGTTACTTGATTGCCATACAAAAAACTTGTCAGTCGTACTGCCGGCGCCAATTGAAGATTCAGGGGTGATGACAGTGTGTGGAGTCTGGTGGCTCAGATCTCTCATCTGCGGTCAGTGATAGTCGCCATGGACCTCACAGCGCGCGAATATTCGCGGGAACAAGGGGATCAGTCCCCATAGCTTGTACCAGCCCCAAGCCTGACATACAGCCGGACGCCAGCAAAAGTGACAAGAAAGAGCACATCCGTCGGGCAGCATAATCGCTGTTTGGCGCCGCCGGGCCTCGTGGTCGGCAATCTCTTCAGGACTAATGCCCCGCCGGTCCAATTCGTGTTCCATCAACTCAAGGGCTGCTGGTTCCATCCCGGCCCGATAAACTGTTACTCTGTCTAGTAGTTCTTCGGTTTCAGCTTGCCGGACGTACTCGGCTACGCGTCGTAGGTCGCAAGGAGGAAACATCATCATACCTTATTCCAAGCTATATCCGACTTGGTCCATAGTACAATGTTGACAAAGAGCGAAGCACCCTTCCGAAATCAGGAACTTCGTCCTGTTAAGACGTGTCTTATCATATAGGTAAATTGCTCTGCTAGTTAAGCACAGGGGCCTACCAGTCGGTATGCCAACTGAGTAGCCTCCTCCACCCGCGGCGGCTATGAACTTGAGTGAGCCTCAAAGCGGAGCGTTGGCGGGTACGATGCCCCAATGTGCCACTTATCGACCCTAAGCCCGAGTTGAGAATTTCGCGTTTCGCGCATTCTGTAGGGAGACTTGTTTATGATCCGCCCTTTGTCTATCGTTTGGGGAATGCCCACTGTGTGCGCTCTGCTACTGATAATCCTTGGATTGCCCATCCAGGCTGCGCAGCCCTCCAAAGAGCCTTCCATATCCCCTCAGACCCAGAAAATCAATGAGCTGATCGCGGCCAAGTGGAAAGAGGCAGGAATTGCAAAGCCGGCGGAGCGAGCCAACGACTGGGAGTTCATGCGGCGGGTCTTCATCGATTTGATCGGACGCATTCCCACTCCCGAGGAAATCATCGATTTCGAACGAGATAGTAGCCCGAATAAGCGGGTCAAACTGGTTCAGCGGCTCCTCTATGAAGAGAAGTATGTGCCACGCGGACGCGATGGTAAACCGGTCAGTAGCATAGCCGGACTGCCCGTGCCCATCGATTACAACAACGCTTATGCTGAAAATTTCGCCGAAATATGGACCACCTGGCTGCTGACTCGCAGTAACACCCATCGCATCTATCGCGAACAGTTGCGTTTGTGGCTAACCCAGCAGTTTGCCAACTCGGCACAATATCCCGAAGGCAAGCCATGGAACCGGATTGTCTATGATTTGATTACGGCTAAAGGGAAATCCAACGAAAACGGGGCTGTCATCTTTATCGCACGACATTTGGGTGATCCAATCGTTGACGAAAACAATCGGCGAACTACCGATTTTTCCAAAGAAGGGCGTTTTGACGCCGTTCCCATTACTTCACGTGTGACACGGCTATTTCTCGGCATTCAAAGCCAGTGCATGCAATGCCATGATCATCCGCATCATAAGGAGTATGTTCAGACCGACTTCTGGGGTGTGAACGCGTTTTTCCGACAGACCAACCGTAGTGGTACCACTAATCCGATGAATTTAGGGATGAATACCCCGCCACCGATCGAAGTAACCGATCATCCCGACTGGAATGTAAGCGGCATGGTATTTTACGAGCGACGGGATGGTCAAAAGCGAGCGACCTTCCCTACCATGCTGCGGGACATCGCCCAGTTTGAAAATCTCGA
Source organism: Gemmataceae bacterium (assembly GCA_025055795.1). Lineage (GTDB taxonomy): Bacteria > Planctomycetota > Planctomycetia > Gemmatales > Gemmataceae > Thermogemmata. Next base: position 159,528 of record JANWVV010000002.1, read on the forward strand.
ACCCCCGACCAAGCGTCTGGTTCCTAATTCCTCAATGTCAGAGACGTTGAGAGGTAAAACACGCCGTGAAATCCTGGCCCAGTGGGTCATCGAGCATGACAATTTCGCCCGTGCCTTTGTTAACCGGATGTGGGGGCACCTGTTCGGACGAGGGCTGACCCAGGAACCGGCGGTTGACAATTTTCACAGCGACAATCCCGTGGTACATCCCGAACTGCTTAATTACTTAGCGGAAGAGTTCAAACGTTATGGATATGATCCCAAAAAGCTGTTGGAATGGATTTGTACCAGCGACGTCTACAATCTCAGTCACGTAGCGAACAAGGCCTATGCCGATCCCAAGTACGATGCCTACTTTACGCGTATGCCCTTGAAGGCGATGTCTCCGGAGGTTCTGTTCGAGTCTCTGGCCATTGCAACCCGGGCCGAGGCGAGGCGAGGTGAGCAGTTCCGCATTCTCAAAGACCGCTGGCTTCAGCGCCTGACCGTTAATTTCGGTGACGACGAAGGCAACGAGGTAAACTTTAACGGAACCGTTGTGCAAGCTCTGTTGATGATGAATGGTCAGGAACTGAACGCCGAAATTGGTACGGCCCGCGGAGGTGGAGGAGCACAAGGGGTCGTGGCAGAGGTGGTCCGCCGTCATACCGCCAAGGGGGTAGCTTCACCACGAGCAATTTATGATGAACTGTTCCTGATGACAGTCAGCCGCCATCCTACCTCGCAGGAAATCGCCCGTCTGGAAGAGGTTCGGTTGGGCAAAGCGGTCATCGATTTAAGTGCGCCATTGGCTAAGCCCGGATCAGCCTCGCCCGGAGCCAAGAAGGGTGTTTGGGCTGTGGTGCCCGGAGCTGCTCCCAACGACGTTGCTTTCTACCAAGACGTGTTCTGGGCCCTGCTGAACAGTAACGAGTTTATGTTGAATCACTAATCTCGACCCAATTCTTCGGCTTATTCGCTCTACGGACCCACTGGGTTTGCCCGGGGTGTTTATCTGCAATCTTGCTCCGGGTTAGCGGAATAAGTTGCTACCTAGGGGAAGATCCTAAGCAGTGAAAGGAGCAACCAGGTTCAACTAACGGCCGCTAGGCTCGACGGCCAAGGCCGTTATGTAGGGATACGACAGGCCGCGACGATGCTGCAGGGGGCCCTGTATCCGGACAGTAGCGTTGACATAACGTTCCAGATCGATGCCAGTGTCAGGAACCACGTAGGCGATGGGAACACCGGGGTTGCTCTCCAAGGCATAAGTTTTGCGGCCATCGAGTGCGATGGCGGAACGAACCAGGCGTCCCGGACCGTGCCAGCGGGGCGTTCCACCTTCTATCTCGTTAGTGGTTGATGAACCGATTTGACCAGTGCGGGATGTACCCCCAGGGGCCGGACTGCGTTGGGAGGGTGATCCCGTGTTGTTGTGCCATCCGCCGGAAGGGATGGCCGACGGACTGCCGTTGAGGGAGCGTCGCTTCTCGCGAAGTGTATGGATCCGCGTGTAGCATAGATTCGCCAGGTCGTGATTTTTTCCCCCTTCGTTCATGAGGCGTGCCAATTCGAAGTAAAGCCGCTCGGCTTCGTCGTAACGTCCCGCTAACTCAGCCGCTTCGGCCTGCTGCCAGAGAGGGTGATTGATTCCCACCGGTGGAGCACTGTTAGCAGCAGAGGACGATGGTGAGGTTGCTGAACCGAAAGCAGACCCAAGGAGGCTGCCACGGCTCGTATCGTTGGCAGTTTCGGTAGCATTACTTCCTGGGAGGTTGGGTTCCCGAACGCGGTATGTGAAAGTGTTGCTGACGACGGGCCGTACGGCTTGTTTGGGTAAGTAGCGGAAGTCGCCGGGGGGAGATGCGACGGGATACCAGGTCCGCCCTTCACGTTGGACCGGGGGACCGATAACCAGTAAAATCGTGCCACCAGGCACGCGGGTACGTTGGACCGGTAATGGTTCCTCCAGACCGATTTTGCCAGCCCGCAACGGCGCTCCCCCTTCGTCGACCACGACATATTGAGGAAAAGGACGCTGCTTGTCGACATTGATAAATTGCATCGGGATCCAACTTATGGAGCGGAGGGTCTGAGGGGGGTCCAGCACCGCCAACCAGCCGTTATCCTCTTCGTGGTCCACCCACACCTGCATGCCCGTTTGCAAAGTGCCTGTATCGGGGAACTGATCGCTCGGTCCGGATCGGAGAGCTACCTGAGCTATACAGATGTCGCCCAAATAGGGTGGTCTCGCGAGTTGGCCAGTTTGGTTCAGAGTGGTCTTGCCAGCGACAGGCCTTTGAGTTGTGGAATCCTCTGCCATGCATATTGCCGATATACTTGCCGCTAGGACAAGGATACCCCCCACACATGGGCTTAAATGAATGCGATTGAGGATACGGTTGATTTTCAAATCACCGGTCGCGTTGCCTATCATTATGACTGCCCTTGACGATGTCAATTATGCATAAACTTGCTGGCAACTATGTGACGTTGGAGCTTAAATCATCTCAAATCGCAAAAGGTTTTACTGTCAGCTATCGAGTTATCACGCCTATCAAAATCGTTTCGTTCATGCACGCCTTTAAGGAGCATGTTGGCATACCATGGGAGCTAAGGGTGTCAATCCCGACTGCTGTGTTTCCCTACGCGCGCTTTGGAGAGGATGAATTGCTCGAGGGGATCAAAGCCAGGGTGATGGTAGGCTTGCCACCGGATACCGTGGCAGTGTTAAGAGTCGCTATCCGACATCCGACGGTTTATATTTCGCTCTAAGTTCGCTCTCAATATCAATCAACTAAACAGTAGTTTTAACATAGTGGAAAAATGTGTCGATAGCCCGTCGCTGACTAAATGTGGTGTTTGCAGTGGGATATGCCGCTCTGCAAAGCATCTGGTTTTCGTATGATGCCCTAGGCCATCCAGACTCAGCTTTGACTTCAAACGGCTAAGTTTGCTCATTTGCCCGTCGTAAATCGTGGTTGACCTCACGATGAGCTTACTTCCGCCTAATTTTTCAGTATACGCCAACTGTTTCTTTTTCTTTATTAGAAGATCATGGTAATAAGGGTTGTCAAAACAGGTGGAGAAGTGAGGTAATCTAATCATAAAAACGCCATCATGGAGGCTTAACGGGGTCCGAAGCAGAACAGGTGCGTTTCTCCGCGAATGTAGAGACGGCCGTTGGCCGCTGCGGGAGTGGCTATTACTTTCTGACCTAATTGACCTTTTGCGATCTCTTCGAACTCCCGCTGAGCCTTGAAGATGACGTACTCCCCGGTATCGGCGATCGCCAGGATACGGTCGCCCATTAAAATTGGGGAAGCCGAGGTTTCCTTGATCATGATTTGTTCGCTGAAAAGGATTTTGCCCGTGGTCGGATCTGCACAAGTGGCATAGGAACCGCGGTAGTCGCCGATCCAAAAGAGAAGATTGTCGCGTGTGAGCATGCAAGGGACGTAGGGGAGGGAGCCTCGTTGCAATTCCCAGGCTTTACGCGGCGGATCCGTGGTCAGGTCCAAGGCGATCATGTAGCGGGCACCACTTCCGTCACCGCAAGCCATGATCAAGCGGTCGGCCACGTAGACGGGGTGGCCAATCACCCGCAAAGGCATCTGCCCTTTGGGCCAAGTCAGGGTATAGTTCCACAGTATCTTCCCCTGTTTGGGTTCGTAAGCGGTGATTTGATGAGTCGTACCAACGACTATTGCCTCTGGCTTACCAGGACGTTGCAGAAGAAAGGGGGTCGAGTAACAGGCGCGTTCCTTTTTGCGGGGGGCCTTCCATAAGCGGGCCCCCGTAGCGGCATCCAATGCTACCAGTTCGGCGTGCTCGTCGTCATCTACATTAACGTATACGATGCCCTTGTGAACGATGGGCGAAAAGCCAGGGCCATGCTGGCTGACAAAGCTACCCAAGGGGGTGCGCCACAATTCTTTGCCATCAAGATCGTAGGCGTGGATGGCCACTGTAGAGCCATCCCACCATACACAGTAAAGCCGCTGACCGTCGCTGGCAGGAGTGCTAGAAGCCAAGGAATTCTTGACATGGGTCTTAGCAGCACTGCCTGGGACGGAACGCGTCCACAATGTCTTGCCCTCCGCAGCGTCTAGACAGATAAGCCAGCGTTGGCCGCCATCGCTGGAAGCACTTTGCAGGTAGATCCGGCCTGCGACTACAATCGGTGAACCATTTCCTTTGCCCGGAAGGGTTACTTTCCACAATGGTTGGGCTGGATCGATCGACGGCATCGGTCCTTCGGCGATGCCAGAACCATTTGGGCCGCGGAAACGATCCCAATCGGCTGCTAGGACCACAACGCCGATACAAAAGACCATTCCAGTACTTAGCAGTGAGCGATGCAGAAACGTCATACAGTTGCGTTCCTTTCTGAACAAATCACTTGATGCGGGTAGGTATACAAGTAGCGGATCGTACGACCAAGCCGCTGCAGGGGCTTAAAGAGCAGGCGCTAGGCAAGCACTCTACCTAGGCATCGAGTCATTACGACTAGCATGTATTTAGTTTATCAATTATCGGGGGGAACATGAGTAGCGGCAAAAGTATGAACGGTAAGGCGTCAGAGGTGATTTTTGGAATGTACAACCGTGCCCAAAGCCAAACTAATCCCTGATATAACAGCAGGATGGTGGACAAGACTGTATGAATGAAAAGCGTTGGCAGGATGAAGGCGAATAGGCCTATGCGTCCACTAGTCGCAGTGACGATGGGGGATCCGGCCGGCATTGGTCCGGAGTTATGCCTGCGTCTTTTGCATCTGAAAGAACTGGACGGCATGTGTCGCCTCGTGATTTATGGTGACCTGGCCTTACTGAAACGTGTGGCAGCAACGTTAGGCTGGCCCGCTCCACCGGTCGAATCGATCCGTGACTTGCCCGGCTTGGATGTGGATACCGTTGTAGCAGGAAAGGTTGACGCCGCCTGTGGTCGGGCATCGTACCGTTACGTGCAACAGGCCGTGGAGGACGCCCTGGCGGGTCGGGTCGATGCAATTTGTACCGGTCCGATCCACAAGGAAGCCTGGCATGCCGCAGGGGTGCCCTACCCGGGTCATACTGAAATGCTTGCCGACTTGACCCATAGCCCAGACAGTTGCATGATGTTGACCTCGGAAAGCATTACGTGTTCATTAGTTACTGGTCACGTGGGCCTTCGGCAGGTGCCAGAACTGTTATCCTCGGCGGGCGTCCTTACGGTTATACGACTGACGGCCAAAGCGTTACGTCAATTGCGCAATCGAGAGGTCCGACTAGTGGTTTGTGGGCTCAATCCCCACGCTGGCGAACATGGGTTGTTCGGCCAGGAGGAGGAGCGTGTGATTGTGCCCGCCGTTGAACAAGCCCGGCGTGAAGGATATTGGGTGGAAGGCCCGCTCTCCCCCGATGCCGCTTTTGTTCCCCAGCAGCGTCGGCAGACCGATGCCTACGTCTGTATGTACCACGATCAGGGCTTGATCCCTTTGAAAGCACTGGCATTTGAGGAAGCGGTCAATGTGACCCTAGGCCTGCCCATCGTACGCACCTCTGTAGACCATGGCACCGCCTTCGATATAGCCTGGCGAGGTCGCGCAAGTGTAACCAGTCTAGTTCGAGCAGTGGAACTAGCCGCCCGTCTGGCGAATCAACCCTGTTCTCAGGCAACGTGCTCATGAAGAACTACCCAGGACCAATCAACAGGGTATTTTGACAATAAGCTTACGGTGCCTGAACGATGTTATTCATTGGTCTGGTTGCCGAGTCGTGTCGTTGTCCAAGGACGGACTGTCCTCGGTGAGCCAGGTATTAACGGATGCATCACTGGGCATGCGCCAATCGCCCCGCGGGGATAAGCACACGGTGCCCACCTTGGGGCCGTCGGGCAGACAGCTACGTTTATACTGCTGTGCGAAAAAGCGGGTTAGAAAGACACGTAGCCAGTGCCGCAACTCTTCTGACGTATAGGTCCGGGAAAAGCAGGCCTGGCTAGCGAGGAACAATATTTTTTCCGGCGGTGAACCGAAGCGGAGGAAATGGTAAAGAAAAAAGTCGATCAGTTCGTAGGGTCCCACCACCTGCTCGGTCAGTTGTACAATATTGCCTTGCGGATCGGGAGGCAGTAGTTCGGGGGAGATGGCGGTTTCTGTGATGTCACACAGCAACTGCTGGGTTGTACCTTGGAATTCATGCTCGGCAGCCCAGCGTACCAGAAACTTGACAAGTGTCTTGGGTACGCTGACGTTGACGCTGTACATACTCATGTGGTCGGCGTTATAGGTGCACCATCCTACAGCCAATTCGGACATGTCGCCCGTGCCGATGACAAATCCGGCATTCATCAGCAAGCTAGTGCGGACGCGTGCTTGAACGTTTTCAAATACAACATCGTGACGGCAATGAGCCGGTAGCCGCCGCAACTTGTCGCTGAGTGACTCCACCGTTTCTCCCTCCAGGGGAATTCCGAAGGGGGCGTGGCCCAGTGCTCGCAACTGTTCCAGACACAAGCCGCGGATGTCACATTCGTGGGCGGACACTTCCAGAGCCTGCATCAGTGCCCAGGCATTGCGGCGAGTCCGCTCGGTGGTTCCATACCCCGGTAATGTAAAGGCGTGAATGTGTTTTCGGGGCACCCCTAGCCGGTCCATCGTCTTGCACGCAACCAGTAATGCCAGGGTGGAATCCAGACCGCCCGAAACCCCAATCGAAACAGGTGGTAGGCCAACCTGTTGCAGTCGACGTGCCAGACCGCTTACCTGGATCTGGAAGATCTCCCGGCAACGCTCATCGCGTGTAGCAGCATCCGAGGGCACAAAGGGTGTCGGATCGACCCGCCGTAATAGTGGTGGCCTGCGTGGTGTCACTTCCAGCGAAAACGGAATGTGCCGCCAGGCACGGGCATGAGCCAGCCGGTTGTCGTGGAAGCTGGTCATCTGGCAGCGGTCGTGCCAGAGGTGCTGCAGGTCGATGTCGGCAACGAGCAAGGCACTGGTAGGGGAAAAGCGGTCGTTTTCGGCCAGCAACGTGCCGTTTTCGGCTATGAGGGCATGCCCGCCGAAGGCTAAATCGGTGCTGGACTCTCCCATTCCCGAGGAGGCATAGACATAACCGGCAACGCAGCGTCCCGATTGACTGAGGACCAATTGCCGGCGGTAGGCCGCTTTGCCCACCAGGTCGTTGCTAGCCGACAGGTTGCACAGCACGGTGGCCCCTGCCAAGGCCGCTTGCGAAGAGGGGGGGACGGGTACCCACAGGTCCTCACAAATTTCCACCGCCATTACTAGGGCTGGCCACTCTGTACAGCAGAAAAGCAGATCGGTGCCTATGGGCACTACCTGGCCTGCCACCCGTACCTCCGGTTGGCAAAGATGCATGGCCGCACTAAAGTAGCGACGATCATAGAACTCCTTGTAAGTAGGCAGATAACTTTTCGGCACCAGACCTAGAATGCGGTGACCTTGCACTACTGCTGCTACGTTGAACACCTGACCGTCGCGCAGCAGGGGCAAACCGTAAATGGCCACACCGCGATAACGTTGATGGCCTTGCTGCACCAGTTGGACGAGCTGTTCCTCTGCACTGCGTAGTAATCGCTGATGATGAAACAGGTCGTGGCAAGTGTAGCCAGTCAGGTGACACTCGGGAAAGACAATGACATTGACCCCCTGAGCCTCTGCTTGTTCGAGCAGGCGTAGAGTTTCCGTGGCATTAGCGGCACAATCGGCCAGCCGCAGTTGGGGTGTCGCCGCCGCCACACGCACGTAACCATACGGATGCATAGCAAAATTGTAAGAGCTTGAGGGGAAGCCATTGATAACCGAGAACCTACCATCATCTGATCCCGAATATCAGCCCCACGCCTTGATAACTCCCGTCGTAAGTACTGTAGTGTGAGCCGGCTCCTGCAGCAGCCAAATCAGTATACCCAACACGACCAGCCCAAGCAGACATACTAGCAGGCATCCGCCAATTTCTGCATGGGCGGCTGGCAGTGCATTGCCCTCAACGGCTGCTTGACGACGCATCCTGTAATGTTGGTGCCACACAAACAGTAACAGCAGGCTACAACAGAGGAGGTCTGCTGCTAGCAGTAGCAACAAGATGGTCACAGCCGTTGTCATTCAATCATCGTCCACCGTCAGCGAGGCCAAAATGGCATGGAGTACGGGCTCATTGGTACGTCGGTCATACTCGCTGACCTGACGCAAAGTGAGCAGAGGACCAGCGGGTGTTTCCAGACAGCGGGTCCAGCAAACGCTCAGCGTGTCGATGGTCACGAAATCGATGTCATGGCCAATGGCCATCTGACCAGCGACGGTTTCAACGCGGTCCTCGGCATCCAATTCGGCATACTCAGCTTGGAGCGCGGCCAAGGTTTCGTCGGCTAATTGAGCGATGTCGCGCGCTTCCGGTCGTAGGGAGAATAGGGCAAACGCCGTTTGCGGACTGGTCAGCGTAACCGTCCAGCCCCCGCTATCCATGTCTTCGTCAACCTCCAGTTTCCAGTTGGCCGGATATTGGAAGTGAATTCCATCACGATCGAATCGGAGCAGATCCGACATGGACGGGTCCCCCGCTCAAAAAAATGATCAGGCAACATATGGTTGCCTACTCGGGTATACCGGGCGGAGTATACAGGAGCTGGACGGCACAGCTATTCTAACCATCGTTCGGCCAAACGGGCCGGCATGTCAGGCGGCAGCATACTTTTCCCGCATCTTATCCAGGAATTTTTTACTCTGTTCGGTGACGTTCCAGGCATCCGGCCAGAAGCACAAATCAACACACCACCAATCGTGGGGAACACCGGCTTGACGGAGCGCGGGCAACAGTTGGTCGAAATTGAGTCGTCCCGTACCGAAGGGGTTGTGTGTACTGGTGTTATGCTCGTTGAGGGTGCCATCGGAGTCGATCAGGTGCACGTGTGTTATTTTGCCCTTGAGTTTTTCCAGCAGTTCCAACTCACCGCCGGGCAATGTTTCCTTTTCACCAACCTGGTTGGCTCCTACTGCCGCGCACATGTGAGCATGACAGGTGTCGAACAGGACGCCGAAGTTTGGATTCCCCCGGCTGCGGACCATCTCGACCAGTTGCACGATTTCAGAGGGTTTGTTAAAAGCAAAGCCCGGTTCGAATTCCCAGCACACGTTCAAACCGAAGTCGGCGGCCATTTTACTTGCCTTGTCCCACACGGCTGCGATCCGTTCCATACCTTTGTGTCGACCTATTTTCTGACCCTCCGGATCCTTCTCGAAGTAATCTGGTCCGACGACGGTATCTACGCGAATGGTTTGCGCCCCTACTTCAGCAGCGAACGTACACCAACCCAGGAAAGCCGTCAGATAGGCCGAGGGGGGATCGTCCAGAATCGAGGTACCAGGATTTTTGAAGGCCCATAAGTCCACAGCAATTCCAGATAAGGCCAGACCATGATCGGCAATCTCTTGTTTGAGCCGTTGTCGGCTGGCCCGTGTCGGATGTGATGCCGGAGAGGGATGCGGTCCGAAACTACCTAGCTCTACCCCGTCATACCCCAGACTTTGCAAACGATGCAAAATGACGTGAAAATCATTGGTCGGCTCTTTCTGGTTAAACAGATAGGCCCAAGTGCCGATGGAAATCCGCGCCTTGCCCATTGTGTAACCTCCTTTTTCTTCCTGGTAGCTTGATGTCATTTTTCCACGCTCTTACCGGTAAGACTATCAAGCAGCGACAAGCAGGGGCGAGTAGATTGTCCCATTTGTATGTCTCACCATGGACTAGGGGGGGTAACACTTAAGGCAGCGTTACCTTGAACACCCGCTTTTGTTCGTTTGACCTTCGGTCTAGCTTTCCTTCGCTACCCTGACAAGGATCTCCAATAGGAGAGTTTTGCTTAGAACATTCATACCCGTCCCCCAAGCGGCATCGGTATGGCACTACTCTTGCGAATAAATAGCCTGACAATCTGGTTATCTCGCTACATTCAATCGGATTATCGGATTAGCGCAATGATTTTTATCATGGAATCTTGAATACTGCTGGATATATTATACAATAAATCATCTATGTCAACTTATGGTAGCACGAATAGCTTTGCAGGCGTGACAAGGGGCCGGCTTTCAAATTAAGGATCGATTTATAACGTTAATTAGACAAAAATCACGGAGAATGACAGCATACGGAAGATGGTATATGAAAACATGTTCCACAACGATGTGAGTGTCAAGCAAAGGTGATTGAGTAACGGAAATGTCCAGCACTGATGGTATGTTTAGTATCGTGATCGGCGCGGTATCCTCGCTGGCATGTGCGGGGCATCAAACAGCAGGTCCTGTGTGTACGTGGCCGGTGCCTAAGGTTTATGGCAGCGCCTGGCCGAAGGGGATTGATTACTTCGCTGGTCCAGATGGTGGCGGATCCAACGGGCGGGAAGCGATGCGCAGGTCGCTCCCTTGCAGATGCAAGCTGAGTCGCGGTGGTGCCTGGTGGCGTTCGACCTGAAGCAACAATACGTTCCAGCCGCTTTTAAGCTGGAGGGTTTGACGCAGCGGTTGAGCGTGAGCGGGAGCGTGGAACGGTCCTTGTTGATTGAGCCAGCCGTGCAGGTGGACAGAGTGCTGGACGGTCAAGACTACTTGTTGCTGCTGCGGGCTGTAGACATAAACCCGTAGCAAAGCGGCACGTTGAGGTTCGGGCAGAAGTCCATCCAGGTGGAAGGTGCCAGAGGGCTCAGCAGCGAGAAGACGCCAGGCATGATCGGGTCGAAGGGGCACAGGCACAGCTGGAGTAGCTGGAACTGGGCCTTCCAACGAGGTGGCTTCCATCTCGACTACCAGACCCCGCAGCGTTTCCTGCTCCTGACGACTCTTAAGGAAAGCAAGCAGGTCGATGAACTGATCGAAGGTGAGCAGGGTGACGGCGTTATCGGGCATCAAGGAGACTTTAAGTGGGGTTAGGGATTCGATTTGGTCACGAGGAATGCGGACGTCCCGGCCGGTAGATTCCCGCAGAACGACTTCACGGTCGTTGTCGATGATTTTCAAGCCTGTAAAAACCTGTTCTTGAGTGGTGGTGAGGCGATAGGTCTGGTAACCTTCTTTGATTTCGCGACTGGGGTCAACGATGGCTTCCAGGACTTTTTCCAGGCTCATGGTGTCCCATAGGCGGGTCAGGTCGGGGCCGACGGCACCGCCGATGCCTTCCAGGCGGTGGCAACTGGCACAGGCGACTAGGCGTGGGTTCAGGTAGATTTCCCGTCCGCGCTTGGGATTCCCTTTTTCTTCGACCAGCTGGCGAATTTTGTGGATTTGTCCGGGCTCTAAGGACAGCAGCAAGCCGCCCCGCAAGACTTCGGCACGCAAGCGGGCGCATTCGGGGTCGTCGGCGAACTTGTGCAGGGCTTCGGTGATCAACGGGTAGTATTCCCGGGGAATCTGGCGGGCGAGATACCGTTGGGCCAGCAGTCGAGCTCCGTTTTTGGTGGGAGTCAGCACCTGGATGGCCTCGGCAAGTAGTTGCGGATCGCTCTGGTCGAGCAGTCGTTCCGCCAACACACGGGCTTCGGCAGGTTGAATGACCATCAGACCGCGCAGGGCCTCCACCTTCAGTACGGCCGGGTGCGGCTCCTGAATCAGCGTGCGAAGGGCATCAGCGGCCTGCGGCTGGTTCAAGGCACGCACCGCCCGGAGAGCGGCCAGGCGATCAGCCTCGGGCAACCGGGTATCCAGGACCATTGGCAACAGACGCGGTAGTAAGGCGGCCAGACGCAACTGTTCCGCCGCCTGCAGGGCCAACCGCCGGGCCCCGGGGCGGGGGTCGTGCAGTAAACGCTCGACGAGCTGTCCAACGGGTTGCGTATTGTCGCCACCGCTGACTGCGTAGACCTCGATGGCTGCTTGGAATACGGTCAAATCCTCATCTGGGTGCCTATTGAGATAGTCAGTCAATGGTTGCAGTGATATGGGTGGATCGAGCTGATAATTGACGTATGAACGGACCAGGGCAGCGCGTTGCTCAACGGTCAGATCAGGGCGTGCCAGTAACTGGGGCAGCAGTTGAGCGGCTTCGCGGCTCCGCAGGGCCAGGAACATGTCGACGGCGACGGTCCGTTCCCGGTCGCCGCTGGCGGCCAAGGTCAGAATGGCTTCGATGCCAGGTAAGCCAAGACGTTCCAGGGCTCGGATGTAGCCATCCTTCAAGAACGGATCACCCTTAAGGTCGCCCAGATAGGAGTTGACGAGAGCTTGGGGGACGGGGGATCCGCCGATCCGTCCTAAAGCCAAGGCAGCCGCTCGACGCACTGCGGGTTCGCTGTCGCCAAGTTTTTTCAATAGTTCTTCCAACAGATGAGGATCGGAGCGATCGCCATACAACGCCAGGCCCTCAATGACGCAACGGCGAACGTCCGGCGAGGGATCTCGCAGACGCTCCAGGAAAAAGGCTTGCACCTGGGAGTTCCAGTGAACCATTAGTACGCCCAAAGCAGGGAGCAGGGCGTCTTCCTGGTCGCGGAATTTACCATGCTGCAGGGCCTTCAGCAGATGGTCCCGGGCAGTTGGTCCGCGGCGTACCAATTCCTTACGAGCTTCTACCCGATCTGTCAGATCCGGGCGAGCCAGTGCCTCGATGAGTTCTGGCAGGGGCAACTGTCGCAATTTCCACCAGCTATCCATTTCTCGTCGTGGCAGGGCAGGTACGTTAGCTGTGCCATGCCAGGTGATGCGATAGATGCGGCCATGCTGGCCGTCGCCAGAGAGCTTACCCGCACCCCCCGAATCGGTTCGCCAGTCGCACACATAGATAGCTCCATCCGGGCCGATTACCATCTGGCAGGGGCGGAATAAGGGATCATCGCTTTTGAGAAACTCGAATTCGTGGGTGATTTTGAAGGTGGCTCCGTCAGGAGCGGTTTTGTAGGCTCGGACCAATTTACGAAAGACATCGGGGTAGTAAAGCAGGCCCCGATACTGCTCAGGCAGACGGGTATCGTGGTAGATGAGCAGCCCGGCAGGGGCTCCCCGGCCGGTTTTGAGCATAGGTGGAACTTTACCTGGTAATTCGCCGGCGATCGCCCCGCGGGTGTGGTCGGGTCGGCAACAGCGTGCGCCGGTTAATAGCCGCCAGCCGAAGTCGGTTCCCTCCGCCACGTGCATGATCCGACAGCCCATGAACTTGCTGCCGTCTTCATTGTCGTTGTCGGCGTGGAACCAATTGAACTTGTTGTCGTGGGCCAGATCACGATACGGATTACGGTAGCCGATGGAAAACACTTCCATGCGGGAGCCATCGGGGCGGCAGCGGAAAACGGCCCCTGTTCGGAGAACAGTAGCACGGCTACCATCGGAGCCTTCCACGTAATTATCGTCATCGCCGCTGGTGATGTACAACAACCCATCGTTGCCAAGTGTCAGACCGGACACCTGATGGTGATGAAAGCCACAAAAGCCCTGAGCGATAACTTCGCGAACGTTCCAGGGTTGGTTAAACTGGATAGGACTAGAGCCACCGGACGCAGCGGCAGTGCTTTGTCGCCATCGGCGGACTGTACCACGACCCGTGACATATAACCATCCCTCGTGATAGAGCAGCGACGAGGGCAGTTCCTCGGCAATAATTACCTGAGGGGGATGAAACCTACCCGTGGCCGGGTTATAGCGGAACAACTTGACCAGATCAAAGGTGAACTTTTTCATCGTGGCCACGGCCCGAGTGCTGCCGTCGCGGAAGCGGAAGATCTCTTGCACCTCGTACCAGCGATCGCCCGTTATCGGATCAGGACGCCATTCCAGGACGAACAAACTGCCATCGGGGGCAAAGGTCATGCCTACCGGATTGACCACCTCTGGTTCACTAATGACAATTTCCAAGCGGAATCCTTCTGGCAAGAAATAACCTTTCAACCGCGGGTCCCATTGGCCTTGATCCACAAGTCGCACCGGAAAGGGCACTGGCCGGAGAGGAGATTGAGGTTGGGCAAATTCTTCAGGCAGCGGCCTTGCTCCAGGCGGTGGTACCTCCCCCCGAGCGGTGCCCACAAACAGCAGGAGGGCTATTCCGATTCCCCCTACTACCTCACGCATGGAAGATGCTCCTTTGATGACGCGACGGAGAACCTGAACCAAAACGGCACAGTAAATTAGCGTGTGTTTCGTACGCGGGCAGGATTACTGCTAACTTAACTTACCTGCTTTCGAAGGAACAGAACCAGTTTGCAAATTCTGGTCATGAGTCAGTAAAGCCCAGCAGATGCCCTGGGACGGAATGACATTAAGTTGTTGCAGCGGGAACTACGGCGGAGAATCAAGGTACTCATTTTGTTGCAGATAGCAAAGCATTAGATTGAAACAGAATTAGATCGACATCGAAGGCAGGTGCTGGGGCCGAGCAGAGACTTTAGATATCGGCTAGCAAGCCGGTAATGGTGCTTCAGTTGAAAAATGACCGCCTGACGCTGTCTTTTCCTGTTGCCCTGGGATCACGTACAATATAGCACTGATATTGCTGTAACGATTGATTTTGGAAGGGTGGCAGAGTGGTTGATTGCACCGGTCTTGAAAACCGGAGACGGGGCAACCCGTCCGTGGGTTCGAATCCCACCCCTTCCGCTAGATATAGCTACAGTTCCCGTCGGACTTAGATTAAATGCGGTGTGTCCTTTCTACTTTCAAATTGAAGTGTAAAATGCGGGAAGTCGGAAAGCCGACCTCTCGGGTTTTTGGCTGATAATTAGTTTTTTTGAGGAGGTTGCCACTCCTGACTGATTTTATGCCAGGTGGCGTCCAGCAGGTGCCGGAATTGTTGTCCAAGCTTTTGCCATCGTCCGGCGGTAATTTCTGTATGCAGGTTTCGCAGTCCTGCGACATTGCGCGCGGCGGGCAACCGGGTCAGGATAGCCGGCAGCAGTTCCTCCCAAACGCCCCAAGGCCGGTCAGGATGCAGACCAACGGGAACGACGCTGTCAGCATCAACTCCTAACTGTTCAGCAACAAAACGCAGGCAATCACGAATGACGGCTGATTTTTTATCATGGCCATTTTGCCAGTCATAGGGTGGATGCCACTCATTAGCTGGCGGCAACAGGTCTACATGGGTGACCACCACCAGTAGAGGGGGACGACCCAAGTGGGGACGGGCCGCAAAATAATCCCGGTATTTCTGCAACCAGGCCACCTCGGCTTGTCGGCCCGGACTAACTGCTGAGGTCAGCAGCAACACAACGTCGGCTACAGATAGATCGGTAATGGCTAGGTCCACATCCGTAGGCGTACCGCCAAATCCGGGCGTCTCAACCAGACACGCTTTCTGACCGCCGGCCAATACAACTTCTTGGCTTGCCGATGCAACAGCAGAGAGGTCCACGTTTCTTGTGGCCGTTGAGGGTGCGGCAGATGGGGCGGCAGAAGATTGTTGACTCCAGACTTCGATGAGGCGTGACTTGCCCGCTCCACGCGGTCCGGCAATAACTACTGTCAACGGTGATGGTGGTGGCCACTCTGTCGGCTCGCTCGGGGATGATGACAGGGGTGAGGGTGTGTCCGGTGAACTTTGAGACGATACCTGAGCCGGACTCCCAGAGGCACTCACAACAGCTTGTGATGATGGTGGATTGATCTGACTCAGCCATCGCCGATAACTTGCCACACCCGAGCGTAACCGGCCGCTATACAATTCGATCAAATAATGGCCTAGACGGAGAATGAACTGGGTGTGGAACCACACGAGCAAGTTTTGCCGTGCTTTTTCAAACAGAGGGGTAAGGATACCCCGGGTGACCGCATAGCGGGCCGCCGTTTGTAGGGGATCGAGGACCGCGGCCAGTAGCCAGTATACGTTCTGCCCGTGACGGTACCACTGCCATACCTGGCGGGCCCGTCGAATGTCACCTATCCGGATCAAATGCGATGCCGGAACGTATTTTTGCACCAGTTCGTTCAGATCGGCAGCGGCTAGTTCAATGCAGGCAAGAACTTCCGGCATGGTGAGCGGATCGAATGGTTCGGCGACGCCGGGGTGATAGACCGCGGCCACTTGCCGTGCCAAATCGAGGGCCAGGGAGCTGTAATGCTCAGCCTGCGTCAGATCTTCCCACTGAACTTGCTGGTATTCCTGAGCCTTCGCCTGCACCTTGGACCAGGCTTGTAGATCACGGTCGGTCCAATACGATGGAGCATCGCCTTTGGTGGGCGTCGGGGTGGTGATGTGACGAGTCCAATGCCAGGCCAGAACGTAACCCAGCACAAACAATCCTAGCATCGGCCACCATAGCCAAAGGTGGTCGGTGTACCACAAGTGATAGGCACCCAAGCTGATCAGAACGATCAGCGGTGCAATGAGCAACAGCCCGACAAGTAATAGACGCCAGTGGCGCATACAAGTGTTGTACGTAACAACGAACGAATGTCGTCAGCGGCGTGATATTTTACTACAACCACAGCGGCCACCCTTCGGGACGAAGCCAATTAACAGCGGGCCGACAACAAAGTAAAATGCTGCAACGCAAGCGTGAGGCTAACTCATTTGGTTTCAATCAGATATGGGGCAATTTGGCGAACGGTTGGCAGAGGTGGTAAAGCGAAAGGGGCCTTTGTGTGTTGGCCTGGACCCGCGGTGGGAGTCGTTGCCTGATTGTTATCGCCGGTTGGACCCCGAATTCCCGTGGTTACCCCAGGTAGCTGAGCACGTCCGGCGTTTTTGTGTGCATGTTCTGGAACTGACCAGTCCCTACAGCGGTATCGTGAAGTTGCAGGCCGCCTTTTTTGAACTTTTCGGTCCTCCTGGGTTGGCGGCGATGCAGCAGCTTATTCACCACGCTCGGGAACTGGGCTGGTTAACCATCCTGGATGCCAAGCGGGGCGATGTTCCCAGCACAGCGGCGGCCTATGCCCAAGCGGCGTTTACAGGCTGCTCCATAAATGGCCAGATCTTTCCTATCTGGAACGCCGATGCCCTGACGGTCAATCCCTATCTCGGCGACGACGCTCTGACGCCCTTTATCGAAGCGGCATCAACCCAGGGACGGGGGGTGTTTGTTCTTGTACGCACGAGCAACCCAGGGGCTGGCTGCTTCCAGGATCTCTGCTGTGATGGAAAACCCCTTTATGTTCACGTTGCCAAGGTTGTTGAACGTTGGAATGAACCAACGGTGGGCCCGAGCGGTCTGGGGGACATCGGAGCGGTAGTAGGGGCCACCCATCCGCGTGAGTTGGCAGAGTTACGGCGTACATTCCCACGGATGTGGTTTCTAGTGCCCGGTTACGGTGCCCAAGGAGCAACGGCAGTAGAAATCCGGCAAACAGCCTTCCGCACCGATGGACTGGGAGTGATTGTTAACAGTTCCCGCAGTCTGGTGTTTCCCTTTCATCCCGACGACCCGAACTGGGAACAAGCGATCCAATCCGCCGCCCTTCACGCACGCAACGACCTGATCGGTTGAAACGCAATCGCATCTATCACTACAGGTTATGAGCAATGAATTTTATGGTGTTCCTGTAGTAGATGTCATGTTCATTTTTCATATGAGTCATACAATTAAAGAGTAAGATTCATAAGTTCATTCGATTGTCATTCCGGTTCAAATAATTGCTCTAAATGAGCATACCTCTCTGCGTTATAAACTTGGTGCGCGGTCAGTAAGTTACAAATTTAGTGCGCGGATGGAACATTAGACCTATCTGGATAGTAATTTTCTTTATCGATTAATAATTTTAATCAATATCTGAAGACTGGTCAAAAGACTTAACTCTTACGATCACAACATGTTGAAGTACTCTATGTTGAATGAGTCACTTAGTAAACTGCGGATTCCATTCGGATTCAAAGGGTAAACGGGGGTATGGGAGGCAGTAATACCACCCGAGGGATGAGAAAAACATGAGAAAGACGCGGCATATACTTGAAGAAATCTTGACGGTTGAGTTATAATCGCTGCAGGTCAAGGTTAGCCAGCCCTTCCCCCCTTGACCAAGGGCACTATCAAGGTCGCATTTTCCTCATGATTCATTATCTCCTAGAGGGGGACAAGTCGATGTTCGGGGCAAGCCGTCTCGTAATTAGGCGTCGGTTAAGAGGTTTCACGTTGATCGAACTTTTAGTGGTGATTGCGATTATCGCCATACTTATCGGCTTGCTTCTGCCCGCCGTACAGAAAGTGCGTGAAGCGGCCGCTCGTATGAGCTGTCAGAACAACTTGAAGCAGATGGGTATTGCCGCCCATAGTTATCACGATGCAAATGGCTTTTTCCCTCCTGCATTAGTTAATTCAGGGCGTTGGAATTGTGGCTCGAGTTGCCCGCAGAGCCTATCCTGGTTCCGGAATGATCCGCAATGGTACGTTTACAACCACAGTGGTTTTATTTTCCTGCTTCCCTACATCGAACAAGATAGTTTGTTTCGGATGTATGACTTTACGGTACCCGGCTCGCTTTCTAGCCCTTATGGCATCCCCTTTCCTCCCACAGCAGGTTTGCTCAACTCATCGCATCCAAATGCCATTGTACAGTCTCAGAAGTTGAAGGTTTTCACCTGTCCTTCGGATCGTGAACCGGAGGTTGTCATTGCGGGTGCCCCGGGAGACTTTTATCATCGCCCCAACACGGCCCGTTCCAATTATCTGTTTTCGGCAGGTTGGCGTACCGACTACAACGGTCCCAACGACTGGATGAATGCGGCTGCCTCCGGGATCTTTGGACACAACACGCGTACACGCATGACCGAAATCACGGATGGCACCAGTAACACCATTGCGATCGGTGAATCGATCCAGCGAAAGGAAGGGACAAGCACCTCGTTTGGTCCATACTGGGGTAGCGGGACTCATACCGCCACCATTGGTTACACCCCTGGTAGCGATCCGCGGTTCAACATTAATGCTCCCTGGAGCAGTACCTGCACTCCTATGGGCCCACGCTGTGTCTACGCCTGGGTGTTCAGTAGTTTTCACCCCGGTGGTGCCAACTTCGTTTTCGCCGATGGATCAGTACGCTTCTTACGCGATAGCATCAACTACTCGACCTTCTACGCCTTGAATACGCGGGGAGGTGGAGAAGTAGTTAACGTCGACTGATCCGTCTGTCCGCAGCACCGCGACACCTGAACACGCACCGCTGAGGGGACATCGGACCCCCTCCGGTAAACCTTATTTGTTGGTGAATCGCTCCTTGTGTCCGTTGGTGATACGTAGCGAGTTGCCCCTGAATATACACCAAGAAGTCCACGTTGCATCCAATTTTATTGAGACGCAATGATGTGGTTACATTCATGCCGTTGTTGTGAGACAACTATGACCAGATCAGCGTTACTTGTTATCGTCTACCTTGTGATGGGGATTACCCCGCTAATGCTTGGGGGTGGTTGCGGTAGCTCGTCAGCAAAGGGCATGCGCATAATTGTTCGAGGTAACGTGACCCTCGATGGCAAGCCAGCGGAAGGGGTAACACTGTCTTTTTACGGGCCCAAGGAGGCCGCTGCCGTAGCTACCGTTGTTACACAAGCGGACGGTAGCTACGAGGTTATGTTTGACAGCCAGGCTGGCGAAGGGAATTATCGGGTCACAGCAACCAAAGTACCTGTGCGCGGAAGCACTAGTGAAGGTATTGACGAATACCAATTGCAACTAGCGGGTGCAGGAGCCAATCAACTGCCGGCCCGATATGCTGACCCGAATAACTCGGGCCTGACTGTAGCACTACAAGCAGGCGTCAACGAAGGAAAAAACTTTGCCCTCAAATCCCGTTGAATGAATTTTCAAGCCACCGTCGTCGCTAAGGGAAAGCGCACCAAACCGGAACGTTGAGCTTTAGTCCGGCTCCGCGGAAAATCATACCGGTTGTCAACTTTGTCTCATTCTCTTGAATGCTTTATTTACTCCAGTAGTAGAAACGACTTGGATAAACCCACCGCCAAAACATATTCTCGCTAAATAGCAGCAGAATTATTGTTCGGGTATTGAGTACTGTCATTGAACTCTTCAAATCGCAATTACTTCAACACAAAAAATGGGGTCATATTCTAGGGCATTGATATCCACAGCGTGTTTCAACTCACACGTCGGGATTCAGCGCTTGGTGATAGATACGGCCTACTTTTTCGAACGGGATCATTAACTATTTCTTTCGGGGGTTGCGAGTTAGCTCGATAGCCAGGGTTTTCGATCTGTGCAGGACTACCTCGGCCTTGTGAAAGACTCCGTATGACACCCGGTATACGAGGCCGGTAAGCGTGCCAAACTACCATCACAAACAGCTAGTTACGCAAAAAATAAGGGTTATGATTCATTCAGCAACAGCATCAGTAGTATCAAGTCAGGAGCAAGTGGTTATTTTGCCGTGGAGGGAAAGGAGATGGCGGCATCTTTCGGTCGGTGGTTGGGCGTGGTGGTCATGCTGCTGGGGGAAGGGTGGCAAAACGGGGTGTGGGGCCAGGCAGCGGAAGCGGACTATAAAGCGGGAGTGGCTGTCAAGGTGATTACCCCCACAGAACCCATGTGGATGGCGGGCTATGCGTCGCGCACCAAACCCGCCGAAGGAAAAGTGCACGATCTATACGCTAAGGCCTTGTGCCTGCAAGATCGTCAGGGAAAGCGCCTGGTACTGGTAACTACCGACTTGATCGGGATCCCTCGGCCGCTGGCCGAAGCAGTTACACAGGCGGTAGAGAAAAAACACGGTATCCCCCGTGCCGCCGTCATGCTGACCTCTTCGCATACCCACTGCGGTCCAGTCCTGCGCGCCAATCTGACTGACATGTACGGACTGAACGAGCAAGAAAGTCGCAAAGTGGCTGCTTACACAGAGAAGCTGACGCAGGACCTGATCGAGCTGATTGACGTAGCAGTGGCAAAACTGGAACCGGTACGCCTGGAATACGGACAGGGAAGTGCCGGTTTCGCGATCAACCGTCGTCAACCGACGCCCAAGGGGATCGTGTTAGGCGTGAATCGGGAAGGGCCAGTGGACCATAGTGTCCCGGTGCTGGTGGTTCGTAAGGCGGAAGGGACGCCGTGGGTAATCGTTTTCGGTTATGCATGCCATAACACCACCTTGAGCTTTTACCAGTGGTGTGGGGACTACGCCGGGTTTGCTCAGTTAAGTATTGAAAAAGCGTTTCCCGGCGCTGTGGCGATGTTCTGGAGCGGTTGTGGGGGCGATGCTAACCCTAACCCGCGAGGGACCCTGGAATTATGCCAAAAGCACGGAGAGGAACTAGCCGCAGCGGTGGTCAAAGTGGTGCGGGGTCCGTTGCAAGCGGTGCAGGGTACCTTTCGGGCGACCTACGAAACAATAACGCTGAAGATCGAAGCCGTACCGACCCGTGAACAATTGAATGCCGATCTGTTGAGCAAAAACGTAGCGGTGCAACGACGGGCGCAGCGTCTGCTACAGGAGCTGGAAAGTCGCGGGCGGATCACGGATACTTACCCTTTCTATCCGGTGCAAACCTGGCAGTTGGGCGATGCGATCCACTGGGTGGCTCTGGGTGGCGAAGTAGTGGTCGATTACGCCCTCCGCCTCAAGAAAGAACTTCCCGTCAAGGGGGCGTTGTGGATCACGGCCTATGCCAATGACGTGATGGCGTACATTCCCTCGGCCCGCGTTCTGCGTGAGGGGGGATACGAGGCCGATTTCTCGCAGGTGTACTACGGCATGCCTGGGAAATGGAGCCCGGCAATCGAGGAATTGATCATCGCCAAAGTGAAACAACAGGCAGGCGGCAGCGGGAAACTACCTCAGACACCGGGACCGCTTTCCCCTGAACAGGAGTTGGCCAGTTTCCGACTAGTCGAAGGGTTCAGGATCGAACTGGTAGCGGCCGAGCCGGACGTGGTCGACCCCGTGGCCATGTGCTTTGATGCCCGTGGCCGCTTATATGTGTGCGAGATGCGGGGCTACCCGAATGGTGGTGTTGGTACAGGGCCGGAAAAACGGGGCCGCATCCGCTGCCTGATCGATACCAACCGCGATGGACGTTTCGATCGGTCAACCATATTCGCCGACGGTTTACGCTTTCCTATGGGGATCTGCCCCCACCGGGATGGAGTCCTGGTGGCTGTCGCCCCGGACATTATCTTCCTTCAGGATACCGACGGAGACGGCATCGCCGACCAATCGACTACCCTCTACACCGGCTTCAGCCTAGCTAACATCCAGCAGATGGTTAACAGTTTGCAATGGGGTGTAGATAATTGGGTATACGGCTGTGCGGGCAATGACGGCGGCGTGGTCCGTTCCGTGCAAAAGCCCGCTGTCCCCGCCATCAATTTGCGAAACCGGGGTTTACGCTTCCAGCCCGACGTACCTGCTAGTCTGGAGCCAACCAGCGGAGGAGGTCAGTACGGCCTGACTGCCGACGACTTCCAGCATTGGTTCACGGCAACCAACAGTCAGCATTTACGGCAGATCGTCCTGCCCGACCATTACTTGCGTCGCCATCCGTATCTGCCCGTTACGACGGTGACGGTAGACATTCCCGAGCACGGCCCCGCGGCGCGGGTTTACCGGATTTCGCCGTTTGAGCCGTGGCGAGTGGAGCGTACCGCCCGACGGGCTGGCGGCAGCGATGCGGCTCGCTTTGCCGCTTCCGAACTGGTGCCCGGTGGCTACTTCACCTCTGCCTGCAGCCCTTGTATTTACACTGGAGGTTTGTTTCCCCCGGAATTTCACGGGAATAACTTTGTCTGTGATCCGGCCAACAACCTGATCCACCGCGAACGGCTTGTGCCCCATGGCTCCCTTTTCCGTGCTGTCCGGGCCTATCCCGATCGCGAATTCCTGGCCTCAACTGACAACTGGTTTCGGCCTGTCTCCCTGGCGATCGGCCCTGAAGGTGCCTTATATGTCCTTGATTTCTACCGCGAAGTGATCGAGACACCCTTGTCACTACCGGATGACATCAAACGACAGTTGAATCTGGAGAGCCAAGGGCGAGGCCGCATCTGGCGGATCGTCCCGCAGGGTTACAAAGGTGGCCCGTTGCCTGATTTCAGCCAAATGACCCCGGAACAACTGGTGCAGGAGCTAGCCCACCCCAATTCCTGGCGTCGACTCACCGCTCAGCGATTGCTCCGGGAACAGCAAGCCCGGCAGGTGGTCCCACTGGTGCGTACTTTGCTCGAGCAAGCACGCGGTCAGCCCGGTCGAATCCATGCTGCCTGGACCTTGCATGCCCTGGGAGATCTTCGCTCACAAGATGTGCTGCTACTTCTGAACGACCCGCTGGCGGGTGTTCGCGAACATGGTTTGCGTTTGGCCGAACTGTTCCTGCCTCACGATACAGCCCTGGCACAGGGCTGTGCCCGCCTGCGTGACGATCCAGACGCGATGGTCCGGTTCCAGCTTGCCTTCACTGCTGGTTACATGCCCAAGGATCAAGCACTTGCCGTGCTAGCCGACCTGTTGACCCGCAAAGATTCCGATAGCTGGACGATCACAGCGGCCCTCAGCTCGACATTCGGGGCCGAGTTGTCCTTACTGGACGTGATTGTCCGACGACAACCTGTGCCTGTGAATCTGGGTCAGAAACTAGCGTTTCTGATTGGTGCCTGCAACGACCCCTCAGCGACGGTGGCCATCATGGGTCGCATTGCCGAGACTCAGCTGAGTGAGCCATTGCGTCTGGCCTTACTTGAGGGATTGGGACAGGGAATGCGGCAAGCCCGGGTCAGTTTGCCATCCTGGCTGGCCCGACCGCCCCAAGGGACGGAAACAGCCGTGGCCGCGATTCGTCAGCGTATGGAAGTCGCGGCCCGGACCGTTCTGGATGATCATGCATCTCTGTCGGACCGCCTGACCGCAGTCCGCTTGTTAGGATACGCGCCTCTCGATTGGACCCTGCCGACGCTCGAACGGGCTATGCAACCGGCGATACCGGCAAGTATTCAACAAGCAGTGCTGCAAACCCTAGCGGTCCATAATGATCCGCGAGTTGTGAGCTTGATTCTGGACCGTTATGCCGCTTTGCCGCCACAGGCACGCACCACCGCCCGTGACCTGCTACTGAGCCGCCCGGAAAGCATTCTCGCACTGCTGCAAGCGATAGAACAGCGCCGTTTTCCGGTGAGTGAGCTTTCTTCCGTTCATCTCCAGCAGTTGCGGAACCATTCCCTGGCAGCGGTCCGTCAGAGGGCCCAACGCGTTCTGTCCGCCACCGTGAATCCGGACCGTGCCCGGGTGGTAACTAGCTATCGGGCGGCTTTGCAGCTCCGGGGGGATCCCCTCGCTGGCAAGGCCGTCTTTCAAAAACATTGTGCCTCCTGCCACCGTCTGGATAACATCGGCCATCCGGTTGGACCGGATCTCCGCGCCGTACTCGGAAACAAATCAGGGGAGGATCTGCTCGTTGCCATTTTCGATCCCAATCGCGAAATCGATCCCCGCTATCGCGCCTACCAAGTCACTACAGCCGATGAACGGGTTCTCACCGGCGTTCTGGTAGCAGAAACACCAGCAAGCATTACGCTGCGTCGGCCCGACGGAGCCGAAGAGACTCTCCTGCGAGCTACCATTCTTTCTGTGCAAGCAACACCGCAGTCGTTGATGCCCGAAGGCCTGGAAAAAGAACTGCAACCACAAGACGTAGCCCATCTGCTGGCCTACCTGCGCACAGCGGCACCATAATAAACGCGTTATGGCCGGTCTAAGTTACTCCGAGGATGCCAGGCCCTGATGAAAAGCCAGGAAAAGACGCATGATCGCTATCTATAATCGCCAATCCGTCATTCATTTGTGTGGCATCAGCTCCAACGCAACCATTCGTCGTTTGCCCCTAAGGTACAGAACCCCATCGCTCAATACAGGCGGTGCCCAGCAAGGGTATTCCAGGTCGGGTACCTCATAGCGGATGATCTCTTCGTATTTCCGCGGGTTGGGCTTTAGCACGTATAGTGTTCCAAATTCGTTCAGGGCAAGAAGATAGTTGTCGACGGCCAGTAAGGTGCAACGTCCGGTGCGTCGCTGGATCCACTGAACTTCGCCGGTGCGGAAATGAAGGCATCGCAAGTCGGCTTCGGCAGTCTCGCGGCCGGAAC
The DNA here is from genome assembly GCA_025055795.1 of Gemmataceae bacterium. Lineage (GTDB taxonomy): Bacteria > Planctomycetota > Planctomycetia > Gemmatales > Gemmataceae > Thermogemmata. The sequence goes on from JANWVV010000002.1 coordinate 184,500, forward strand.
AGCCGTAAAGGTAGCCATCAATGTGGATAGGAGTGCACCAATGAGCAGCCAAGGAGCGATCCCAGCGATCCTTGTCGGCATCCGACCAGATTACCTGTGGTTTCCAGTTCTGCTCGATCCGCAGTAAAACGCTACCAGGCCCGTAGCACTCACTCAGCAGGATGCAGGTATCGACGACGACGGGATTGGCCGCATTGACACTCTCTTCCATCCGAGCCCGCCAAGGGAAGTGAAAAAGCACTTTTCCTTGTAGTGGATCGACGGCCAATAGCCCCCCGCGTGCAAAGTACAGTACCACTTGTCGATCGTGCAAATTAGCCAGCAACGGACTGGTATAACTGGCCAGTTCATCTCCACTGGTCCATAGCACTTTTCCGGTCCGTTTGTCGAAGGCCACCAGGGCCGTGCCGTTGGGTTGTACCTTGCGGAAGTCGAGAGGTCGAGGACCCTTCGGACTGCCCCCTACAGGTACAATCAATCGATTCCCCACCACCAGCGGTACGCTGGCCACACCGAAAAAATTCTGGTGGAAGTGGTAAGTTGCCTGAGTATCGCACTTCCAGACCAATTCCCCGTTGGTGGCCTTGAGGCAATGCACCATGCCTTCAACGCCGTGAATGTACACGTGATCGTCGTCGACAACGGGGCAGGCACGCGGCCCAGGTTCATAACCGTAGTAGTCTTCGTAGGCCGTAGGATACTCAAACTTCCAGAGCAGCTTCCCAGTGCGGGCGTCGCGACAACTGAGGCGGGCGTTATCCCCAAAGCGGTCAAAATGATAAAGTTTGCCTCGGGCCACCACTGGTGGGGCATACCCCAAGCCCAGTTCACAGCTCCACAGTTTTCTCAAGCCTTCTTTGGGCCACTGTGTAGGTAGTCCTTTCTCTGGTGATACACTGTTACCGGAGGGACCAAGGAATGTCGGCCAATCGCCAGCAACTAGTGGTTCCATGGGACAAAAAGCGAGACACCATAGCCCCGCTAATGAGGCAAAAGTTGGGAACAGTGTCCTAGGATGGTACCAGATCATCGTCAGACCTCCCTGGCAACACCGCTATGACGTTAACAAACCGAATTCCTGCCGCCTCGACAATCGACATAATGCGACTATTGTGGGCACTGGTATCCATTCCTACCTAGAGTAATCGGTATACATTTTTCAACTGTACTTGTTCCCCGTATTTTTCTGGCGTATCTAGTTGGACAGTCGTAGTTTGTGTTTCAATGTGTACTAATTTTCCGCTCCGTGCCTTCTCCTGCTGCATCGGATTGTGCGTCGCATTATGCGTCGAATTGTATGCGGCTGGTGGGAAGGCCCACCACCGGTTTGCCAAGGCGAAGTGTTCGTCGGTCACCATGCGGTAGCACTGGTTAGCTATCTGTTCGGTGTGTCCCATCCACTCGTTGCAGATCTTGGGGTTGAAGTGGTTGACCAGTTCGGTGGCGCGGGAGGCCCGCATGTTCTGAAACGGCTTGGGCCAGGGTCGCAGCCCGAGCCGGCGGTAGTGTCGGTACAGGGCGTTCCGCAGTGCGGCCTGGCTGGTGTAGCGGGTGATGACGAAGTCGGACGGCTCTACGGGTCTTGAAGCCAGCAGCTGCTCCAGGTAGGGCCGCAGCTCGGGAAAGATCGGGATGATCCGACTTTCCTTGCCGCGGTGTCGTGCCGTTTTGGGTGCGTGGACCAACATGCGACCGTTGGTCAGATCGATGTCCGACCAGTGTAAGCCCCGCACCACGAAGGGTATGCGCAGGCCCCCGAAGCGGGCTAAGGCCACCACCAGTCGCAGTTGCGGGCAGGGGATGGTGGTCAGCAGCTGGTGTACTTGCTCGGCGGGGATGAAGGTCCGGCGTGCGGGATCGCCGCTGACCGTCAGCCCTTTGGGGTGTCGGAAGGGGTTGCGTTCGATCAACCCTCGCTCGACGGCCGCCTGGAAGACCTGCTTGAGGATAGCCGTGCGTTTGTTGGCGGTGGAGGGGCAGCCAGTCCGAGTCAGGTAGAGGCGTATGCGGTCGGCATGCTGAGGGCCGAACTGGTACAGGGGCGTGTTCGGGTCGACTTGCTGAAGCAGGATGTGAGCGGCGTGCTCGACCATATGTAGGTAGTAGGCTTCAGTTCGTGCTTCCGCAGGCGCAGGTAGTTAGTGACGAACCGCTTCAAGGTGAGGGGCGGCTAGGCGTGCTCGATCAGACCGGCATTGGCCGGCCGGGATCGGGGCGGTTCGGTCAGGCTGGCCAGCCAGGCAGCGGTGGCCGGGGGCGGGACGGTGCCGGTCATCTTCGCCTGCAGCAGCTGTTCAACGTGCACCCGCACCTCCCGGGCCGCCTTTTTGTCTCTGCAGGGCAGCCGCAAGGTTTTCAGCCGACCGCTGACCGGGTCCTCAAACTGTAGCCGATAGTTGCCGGACGGATCTTTTGAGAGTGAAGCCATGGGTAGCCTCCTTTGGTGAGGTAAACAGCCACCTGGAACACCCAAGCGGCTTGGTTGCCGGTAGCAGTGCCGACAAGCGGCGGGGTGGCCAAGGGCCGCTCCTATTCCCGCAGCCAGGGTCAGTGACTCTGGCTGCGGTAGTGGGTGCAACGCCGTCGCTGCC
>JANWVV010000030.1 GCA_025055795.1 Gemmataceae bacterium
CGTTGCGTGCCCAACAGACGAAGCAAGGCGGGGCCATCTTTGTATAGCCATGCGGGTTGGACGTCGGCACAAACCCCTAACTTGCGGCACCGTTCCAGATTGTGCTGGCTGGGAAAGTTCGCGTGGGTAATACAAAAGCGGAGATCGCGGATGGGCACAAACCGATTAGTAAATTCGTAGGCGTCGAGCAGCACGTCCATAGCAGCCTCGCCGGCGCAGTGTGCCGTCACCGACCAGCCTCGGCGGGCTGCCTCCACGCAGAAAGTGCGTAATTGCTCGGGCGGCACAAACAACAGACCACGGTAATCGTCTTCTGTTATTTGGTAGGCATCACCCTTGGGCCATGGATCCCGCATATAGGCGGTACCGTTGAGCATACCGCCATCCAGGAAGATCTTGATCGGTCCGATGCGGACCCAATCGTCACCGGCCCCGCTAGGACCATCCTGCTTGTCCGGACCGACCAGTTGCTCCAGGCGGCGGATGATGTCATCCACCCCGCCTAAAGGCGAAAAACTACGGGCCACGTTTATCCGGATGGTTAATTCACCCTGGCGATGCAAATCGCGATACAGTTTCAGGGCCTCCGGTCCGGCATTCCGATCAGCAATGCTGGTCAGGCCGTGGGCGTTGTATAAAGCTAGCAGCTTTTTGACCGCGGAGCGTCGCTGTTCCGGCGATAGGTTTTCGCCGCCGCTGGGCACCCCCTTGAGTACGCTGTAAGCATTGCGGAGCAAGCCCGTTGGCTCACCAGTGGCAGGATCGCGCACGATTCGCCCTGCAGGAGGATCCTTGGTTTCTCTTGTGACCCCCGAGATCTTCAACCCCAGGGTATTAACCACCCCAGCCGGACCGGCATGATACAACACCGGGTGCCTAGGGGCCGCTGCATCCAGCTCCGCCCGTGTCGGGAACCGTCCCTCCTTCAGACGCGTGGGAAAGCCATAACGCACCACAATCCACTTCCCCTCAGGTGTGTGGCGGGCTTGCTCCCGTACGTATTCCAAAACCTCTGCGATCGAACGCAGTACCGGAAGCGGCCCGTTCGCTTCACTGAAGGCCGCTTGCAAAGGGTGCACATGACTGTCGTACAACCCCGGCAACACAGTCCGTCCTTGTGCGTCCAGAACAAGCGTCTTGTTCCCCCGCAGTGGCATAACCTCATCGTTTCTGCCCACTGCGACAATCACCCCATTGCGGACGGCTAATGCCTCGGCAAGCGTAAAGTGTGCATCAACGGTGACTATCTTGGCATGATGGACAATCATGTCAGCGGGTTGATCTGCCGTACCCCTCTCTGACGGCGAACAATGCAACACACCCACATAAGTAGACCTCCCCTGCGGCTCATAATTGGCCAGGACCACCAACACACCCAGCCCAACAATCGCTGCCCGCATGACGCCTCCCCCGTATCGGCCCAACCTATTGCCTCTCTCCAGCCCTACTGACTTGCAAAACGAGGTAACCGCCCGGTCTTCTCGATGTTTGCAGTTGCTGTTCGCCTCCAGTGTAACGACCCTGGCTCACCGCTCAAGCAGCCAAGTAACCTTCGTTTGCGATACAACCACCTGCTAACTCTCGTTGAGGAATTATCGCACATGCCAAACCAAAGCCGTTGCTCAAGCTGGAGCAAGTACTTCAAAAGGTGTAAGATGGGACTATCAGACACCCTTTTGCGGTAAGGGGAGGAACTGTTCATGCTGGGGTTAAAAGTGCAATGGCCCCTCGGGGTGCTGGTGTTAGGACTAGCTAGCACCATCATTGCAGCTCAGGAGTTACAGAGCACGCCGTTGGGACAAATTTCAGGTTATAAGTTTCACATGGCCACTGCCCAAGATCAACCAAAGCATCCTTGGCTTAACCCAGGGCCACCGGGAAGATTGATCGAACGAAACCACGCGCAGAAAAAGAAACAAGGAGAGCAACAAAGAATTCAGCTTGAACAACCAATAAAAGTCATCCCAGTGTGGATAGAGCCATTGCCAGCCGACATGGCCCCCCACGGCGGCGGTCTGGAAGCGGAAATTAATGTTAACGACAAAGTAGTTGCGGTCCAACTAGCCGTTCAGGCTGAGGTGCAGCAGCGCCGTCCTCGTCTCCCTATGGAACCTGAACCTGCGACGTCATCGTCGCAGCCGACGCTCAGTGATGACCAACTACTGGCCAAAGTGCGGTTAGACCCTAAGGATGGCAAGGCCCTGCTGGAGTTTATCCGTCATCGCACCTTGAAAGAGGACGAGCTCGAGCAGCTCCAGAAGATCATCAAGCGATTCGGGGCGGATGCCTTCGAGGAACGGATCAAAGCCGTTCGCCAGGTAGAACGTTTCGGTGCCGCTGCCCTGGGTCCGCTCAAGGCGGCCATCAAGGACAGCGACCCGGAAGTCAGTTACCGGGCCCAGCAGGCATTACAACGCTTGGAAACAATTCCTCAAACCCAGGTGATGGCCGCCGTCATCCGGGCTTTAGTGCAGCAAAAGCCTCCAGGAACCACGGCTGCTCTGCTGGCCTATGTACCTCTAGCCGCCGAAGAGGAAATTTTGTTGACCGCGCTGCGGGAAGCATTAACCACCCTGGCTGTCGGACCGGATGGTAAAGCCGACCCAGCCCTGTTGGCCGCCCTGGAGGACCGTCATCCGCTCCGCCGGAAGCTGGCCATGCTGGCTCTGATTGAAGGGGGGCCGGCAGACCGTACCATTCGTGTTCCCGACGCCTATCCCCGCGTTCGCCAGGCAGCCCGCCAAGAAACGCACCTCGAAACTCGTTTCGCCGTTCTGTGGACCTTACTGTTGATCACTCGCCAGAACGAGTTCCTCCCGGATCTGCTTGCTCTGATCCCCTCCCTGCCCCGTGGCCACCTCTGGCAACTCGAAGACCTGCTCTTGCAGCTGACCGATCATCAACCCCCACCGGGCGGACGCTTTCTGAAGGATCCGGCTTCCCTAGCCAAAGCCCGCGATGCCTGGATGCAGTGGTGGAAGGAAAAAGGACAGCACCTCGACCTGGCCACCTTCCGCTACCAACCGAGAATTCAGGGGATCACTGCCATCGTGGAAGTAGATGTCCGCGGTTATGCCCAAGGCCGCGCGTTTGTGCTCGGCCCAGACATGCGCGAAAGCCGGAGTGTCACCGGACTCAACTACCCTTGTGACATGAAATTACTCCCCAATGGACACATCCTCGTGGCCGAAATGAACACCAGTCGTGTAGTGGAATTCGACGCCAATGGCACACAAGTGCGTGCCCAATTCATCAACCAGCAGCCGTTCGCTCTCGAGATTCTGGAAAACGGAGACATTCAAGTCATCTGCCGCAATAATGTTTACTTGTTCGATAAGCAATGGAAGCAAAAGCAACTCTATAGCCGACCCAACTACGACATCGTGGCCGGCTGCAGGCTGCCAAGTGGAGAAACCCTGTTGATACGGAATGTCGCTCAGGGTTCTACGGGCTTTCGTATTGATGCTCAGTTCAAAGAATTGCGTGACACCCACAGTTTTGCCCGGATGAACCACTTGCAGAACGTTGAACCAATCGATAACGAGCGGATCCTCGTCTGCGAATACAACCGCGTTGCGGAATACAATCTCAAAACAGGCAAGTTGTTATGGCATTACAACTGCAACAACCCTAACTCCGCCCAGCGGTTACCCAATGGCAACACCCTGATCACACTGATGAACGACCAGCCCAACGGACGTGTCATTGAACTCGATCCCAGCGGTGAGATCGTCTGGGAATACCAACCGAAGGATCCCGGATTACGTCCCATACGGGCTTGGCGTCGTTGATTAATTCCATCCACAGAGGAATGGTGCACGTAACACATGCTCTTCTGTCAAAGTGACTACGTTAGCTGGGCTAAATATTGTCCTTGCCTAATTTTTTCATGCCACTAGAGCTGCTAGAAGTGACCTGGGCGGAATATGTTTTGCTGTAATCGGTCAACTCCAGGCGATTGGCAGGGGAAAGTCTGCTTGATTAGATCCTGAATCCACTTCCTTCAAAACAAGTCCTTCGTTGCACAGTGGAGAAATTCCACCCCGAGCGTATCGTTGTCCTCGTCAGGTTGCAAGGGGGATTATCTCCTACGACTGGCAAGGGACATGCCTAGAATGAAGTAGCAGGAGCGTGATCAACATAAGCTGCTGAGGAGCACTATGAGCGAACGCTATTTGTTCAGCATCAGCCATCTGACGAAGCATTATGGCAAAAAAGAGGTGCTGAAGGATATAAATCTTTATTTTTACTATGGCGCAAAGATTGGCGTCATCGGTCCGAATGGTGCGGGCAAGTCAACGCTGTTACGCATTATGGCTGGTCTGGACAGGGACTTTATGGGTGAGGCCTATCCCGACAAGGGTGCTACGATCGGGTATGTGCCTCAGGAGCCCCGTTTGACGCCAGGAACCACTGTGCAGCAGAATCTGGAAGAAGCCGTCGCCCCTATCCGTGCCTTACTGCGGCGTCAGGAAGAAATTGGCGAGGCGATGGGGCAGCCCGATGCCGACTTCGACAAACTATCGGAAGAAATGGAGAAGGTACAAGCACAAATCGATGCTTGCGACGCTTACAATCTGGACCGTCGCCTGGAAGTGGCCATGGACGCGATGCGTCTACCACCGCCGGAGGCACTGGTGGACCATCTATCGGGCGGTGAGCGTCGTCGCGTGGCCCTGTGCAAGGCCCTGCTCCACCCCTACGACTTGTTGCTGCTCGACGAACCCACTAACCACCTGGATGCCGAAAGTGTTGAATGGCTGGAACAGCACCTGAAAGAATATCGTGGTGCGGTGGTAGCGGTCACCCACGACCGCTATTTCCTGGACAACGTCGCCCAATGGATCCTGGAGCTGGATAACGGCCGGGGCTACCCCTATCAGGGGAATTACTCCGGCTGGCTCGAGCAGAAGAAACGCCGACTGGAACTATTGGAAAAGCAAGAGACGGCCCGCCAGAAGGCTCTCCAACGGGAGTTGGAATGGGCCCGGATGGCACCCCGTGCCCGCATTGCCCGCAACAAGGCTCGGCTGGCCGCCATCGAAAAACTGCAAGAGCAGCAAATCGATCTGGAGGAACGGGAACTGACCATTCAGATCCCCCCAGGCCCTCCCTTGGGTGATCTGGTCGTCCGCGCCGAAAACCTCAAGAAGGTCTACGGCGACACGGTGCTGTTCGAAGACGTCAACTTCAACTTACCCAAAGGCGGTATCGTCGGTGTCATTGGGCCCAATGGTGCCGGTAAAACCACCCTGTTCCGTATCATCACAGGGCAAGAACAACCCGACGGCGGACGTATCATCATCGGCCCCAGTGTCCGAATTGCTTACGTTGACCAGCATCGGGATCACCTCAACGACAACAATACGATTTTTGAGGAGATTACCGGCGGTGCCGAATATCTGCAGTTGGGCAAACAACGGATTGCCAGCCGTGCATACTGTGCCAAATTCAACTTCCGCGGTCCCGACCAGCAGAAAAAAGTAGGCGACTGCTCCGGCGGCGAACGCAATCGCATTCATCTGGCCAAGCTGTTGCGCAGCGGTGGCAACCTGCTGCTACTGGACGAGCCCACTAATGATCTGGACGTAGATACCCTTCGGGCACTGGAAGAAGCGTTACTTAATTTTGCCGGTTGTGCTGTGGTTATCTCCCACGATCGCTGGTTTCTGGACCGCATTGCCACACACATTCTTGCCTTTGAGGGAGATAGCAAAGTGGTCTGGTGCGAAGGGAATTATGCGGTGTATGAAGAGCAGAAGCGCGCCCGACTAGGAACGGAAGGGGCTCGTCCCCGCCGGATCCGCTATCGTCGCTTGGCAGTCTGAATAACCAGCCGAAACTTTTTTATGGACTAAAAGTGAGTTCTTTATGCCAGAGTAAGCGTGCCCACCCTAGACAGTGACCAGACTGTTGGTTCCGGATAGGAGTTGTCCCCCACTCCCCTAAAGCTAGCGACAGGTATGCTGGAACTAATCGACGTAACCAAGGTTTACGTTCAGGGCCGACGAACTGTGCCCGCCGTGCAGGGCGTGAGTTTAGCCATTCGGCCGGGCGAGTTCGTTGCGATTATGGGGCCGTCTGGCTCCGGAAAATCAACCCTGATGCATCTACTGGGAGCATTGGATACCCCCACCAGCGGCCGGGCCCTGTTCCAGGGTCAGGATTTACAGGCTCTGAGCGACCGGCAACGCTCGCTGTTGCGGCGTGAACGCATCGGCTTCGTCTTTCAGGCATTCAATCTGTTACCGACGCTGACCGCTATAGAGAACGTCGCCCTGCCGCTGCTGCTGGCCGGCCGGCGACGCCGACAGGCCTTACAGCGGGCTGCTGAATGCCTGGAACAAGTGGGACTGGTCCATCGCAGTGACCATTTTCCCGATGAACTTTCTGGCGGCGAAATGCAACGGGTGGCAGTGGCCCGCGCCATCGTGGCTGATCCGGACGCTGTTTTGTGCGACGAACCGACCGGTAACCTGGATTCGCAGAACAGTCGTGAAATTCTTACGCTGTTGGCACGCTTACCTGAGCCAGGCCGGCGGGCAGTTGTCATGGTAACGCACGATCCGACTGCCGCGGCCTACGGGACCCGCTTGGTCCGCATCCGTGATGGCCGGATTGAATCTGATACCCCTATCGCCAAAATTTGAATCAGTTTCTAAGTAACTCCACCCGAGGTGGGAGAAGGCGGACGGAAAGACGAGCGACGAGCATCACCAGAACGCTGTCAACAACTCAGGTGGAGGTTCCAGCCAGGAGTAGATGCCGGATGCATGTCACGGTGTATCGATTGCTCAGTCTGCGCTACTTGCAAGTGCATTGGGAGCGCGGCCTACTCATCGTGGCCAGCATCGCCCTAGGCGTAGCGACGCTCATTTCGGCACGCATTCTCAATCAATGCATTGAAGCAGCCGCCCAGGACACGACCACTCCAGTGGACGCCGCTGCCCTATACGTCAGTAACGGCGAAGCCGGTGTCATGCGACGTCTGGTCAGTGAGATTCGCGCCGCCCGCATCCCGGGGCTGAAGGCCGTCGAACCGTTGATCTATGAGCGGGTAACCTTGCCTGATCTGGAGAACCGCTCGGCGGTGCTGCTAGGGGCCGAAGTCTCCTCGCAGATGCTCAGCCGTGATAATCCCCTCAAGGTTCAAGTGACACCCCTAGCGGATCTGCCCCGCTGGCAATTGATGCCGATACTGGCGGCAGTGCAACAAGGTGATCTGACGCGGGCAGCGGAGCTATGGGATCGGCTACCGGGGCGTCTTGCCGTGGTTTCTCGCTCCCTCTACGAAGCCTGGGCTGCCCATGGAAAACAGGGGCAGCCGCTACGGGTGCGTTACGCCCTACGCGACTTGGATTGCCTGGTTGTGGGAATCGTCGATTTTGCCGCTGATTCTCCCTTGAGCAGTCTAGGCACGAATCTGATCGGCATGAGCGTCGGGCAGGCAGCCCGTATGCTCCGTCCCGTGCCGCCGCTGGCTGCTTTGGCTGGGTCAGCCGCCCACTACCACTTGGAGCAGAACTGGGAGGAAAAGATCAACCGGATTGATCTGTTCATCGAGGCCGGTGCAGACGTGGAAGCGATAGAACGGGCCGTCAACGCTATTGTTGCCGGCCGGGCTGCCGTACGCACACCCGACGCCCAACGCCAAAGCACCCAGGAAGTCGTTGGCGGATTACAACTGGCTTTTTACATTTGTGCCCTTGGCTCGATGATTGTCGGTTTGTTCCTGGTCTATAACGCTATGGTGGTGACCGTCGCCGAGCGACAAGCCGATATTGGCATCCTACGCTCGCTAGGAGCCACACGGTGGCAAATTGCAGGTCTGTTTACCCTCCTGGCAGCAGTGTTGGGACTGGTCGGGGCTGTCGCTGGTATCCCGCTGGGCATCATGCTAGCGGAAACGGCGTTCTGGCAGTTCCGGGAAGAATTAGCGTCGATGTTTTTGAACCCCGAGGTAAAGCCTCAGCGTCTGGACTGGCGTCACGCCGTATGGGCCGTAGCGGCTGGGGTGAGCGTTGCCTTGCTAGCCGCGTTGATTCCGACGTTACAGGCGGTGCATGAGGATCCCGCCCGTGCAGTCCGCCGCGGCCTGCTGCAACGCCGCAAAATCTGGCAGTGGCTGCATTACGCCACCTGTCTGTTGCTTATAGGCGGTGGCCTGAGTGTCATCCTGCTGCGACATTACCTGCCCAGCACACGTTCCGGTTCTATTGGTGGGATGGCGGCCATCCTGGTCGGCCTGCTGCTAGCCACCCCATTGTTCGTATCGTGGAGTGTCCCTTTGCTCTGCCCGCTGGTACAGCTAGGTTGCCCTTTTGTCGTCCGCCTGGCATTCGACAATCTGACGCGTGCTCCTGGACGGACGGGTATCGTCCTCGGCGCTTTGGCTGCTGGGGTCGCCCTCATGTTTCAGACGGCCGGCGTGGGCCGGAGTAACGAAGAACCCGTCATTGCCTGGATCGATCAGGTGGTCCAAGCGGACTACTTTGTGTTCAACGGCAACATGATGTCGGCCAACACGTCTAACTCGCCGATGAGTGCTGAGGTTGTCACGGAATTGCGTCAACTCCCGGGCGTAGACCACGTCATGGCCATCCGATACTCCCGCCCGGAGTACAACAATACCATCGTGTATTTGCTAGCCGTGGACGCCGAGGATTATGTGTGTGCCACAAGGCAACGAATCCCCGTTGGCCTGCCCGATCTGGAGAAATTCCTGGACCTGCCTGGTAGCAACGACGTTCTGGTCAGCGAAAACTTTGCTCGTCGCCATCAGGTCCGCGCCGGTGATCTGATCCGTCTTCCCGGTCCCCAGGGATCATTGTCCTTTCGGGTGATCGGCACGGTTCGGGACTATTCGTGGAGCCGGGGCACCGTCTTCATGGATCGACGCCGTTATGCCGAACTGTTCGGCGACCACCTGATCGACATGTGCCACGTCTTTCTACGACCAGACCATACCGGTCAGCAGGCGGGAACCGCCGCCTTGCAGGAGTACGTCCAGCAGCGGGGGTTGTTCCTGACCGACCGCCATTCGCTACGCCATTTTCTTACCGAATTGATCCAACGCCTATATCTGTTCGCCTATGCTCAACAGGTGGTGGTCGGCATAGTGGCTGCCCTGGGAGTCGTGACTGCGTTGTTGATCTCGGTGTTGCAACGACGGCGTGAGTTAGGCCTATTACTAGCCGTGGGAGCTACGCCGTTCCAAGTGCTGGCGAGCGTCCTAGCCGAAGCGACACTCCTGGGAATCCTGGGCACGATCCTGGGCTTTCTGATCGGTTTCCCGCTCGAATGGTACATCCTACACGTCATCATGGTCGAGGAGTCGGGCTTCGTCTTTGATGCCGTTATCCCTTGGCGACAAGCCGGTGGCATCGCGGCTGTTGCTGTTGGTAGTGCTATTTTGGCCGGTCTGTGGCCAGCCTGGCGAGCCGTACGCACTCGTATCCCTGAAGTCCTGCAATACGAATAGTGCCGCCCCGCCCACTGGCACCCTCAGGCGATCACACTGCGGGATGCACCAGCAACGCAGAACTCGCTTACGATACGCCTTGGAAGCAGTAACCTTAAATCAAACAAGCAGATCTGGGTCCACCATTTGACACTCTGACTACTACGACACATGTGTAAATTCTTGATACATCAGCACCTATGAAGGCATATCATGGAGATGTCAAACATCGGTGCTGCACTTGGATGATACGACCTAAAAGGTACAAGCGGGAAGTCTTCTAGGCGGTGGTCTGACCAGCACCCTCTGCGAGTGCATGAGGATTAGGTACGCACCAACGTTGGTTGTAGTCGATTGATGTTGGTTGCAACGAGAATACCGGATCTCCCTATCCAATAGAATATGAGAATGTCCAAGTAGAATATGCGAATGCCCAAGCGGATGGCGGCTGTCTGGAATCCACCCGGGGGACGCTCTTGACCGGAAGACGTAAGCTCCAGTAGCCTGGGGAGTCAGCAACCGCCGTTCTGCGGCAGGAGATGGAAAGCAATGACTACGGTGCAAACCTCGGCTTTGGAACCGACTCTGTGGGAACGCCTGGGGGAAAAGTTCAATAACTTTGCCGAAGGGTGTGTTCATTTTCTGGCCCGCCTGATGGGTGGCTCGGCCAATGAGCGGAAGATCAAGTCTTTGGGTTATTATCGCCCCAAAGGGAGCGACCAGCACATAGTCATACCGGGCAGTCCCTTGGCCCGGATCAATGAACTTGAGCCACGCATGCAGGCTTTGAGCGATGCCGAACTGAAAGAATTGACGGTGCAATTCAAAAAGCGGCTGGCCGCCGGCGAAACCCTCGACGATTTGCTCCCCGAAGCCTTCGCCGCCTGTCGGGAAGCTGCCCGCCGCACCAAAAACATGCGCCATTACGACGTGCAGATGATTGGTGGAATGATTCTGCACGGCTACGGCGAAAAGCAAGGGGCCATCGCCGAAATGGTCACCGGCGAAGGAAAAACGCTAGTGGCCACCCTGCCCGCTTACCTCAATGCCCTGGAGGGCAAAGGGGTCCACATCGTTACGGTCAACGATTACCTGGCCCGCCGTGACTGCGAGTGGATGTTACCCATCTACAATGCCTTGGGGGTCACCGCTGCCTATATCCAATCGGACATGGATCCCGACAATCGCCGCCGGGCCTACCAGGCGGATATCACCTACGGCACCGCCAGTGAATTCGGCTTCGACTATTTGCGTGACAACATGAAGCTGGCCCGGCACGACGATGAGGAATTCCACCCCTACTACCGCCAGGTCCAACGGGTGCCCCTCAACTACGCGATCATCGACGAAGTCGATAACATCCTGATCGACGAAGCCCGCACGCCGCTAATCATCAGCGGTCCGGCCTTTTCCGACGCAGGTCGCTTTGCCGAAGCCGACCGAATCGCCCGGGCCCTCACCGAACTGGAACGTAAAGCCCGACGAGAATTAGCCGCCACCGGCCAGGTAGTTATCACAGGTACCGAAGGCGATAACCTGCCCCTGCTCTCACCCCCCGATCCCAAACGCGTCGATCCACAAAACCCGCCCCCGCGCGGTGTTTACTTCGAAATCAAGGAAAAAGAACGCACCTGTCACCTGACCGATGCGGGTGTCCGCAAAGCCGAGGAACTGGCCGGGGTGGAAAGTTTCTACACCGCTGGCAACATGGAATGGCCCCACCTGATTGATAACGCCCTCAAAGCCCACCATTTGTACCACCTGGACCGGCACTACATCATCGACCGGGATCCACGGGAAAACCATGAGCTAAGCATCGTTATTATTGACGAGCATACCGGTCGGGCCATGTATGGGCGCCAGTGGTCTGATGGCCTGCACCAGGCTATCGAAGCCAAACATCAAAAAGATGGTGTCCGCATCAAACAGGAAACGCAAACCCTCGCCACCATCACGTTGCAAAACTTCTTCAAGCTGTACCGCAAGCGTGCCGGTATGACTGGGACAGCCAAGACGGAGGAAAACGAATTCTGGAAAATCTACGGGATGGAAGTATTTGTCGTTCCGACCAACAAACCGTTGCGACGCATCAATTATCCCGACGTTGTCTTCCGTACGGAAAAAGAGAAATGGGAAGCAGTGGTGGAAGAGATAGTCGAGATGCACCGTACCGGTCGGCCCATCCTGATTGGTACGCGCGACGTCGACAAAAGTGAAAAACTCTCACGCATGCTTAAGATGCGGGGCATTCCGCATGAATTACTTAACGCCAAGCCGGAAAACGTCGCGCGGGAAGCGGAGATCATTGCCCAAGCGGGCCGGCTCGGTGCCGTGACGATTGCCACCAACATGGCCGGCCGGGGTACCGACATTATCCTAGGCGGCAATCCGGAGACACTGGCCTGGGCCCGACTCAAACAGTTGAAAGGTCCTGACGGTCGTCCTCTCTACCCGACGCGTCTGGATGTTCCTAACGACGTGTGGATCAAAACGGTGGCCGAGATCGAGGCCAAGGAAAAAATGAAGGAAGAGGGCCGCAAGGTTGCCGAGCTAGGCGGCCTGCACATCATCGGCACGGAACGGCACGATTCCCGCCGGATTGACAATCAATTGCGAGGCCGGGCCGGCCGGCAGGGGGACCCCGGCTCCAGCCGCTTTTATCTGTCTCTCCAGGACGATTTAATGCGTCTATTTGCCGGCGAGTGGGTCGCCAGCGTCCTGACGCGTCTGGGGATGAAAGAAGGCGAGGCCATCGAATCACGTATGGTCACCCGCCGGATCGAAAAAGCCCAGAAAAAGGTTGAAGAATGGCACTTCGAACAGCGCAAAAACCTTCTGGAATACGACGAAGTGATGGACTATCAACGCAAAAGCGTCTACGGCAAGCGGCAACAGATCCTGGATGGACGTAACCCGCGGGCTGAAATCCTGACCATGCTGCGTTTGCAGATCGACAAAGCCATCCAACGCTTCCTGGACCCGGACTATGGACCAGCCAGCTTTGCCAGCTTTGCCAGTAATCGTCTGGGTGTTGAATTCCAGGCCTCTGAATTCCGTTCCGGCTTCGACGATGCCGTCAAATATGCCCAGGACAAGGCCGTTAGCACCATCCCCACCATCATCCAGGAAATGCTGGAGGAGAACCTCAATCCTGACGAGGACCCCAAGGATTGGAAATGGGGAGAACTATGTCGATCGCTGCAGGTCCGTTTCGGCCTCTCTTTCACTGACAGGGAGCTTAAGAAGATCCCTCGGGAGCGATTAGACGAATTCCTGATCGCTAAAGCCGAGGAAAAAGTACTGTCCATCGACCTGCAGGATGGACAACGCTATTTAAATCGCTCCTATGGCGTCGAATCGCTGACGGAGTGGATGCGTCAGAAGTTCGACGTCCGCCTTTCCCCTGAGCCCCTCCTGGAAATGGAACCGGAAGAGCTGAAGCAATTCCTGTTCCGCAAGATCCGGGAGGCCTACCGGCATAAAGACATCGAATTCCCAGTTGTGACCGCGATGCGGCACTATCTTCCGGAGAAGGTCAGTGGTGGTCCGCCCCCGGACCGGGAAAAACTTTATCAGTGGGCTGTTCAACGCTTAGGGACCGCCTTGGTCGTACAACGCAATCCCCAGGCCCTAACCGACCCCAATGGCTTTTTCCATGCTGCTTATCAGATACTGGAGGAGTACGGCCTGACTGAGGAGTTTGTGCGTACGGAATCCCGCAGCCGGATCCGCGAGAAGTTACTTGCTTTGTCTGCGCAGGCGATGCCCCAAGCGGACATTGAGGAAATCGAAGCACGGGTCGAGGAGGTATTCTCAGGCACTAAGGCAGCCGATGCAGAGGACGCCCAGGAGCTAGCAAGCTGGGTGCAACAGGAATTGCGCCTGGACCTGAAACCAGAACAGTTTGTGGGTCGCCACCGCGACGAAGCTGTCGATATTATCCTGAACGCCTACGACAAGAAATATCGACCTGAGATGCGATCCGTGGAGCGGGGCTTGATCCTGGAACAGCTCGACAACGCCTGGAAGTCGCACCTGTTGGTCATGGACGGTCTGCGAAGCGGTGTCGGCTTGCGTGGGTATGCCCAGGAGGATCCCAAGATCGTTTACAAGCGGGAGGGGATGAAGGAATTCGAGGCGATGTGGGAAGGCGTGCGGGAGCGGATCACCGAGGCGGTTTTCCGCATGGAAGAAATGGGCGACGAGGCCGCTTTGGCCGCATTGTGGGCCGGAGCCCGGGCTACCCATGAGGCCGCCATCTCCGCCCTGCAAGCCCGGCAAGCCCTCCAGCAGCAAGCCGAAATGCAAACCAATACCGGCGGCGAAACCAAACGAACCGAACCCATCCGTAATCTGGGCAAAAAGGTCGGCCGTAATGATCCCTGCCCCTGCGGCAGCGGCAAAAAGTACAAAAACTGCCACATGCGTTTGGAATCCACCAAGCGGATCTGACCCTTCGCTGTGCACACCCACTATTCAGGCAACACCGCAGATAATCCGTCGGCGTTGGGTCCTCTCGATCAACTGCCGCAATCTTCGTGTCGGCCCACTCCGGAAGCTTCCGGATACGAGTCCGGCTAGTCTTTGACATCAACGGGAACGGAATCCCATGCTTTTGAACTTCATCTACCTGGGTGTATTGACAGGGATGCTTCCGTGGTTGCTGTGGCGAAGCCTGACGACGGGCCGGTATCGCCGTTTTCTCTCTGAACGTTTGCTTGGCCCCCGCTGTCCCCTTGCAAAACCTCATTCGCCCTGTCCGACCGCCTGGTTTCATGGCGTCAGCGTAGGCGAGATCCACCTGCTGGCACCTCTGGTAACTGCTTTCCAGCACCGTTTCCCCAATTGGCGGGTTGTGGTGTCATCAACAACCGACACAGGACTAGAGGAGGCACGCAGGAAGTTCGCCCATGCAAACGTGATTGTCTGGCCATTCGACTTCACCTGGGCTGTTCAACGTACTCTGGATGCTGTGTGTCCGCAGTTGATTGTGCTAGCGGAGAGCGAACTATGGCCAAATTTCCTAGCAGCAGCCGCCCGCCGCGGTATCCCGACGTGCGTAGTCAATGGCCGGCTCAGTCCCCGCACGGCTGCGCGTCTGCGACACCTACCTGTTGCTGTGCGTCGACACCTACTCCAACCAGTCACCCGCTTTGCCATGCAAAATGAAGAATATGCCCGACAACTGATCAGCCTCGGGGTGGCCCCGGATAAAATTGTTGTTACTGGTTCTCTCAAATTTGACGGAGCAATGGCTTACAACCGTCAAGCCACCCTGCAATTGGCGCACTGGCTAGGCGTAGCTCCCCCCTATTCAACCACAGAGGCAACCGCCCAACCCGACGCGACACCTCACAACCCGCCCCGTCCGTTGATCTGGCTAGCCGGAAGTACCCATGCTCCGGAGGAGGAAATTGTCCTAGAGGCATTCTCTCGCTTGCGAGCTCGCTATCCTCATCTGCATCTGATCCTGGTTCCTCGTCATCCGGATCGCTTTGAGGCCGTGGCTCGTTTGGTGGTCGCTCGTGGTCTGCCGTTTGTTCGTCGCTCGCAGCATCCGCAACCGCTGACCGAGCTGCCGGCAGTAATTTTGTGGGATACGGTAGGGGAATTGCAGGCAGCCTGGGGCCTGGCCGATGTTGGATTTGTCGGTGGCAGCCTGGATGGTCACCGCGGTGGACAGAGCATGATCGAGCCTGCAGCCCAAGGGGTCCCCTGCCTGTTTGGGCCTTACGTGTGGAACTTCCGCCTTGCTGCCCAGCAACTGGTCGCTGCCGGTGGAGCCGTGGCCTTACGCTCGGCCGCTGATCTGGAACCTGAGCTAGAGCGGCTACTCCAGCAACCTCAGTTGCGACAACAAATAGGCCAGGCGGCCCGGCAATTGGTTGCTAGTCAACAAGGTGCCCTACGCCGTACCTTGCAGGTGTTGGAATCCTTAATCACCACTACTTACCTGTCCTGCCGCGCGGATGCATTCGGTACACAGCCGCGGTCAGCAGCCTGAGTCGCTGTTCTACGTTAAAATGACAGTATGAATGAACCGTTGGCCTGGTGCAACGACCGTTTCATGCCGCTGGCTGAAGCGGGTCTTCCCTGGATCGATGCCGGCTTTGTTTACGGCGCCGTCATCGTCGACAATGCCCGAACTTTCCGGCGTCAGCTTTTTCTCTGGCCTCAACATCTGGAGCGGCTACGCCGCCACTGCCGATTGTGCAACATTCTCCTGCCTTACGATGACTCATATCTCACTCAAATCGCTCGCGCCTTACTAGAACACAACGGCAGGCTGCTTGCGTCCCACGAAGAGATGCAAGTGGTGACGTTTGTCACCCCCGGCCGCCTCGGTTTGTTTCAGGGCACGTCCGACACTGGCCCGCCTACTGTCGGCATGATGACCTACCCCCTACCCCGACACCGCTATCGCCGATTCTTCACCGAAGGGGTAACGCTGGAAATCGTCGGCCAGCAACATTACGAACCGGATGATTTGTTGCCACCTGTGATAAAGCACCGTAGCCGGCTAGTATGGTACATCGCTGAGCAGCGGCGTCGCTGCTCAGCCGCTGTACCCGTCGTGGTCAATTCAGACGGTGTGGGCGACACAGCGATTGGCACCATCGTGGCCATCACCGGTAGCACACTCCTACTGCCACCGCAGGATTGGGTATTGGAAAGTATCAGCGTCCAATTCCTGCGCCAGATATGCCCATTGGCCGGCTTGGCCGTTCAGGAAGCCGTTGTCGATCTGCGCTTACTGCTCGGTACCAAGCCGGGTTATCCACCATCGGCTTCAATACACTCTCCTGTCATGTCAACGGATCCCCCGCACGGTGCCGAAATCGACGAACTGCTTCTAGTTGGCACGGCATTTTGTTTGGCGGGCGTGCGACGTTTGCTCGGCCCTTGTGGCGAACGCATTTTTCCATGGCCCGGACCGGCCTATCAACGCCTTCTGAACGCTTGGGAGGAGCACATCAACGTTCCCATCGTTCGTTTTTTCACCACATGATGAATGATAAACAACTCTGCCTTAAGTAAACCACATCTGTACCAGTCCCTGCGAGGACAGAAGGACCGCTGAATGCTCAGGTAAAGGTTTAATCGCGGAACAGATCGATAGGTCGGACCCCCCAACTTTGCCATTCCTTGGGGTTTTTAAAGCGGAAGGGTGACGGCTTGAAAACTCCGACAATGTCGACATTAGTCCGTTCGGGAATTTTATCTTCCAGACCAACTGCCCAAAAGCAGCCGTTGACAATCAAGCGACGGGTGCCCTCGTAGGCGAAGTCTTGCGAAGCACCCATTGTCGTAACGAATACCCGCCCTTGCTGACCATTTTCGCCTTGGTAGGTTCTGATCCAGGCGATGGGTATCATCGGATCGTTTTTCTTGCCGGCTACTGGAGGCGAATCGGGTTCCAAACCGGCCGTTACCTCACCCAGGACTAAGGGTACGCTCCCCATGGGTAATCCCACCTTGTAAACATCCGTTGGTCCAAAGATCTCACCATCGCGGATACCCCGAAGAATGGGATGTTTTTCCTGGCCCGGCACGATGCGTCCTCGCGTGCCCTCCTTGCCATGAGCACCATGATGGTCGACCCATGTTTCGCCCAACACCTGCTTGCCGAAACCACCTCGGTAGTCATTGCCGCCATAAACGTACGAATACTTATGGTACTTGCGCTCTTTGGGAATGCTGAACGCATGGGTGGCGGTACGTAGTCCCACAACGGGCTTCCCTTTTGCCAAGTAACCGACTATGTGGGCCATTTGCTCATCAGGCAAGTTGAGGAAGCGGGTGAAGATTACCATCAGATCGGCTTTTTCCAACGCCTCCAGGCCGGGAATATTGTGAATATTCGGATTGATTACCCCTGTCTGCGGATCAACCGTATAAACAGCGGTGCAGGTAAAACCATGCCGACGCGATAAGATCTTGGCCAACTGGGTAATCGTCTCTTCCGAGCGATATTCCTGGTCACCACTGATCAGAACGATGTGCTTGCCCTGCCCCGGTCCTTCGCCTCCGGATAGTTTGATAATCACTTCTTCCGGCGGTACGGCCAAAACCATCGCACTCACTACGACCAGGACCACCGTTGAAACCCCTATCCTACACATCACAGTGACTCCTAACTTCGTTGCAATGATCATCATGCTAAACAATTAAACCCACCAACCACCTCTTGTAGCGATCTTATATATAGCCGCAAACCCGGTTGACTATCTGATTGTCGTCAAGAGCGTCCTGCTTGCAAGAGGTTACGACTCGAACGTTATTACAGGCACATAAAAAAGAACATACACAGCTCAATTGTCCAACCCTAAATAGGCCATGTCAAGCAAATAACGTAATGCTACAATCTTCCAGTGCATTGTAGTGCACGCCGTTAAGCGTTTCCGCTTGCCGCAGAGGTGGTTACTTTTTAGCATCGTCAACACGCTACGAGCTGATGGCTGCAATACCGAAAGAGGGGGTACCTATGGCATCGGCGGCGTTACCTGCTGGTCCCGCTACCGGAGGCTTGCGGTTCAAACTGTCCGTAATGATGTTTCTGCAGTTCTACATTTGGGGTGCATGGTTCGAACTCGGTTTTGATTACATCCCTAAACTTGGTTTCGAAAACACTTGGCAATTGCCCTTGATCTTCGGTGCATTCAATATTGGGGCCTTGGTAGCTCTCTTTTTCAGCACGCAATTTGCCGACCGTCACTTCGCCGCCGAGAAGTTCTTGGCTTTTAGCCACCTGGTAGGGGGAGCTGCCATCCTGGGACTGTTTTTCATCCGTCCGGATCCGTCTGATCCGCAACAAGTGGCTTTTTGGTTCTGGCCGTTTTTTTTGTTGATGTTACTGCACTCGATCTTCTATGTGCCGACCATCTCGATAACCAACTCAATTGCCTTTGCCAACCTGCGTGATCCGCAACGGGAATTTGGCCCTGTACGCGTCTGGGGCACCATCGGTTGGATAGCGGCCAGTTGGCCTTTCATTTTCCTATTGGTCGATTGGAAGCAGGTACCCCCATTGGCCCAGGTCGGTTTCGTGCAATGGTTGGGGGTTGCTTTGGGAAGCTCCCTGGTAGGAGAACCGGCCATGGCCATGAAACGTAGCATCTTTCTGGTTGCTGCCCTTGCCTCTTTTATTCTGGCCGGCTTCAGTCTGTTCTTACCGCACACGCCTCCTAAACCGGCTGCCACTGCTGCCGATGCCCTAGCTTGGCTCAAAGCCATGCGCTACCTGAAAAAACCGTTCATTGCCGTACTGTTCCTGGTCACTTTCATCGATGCCGCTGTGCATCAAAGTTTTTTCTACTGGACCTTTACCTTTCTCGGGCCAAAAGTGGATGGTGGCTGGGTAGACATACCAGCTAACTGGGTGGGCCCGGTGATGAAAATCGGGCAGATCGCAGAAATTCTAACCATGTTTGTTCTAGGTTATGTCCTGAAAAGTCTGGGCTGGCGGCTGACCATGATTCTAGGGGTGCTCGGACATGCCGCCCGTTTCGCCGTATTCGCTTATTATCCAGCGCCGTGGGCTGCCATTAGTGTGAATGTACTGCATGGGATCTGCTACGCTTTCTTTTTCGCCACCGTCTACATTTTTGTGGACGAATACTTCCCTAAGGACGTTCGAGCTAGTGCCCAGGGCTTATTCAACGTCCTGATTCTCGGCCTCGGACCGTTTGCCGCTAACCTGGTATGTGGCCGGTTACGCGACATTTACGTGTTGGACAACCCGGCCAATCCAGGCAAAACCATGGTTGATTATCCTGTCGTGTTCCAGTACTCGATGACAGCTGCCTTAATTGCCGCTGCAATCTTGGCGGTACTATTCCATCCACCCAAATCATCCGGTGAGGTTCACTCGCCGGGAGAACGTCCCGAGGAGGTCGCTCCCCCCACCGCGTAAACTAGCGGACTACACTCCCAAGACCGTTTTGACCGACGGCCCCGGGGGATTTGTACTCTGTTTCCAGATGTTAGGGGTAGAACACCAAACTCTGGCAACAAGCAGAACAACCAAATCCGAGACACCACCCGGTGGGACAGGGCACTGATGGGGATCCTGCCGCGCGACACGGCTCAAAACAGCGAGAAATCGGCATCACCTCTGCACGCCAAGACAATGACAATGACCTTCGCGTGTATCCAGTCACCTGCGGGTTAGGATGATGCAGATGTCGGTCAAGTTGAGACGGTTTCTCCCGGCGATGCGGTTTTGCTGCTCTGGCCATTTGAGGTAGCAGAAGGCGGGGCTGTCTTAGGGGTGGTTGAAACGGCCGGTGCAGAGGAAGATGATTTGGGCGAGGTTTTTCCTACCGCTGGTTTGGGGGCTAAAATGGCCGTCATCCGCTTGCCCTCCAGCCGTGGCGGCACCTCAACGCGGGCGTCGTTTTGCAGGGCATCGAGCAGCTGCTTCATCACCCGCTCTCCCTCCTCAATGTGCTGAATTTCTCGGCCCCGGAACAGCACGTTGATCTGGACCTTATCGTTATGCTCCAAGATCTTACGCGCCTGGTTGATTTTAGTCTCTATGTCGTGCTCACCGGTTTTGGGCCGCACCCGGATTTCTTTCAGCTTCGGCTGATGGCTCTTCTGTTGGGTCTTTTTGGACTGGGCATATTTGTATTTGCCGTAGTCCATAATTTTGCACACGGGCGGACGGGCGTGGGCATCCACCTCAACCAGGTCCATTCCCGCTTCGTAGGCCATTTCCAAGGCCTTACGCGTTTCTATGATGCCTAATTGCTCGCCATTAGCGCCGATAAGGCGAACAGGCGAAATCCGGATTTGCTCGTTGATCCGGGGGCCAGCCGGTGCACGCGATGGCACATTACGGTCAGTGGGAGGGATTGCCAGGTCTCCTTCTGCTTACCGATCGGGGATTATGGTCACCGGCCCGATCTATCCGGCACCCACGCAGCGCTGGGGGCCCATCCCCCAAGCTACTCGCACCACGCAGGTTGCATACATACTTTCTTCTTTTATACCACAAATACCTGAACTGTGGAATTCCGTCAATGGAGGCCACTACCCTTTCCCTTCACTGATTTCACACCACCCTAACGCCGCCCAAGCAGCTACCATCGAAGGAATCGAACTGATCGCCCTGCGACGATCGTTTACAATTCCGGTCTCCCTCATCGCCACTTTGGCAGTCTGAAGCATCGCTAGTCAATTCTTCTTATTGACACATTAAACAGCTTGGAAATTTAAGCCAAAATGGCCTCGATGACGTTACCGTGGACATCCGTCAAACGAAAGTCACGGCCGTTATAGCGGTACGTCAGTTTCTTATGATCCAGGCCCAACAGGTGAAGGATAGTGGCATGCAAATCGTGGACACTTACCCGGTTTTCCACGGCTTTGAAGCCAATCTCATCGGTGGCACCGTAGCTGACACCACCACGGATACCTCCGCCCGCCAACCAATAGGTCATGGCATGGGGATTGTGATCACGACCGCCGCTGCCTTTCTGAACAATCGGCAAGCGGCCGAATTCACCACCCCAAATAACCAGAGTTTGTTGCAGTAATCCGCGACGTTCCAGATCCGTGAGCAGTGCGGCAATTGGCCGGTCCGTTTCCGCCGCGAAACCGCTATGATTTTTGGCAATGTCGTTGTGGCCATCCCAACTCAAGTCATTCTCCATGCCACCGCTATAAATCTGGACAAAGCGAACGCCCCGTTCCACCAGCCGACGGGCGATCAAGCATTGGCGTGCAAAGTGTCCCGATTTGGGATGGTCCAGTCCATACAGCCGACGGGTCTCCTCGGTTTCCCGGTTCAGGTCCAACGCTTCCGGGGCCGCCATCTGCATGCGATAGGCCAGTTCGAACGTTTCCATCCGGGCCGTCAGTTCTGGTTCGTCCACCTTGGCCGCGTGCAACCGATTCAAGCGACCCAGCAGGTCCAACTGCTGCCGTTGCCGTTGTGCCGTCAGGTCAGCGGGTCGCTTCAAGTTGTCGATCGGCTGTCCTTGAGGCTGAAAGGCCGTGCCTTGATAAATAGTCGGAAGGAACCCTGCACCCCAGTTGAGCGAGTGTCCCTTGGGGATGCCGCGTCCCAAAGTGTCATACATGACGCAGAACGCCGGCAGGTCCTGGGATTCGCTCCCTAAGCCGTAGGTCACCCAGGAACCGACGCAGGGAAACCCCATTCTGCTCATGCCCGTATTCATCTTGAACAAAGCCGGGGCATGATTATTGGAATCGGTCCAGAGGGAATGAATGAAGGCCATCTTGTCGACGTGCTGGGCCAGATGCGGGAACAGCTCAGAGACCCATTTGCCACATTGGCCATACTGTTTCCAGCGAAATGGAGATTTCATGAGAGGTCCGACCTGTTGGTTGAAAAAGCCCGTGTTCGGGTCGAAGCCGGGCAATTCCTGGCCATCCCGTTTGGCAAGCTCGGGTTTGTAGTCCCAGGTATCAACCTGAGAGGGTCCACCATTCATGAATAGCCAGATGACTGCCTTGGCCCGCGGAGCGAAATGAGGCCTCTTTGGTGCCAAGGGACCTGCCCCGCGCCGTTCCTCTGCCTGCAACAAATCGGCTAAAGCCAGCAAGCCCAAACCACCCCCGGCTCGTTGCAGAAACTCCCGGCGGCTTGCATAGACACCCAACGGCGAAACAAAAAATCGCGGCACCTGATGCATCGCCCCAGCTCCTTGCTTCCGTCCCTGTCAGCCCTTATGGACCTTCGGTAGGTAGAAGAATTAACTGACCCCGACTGTGACCGCTCGGCTTCATTCTAGCTACGTATGCCATTTTAACATATGCACAGTTGCCATAAATACTTGTTCTTGCTCTGCCCGGGGAGTAGAGCACCAATCAACGGACCATTTAGGTGGTGGAGTAATGACCGCAATGAAGATGTAACTTTGCTAGCAACATATATATTTGCATTCGCGTCGGGATGTGATGATCGATCTGACTACAGCAACCTCTCCTTCTTGGTGTTGAGGGCATTTTCTACGTCAATCACTAGTAATTACTACACTGATACATGGAGGCAGCGAACAGAGGCGACAGAGCTACTTAATGGTTTGAGCGAGGTGTGGAAGTGAGTGCCCCTACCACTGCGGTTGATGAAAACCGGTTGGACGTGATTGCCGTAGCTCCTCATCCGGATGACGTCGAGATTTTATGCGGCGGCACTTTGGCCCGATTGGTACAGCTCGGTTACCGTGTCGGTATTTTCGATTTGACTAATGGAGAGCCGACACCGCGAGGCAGTGTCGAAAAGCGGCTAGCCGAGGCCGAGGAAGCCCGACGCATTCTTGGTGTGCACCTGCGAAAAAATATTAATCTGCCCAATCGTGTCCTGATGGACTGCCCGGAGAACCGGTTCCGTCTGGCCACGGAGTTCCGCCGCCACCGCCCTGCTGTGATAATCACCGCCTATGGCCGGACACCGGCAGCCTCACCCGACCACTACCAAGGGCAACTTATCGCTGAGGCCGCCCGTTTCTACTCCCAATTGACCCGTTGGGACGATCGCTTTGATCATACTGCTCCCTATCGGGTACCACATCTGGTGTACACCCCATTCCCGTTTGATGCCGAGAACCGCCATTGGCATAGTCAATTCGTGATCGACATTACCGAGACCATCGAGCAGAAGCTAGCCGCCATCCGGGTGTACGAATCGCAGTTCGACACGGCCCGCTTCCAGCGGGTCGAGCACATGATCCGTTCGATTAACGGCTATCACGGTGCCCGTTGTGGCTTCCATTACGGTGAACTGTTCGCCCTACCTACCCCTGTCGGGGCAACCGACCTGGTTCAGCTTGTCAACGGTAGCAAAGGTTCCTTGGCCCCGGTCCAACTACCCGGACGTGACCATTTGCCTACGGGCTAAATACCCCGCTCTCAGTCTCTGAGCAATCCCCACTTGCGGTTGAGAATGGAGGTGCTGCTCAAATGCCCACTACCGAATATTTTTCTCTAGCCCGCATGCCCGCATTATACCTTTCTTTTGGAAACATTGTCACAACTGCCACCGACCAATCCATCAGTTAGAAGGTTTTGCTGTGCTCGTAGTATTCGAGCGGGCATTCTAAACCATAAGCGGAGCCGATTATCCACCCACACCATAAGTCCTAAAGGGATTTTTGCCATCGTAGAACAAACATTACTTGCACAGTCTGCGGAGCAACACGGATTTTAGATCGCTAGGCGGAACTACCGGCACTGCGACAAGAAGGTGTGCGAAAAAAGCACCAGTTCCGTCGTGGCTAGGTACTAAAAAGCAGTTAAGATGATTAAGTAAGGCTCCGGCACGTGTTACTAAGGGCAACCCGGGAGACTGAACAGATGCGCTGCCGACACTACCTTGCCGCCGGCCTGTTCCTGTGGAGCACATTAACGATAATGCCTTTGCGGCCGAGCTCACAAGTGCTGGCTCAGAAAGGAGAGCCGCCTACCGAAGAAACATTCTCGACTGCCGATGGCGTTGTCCTCCGTGGCTTGTTCTACAAGGCGGTGCAGAATTCCTCTACCGCTCCCGTGGTTATACTGATGTATCCCCCGGGGCAGCGAAATGCTGAGACGGATATGACCAAGGGCGATTGGGAGGGCCTGACCCGCCGGCTGAATCAGGAAGGGTACAACGTTTTCCGTTTCGATTGGCGGGGGCATGGCAAACGTGGCCACGAAATCAAAGACCGCGAATTGTTCTGGTCTAACCGCTTCAGCGGACCCTGGAATGTCAAATACGTTACAGGGTATGGCAAAAAGCCTCTCAAAAACGACATTTACTTCAAGGATATTCGCGATCCGTTGCGGTATATGCCTGTTTACCTGCTGGACTTAGCAGCCGTGCGGGCGCATCTGGACAGCAAAAACGATGCACGCGACTGCAATACCAGTTCCATTTATTTGATTGGTGCTGGAACAGCGGCCACTTTGGGCATCGCCTGGATAGTTACTGAGTGGAACCGTCCGGCCACAGCACCTGGGCCAGCCGAGCTGTTGCCGGCCCCGCGCTACGAGTTCGTCCCACAACGCATCGGCGGTGGGATCAAGGTGGCCGCAGGCGAAGACATCAGTGGTGCAGTCTGGCTAAGTCCGCAACGTCCAGCCAGTATTGTCAGTGAAACGTTAGCCAAAAATTGGGTAGCCCACCCGAATTACGCCCCCAAAATGCGAGATAACAACCCCATGCTTTTCCTGTATGGCGATGGCGACTCAATAGCCCAGCGGGATGCCCGCTTCTACTTTAACGAAGTGTTGGTAGGGGCCGGGAATCGCACCTTGGGCCTTAATCCCCTCAATCCCAAATACTTGCTTCCGATTAAAGGGGCCAAAAATCTGTCTGGCGTCGCTCTGTTAGGTAATAACGCTACCTTAAAAACCGAAGATACCATCGTCGAGTTCCTAGCGGCTATCCAGAAGGAGCGTGCCCGGGTTGCCCCCCGTATCCGCGACTTCAAGGCCCCATGGTTCATCGATCTGACTTACTTCGGCTTCACTCCCTGAACAGTATAATCCTGTCGAGCAAAAATAAGTTGACCCCCTGTACCCTTCAGCCATACAAACGGGGCTCTCACCGGATTTAGAAAATTAATGAAAAGGCATCCGAGATGCCTCTATCATAAGGCTGCCCAGTGAAGAAATTGGTTTTATTGTTTCCGGTAAATCACCGCCGGATCAACCACTCGCTCGGCAATGATTTGGAGCTGGTCCCCCATTACTCGGCGGAAAAAACAACTTTTGTACCCCTCGTGACAAGCGGCCCCACCGATCTGCCGTACTTTTAATAAAATCGTGTCAGCGTCGCAGTCAATGCGCACTTCCACCACTTGCTGTACGTGGCCGCTCTCTTCGCCCTTACGCCACAGACGCCCACGACTGCGGCTATAGTAAACGGCCTGTCCCGTGCGGAGCGTCTCTTCCCAGGCTTCACGGTTCATCCAAGCCAGCATCAGCACCTCGCCCGAGTCCACGTCCTGAGCAATCGCCGGAACCAACCCTCCATTTTTCTCAAAGTTGATCATGACTTACCCTTAGGCACTGCATTGCTATGCGTAAAACTTGGCATTGAGGTTGGGCTATGATCACCCTGCTCAATCAAGCAGGCGAGCTCGGGTTTCCGGAACGCTTCTGGGCTATAGCTGCCTTAACGTCCGGCCGTGCAAGCACGATTAGCGACCAAATACCTACAGGCAACCCTATCACACAACAACAACTAGTTATAAAGGGAATCATCGACAGAATCGAGGCTGTCACTGGTAAGGCCAATCCGGATAGCTTCATCATCTGAATTCCACCAATGATAATCAAAATAATTAAAACGATGGCTATACCGTGCAGAACGTAGTTGATTGGGTTTTTCATCCATTCTTTGAGTGAAGTAAGCACATCGATCCATAACTCTTTCTGTTCTTGAGGCATGGTATTATCTTGTTGAATGTCATCGATAGCCTCTTGCAGTCGTGCCGGCACCTGCGGCAACTGAATCAGAGCAACAACCTCGCCGATTAACGACAAGGTGCCAATTAGTATTAGCAGCATAGCTGGAGCACTCACGGCTGCTTGAGCTTCCTCGAGGCGCCAGCCCGCAGCATTATCCTCACGCCTGCTCGCCGATTCATACTCCTCCGGAGAATAGGACATGGTGTTTCCCCAAGAGATTTATTTTCTTACTTTCTTCAGCCGATAGCTCTACACCTCGTTCATGTCAATTTATGTATAGAACCCCCATACACATAATGGGCACTCTCCAAGATGGTTGACAATTCTACAAGGCCATTTTATCAGAATTGAATAAGGGTGAAGCACTCGTAATTGGCCAGGCGTTCACGTCCCTTCAGGTGGGTCAATTCGAGCAGAAATGCACAGCCGGCGACCCGTCCGCCTGCCTGTTCCACCAGTTTACAAGCGGCGGCCATGGTTCCGCCCGTAGCCAATACGTCATCGACCAGAAGAACCATAGCTCCGGGCGTGATAGCATCGGTGTGCACCTGCAGTTCGCCCATGCCGTATTCTAACTCGTATTTGAAGCTATGGGTCTGGAAGGGAAGTTTGCCGGGCTTACGGAGGGGAATAAGAGGTTTGCGTAGCTCCAGGGCCATGGGAGCGGCAAACAAAAAGCCGCGGGCCTCGGCTGCCGCAATCGCATCAACTGATTTGGTCGCATAATGGGCCGCTAGTTTGGCCACTGCATAAGCATAAGCCGAAGGATCCGCTAATAGCGGTGTTATGTCCTTGAAGAGTATCCCCGGTTTAGGGAAATCCGGGACGTCCCGGATGTAACTGCGTAAGTCCATCCTAAAACCCTCCCTGCCCGACTTTTATACTGATAACCTAACAAACAACACTACTAGCTGCACTCTAGTTTGTCCCTCGTCCGCCTTAGCCAAATTTTACCTGATTATGAACTCCAAGACGGACCTGTCACCAATGGCAGCAATCATCCGCCCCGCTCAGGAGAGCGACTTAGCAACACTGGTGGAATTCAATCGGGCATTAGCCTGGGAAACAGAACGCAAAGTTCTTGATCCAACAGTGGTAACGGCTGGAGTAACTGCATTGCTACGCGACTCTCAGCGAGGCTTTTACACCGTTGCCGATTGGCAGGGACAGGTCGTGGGACAGCTCCTGATCACCTATGAGTGGAGCGACTGGCGGAATGGTTGGTTTTGGTGGCTGCAAAGTGTCTACGTTCATCCAGAGTACCGGCGACGGGGTATCTTCCGTGCTCTCCTGCAGGCCATCGAACAACTGGCTTACCATCGTGGGGACGTCGTTGGTCTGCGGTTGTACGTGGAACAAAGTAATACAGCAGCCCAAGCTGCTTACGCCACGCTCGGACTGCAACCAACCACCTATGGCATCCTGGAAAAAAGCTTACGCTGAGCCCTCAACCTTATCAGGATCGATGGTTTGCCGCCTGTTGGGATTGGGCCAGGGTCCAGGTTGGTCTTCGACAAACAGTCTGAATGACTACCACCCCATGATGGATCACCGAGATTGCCCGACTGGCGAGCAAGTTGGTAAATTCCCAGGTATGGAATTCAGTGCTGAAGAACTATTTGAGACGATAGACCGTTTGACCGCTGGACTATTGGAACGGGCAGGGATTACTGCCCCTCCTGTCGATGCCCTGTATTTGGCACGAGAGCATCTGGGAATCCCTATCGTCGTCATTCAGAGTGAGGAGGAGCAGTCGGAGCACGGACAGCGACGTACCTGGCGCCGCGGAGCTTTCGGTAAGATCGTCCTAACTCCACAGATGAGCCGGGAGCAACGTCAGCGGGTAGCCGCCGAGGGGATTGCTGTCGCCTTGGCCCCGGAAGTGTGTCGCAAGTTGGGCATCCCTTTTGAACCCCAAACCCCGCACTATCGCCACTTCCTCCGACAGTTGAGTGACCTCTTTGCCCCTCGTTTGCTCATCCCGACACGCCTGTTCCGCTCTGCTCAGCGGGAATGCCACCGGGACCTGCTGGAACTGCATCGGTTGTTCAATACGGCTAGTCCGGAAACCATCGCCTTGCGTTGGCTAGATCTGGATGAACCTTGTGTTATCAGCATTGTGGACGATGGCGTTGTCTCGCTCCGGCGCAGTAATTGTGGCATCAGCGGTAAACGACTGCTCCCCGCCGAACAGCAATGCCATGATCGGATCGCCACTCTCGAACAACCACAACGGCTACGCCAGGAAGGTTGGACGGTTAACGGCTGGTTACTACCCAATCGGCTACTGCGTCGAATTGTACTTCACAGTGTACCCGACGAAGTATAAGATAACTATATACGGCGGTGGCCCGCGTCAGGGCATGCAACCGCCGTCCTTGTTTTGTCGGAGGAGGATTTTGTCCCGGTTGACGTAAAACCATAACATGGCTGAACGACAGATGGCGGGTCCCGACCCTCTGTCGGGATCTTATTTTTGTCACCTTTGTTTACGTACCTGAAAACCCTCTTTTAAACGATTTAACATCGCACCTTTATCAGGAGACTTTTGCAAGTCCAGGACAGGGCAAGCACATTTAGCTTGGTATTGAGGTTTCTGATTCAGGAGAGGTTGCGACGATGACACACGACGCCATCCCGATGACCCGTGAGGGGTACGAAAAATTGAAGGCAGAGTTGGACCGACTGCGTAACGTGGAAATGGTGGAAATCACCAAACGAGTGGCCAAGGCTCGGGAATTGGGCGATCTCAGCGAGAACGCAGAATACCACGCCGCGCGGGAAGACCAGGGGCTGCTTCAGGCGAAAATCAACGAATTATCCGATCGTCTGGCCCGAGCAGTTATTGTCGACACCAGTAGCTTGCCACGAGATACCGTCGTGTTTGGCAGCCGAGTCAAAGTACTGGATCTGGATATCAATGAAGAGGAAACCTTTGAACTTGTCGGGCCGGGACAGGAAGACCCAGACAATGGTCGCATCCTGAGTACTAGTCCTATCGCCCAAGGCCTGATGGGCCACAAGGTGGGCGACGTTGTTGAAATCAAGGTGCCTCGTGGTGTCATCCGTTACAAAATTCTGGATATCTCACTAGCCCAATTGTGAAAATCGACTGGTCAAGTTTCTCCAACATGCCCGTTTGCCTACTACACCTGAGAGCCTCCTTAAGTTGGCACCTATGCTGACAACGACCCTTCCCCTTAGTGACGGATGATTCAGTAAACGATTAGCTGCGGGAACAACGGCCTGCCTTAGCCTACTGATGAAGCATAAATAGGCCGAGTCGCGCGTGTCCTTGCCGCTCCAGAAATGGTCGTGAACGATTAACCGAAGACCAACATAGCGTGCCACTTGCGTCACCGAACATCAGTAGTACTTCCGCCTCTTGACGGTGTAGTCGTAGATTATGATAGTAACAACTTTTCTGACCGGGATTCAACATCTTGTACCAACTCCTTATTTTGTCCTTGACAATGGCACTATTGACAGGATACTCAATTGCCAGAAAATGCAGCAACTTAATATCATCATTCAGATCTAGCCAATAAATGAATGAGCTGGATAAATAACCGGATCGATGATGTGATTAATGGGGAGGTATCAACAGGCATCCATGGAACAGGCGATGGGCCAGTGAGTCAAGCCATGTCCGAAC
Organism: Gemmataceae bacterium; assembly: GCA_025055795.1. GTDB lineage: Bacteria > Planctomycetota > Planctomycetia > Gemmatales > Gemmataceae > Thermogemmata. Next base: position 29,538 of record JANWVV010000030.1, read on the forward strand.
CCCGTTTGCAGAGCATAATCCTGTCGGATGCTGAGCGACGCGAATTGTTTCGCCGCGCCCGGGAGGCATTAGTACAGGCCTGTGGCGACCAAACCATCGCCGCCGATAGCCGGTTACTTGCTTCACTACAGGCAGAAGGCGAGCAAGCGATTACTCTGGCCGTCAACCATCAGGACCTACCCCGCAACTGCCCGTGCTATCTCTTGGATGAAACTCAGCAATCCTATCCTCTGCATGTTGGTATCAACACGATTGGTCGTCTGATGGACAACGATGTGGTCCTGCGTGATGAATGCATTTCCCGCAGACACTGTGCGATTGTGGTTCATCACGACTGGCGCTGTGAAATTTACGACACGGCCTCCAAAAACGGCACGTTTGTTAACGATCAGCGTATCAGCGGTCCCACGCCTTTACGTCCCGGCGACCGCATTACATTGTGCAATCGGACACTTACTTTTTGCGGGGTCGTAGGCTCGGTGCCAACACCTCCCACAATTCCGACCGCCGAACCCCTTCAATGAGCCCCTTTTTGGCTATGGCAGACTCGTTCAGCCGGCTGAGCCAGTGTCTTGCTTCAGCCTAACTGTTTAAGCAGCCAGGGAAAGTCGTACATCGGCGAGAGGAATGCCGGCGCGAGACCGGATTTTCAGTGTTTTTGATTACCGTAGGGTGTCGGTATGTATTGAACGGTTGGCTGGCGCTGTACGGGCTGTGGGAACAGATTCATTAATTGGTAGAACTCCTCAGGCATATCACTTCGTACGGGCAGACCGAGCCGTTTGGCTTCCTCGTAGCCAATGGGGTGGTCATGGGTCCATGTTCCTTGCGTGAGCAACTCAGCCAGACGTTCCGCCTCTGCTGGTGCCATTTTGCCCTCTAACAACTCCAGAACTTCAGCGCGTATCTGCTTGAGGGCTTTTTCGGCAATGTCAGCTAGAATCAGGGTGCGATCATCGATCTCGTCAATCTTTTTCTCCTTGACGACTTTGACTAGTGAGGCAGCGGGGTATTCGCCGAGTTGCGGATCGACTGGTCCCAACACGGCGTGGCTGTCCATGATAATCTCATCTGCGGCTAGAGCAATCAATGTACCCCCGGACATGGCATAATGGGGGACAATGACAGTTACTTTCGCTTTATGGGCCTTGATAGCTCGCGCAATTTGCAAACTGGCTAGCACCAGACCACCGGGTGTGTGCAGAACCAAATCAATCGGAACGTCGTCATCGGTCAGATGAATAGCACGGATGACTTCTTCGGCATCGTTCACGTCGATGTAGCGCATCAACGGAAAGCCCAACAAACTCATGGTTTCCTGGCGATGAACCAACAGGATGACGCGGCTTTTGCGCTGTTGTTCGATGCGGTGCATCAAGCGTATCCGGGCTGCTTCGAGCATCTTCTGCCGAATCACCGGCTGTAGCATGACAATCATCAAGAAAATCCAGAACCACTCGCCCCATCCCCCCATCGATTTTTCTCCTTAGCCCCTAACGGTGCTGATTGGGCTCAGCGATTCCCCCTTTGCTCCAACTAGCAGTAATGTCCGCACGAACTTTCCGAGCGTATTCCATTTGTGGCCTTCGGATTACCAAGGCCAGTATTCGTCCGGATAGCGTCTGCGGTAACGACGTTCCGGTTTTTTGAATAGGGGCAGCAGCAGCATGCCCATCACGAAACCACCGACATGCGCCCACCAGGCGACGCCGCCGAAACTGCCTTCGGGCAACAACAGGGCCAACGTACCGCTGTAAAGCTGACTCAAAAACCAGATGCCGATGAACAATATGGCGGGCAGTTCGACAAACAGGGGAAAGATGACCACAATGATCAAGGTAATGATGCGCGCACCTGGGTACAGCAACAGGTATGCCCCTAATACGCCCGAAACCGCCCCGGATGCCCCTAAGGTGGGGACGGTGCTGTCCGGCGTCGTTAGGGCATGGGTCAGACCAGCGGCTACACCCGACAGCAGGTAAAAGATCAAATAACCGGCTGGTCCCATCCGGTCTTCGACATTATCGCCAAACAGATACAGCGTCCACATATTGCCGATGATGTGCATCCAACCACCATGGAGAAACATGGAGGTGATCAGGGTGGGCCAGTGCCGCCAGGGCTCGGCCAGCAAATCTGCTGGTACTAAGGCGAGTAACTGGACCAGCCGCTCCAACTGCTGGGACGTCATCGTCAACTCCTGCAGAAACACCAGCACGTTGAGAGCGATTAACGTCCAGGTCACCCACGGCACCTGACGTGCCGGCACATTATCTTGTATGGGAAACATCGCCACGGCCCATGAAGCTTCCGTTATTGACCAGTTGCTTTTTATAGACAGCTTCAATCGCTGGAGCAATCGGGAGGCCGTGTATTGCCCATCGTATCCAAGTTAACCGGCCCTGGCCCCCTAATAAAGACTTTAGATATGTCTAGTGACGGCTGTTGGGTGCCGATCCGGCAAACGGGGTTGTTGGATGTGTTTCGGAGTCATCAAACCGATTCTTTGTTTCTACCCTAGCAGTTATCTTGACTCGGGGAATGTGGCGGATATTTGTTTAGCCTCGAAAAAGGCTCGGCCCAGCAAGTTGGCTGCATGCGCTGGTGTAGTTAGGCGGCATGCTCCGGGTCGGAACCATAGGAATTCTTCAGTGCATAGGTAAAAACCCCCTGCGGCTGCCACCCGTAGCCCATCTGATAGACAGAAAAGGGTGGCAGGACAGGCGGGTTTTGTCTATCCACTTTGGTTTGTCGTTGCGTAGTTTCTGGAAGCTGAGAATCTTATCCTGCAGACTAACCGAGGAGTTTTTCGATGGGCCGGCCTTCGCGGAATAGCTGCATGGGGCGTCCGGTCGGTGTCGTCAGTTCCAGATGCGGATCAATGCCCAGATGGGTGAACAGGGTGGCCCCCAAGTCGTCGGGCGTGCAGGGATCAGTTGCAGGAGCCATGCCGGAAGCATCGGTACTCCCATGGACGTAACCGCGAGGGAAGCCTCCCCCGGCCAGCACCACAGCCATGGACCGGGCCCAATGGTCACGTCCGGCAGTGCGATTGATCTTGGGAGTGCGGTTGAATTCGCCGGCTACCATCACGATGGTGCTATCCAGCAGGCCGCGATCGTCCAGATCACGCACCAAAGCGGATAGAACCGTATCCAGCACCGGCAAGAGGTTATTCTTCAGGCGGGTAAAGTTCTGGTTGTGCGTGTCCCAGCCACCGAAAGTAACGGTAGCAAAGCGAACGCCGGCTTCGATGAGGCGACGTGCAGCTAGTGCCCCTTGGCCGAAGGGGGTGTTGCCATACATTTCGCGCGTGGTGGGCTTCTCCTGCGACAAATCCAGCGCTTGTCGCGTCCGGTTGCTGCGCAATATGTCGAGAGCTTGCTGATGGAAGGTGTCCAAACCGTTCATCAACTCGCTGGAACGATCGTATGCGGCAAAAGTGCTATCAAACTGCCGTAGCAGTTTGTCGCGTTTTTCCAAATCCTCCAGGGTGAAGGTACCGGTCAAGGATAGACCACGAACGCTGTAGCCGCTGTTCCCTTTATCCCCCGACCGAGCCGGGTTCCCTTCAATGATGAAAGGGTTGTACGAGGTTCCCAAGTAACCTGCCAGGCCGAAGCCGGTGTTGGCATTGCCGCCGAATGTGACGTAAGGAGGAACGCCGCGAGGAACACTCAACAGCTTGGCTGCCAGTGAGCCGAAGGAGGGATACTGCAAGGCCGGCGTGGGTTTATTGCCCGTCGTCATGAAGAGACTGGCAGGCCCATGACTGGGAATCGAGTGATACAAAGAGCGGACTACGGTGAGCTTGTGGGCAATCTGAGCCGATTTGGGCAGCGGCTCCGAGAAAAACAAGCCAGGGACAGAGGTGGGAATGTTTTTGAACTCACCCCGGATCCCTTCCGGAGCTTCCGGCTTGTTATCCCACATGTCGATAGTGGCCGGTCCACCGGCTAACCATAGCAGGATCACGCTGCGGGCCTTGGCAGGACGTTCTGCCCCTTTGCTCCGGGCTTGGGCCTCTGCAGCTAGGACGCCTGGAAGCGTCAATCCCAAAGCACCAACTGCACCGACCTGCAGAAAATCACGCCGATGGAACCCCTCACAATCAGTTCGCCATGGCAGCGTCATGACCAGAACCTCCCGTGCGACAACTCTGCGTCCACCGATGCAACGGTCCACACCGAACCAGTTACCCCTGGTGATTGATTCCCCTCCATGTCCACCAAACCACTGACCTAGTGGTTCAAGATGAATTCCCGGGTGTTAATCAATGCCCAAAGGATATCAGCGATAGCCTGCTGACGATTGCGGCCGGTCCGGAGATGTTCCACAGCAGCAGCTTTTTCCGCGGCTGTCGGATAACGTGATAAAGCTGCCAGGAATAACTCATCTGCTATTTCCTCCGGGCCTACCTGGGCGCGGGCTAATTGACTGACACGTCCCTGAGGATGGTTCAATTTGGCAAGCAAGCTCGGGTCCGTCATCCGGAACAAAGTTTGCGGCAAGGCCGGTTCCGAGGCTCGTTCGCAATCGCAAGCCGTTGTGCGGGGTGGTCGACCGAAAATCCGCAACACGTAAGCCACGTTACCATTCAGGCGACTCGAACCAACTTCGACTATTCTCATGCCATTGAAAATGGCATCTGGACCTGCAAACGGTTCTGTCACCCCCAAGGCACAATTGAGAATGTCCACTACTTGTTCAGCCAGCAGTGGTCGCACGTAGGCCCGGGAATAGTTGTTTGTATCAAACTTGTTCGTTTCGTTGACGGTGGAATCCAATTGGTAAGTGCGGCTCATCAGGATGAGCTTTTCCAGATGACGCAGGTTAAAACCGCTTCGGATAAACTCTTGGGCCAGAGCATCGAGCAACCGTGGATTGGTTGGTGGATTAGCTTGGGAGAAATCATCGACGGGGTGAACCAAACCGACGCCGAAGTAATGGGCCCACACCCGATTGACCATAGCGCGGGCAAAATAGGGATTGTCCGGCGCGGTGAGCCATTCCGCCAATCGGACGCGGGGATCGATACCAGGTTGAAGCGGTATGACTGGCCCGCCCAAGGCCTTCGGGGTTGGTACCCGTCCCGTCCCGGGATTGGGCCGCAGTCGATTGGCAGGAATCGGGTCCGGTACGAACATCTCCCGTAAAATCACAGCCTGATTTTGCTGTCCGGCCTTGGCCCGACGCTCTGCATTGATGGCATCGACCAGCTTTTTGACCTCGGGGTGACTGAACTGGTTGTTCTGGAAGGTAACCCCCGCAAAGATGTTGGCGAAGGCCCAGTAATCTTCCTGTGTCCAACGGTCGGTGGGATGTTTGTGACACTGCGCACATTCCAACCGGATACCCATAAAGGCTGCGGCCACCTTTTCGCCCCACTGCTCAATGGGCACCGGCTGCTGACGCCGCCAGAACAAATCTAGGGTCTTTTTGGCGGGATAGTCTGTCTGAATCCCCGCGGCGAGTTGTTCGTCGAGCTTAACAGCGAAAGCAACCCAATCCTGGGGAGAGAGTCCATCCCGACTAGTGGCAGTCAGGATGTCCCGGACGATTTGATCGTAGGGAACATTGTCGGCGATCCGTTTACGGAGCCAGTCCTGCCACATTTGGGAGCGGCGGGGTTGCAAGGGGACGGGAATTTCCAGAGCTTGAGTGTTGTTTCCGGTGACGTCAGACAGCTTCGTAGCCCACAACGCCGCATGGAGGGGATGCGTCAGGAGCCGATCAATCAGTTTTTCCCGCTTGTTGGGGTCTGTGTCGTTCAGAAAGGCCCGCACCTCCTCCGGGGTGGGGAGCTGACCGATCGTGTCAATGTACACCCGCCGCAGAAAGACGGCGTCGGGAGCCAGCTCCGATGGCACGATGTTCAACAATCGCAGTTTGGCAAAAACTTCCCGATCGATGAAATTGTGTTCGGGAATTGTCGGGTAGGGTTGGGCCTGCCGGGGTGCTGGTACCAGAACCCGAATGGCTTGTACCTGACCGCGGTACAACACTGTCAGGGCAGCGTCGCCGGGCTGACGCGGCGTCAAATGCCCTAGTGCGGACAATTGTGCCACGGACTCGTCGCTAATCCGGAAGTCGCAGAAAGGGGTAACATCTTCCTGCGTACCGTCAATGAAATGAGCCGTTACGCGTATCTGCACTCCCCGCTCACTTTCCAACAAGGCGAAGGGAGCTGGCGTGATGTCGATCCGTTGCACTGTTCCGCGGCCTGGTGTCCAACGGGCACCCTGGCGAATCCATTCGATAAACAACTGATACATCCAGCTTCCCTTACCGAAACGCACTCCTCCCTCATGGGGGATCTGACCTGTTGCTTTCAGCAATAGCAAACTGTCTTCAGGCCGCTGGGGGTTAAGGCGACGTCCCCAATTGTCCCGGGTCAGAGCGGCATAATCCATGGCCGGCTCATAACCGAATAACGACAATCGGAAGCCATTCCTGCCCTGAAATGATCCGTGGCAACTGCCCATATTACAGCCGGCTTTGGTTAATAGCCCCATAACGTGGCGTTCAAAATCGACGGTGTCGACCTGACCGCCCGTTGGCAGAGGCACGGCTGCCAATATGGGTGACTGGGTCACCCCGAGCAGAAACAACACAAAACCGTACCGCAGGCTAGTACCACGATGGCAGCGTCGGGTAATCATGGCACTCCCTTGGTAGAAGACCTACCTTCACTAGCAGCTGACACCTGTAGATCGGGAACGACTATCGGGCCAAGGCGGGTGTTCAATCAAGCCAGTTTGCGCAACACCTCATCATTTATCCAGTCTGGTAGGTGATGTTTGCAGGGGGTGGTTGGGCTTCCTATCGTTATCTTCCCCCATTACTTGGTTAAACCCCTGAGGTCCCTTGTAGTTTTGCAGAAAAACGGTCTAGTTGCAACAAAATTTTTCACAATGTTACGCGGCTGGTTCAGCGTAGGACGAACCGCCTTCAATGAAGGCTAAATCAACGATGGTCAATTGCTACCGATAAGTTAATTTGATGATTTTTGTGACGATTTCCGACTAAACTCAATTGGCGATTGCATTTAATCGCGTCTACCCGTTCTGCGGAGCGGGTGGTAAGATCCACTGACCGTCGATCATAACCGCTTGGACCGAGACGGAACCTTCCAAGATTGCTACGCAGGGATCAGTGGCCAACGGCACACCCGATGGCCAAGGGATGACGACCAGATCGGCCAGCTTGCCTGGCGTTAGCGTCCCTACCCATTTTTCCCAGCCGATAGCCGCCGCTGCCTCCCGCGTGATCATACTGATGACGCGGTCAGCGGTCAGGTTCGGATAATGCCGGTAAACCCAACGGGCCTCTTCCAGGAGGTTCAGGTCTGGATTGGACGCTAAACCATCGGTGGCTAGGCAAACACGGACCCCCTTATGCTGCCAGGATTCCAGCGGGAAAGGGTCGTGACCAAACGCAGCATGCGTCCGCGGACAGTGGACAATCGTCTGGCGAGCGGATAAACAACGCGGCGACAGATAATTAACGTGAATCCATAGGATCCTCTGCTCGGCTGGCACCATCTGCAGCAGCTCTTCCCATGATCCAATCAGTCCCGATGGGTCCCATACACCCCGGCGTTCCAGAAAGGGAACCAACGGCCCTTGGTGCTGCGCGAGCAATTCGGCCTCGGCGCGGCTTTCAGCCAAATGGATGGCTAAAGGGCAACCGCGACGTTCCGCAGCGGTCATCGCCGCGACGAATAACTCCCGACGCACACTGTAAGGAGCGTGAGGACTGAGGCCACGATGCCATCGACCTTCTTTCTGCAAGGCCAGCCAGTCATTGAGTTCTGTAATGGCATCGGCGGCGCGGTCGGGTGTTAATCCGAGCAATTCTCGGAACGCTACACCCCGCAGCGGAGAGCTTACCAGAAGGGACCATAGTGATGGTTGTGTCAGAATGTCCCCCAGGGTCGTAACCCCCGCCTGTAAACTGTATGTTAGTCCTGTTTCAACGGCCGCTTGCTGCTGGGCCAGTGATTGTTTGCGGCGGAAAGCTACTACACGCTCCAGCCAGGCCGGGAAGCCTTCGGGATTGTCCGCCCCCTTCGGCTGACACTCAGCGGCATCCGTCAGGTCCAAATGGGTATGAACGTTGATAAAACCCGGAAGCAGGATAACATCACCTAAATCAATTTCGCCCGACCGACGAGCCTGATCAATCGCCTGGATGAGCTGACCGTCGATGGCAATAGAACCATCCGTCAATGGCGGCCCATCCATGGAAACAATCCAGCGGGCACGGTAACGGGTTACCATGTCTACGTTTTCTTTTAGGAAAAACAGTTGTCAGGCGTAGCGACCTCTGACTGGTAAGCCGGTTTGCAAATCATCTCCCTGAGTTGGTAGGTAGGTTAATAGACATGGCTAGCCACAATAGTCGGTTCATAATGATGGGCTGTGATCAGCAACATGCCATTACTGAGTAACCATAACCGCCCGTGCGGGTATGGCGTTCAAGGCGGGCCGGAGACGTGGTTGACACCCGGGCGGCAAAGTCTGATCAAATAACTCGTCTCCCGGGCCGCGGCGGTACACCGTCTGCTGCAAACGGGCGACAATCTGGCGCAAACGTTCACTGTCGAACGCCGTCGCGGGTTCGTCCACCGGTCGCAAGAACACTTGAAGGGGAACAGGATCGGCATCTTCTTCCCCCTCATCGTCAGCGGCAAAGTTGGGGGTGAGGAGATTTACTCCTTCAATCCACCAGCCGCCGACACGGTGGAACAACCGCATACGGGCCGTCCACAGCTGCCAGGCCGGCTCCGGATCTGCCAGCTCCGGACGCCGACTTTCCCACAATACAAATGGTAGCGGCTCGCCCAGTTCCCCGGCATCCACGGCCATCTGACGGATAAACTGCTCCATCAAGCGGGTGCCCACTCCCAAGCGTCGGGCCCAGTCGGCCACTCCCAAATAGCACAAGTACCCACCAAATCCCGGAAGGTACGCTCCATAGGCATACCCCGCTAAACGTGGTTGATACTCTAGCTCCGACTCTAGGGCCGCCAATAACAAATGCTTAGTCCACTCATTATGGAAATGACGTTTCCGCCGGCGACGCCCCTCGACTGCCTTTTCAATCCAAATCCAGGGAATCCTTTCCTCCGGCGCTAGGGTCTTCTCGTAAAGGTCGCCGGCTGCCTGAGTCAGGGGGTCATTCACATCGAACGTTTCCCACACTAGTATTCTTTCGCGACGCACACAACACCTCGTCTGCCCTTGATAGAAGCGGTGCTGTCACCCCCACCGGGGGGCGATGCCCTGGTCCGGTTATCGGTCAGCTACCGCTCGACAGGCATCCGTATTCTACCTCTCTCGTTCACAAAACCGGTCGCAGAACATTCCGTCCTTCGTGCACAATATTCCCCCTAACTCGCCGACGTACATCTAGCTTAACTGCTTGTCAGACATGTTGTTAGATCCAATTATGCAGCTCGTTTCCCTCAACAAGTTACGTCAATCAGCTCCTACCCCTTGACTGTTGCTTTATCCTGCCCACCCTAGAGCCATGCCATCGTATCTTGAGCCTTAGATCTGGTATTAGAATGAGAAAATATTAGCAACCACGCTTAATTTTAGAAGCAAAGAGATAAACAAAAATTTGAGAATCGAGTACAATAATTATGATCGGAATAAACTTAGTAGGATTACTGGTTTAGTAATAGGCTGTCGGAAGAGCCGGTTATGCTGTCAAAAGGCGTTGACGGGGATTAAGTAACTACAAAAGAAGTGCCCGATTGAATTGCACCAAGCTTCCCAAAAAGCTGGTTTGTTATAGCGGTGTATGACATAACTCTGTCATCATATCCCACTGGGGTAATAATTAGCGACCGTTAGGCAGACCGTATGCGGCTGGAGCGTTAGTGGGTTCGAGCATAAAAAAGTCTCTTGGGCTACGGACGAATGGATGATGGGGGAACACGAGAGTACCGTGAACGCCGTAGAGGTGAGCTGTCCCATCACATCCTGGTCCACAGCGGCCCCCAGGCGGTATGTGGAAGAACTTTTTGAGGTGTGGATGCAACCCGTAGCGGTCCGGACCACGTCCGGGGGGCAAACCGCCTGACCCTAGTAGTGTATTGGGATCATTGAATGCAGCCACGGATAGAGTGGCACCGCCAGGACGACCTGCTGGCGGTGCATACCCTCCAGGATCCGCTACTACTCGCTCGCCGATTCCCAAACACAACACCAAAACGCCCAAGCCACCTAACCACCTAAGCTTCAAATTCATCGGAGTTAACCCCTCACCGAAATTAGTGCTATGCACTTGTGAGTACTGCTCTTTTGTGGCAGTGCTATTATCTACTATCGACAGGCAATCATCCACCAATTTACAAAAAACACCTTGCCTAACCGCTAAAATCCATCCATCAGTTGCCTGGACTGAAAAAAGCGTTGTTGGTGAGTTTGCTAAGATAAGGTGAAGGAGCAAAAAGCGAACGTGCCGTCGTTAACCCGAATAGACTCATTTTGATTACCTAATGAGCAGGCATTTTGCCAACGGGCCTATTAGGCCGTCGAGTAGCTAACGAGTAGTTCGAGTTAGCCACAAAATCAAAAACCCACTTCAGCGGTCCAGGTTTTGATGTTATTCCCCCGCACGGCTGAGTACAGTTTTTGAGCTAGTTCGATCAGGGGCCGCATATTACCAATGGGTCATTCAGAGGTAGGCCGTCTTCAGATTAGTTACTCCTTGGCGGACGGAACATGGCGACAGACTTCAACACGGTTGATTAACCGGCGTCGTCCAAGCCAAGGACGCAATGATTCCTGGGCCAGTTGCTTCATGTAGTAGCTGGTAACTTTGCCAGAGATGATGACTTCCTGCTCATTGACAATCACATTCAAACGGCGAAGTTGTGGAAGGGGGCTATTTCGAAGAACATCTGCCAACTCCACCCGAGGTGTCGCGACCGCGTTCATGACTGCCTAACTCCTTTGGGCGTACTCGAAATCCTTCCGCGTGCAAGAAACCATCACTAGTTCCGATGTTACCTGATTTTCACCGGAAACTCCAAAGGTCAGCGGCACCTCCTTGCCATGCGAGCGAACATATCCTGCAACAAAAATGAAGTCCGCTCGCCTCCTCGATGACTACCTGTTACTTCGCTGCGTATGGGAGCTGTCACGACGTAGCGGACAAGACACAGCTTATCCATCCTGGACTCACCCGCTCGGACCGACTCTGTCGTCCTGTCAACAATGGAATTGGGCGAACTATCCTTATCGTAAGCGGGCAGCCGATGATTTGCAACAAAAAAGTGGATTTTTTCTTATTTTTTGTCGCACGCTTCTGGCAATTTCCAATCTCACATACAACTGACCTTACGGGGGGATTAAAAGTGAAGTTCAAACATCGAGATGTTGCCCATCGGGACCACACGCATTAATGCCCAGCAGCATAGTCACCTACCCGCCACAGTGGAACCGGCCAGAAGTACAAGTTTACCGTCAATTAGGAATAATGTTATGCAGTATAGTCATCAGTCCGCGTCAGTAATTGTTCGCCACCACCTTGACGTCAAGCGGGTACAGGAAAGGTTATGGCAAGTTCTCCCTCTCCAGGGTATAATGCTGATTGCTTTACTGATGCATGGTGGATGCCATGGTGAACAGCGTCTCGCTTCTACCCACCCACATCTGGAGGGAGCAACGACGATGAACCTGACCCTCACCTCACCTGCTTTCAGTCACGGTGGCGAAATACCGACGGAATACACCTGCGAAGGACCAGATGTGTCCCCCGAACTACATTGGACGGGAGCACCCGCCGGGACCAAAAGCTTCGCCTTGATTGTTGACGATCCAGACGCTCCCGATCCAGCAGCTCCCAAAATGACCTGGGTGCACTGGGTTCTTTATAACCTGCCGGCTGATTGCCACAGCTTGCCCAAAGACGTGCGTCAATTACCCCCTGGTACCCGCGAAGGGCTCAACGACTGGAAACGCACCGGTTACGGTGGTCCTTGCCCTCCCATTGGCCGACACCGTTACTATTTCAAACTGTACGCGCTGGACACCGTCCTACCTGACCTGGGAACACCCACCAAAGCCCAACTGGAACAGGCCATGCAAGGCCACATTCTGGCCCGGACGGAACTCATGGGCACCTACGAGAAAAAGAAGAAATAACTATCAAGACGTTTTGTTTGTTGCCCCTCAACAGGTTAGTACGGTTAACACAGTCCAAATCGCTTACTTTAGCTAGCATAGTGGATATAGCCAAAGTATCAGAAAGCAAAAACAGCCTCGTATACACTCTAAAGCACTACTATTGTCACAACGGCTCATTCGCAAAAGACTACAACATTTGCCAGGTATCCACACGGCGTGGTGTAACCGAAACGTTCAGCACATAGTCAAGAGCAGGCTCTAGGCTTGAGTATCCACCACTGTTGCGGTCAGTCCGCATGTGCGCACTCATGAAGGTTCCGGTGCATCCTTGAGAGTAGATCGTCCCCGTCTGCCAAGAAGGCTACTTTTATGAGCACTCCCCAACCCTTTGGAAACGACCACGAGTTGGTCGCAGCCTATCAGGCAGGCAGCGACACGGCCGCCCATATCCTCTTCGATCGCTATTGCGAAAAACTCCTCCGGCTGGCCCAGCGACGTATCGGCCAACGTTTGGCGAGTCGGATCGATCCCGAAGACATCATCCAATCGGCATTCCGAACGTTTTTCGTCCACCTACGCAAAAACAACTTCACGTTCGCCCAGGAAAGTGATTTATTCAAACTGCTAGTGCGTCTGACAGTTCACAAGACTCTACGCCAGATTGCCCATCATCGAGCGGCCAAACGCGATCCGCAACGGGAAATCATCCACGCTCTGGAGGACCGCGATCTGTCGGAACAGCTTGTCTCGCACGAACCCCCTCCTGAGGCGGAGGTAATGCTACTAGAAGAGATGGAACGTTTTTTGCGCCGCTTGTCCCCCTTCGAACAGCAGGTCCTGGAAATGCGCTTGCAAGGCTATTCCAGCACCGAAATCGCGCGAGCCTTAGGCACCTACGATCGCAAGATCCGTCGTGTCCTAGAACGAATCGAAAGAAACGCTCGGGATTACGCTTCCGAATCCACTTGAATCTGAGATCAACTCTCTTGCCAAAAGCTGCTGATTGATGGTGGAATTTCTTTGTTTGAAAGCAGCCATGATGCATCTCTATTACCGGTCTTTTGCATCATGATTTAGATGACAATGGGATGGGAATGATCAGTCGGTCTATGCTGTCAGGAGGAGTGGCTGGCTCGCCGGTTTTTTCTGGTTCGAACAGAAAGCGCTCGATGGGGTAACAGCGTCTGACCTCGCAAGTGGGCAGCGAGGCGTGGCGGCTACGGACCAAAACGATGGACGGCAAAGGGCGCCTGGCGGTCAAAAGCACGAAGAACTCCTGTGTTTGCTGTTCCCCCGTGAGTATGTCCACGATCCGGAACGCTTCCGCCTGGCGGGGGGCAAGGCGATGCACACCCGCACGCAGATATCCGCCCCGGTTGGTCTCTTGGATCTCTATGTGTCCGTTGCACCAGACCATCAGGAGAACAAAGTGCACATCGTGCGACGTTTGTACCTGCAGAAGAAAAGGCTCGCCGGTACGGACCTGAGATAGTTGTTGCCCCTGCGGTGTTATCAAGCTGGCAGATAGACTAGTCGACTGTTTGGAGTGCGTAAGGTGTGCCGGCAGGTACCAGGCCGTAGGGGGTGAGCAGTCAGTCTTATTCGTAGCAGACGGAAGGACGAGGGTGCGGAAGGGGCGAACGGGTGGACCACAGGGGAGCTCCTTCTCGCACCCGGGATCAGGCCAGTGTTGCCTTTGTAATGACTGAGCCAGAGTGGTCAGGCTACGCAACTCATCGGCCAGGGGGCTGTCGAACAATAGGGCAGCTAGCCAGTCACCGCGTAGATAGGGTACGGGACGCGCCAACCGGCTCTTGCGGAGATACTCCTGCACCGAGGGTGGCCAGCCCTGCTGCAGATCGTTGCCAGTTGCAACTGGATACTCAAGGAGCAACAAATCATAAGGCGATAAAGGATAAATCCCTACTGGACTGCCCTGATGCAGACGGAGGAACACCTGCCGGTTATCCCAGGCCACCGACCGGATGTCGAATCGCAAGATGGTGCCCGAGGGATCAACGGGTTCGATCCTTCGCACGCCACAACGGTATAGCCCTTGTTGCAATACAACACAGTATTGTCGCAATTCCCTCAGAATGGACGGCAATGGTTTGTCGTCTGTTATTCGGTGCGTCAGGCTGACGTACCGGCCGTCAGAGGCCTCAGGTCCCCGTTGACTCACATCACGCTCCAGAACCTCCCCTATGTACTTTTCATCGAACCGGGCCGGGAAGGAGGGAGCCCCTGCGGCAATCCATTCCCGCAACCATTGGATCTCCGCCGGTGCGGGACGGGAATGATTTCCTGGCGGCATCGACCCTTCTTCCACAAACTGCAACAATTGTGATTCAGCTGGTGAACCCGGTTTCACCCAACGAACGAGTCGGTCGGAGCGAACCATTTGCTGATAATCCAACGCGAGAAATCTTCCCTGCCGCTGCTGGCCTCCATGGCAGTCGTGACAATATTTGCGTAGAACGTATCGGGCAGCAATCGCCAGATCTCCCCGGTATCGCCACACCGGAGTTGCTTCGCTCGCTCCAGCCGGGCTCCTACTTGTGGCCAACAAAATGACCCAAAGCATAAGCACCAAGAGCAAGGGCCCCGTTAGCCGCAGTAGCCAGCAACGGTTCATTCGAATGACGGACTGTATCATTGGCACTGCAATTGGTAAGTCAAGCAAGGGTATGGTCGATTCAGGTTTGTTGCGGCAAAAGTTATCGGCTCTTAGTCATAACTGATTGTGTAGGTCCGATTGAAAATCGGTGCGATACGCACCATGGTAATGGGCTGCCAGGTCCGTGGTATATCGTCCGGGGTCTGGCGTTGTCCCTCGGCAAATCAGGATCGCAAGTCCATGCACCAGCGGGCGAGCAGCAGGAAGGCCGTACCGAAAGCCAGGAGCACAAGACAGGCCCCCCCCACACGCAACGGGTCGGGCTGCGGCTGGGCCATGATATGGCTGATTGCCTCTAGCGACCAGGCAGGCGGCGTGAGCAGACTAAGCGTTTTCATCTGCTCGGGCATCAGCTCGCGGGGCATCAAAGCACCGCTGACGCCGCCCAACAGCAGTACTAACAGCGTCCCGAAAAGGGAAACCTGCGTTTCTGTACGGGCCAGACTGGCCACCAATAGGGTCAGGCCTGCCGCTGCCCACGAGGTCGCGCCCAGTACCAGTAGCACGTAAGCTGGCTCGCTTCCCCAGTTCATGCCAAAAATCCAGCGTCCGCAGGCAACGAGAAACCATCCCTGGAACAGAGAAACAGCCAGGCATGGCAGAAGCTTGCCTAACAGGATTTGACTGTCGCTGAGAGGGGCCACTCGCAACCGCACCAGGGTATGACACGTCCGTTCAGTGACGAACAACCAGCCGCCGCTTAGTACCAAAAAAAACATGAACAGCACTGTGTAAGCAGGTACCAGCAGTTGATAGCGTAGGGCACCACGCCCAATCCAACCTGAACCGGCAGTATCTCGGAACGAAACACGATTTCCCCGTTGTGGGAGCCGTGGATCACTTTTCACTAGTTCCGACCAGGTACGGGCGCGGAAGTTGTAATTCGAGAACAGCTCAGCCACTCCTTCCTGGACCCGTGGCCCGACTTCTCGTCGCACGGCAGGGGTCAACACTTCCCCAAAGGCGATGTCTCGACCCACCCGAGCCAGGAGTTCCCGGTTCTGGAAGGCACGGTGGACGGCTCGGCGGAACTCGGCGGAGCGGCGTTGTACCACAGCCGCATCGCCCACTGCCCGAACTGGATCACTCCGGGTAAATTCTGCTGCGACCAAGGCGACAAATTCTGGATCTTGCGTCAAGTTCACCAGTAACTTCTGCACCACCGGATCCAGTTCCTGAAGCACCAGGGGCGGTATGGGTCGGACCTGTTGCAACCGCTCAGCGACGAACGCCATGAACGGTTCATCCCCCACGCGTTCGAAGGCCCGCCCGATCATCCAGGGTACGACCACTCGCAGCAACGTCACTTGGGCTACTTGTTCGATGATGGCAGCAGACACCGGCTGCGTTGGATCTACCAGCAGTTGCACGCCAAGCACATCCAGGCGAACGCCATCCCGACCGAGCGGATTTAATGGCGGTGGATCTCCCTGCGACATGAATGAACAGCGATGCATCCGTTCCGAGAAATCAGGCGCGAGCACCAGCACAGCGGCACGCCGCGAACGGTTGATCAATCGCTCTGCTTCTGCCCGCGATTGCAGTAGCTCCACTCGAATGTCCGGTGTGGCGGTCAGGTCATCCAGCACCACCTCGGCCCACGATTTTTCGGGAAAATCAACACCTGCAGGCAATCCGCGATCCAGATTCAGTATGGTAATCCGAACCCGTTCATCCGCTTTTTCCCCAAACCCCTCCCCTAGGGTAATCCCAAGCACCAGGATCAATATCACAGGTGTCAAGAACAAAATAACAGCACTGCGAACATCCCGTATCAACAATCGAATATCTTTCAATGCCAGTATTATAATGTATTTCATTTTCTTTATCACTCCTCGATCGGCGGGTATGCTTTTTCGAGTATGTGGATATTCGCAATTCGGTTCATCTGCAATGTGTTGGTATACAAGTGCCCGCCAGCTTCATGTACCGTCATCTGCTTTGCATGCAAATCGCACTTTGCAAGACGAGCATATGCGGGGTCCTCACAGATGGGCTAGGGGGTCGTGTTCCGACGCTCGCTAAGGGGGATTACTCAATTCTCATAGCATTTATTCACACTATCTCAGGATTGACAAACTGACAATTTGCTATTGAGTTACAAAGCTTAAGTCATTATAATATGACTATGTGAACACTACACACTATCCCATATCCTCTAATGACCCTATCTTCGGTTACGCTATCGTCGAGATTCCGATTTGTTGTCTTAAAAATTACTCTATTTTGTTGTAGAGAGAGTTCATGAGAATGTCTCCCGTCTTGGCTCAGCTGGTGAAACTCTGGCAAAAAAATTTTCGGCTTGACAAGCGGAACCAAATATGGAAACTGAAGTTAAACACTGCAGTGCGATACTTGTACATCCATTCGCTTCATCCTACCTGTTCCATTCCTACCTTCAGTCAGATGAGGAGGCGCTGGTATGTCGTATTCCTCTCCCACCCGACGTCGGTTGTCATCACGAGCATTTACCTTGATCGAACTACTGGTGGTGATCGCGATTATTGCGATTCTCATTGGCCTGCTACTTCCAGCAGTGCAAAAAGTCCGCGAGGCGGCCGCCCGGATGAGTTGCCAAAACAACTTGAAGCAGTGGGGTTTAGCACAACATACCTACCACGATAGCACCGGTTTTTTCCCGCCCGGCGGTTTGGTGGGTCGCGACTTCGGTGGAAGCTGGAACTGGTCGGATTGGGGTGATGATCGCGGCACCTGGATCGTTTACAGCCTACCCTACGTTGAACAGCAAGCACTTTTCCAGTTATTCCCACAACCTATTTCACGTGTGTATAACTCCGCGGGTATTGCTCGTTCCCAAGCAGGTTTCACTAGTTTCCGACCCAAAATCTTCCGTTGTCCCAGTGATGGCTGGAATCCAGAGGATTCATTGTGCAATTATGTCGGCAGCCTCGGACCACAATGTACCATAGGACCGTGTGGTTATGATCCTTACCAAGCCTTGTGTAATCAGCCGGGCATCGGTGTACCAGCTAGTCCTGATCATGGGAACACTCTTAGTGCTGGTGACATACGGGGTATGTATAATCGGCTAGGTGCTCGCATCAACATGGCATCGGTCACCGATGGCTTGTCTAATACGATTCTGATTGGCGAAATCCTGCCTGAATGGCATGACCATTTCTGGAGTGGTTCATGGTCGCACTATAACGGCGGCGCCTCACATGCGACGACGATTGTGCCCATCAATTACCCCAGTGATGCCCGCACCTGGTGCTCACCTGCTGACCGATCGTTCCAAAACTGGAACTTATCTTGGGGTTTCAAGTCCCGCCATACAGGCGGCGTTAACTTCGTCTTTGGTGATGGATCAGTACGCTTTGTCCGACAAAACATCAACATGACCACCTATGTGTTGATGGGTGCACGCAACGACGGTCGTCCCATACCTAATGAATGAGCTGTCGGTCATCCGTCCATCGTGGAAAATCTGGCCACGGGAGCTCTCCTCGGGGCTACAACGAGTTGGCTCCCCATGGAAAGTGGATATGTAGCAAAATCTGCAATCGGACATTGCTTTAGGTGTCTTGTATGGTTCCAAACACAAACAAAGCCTGATCGCGTTGCGAATGCTGAGCCAGGCAGCTTCGTTGTACATAAGTTGTTGTTGTGGCCCTAGCCTCCCGAGAATTAGGGTATAACAGCGTATTTGTGATTCTGTTAGCACAATCGACATAAAATCACTGATAACAGTTTGCTTGTTCAAAGCATACTATGAACAAGCAAACTGTCAAATGAGGTGTAATTAATTGATCAAATTGGGGATGCAAATGAACAGATATTGTATCACTCGTCATGGTTGGATTGTCTGCTTGAGTATGGGATTGGCGGGATGCGCGGAAAGAGTTGTACCTGTCGAAGGGTTTGTAACGCTCGACGGTCAACCAGTTGTCCAAGCCACAGTTACTTTTACCTCCGAGGATGGCAGTAAAGTTTATAGCGCTCAAACCGACGACAACGGTAAGTTTTCACTAAGTAGCCCCAAAGGACCAGGGGCAGCACCAGGTAGCTACAAAGTCACTGTTGTTAAGTACGGCACTATCGCAACCGCCCCGATTGATCCTGCTGACATGAGCGATCCTGCCAAAATGAAGGATTATGTTTCGCAGATGAAAAAATACGCCGACATGAGCGGTCCACCCAAAGGACCCATGCCGCCAATGCCGGGCAAAGTGGGCAGTAGCGGGGCAAAATCGGAGTTACCTGAGGTCTATGCCAAGCTGGACACCACCCCCCTGCGGGTAACCATCCCTTCAAGTGGGCCAGTTAAGATTGAATTACAAAAATCCAAACGTTAGATCTAACCCGAGGGCAAGGCACATTGAGTGGCTCTGGTATATACTGGATTTGTGAACCTCACTATAGCGTGTTGTGTGGAGAGGCTAATCTTTGCGGTGCAGCAACTTTCTAGCGCCGCCCTAGCAACTAAGCTTATTATCCCATGAAATGGCGTATCATTTTCAGGATGCGCCGCTTAGCGGCTGCAATTATTTCTATCGTACTGCTCGGTGCAGTTACCGTATACCTGTGGCGGCAACCGACCCCAGCAGAATTACTTGTGCAAGGGCGATTAGCCCTCGAACAAGGAGACACCCAGCAGCTAGAGACCATCCTCGCACAGTTAGAGAAAGCCGGCCACACGAATTATTATCGCCTGCTGCGTGGAGAATGGTTGTGGAGCCGCGGTGACGTACACTCCGCCTTGGCTTTGGTGCTGAACGTCAGCCAGGAAGGCCCCCTCCGCACCCAAGCCACCCTGCTGACTGCACGATGTTTACTCGCCTTGGAGCAGTATCAGGAGGCATACAAACTTCTGGCCCAAGTGCTCCAGGAGGATGAACTCCAAGTCGATGCTCATCGCGGGCTGGCGGCACTAACGTATGATTTAGGCCAATGGCAACAGGCGGAATACCATCTCCGTCAGGTAGCTGCCCTGGATTCCCAGGACGCTCGCCCTTTACGGCTGCTCGGGCTGATGTACAAGGACCTGGCCCGTTGGGAGGAAGCCGAAAGCGTCCTGCGAGCCGGCCTCCAGCGGTCCCCCCCTGAACCGTTGCTTACAAACATCCATCTGGACCTGGCCGAGGTTCTGATTCGCCGCTCGCAGTTTGAGGAAGCGTTGCGGCTTTTGGCTAGCCGCCAACCTAGCCATGACTCGGAAGGAAACCGTAACTGGCACTATCTTCGTGCCGAGGCTTTCTACGGGTTGGGCCGGATAGCAGAGGCAGTGCACGAATTGGAAACCGTACCGCGTGAGCAATGGAGTGCTAGCATGTGGCGCTGTGCTGGCCGAGCCCACCGCGATCGGGATCATCTCCACGAGGCTACCAAGTGTCTGGAAAAAGCGGTCCAATTAGACCGCACCGACGCCGAATCGTGGCATCTGCTTGCCCAGATTTACGATGCCTTTGGGCAAAAGCAGGCGGCGGCAGAAGCCCGCCGGCAAACAGAGCAGCTGCACAGTCATCTGGAGCGACTGACCACGTTGACCCAGCAGGCCATTCAGAAACCGTGGGATCCCCAGGTCCGGCAAGAGCTGGCAGCCATCCACGAGCAGTTAGGTCAAACCGCCTTGGCCCGTCAATGGCGGCAAGCGGCGGCTGTGTGTGCCGCTGCTCGTCCTCAGTAACCTCTGTAACATTCGATCAGAACACAACTGCCGTTTCCATATTAGTCAACGATGATAAAATACTCCTCGTTGGAGTATCGAATCGATATAAGTTATCACACTTCATGACCCAACCCAGCGGTTATTTCACTTTAGGACATGCAAACAAAAAACAGTCATCCCAGGGCTTGTCAAATGGGGATAGGCGGCTTGAAATAGCTGTGTGTTAGCGCCAGGAACAGGACGCCGCCGTTTGATCTTTTTGGGTACGGGTACCTCGGTGGGGGTACCTGTTATCGGTTGTCGTTGTCCGGTGTGCCGCTCGGACAATCCCCGCAATCAGCGTTATCGTGCGTCAGTGCTGATCAATACACCCCAGGGTAACATTTTGATTGACACTACGCCGGAACTACGCTTGCAATTATTGCGGGCCCAAGTGGATGTTGTGCATGCGGTTTTATACACGCACTATCACGCGGACCATCTTTTCGGTCTGGATGACGTACGATTGTTTCCCTTGCGTCTGGACGGCCCCCTGCCCATCTACTGCACCGACGAGGTAGAAGAGGTCATTCGGCAAGCGTTTGCCTATGCCTTTCACCCCAGTGGGGAAGAGCTTCCACCCGGTGTACTACCCAAGCTAACGTTCCACCGTATTGCCGAGGAGCCCTTCGAAGTCCTCGGTGAGCGTATTACACCTATCCCCTTACAACATGGACGTTTTAATGTCCTGGGCTTCCGGATCGGAGCTGTAGCATACTGCACGGACGTCAGCGGCATCCCGGACCGCAGCTGGCCTTTGTTGTACGACCTGGACGTGCTCATCCTGGATGCCCTCCGTCCAGGTAAGCCCCACCCGTCCCACTTTTCCCTCGAGGAAGCTCTGGCCGTTATCGAGCGGGTGCGGCCACGTCGGGCTTATTTGACCCACATGAGCCATGCCATGGACTACGACGCTCTGGTTCGTCAACTTCCCCCTCACATCGCTCCCGCGTACGATGGACTGAGCTTTGAGTTCTGATTATGTATCTGAAAACCCCGGTAGCTTTCATTGAAAGCTGACCACCCTTTGCGCGGTGACCAACCACCGGTGGTGGTTTGTTCAAGTCCGTCTTGCTTGCCGCAGTGGGCATGGAGATCATGAAATGATTGCGGCAAAAAAGTGGACGGGAGGATCCGGTCATGCGGGATCTGCCAGAGGATTTGCATGAGCGGTTACGTCGGTGGGGACAATTACACCTGCTGCATGGATGGGAGCGACTCAGCGGGGTGGAGCGAGCAGGATTGATCCGCCAGCTGACGGAACTGCCCTGGGAAGAACTGGTGAGCCTGGCAACGCGGACATCAACATCCAAAAAAGCCTGGGATTATGAAACGCTTGAGCCACCACCGGTATCGCCGGCTGCAACTACTGCGGAGGAACGAACCGTTGGTCAGGCTACGCTCGCGCAGGGGCGAGTGGCCCTGTTGGTGGTCGCCGGAGGCCAAGGCACACGATTGGGTCGGGACGAACCCAAGGGACTCTTCCCGATCGGTCCGCTGTCCGGAGCCTCTCTTTTTCAGATCCACGCTGAGAAAGTGCTGGCATTATCCCGCCGTTACCAACGGCCCCTTTTATGGCTGATCATGACCAGTCCGGCCACTGATGCCGCTACCCGGGCTTTCTTCGAACAACATGGTTATTTTGGCCTCAAGCAGGACCAGATCCGCTTTTTCCAGCAAGCTACGGTCCCCGTGCTGTGTGCCCAGAGCCACCGGCTGCTTCTGGAATCCCCTGGCCGCTTGCTTCTTAGTCCCAACGGCCACGGGGGTACGCTCACTGCCCTGGCCGAACACGGCCTGCTCGACGAACTGGAAAGCCAGGGAATTGACCATATTTTTTACTTCCAGGTCGATAACCCCCTTGTACGCATTGGGGATGCCGGATTTCTCGGCCGCCACGTGCTTCATCAAGCCGACGTTTCCTCTAAAGTCGTCTGGAAACATCACCCCCAGGAAAAGGTCGGTGTTTTCGCAGTGCAGCAGGGGCGATGCATCCTGGTGGAATACAGCGATCTACCGCTGGAAGTAGCCCAGCAACAGACTAGTACAGGCCGCCTACGGTTCGCCGCCGGCAATCCCGCTATTCACATCTTTCGACGTGACTTTCTCCAGCGTCTGATCACTCATGGTCAACTGCCTTACCATTTGGCGCACAAGGTAGCACCCTACTACGATCCAATTCTCAACCAACAGGTGGTTCCCGCTTCACCGAATGCCCTGAAATTCGAACGATTCATCTTTGATGCTCTGCCTCACGCCCGACGCTGGCTGTTGGTCGAAACACCGCGTGAAGAGGAATTCGCACCTCTGAAAAACGCTGAAGGACCGGATTCACCCACCACCGTACGACAGGCTATTTTGGCGTTGCACCGCCGCTGGGTGGAGTCCTGTGGCGTACAGGTAGAGGGCAATCCAGCGGTTGAAATATCCCCGTTGTTGGCCATGGACGCCGAGGAACTGGCACAACGCCTGCCTTCGGGCTACCGCCTGAGTGGACCACTCTACCTACGCCCCCCGCTCAGTGGGATACGCCTACGCTGAGTAACTTAAGCTAAGTACAACGGCAGGACCAAGTACTCACGCATTTGAGGTACAGGAGTGACTTTTCGCATGGGGGAACTATGGAATTGCAAGCAATGATCATGGCGGGCGGAGGTGGCACACGTTTCTGGCCCCGCAGCCGACGCTCCTGCCCTAAACAGTTTTTGCGCTTCCGCGGCGAACGCACCCTTCTTCAGGAAACTGTCGAGCGTCTGACCGCCCAGGTGTCGCCGGAACGCCTCTGGGTCATCACCGCGCAGGCCCATCTTCCTTTGGCGGTGGAACAATTGGCCGGATTGGTACCACCCGAACAGATCATCGGCGAACCCTACGGACGGGACACCGCTCCCTGTGTGGGATTAGGTGCGGCCTTAATTGCTCGGCGTCATCCGCAGGCTGCCGTTCTGGTACTACCTGCCGATCATATCATCGAACCAGTACAGGAGTTTCGTCGCGCGCTTCACGCAGCAGTGCAATTCCTGCACGACTGGCCCGATTATCTGATCACCTTTGGTATTCGTCCCAGTTACCCGGCGACCGGTTATGGTTACATCCGCCGCGGCCAATCGATCGGTAGCCGACAGCAAGTGTACGCTTCACACGTGCTGGAATTTTGCGAGAAACCGGACTTCAACACCGCCGAGCGGTTCGTTGCCAGCGGAGAATATTTCTGGAATAGCGGCATTTTCCTGTGGCGAGCCGAGACCATTCTTCAGGAGCTGTCACGTCGACGACCGACTTTGTACGCGGTAGTCAAAAGGATTGCCGAATTCTGGGATACACCGCAACGTGATTCCGTTTTCCAGCAAGCCTATGCAACAGCGGACAAAATCAGCGTTGACTACGCCATCATGCAGGACGCTGGCCGCGAAGGCCGTGTGTTGGTCGTTCATGCCCCCTTTCAGTGGGATGACGTAGGCTCGTGGCTAGCGTTGGAACGCCATAATCCGCAAGACGCCGCCGGCAACACTGTGCAAGGTCGCCACTGCGGCGTGGACACCCACAATTGTGTCATCGTTGGTGATCCTGATCACCTGATTGCCACTTTGGGTGTTCGCGATCTGGTGATAGTCCAGTGCGGCTCGGCAACGTTGGTAACAACGCGTCAGAAAGAAGCCGAAGTGAAAAAACTGGTGGAAACGTTGCAAAACCAAGGCTGGGAGCAATACCTATAACGCATTAAAAAAATACAAAACCTTATACTTGGCAGGATGAATTCCCGGACTTATCACTTTAGCAAAAGCCCGAAAAAAAGTAACCCATTTTTTATCGTCGATGGACAAGCAGACATACGTAACAGTCCTTGGAGGGTTGTCACCGCCGGTAGAATGAATTGTCACACAAGTTGGTGATTTCTGACCATGTGTCCGTTTGAAATAAACATGCGGCAAGCTGCTCGTTTAGCCAAGAGGGAGTGAAAAATTGTCCGTCCCCGTGCCTAAGACAGACCAGGCTGATGGCCGTACCCTGCCCCCCGATGGGGTGCTGTTAGGCATCGACTACGGAGCCGTACGGATCGGCGTCGCCATGTGCGATCCGGAAAGACGGATTGCCTCGCCGTTGCAGACATACGTCCGACGACAACCGCTAAGCGACGCTGGACACTTTGCTCATTTGGCATCTGAGGTCCGGGCCGTCGGCATTGTGGTAGGTTTGCCGTTACACGCCGATGGCCGCGAAAGCCGTTCCTCCCAGGAGGCCCGCCACTTTGCCGCCTGGCTCGCTGCCGTCACAGGATTGCCCGTCGTCTTTTGGGACGAACGCTTTACCACGGGTGCCGCGGAAAACGTTCTGATCCAAGCCCGGCTAACCCATCAACAACGCCGCTTGCGGCGTGACCGAGTCGCCGCCCAGATGATCCTGCAGAGCTTTCTGGACGCCGGCTGCCCCCCCCACGGTTATCAACCCCCAGCACCATCTGTGGACGATCTAAAACAGACCCGAACGAGTCAGGAGGCCGATTAAACGGCTGCGGAACCCCAAACGGCCACGCGGTGTCCAATCGTATAAAGCCACAACGGAGCCGCCGCCGCGTCAGTGATTTTGGGCCACGGCAGCGGAGAGCGTTATCGAACACACCAGCTATTGATTGAAGGAAAGTCCCTTATGTCTTCTCAATCCACCCATCGCAGGAAAACCAGCCGTGCGGTAGCGTCCTCAACAGTAGCTGCCAGTAACGATCGTGCCTTGCCACGCCCTTCGCCAGGCTATCGACCCCTATCTCCCAACGAGCAATTTTACGCCTGGTTGATTTTCGGAGGCCTGTTGATCGTTGGCTTCTTCTTTGGCATAGTTGCCGGCTATCAGCGGCCTCAGGTAATTGCCTACTACCCGGAACAAAAGGCACCCGATTCCTCAGCAGCGCCCAAACAAACCAAGGACCCAAGCAGCCCGGGCACTTCCCCAACTTCCCAGAACATATCAAATCAGCCGGATGCAGGCTCCCAGCCCCCCAAGCGGATCGAAAAAGAGGGTTCCAACAAGTCAACGACAGTGAATGGCGAGAACAAAACACCGCCTTCGCCACCACCCCAGAATCCAATAGTTCCTCAGTCCCCCGAACTTCCACCGCCCAAAGAGCCTGGGATGAATTCCATCATGCCCAAAGGCCCAGACACACCTCCCAAAGGACCATTGTCCACGGAAATGCCCCTACCAAAAGAACCGATGGCAAACGCCACCATGCCCAAAGACGCAAAAGTGCCCAGCAAGGAACCATCACCCAAGTCGCCTCCCAGTGTTAATGCTCCGATGCCTAAAGGTGGAACCACAAAACTGCCTGAAGGAGTCACGCCGGTATCGTTCCAGAAAGACGTACTACCGATCTTCCGTACCTATTGTTTGAATTGTCACGGTGCGGGCAGCGGTAAGCCGAAAGGAGGGGTCGATTTACGCACGGTGGCGGCCATCAAAAGAGGGGGCGGTGCCCCGATACTTGTTGTCGGCCAGCCCGAAAAAAGTGCTATTTATACGACCATTGAAGATATGTCCATGCCGCCGGAAGGCCGGCGGCCCACACCCCAGGAATTAGCCATCATCCGTAATTGGATCCTAACAGGACCGGCGACGGGGTTTTCCAACCCCCTGGAATTGTAGACACTTACGAGCGCAAGACTATTACTGCCATTATCTTGCGTCGGATTTTGCTCTTCCTTGCTTTTGTCTGCCCGATCCTGCAGCGCTGACCGTGCGTCGGATTTTGCGTCGGATTTTGCGTCGGTAAGTTCCTGTGTGGCGCGGTGGAAGTGTTCGTCGGTCACCTGGCGGTAGCACTGGTCGGCGATCCGTTCGGTGTGGCCCAGCCAGGCGGCACACACATGCGAGGGGAACCGATCCGCCAGTTCGGTCGCCCGCGATACCCGCAGATTGTGGTACAGCCGCGGCCACGGCTTGACCCCTGCTATCAGGCACCAGCGGTGCAAGACCGCCGCCAACTGGGGCTGGGTGCGGTAGCGGGTGATGACCTGGTCGGGTGCACCTTCCGGTAAGCTGTCCCACAACTGTTCCAGAAACGGCCGCAGCTCGGGAAAGATCGGTACCACTCTCGCCTCCCGACCGGCAATCCGCTCCGTTTTGGGCGAGCGGACCACCATCCGCCCTTCCGGCAGGTTGATGTCCGACCAGCGTAACGCCAGCACTTCGGAGGGCACTCGCAGGCCGCCCCAGCGGGCCAGGGCCACCACCAGCCGCAACTGCGGGCAGGGGATAACCTCGAGCACCCGCTGGACCAGCTCGGCCGGGATGAACTGCCGCCTGTGTCGCTCGCCCAGCACCGTCAGCCCCTTGATGTGTCCGAAGGGGTTGCGTTCGATCAGCCTCCGCTCGACGGCCGCCTGGAAGATCTGTTTGAGGATCGCGGTACGTTTGTTTGCGGTGGAGCGGGCGAGAGTAGCGAGCAAGGAAGCCCGCAGCCGGTCGGCCTGCAGTGGACTGACCTGGTGTAGCGGTGTGGTTGGATCGACGTGCCGGAACAGGTCGGTGAGGGCCAGGTGCAGGGTTTTCTTCGTGCTGGGCTTCAGTTCGCGGTCCCGTAGCCGCAGGTAGTCAGCGACGAACTGCCGCAGGGTCAGGTCGGGCTTGGGCTGGTCCACTAAGCCGACCCTGATCAAGCGGGACTTGAGCGGTTCGGTCAGGTTGGCCAGCCAGGCGGCGGTGGCCGGCGGCGGGGCGGTGCCGGTCATTTTCGC
>JANWVV010000031.1 GCA_025055795.1 Gemmataceae bacterium
TCGAGTTCGTCCTCGAGCCACTCCAGCGGTTGTTACAGCTTTAAGAGTAATCCGAAAGGTGTTTGTTGAACTGGATGTGGCCAATGGCCAAGCCGTTATTCGCTCTCATACTTAAGAGCAATCTGAAAGATGTTTGCTGAACCACTGGCAATCCGCCTTCTAAGCTAGGACAGTGTGTTCGGACAACTATATGAACAACGCTATAGGCGAAAGGCAGAGTGTAGGAAGGTTGCAATAAGACAAAAAGCCGGTGCACTTGCTAGTGCTGGCCGGACTAGCGGGGCTGCGCACTCTATCGTGCAATGTGGTACAGGATGTGTATAGTGGAGCAGAAGAGATTCGAACTCTCGACCTCTTCGTTGCGAACGAAGCGCTCTCCCAACTGAGCTACTGCCCCAACCAGATCCACAACGGGAGCCCGTCGAGGATCATTTATATCATATAGCCGCACCGTCCAGACAAGACAAGAGATCTTCTGGTCGTCACGTCACAAAACTGCACAGTGTATCTTCCCCAGTTCACTGATTTGTTGGTAACGATTAGGTGGACCCGACGGACAGCCTCAGGCAGATTTTTTGCATTTCGGCATTGGAGCAACAGCGTTACCGCTATGCACATCATCCTGAGCGGATCCACTTGGAACCATCTGGAGGGCGCATAGATGCGCCATAGCGGTGCAACCGCACATATGGTTTCAGGCCTAGAACAACGTTATGGTCATGACATTTAACCAAAAAAGGCATAGCGACATGCTCCATCCCATTTGTACCACTCTTCTCCCTATCTGACCAAACAACTCGACCATACGTCAATGGTCGGTAGCACAACATGGACTTTGGGAATCAGTAGCGTTGAACTTGTCACTTGAATCTTAAAGAAAGTCACACTCTTGGGTGGGAGGGCTAGGGCGACGGTAAGCATCGACATGTCATTCCATAGCTTGATTCAGTTAGGGGTGAACAGACCCACCCAAGCGGCTTAGAATGGCCAGCCCCTACGCATTGCTAAATATGTTTCTTGACCCAAGTCTCAAATTTTTACAATTTAGGCGTAATGGCACACACAGAAGGTTTGTACTAATCCGAAAAATTCGGGATCATAACGACCAACTCCCAGTTGGTGGCAGTTGTTTTGATTTGGACGTAGAGTGCCTCTGCAAAGTGGATGCCTTTAGTTGTACAAAACGTGATGGGAAACATACAGTTATGACAGAGCCGTATTTGGGAACCGTATGAAGCGAGTGGATGTGATTTGCGTCTTTCAGCGAAGTGCCTGAATCATTTTCCAGACGTACACTTGTCATACACGACGCCTAATAAATCAGCCGCGTTTATGCTTGTGAAACTGTTATTGCTGCCGTTGTTGTTACTCGCCGCTTGTTTGACGGCGGGTTTATATGGTGCTGTGCACAATCAGATTTCGTATACGGTCGCACCTGAATATTTCCACGCGTTCAAGTTTGACCAGTTTGACATTCCCACATCTTTGCACGGCCGACTCGGGGCCGCTATCGTGGGTTGGTACGCCTCTTGGTGGATGGGAGCAGTCGTAGGGCTGCCCGTACTTCTAGTTGGGCTCATCCTGCCAGGTTGGCAAGCGTACCTGGGCCGGTGTATGGTCGCCTTCGTCGTGGTTATTCTCACGACCCTTATAATCGGCCTGGGCGGGCTGCTATACGCATGGTTGAGTATCACACCTGCGACGCTACCACCGTTTTACTATCCGGCAGCTGTTCAGGATCGTGTCGCCTTCGCCCGTGCGGCCATGATGCACAACTGCAGCTACTTGGGTGGAAGTGTGGGGATTCTCACGGGCATAGCCTACCTGGTAATAACTCGGTTCCGGAACCGCTCTTAACGCGGCAGACTACCCCTTCAGGACCGCTTGCGGGGGCAAATCTGCGTTCTGAACAACCGGCAGGACATGCACGCGGTATGTTGTAGTGTCTACCGGGTAAGTCACTGACACGAAGTGATTTAGGCCAAGCCCTCCTGTAAACGGCAACGATAAGCAGGAAAAAAGGTTACTACTAACATCGTCATTAAGCTAATTCCGTGGTAGAAGGTTTCAAAACTATCTTACCATCAAGTGAGTGCGGCTAGAAACGCCGATCATTCCAGCAGAAGGGAATGGCTCACTTAAGAGGTGCAGGAGTGCGAGGGGGGGGACTCGAACCCCCACGGCCATTTTTGGGGCCACTGGATCCTAAGTCCAGTGCGTCTGCCAGTTCCGCCACCCTCGCAGGCGAGCTGGAAGGACTGTGCCGGAATAACCGACTAGTCGAAAACTAGAGAGGCACGCGTCGCATCCCGCTACTAAACAGTTTATGGATGGAAACACCACGACAAAGAGCAACTGCCCGATACTTACTTTTTTTCTGATCACGCCTCAATTAGAAGCGTTTTCTGCTAGATAAATATGACCGGATCGATGGCCGACAAAGAACGTTGCAAGCCGCATACAAAATAGCAGATACAAGTTACCCTTTGGAGCCCCAAACTTTTGCAAGCAAGCCAAAGCGGGTTACATAAACCATCAAGTCGATTGACATGGTGCTGTTTGATCAACAGGAGCTGTCAAATTGGGATGCTGACCAGCGGGGCATGATGGATGCACATAATTATCGAGAGCCGCCGCAAAAAACTCGATTCGATCCAGAAAGCCCGGCCTGAGACATTGATCATCGATATGACATCAAAAGGCCCGGAACCATGGGTGCGATTCAGTCCGCTTTATCCCCATGGCGGCATTCCGATTCCCAATACACCTGATCAGACAGCCTGGTCGGTCGAAGGTTTGTGGCAGGGACTAAAGGTGTTCGAGCGGGAGGATATTGATCCCCGCAAGTGGTTGATCACCGACATGAGCCATATCAAACGCGGGGGGAAACGCCGCGGAGCTATCCTCGGGCACCGGTTTGGGGTCAACAGCTCCATTCTGTTAGACTACCGTCAGGCCCGGCTGCTCATCTACCTACCGGCGTACAAGTGGGTGCTTGAACACCGACTGCAGCCCGAAGTTGCACTGTTACGACGGCTCGCCACCGCTCAACCATTAGTGCTGCTTGACTATCAAACCAACACAAACGTAAACGACACCTCCCGTCCATTATCACATGCGGCTCTGATCAGGTATTATTTGCAAGACTCATGGCCAACGGATGATACGTGACAGACAGCAGCCGGTATGGTTGTCAACGCCTCGCCGGGAGCAATGGCTATAGTTCCCCTACCCAATGCCAGGCGAGGACGGCTCCACCATAGGATTATGAGAGTACCAATCAACGCGCTGATGACTCCGCAGGGGGCATTTTGCCCACTCGGCAACGCCATGAGGCTTTGTTGGCTGGCTTAGCGATAAGAGCGAACAACAACGAGAACGTTTGGCAACAGGGGGGGTGCTTCAGCGAGGTGTAGCCGAGGATGAAGCTAGGCGGCAGGTGGATGAGAGGCGTGGGCGCTAGCCTCCAGATGATAGAAATATTCCAGCACACACGCCGTTGCAGACGCACCGAAGCTATGCCAAAGCCAATGGCTGCCCATTGGCAAATACAGGCCCATCTGTTGATCGACAAGACGGAAAAACCAGGCAATAGCAAAGCTGAGCAGGCCTGCCAGGACCCATCCTCCATGGCGGAAGCGGGTACGCACCAGGATTAGGGCTACCGGTATCAAGATAATGGCGGCCAGGCTGGCGTAGGAAAGGTTGACCCGCCACTGGACGTTGCTCCCGCTAGCAGGCAAGGTGCGGAAAAGCAGAGCATTGAGAGTTAGGTAAAACAGCAGGACACAAGGCAGGTACCACCAGCCGCGTTGGCCCCACAGGCGTATGGCCGCATAGACGGCACCGGCCACCCCGAGCAGAGAAATGGGGATCACGTCGAGCAGGAAAAAGAGCCGCGAGGCACGTGTCGCATGGTAGAGGGTACCGCCGATGCCACCGGCCAGCAGGATAGGTAAGCCGCAGGTCAGCAAGGGGAATTGCCGGTAGCGTCCACGTAGCCGCCAGGCCCACCAGAGCACCAGCAGGATGAATAGAGCGGCAGTAGCGGCATTCCACGGTTCGGCGACCCCTGTAGCGGTGGTCAGATCAGCGGGTGTTTCTGCATAGCGTGGTCCCCCATCCGCCAATCGGCCCGTCAGCAGGGCTGTTGACCATTCTTCGCGTAGCGGCATTACCGTCTCCTGAAATACATTGTCTGCCACCTTGCCTGCCAACCGGTGCTGATGAGCTCTTCCGTCCCCTCGGATTCTGGTGGCGACCCGGCAGGGGTTCAACCGACGGCAAGCCTCTATGATTAGATGTTCTAGTGATGGCTGCCTCTAGTAAGTAAATGGGGGTGATACTAATTTCGGATTGCCTGGGCCCGGTTATTTGAGTATGCGTCTTCACGGTTCGACGTGCCGACTCCTGGACAGCTCCTGATTGTTCCCCTCCGGTCTGAGCCAAGGTGTGCAGAGCTGATATCAATCCGGACGGGGGGTGATCGCACTATCCGGAGAGGGTAGAACTTGTGACACAGACCAACAGGACAGTTGGGGATTGGCTGTGGCTAGTCGGGGTGGTGCTGGTGTCCTCGGGGGTATGCTGGAGCATCAGCACCCAGACGGGTGCGACTTTTGACGAACCGTTTTACGTGCGGGCGGGTCTGACTGCCTGGCGGACCGGGAGTAACAAGCTTTTAATGCGTGCAGGCACCATGACGCTACCCGTCGATGTGCAAACGCTGCCCTTATATTTGTGGGAACGCTGGCGGGGAAGCGAATGGCTCCTGCCAGACGACATACCCCAGCTACTGCCAATGGCTCGTGCCACCAATCTGTTCTTCTGGATCATCCTGCTGACCATGGTGTGGCAACTGGGCTGGTGGTGGGGCGGACGCTGGGGGGCCCGCCTGGCCATTCTTTTCGTCGCCAGCGAGCCGAACCTGCTGGCTCATGCCGCCCTGGCCACTACTGATATCGCTCTGGTCGCCTGTCTGCTGGTACTGGTGGCGACTCTGGAACGCGGACAGGGGCGGAATTGGCCTCACCGCTGGTTGCTTCCCGGGCTGGCGTTTGGTCTGGCCTTGACGGCCAAGGCCTCCGCTCTCGTTTTCGGCCTGGAAGCCATGCTGGTCTACGGTCTGTGGCATTCGGTTCAGCGCCTGGGTGGAACATTCCCGTTTCTCCCCGGCTGGACTCCCCGATTCCACAGCCCGTGGACCGGCTGGATACAGCTCGGCCGTCACTGGTGGCAGCAAACGTCCTCTTTACGTCGCGACATTGCCTGCATGACCATCATTGGCCTGATCGTGGCCTTTGCCTACACCGGTTGTGATTGGGGTCCGGAACCCACGTTCATCCGCTGGGCCGAACAGTTACCCGAGGGTCCCATTAAGCAGTTCATGCTCCCCATAAGCCAGCATGTAACTATTTTTACCAACGCCGGCGAAGCCTTGCTGTATCAGATCAAGCACAATATCCGGGGTCACGGCACCTATCTGCTGGGTCAGTGGTATCCCCGGGCGACGCCCCTCTACTTTCCCATAGCCTTGAGCATGAAAACGCCCGTGAGTATCTTGGGGCTGGTGGTGCTGGCCGCTTGGGTTGCCCCCCGGAAATGGTTCTTGGCACCGCCCACTCTTTTAGCGGGCCTGATTCTATTGTTGAGTCCTACTTATCGCGTGCAGATTGGCATCCGTTTCTTGTTCCCCGCTATGGTTCTGCTGGTGACAAGTGCCGCGGCTGCCTTAGGACATCACCTGACGGATTCGCAAAGACCTTGCAGTGGAGACAGTGGCACACCTCCGGCGAAGGGCCACCTCAAGCGACGCCGTTTCCTAGCGGCCATACTGTTTGGTCTGCTGGCAGGTCAGACCGTTGCAGTCTGGTGGCATTGGCCCGATTTGTTGACTTATTTCAATGCCGTCTGGGGTGGTCCCCACGCGGGGGATCACCTGCTGCACGAATCGAATTACGATTGGGGTCAGGGACTGCCGGAACTGCGCCGCTGGTGTTATCAGCAGGGTGTGGACCGCATAGCTGTGTGGTACTACGGCATGGATCCAACCGTGGATACACCGCCATTCCAGCGAGCTCTGCTGAGCCATCAGCCTCATGGGGGTGACCCGCAGCGGATACAAGCCCTATGTGGCTCCGCCCGACTGCTGGCAGTCTCCGTCGGTTGTCTCCGCTGCAATCCCGACATCACCCCCCATCATCGCCAGGCCCTTGACTGGTTGCACCAGCAGACCCCCATCGCTCGGACACGCTTGTTCCTCATCTACCCGCTCGATCCTCTCTCATCGACACACCCTAACACCCCCGTGCAGTCATTGCCGGGTTACTGACGCTCACTGGGTCATTTCCTCTGATTCACCCGCGAGGCCTTTGGGGCTGGGGGCGTTGTTGCCAGCAAGGCCTTGCCGCAAAGTGGAGAACTCGTCGGCGATCCGTCGCTAAGATAGCAGTCGAGCTGTCCTGGAGGATACACCTAAAGCAAGCGTTCAAGCCGGACAAACACAAGCAGGGCACCCGCCGGTGCACGTCCGGGCTGTAGGGGGACACATCATGCAAGTAGACTACCGGCTGCGTGCGGAAGACACGGTTGATTCGCCCGCCTTGCTGGTTTACCCAGACTTGGTCCAGCGGAACATTGCTTGCATGGTCCGTTGGGCGGGCGGCCCCCAGCGGCTGTGTCCACACGTCAAGACGCATAAAACGCGGCAGATCGTCGACATGTTACTGGGGGCCGGGGTACAGCGGCACAAATGTGCCACGCTTGCCGAGGCAGAGTTGCTGGCCCTGGCGGGTGCCCCACAGGTCCTGATTGCCTATCCGTTAGTTGGCCCGAAGTTGCAACGTCTGGCGGAGTTGATCCGGCGATATCCGGCCACACGCTTTGCCACGCTCGTTGATCATCCCGGCTCGTTAGCCGCCTTGGCGGAGGTTATGCGTCAGGGGGGCGTCACGGTGGGTGTGCTGGTAGACTTGAACGTCGGTCAGCACCGCACGGGGGTGGCCCCAGGACCGGCTGCCGCCGCTTTGTATCGCCAGGCCGCCACGCTGCCCGGCGTGCGACCAGAAGGTTTCCACGTCTACGATGGCCATAATAACGCCGTTGATCCTCAGCACCGACACGCCACCGCCCAACAATTCTGGCAGCAAGTGCTGGCCCTACGCCAGCAGTTGGAGCACATGGGACTGGCTGTCCCCCGTCTGGTTGTGGGTGGAACGCCAAGCTTTCCGGTCCATTGCCGCTGGCAGGACATACCAGGTCTGGAATGTTCTCCGGGCACCTTCGTGCTATACGATGCCGGCTATGGCAGCAAGTATGCTGATCTGGCCGAGTTAACCCCCGCCGCCGTGCTGCTGACGCGTGTGGTCAGCCGGCCGCAGCCTGATCGCGTCACTTTCGACCTGGGTACCAAAGCCGTAGCCGCCGACCCACCGATGGATCGCCGCGTCCGCTTCTGCCATTTAGACAATTACACGGTCGTTGCTCATAACGAGGAACATCTGGTAATCCAAACGGATCAGGCAGACCAGTTCCAGCCCGGCGATACCGCCTATGCCCTTCCCGGACACGTCTGCCCAACGGTGGCCCTGTATCGTGAATTGCTGGTAGTGCGTAACGGTTGTGTGGTCGACCGCTGGGAAGTGGTCGCCCGCGACCGCCGCCTGACTATTTGATCGCTGTTGCGGCCACCGGATTACCATTCAATTCAAAACGATGCCGAACAAGTAAAGCGCTTGTCCTGTGAAGCGGCGCGGACACACCGACAGGTCGACTATACGTCGCATGGTCTCAGGTAACGTCATTTGCCGCGGCACAACAAAACCAAGGAAGCCACTGCCGGGCCAAAAGGCGACTTGCAGGCCAACGCATAATCCGCCGCCCAACCCGAAGGCATAATACGTCGCCCGATCTGAAAGCAAAATACGCCGCTGCAGGTTCTCGCACCATCGGGCACGTTATGGTGTGATTGGCCGGAACTAATTAGGGATCAATCAGATAAGCCCGTAGACTCCGGAAGTGTGAGCATGATGGGATTGTGTCCAGTGGGCGGTACAGGATTCGAACCTGTGACTTCCACCGTGTGAAGATGGCACTCTAGCCGCTGAGTTAACCGCCCTTCTGCATCGACCCCCATCAATTTACTTGGGAGGGGAAGTAATCAGTCATTATTATTCTCTGCCTTCTTGTCAAAGTCAATCCATAGGAAAAGTGGGACAAACGTGTATTGTGTCACCCTTGTTTGACTGCAACTTCATTGCACTCAATAGCAAAGGCCGTAAGCGAAACAGCCATGTGCCCTTTAGGGGTCAACCGGGGAGGCGATAAGGGGGGCGATACTCGTAGTGAAGCCACCGATTGGCCGCCTCGCTGTTCGTAAAGCGTTCGGACTGGGCATCCCACTCCAAATAGCTTTTCGTGCGGTGGGCAATGTTGGCAATCAAGGCCGCCGTTGTCACCGCATGACCAAACTCGATCGGACAGCTCGGCTCCTTGCGACTTTTGACACAATCCAGAAAGTTACGGGCATGGTCCGCATCGAGAATGCGACCGGTCACCTTACGCGGTTCGATGTGAGGTTTGGCATCAGCTCGATACCGACGTTCCAGCGAACGATCCAGAGGTGTACGAGCGGGGAACTCCTGCTCCGTGATGACCTCGGGCACAATCTCGTAGCCGCTGGTATTCAGATAGAGAGTACCGAGGGTGCCACGAAATTCGATTTCGCAGGGTCGGGCCGCAGCGGGCGCGCCGTTGGCGTTGTACTGCGAAAAGGTCACCAGAATATCGCCGGGGTAGTGCCAAAGAACTTCCAGCGTGTCGGGCACTTCCCGATTGTCATAGTTGGCAAACTTGCCTCCCAGAGCCACCGCAGCTTTAGGAGCCTGCAGCCCTAAAGCCCAATGAATGGAGGCCAGATAATGCACCCCAAAGTTGGTCAACTGACCACCGGAGTAGTCGTAAAACCATCGAAAGCGGTAAAAAGTGCGATTTTTGTTGTACGGTTTGGCCGGTGCCGGACCAAGCCAGGCATCCCAGTCCACATCCGGCGGTGGCGAACCATCGGCCGGTTTGCCAATCCCCTTAGGCCATTCGTTTTGGATGTGGAAGGCCCGGACCACCGTCACCTGACCAATACCGCCACTGCGGATGACCTCGGTCACTTCCCGCCCCAGGGCCGAAGACATCCGCTGAATCCCCACCTGGACCACGCGACGATGCTGGCGAGCGGCCTGCACCATCTTACGCCCCTCGACTACCGTCAGGGAAAGCGGTTTCTCCACGTAAACGTCCTTCCCCGCCTGACAGGCATGAATGGTTTGTAAGGCATGCCAATGATCCGGCGTGCAAATGACCACGGCATCTATGCTTTTGTCCTCTAACATCTTGCGATAATCGTGGTACAAGGCCGGGGAGCCACCGACTTTGCGTGCGGCCAGCTCCCGGTACGGCGCGTAAATGTCGCAGATGCCGACCACTTCACTGTCTTTCTGACTCAGAAAAGCGGTTAGCACCTGGTCGCCACGGTTACCGACACCAATGAAGCCGAGCCGGACACGCTCGTTGGCTCCATACACCTGCCGCGACTGCCAAGCAGGCAAGGCCAAGGCACCGCTCGCTGCCCAAGTGTGAAACTGACGACGGTTCCAGCGGGGCATATCATCGCCTCCAGGGAGCTGTTGCAGACGCTTCGATCTCGATTCGGTCGGGAATAACGTCGGGCAGGCCGTTATCCCCATCCTAACTGGAACGAGACAAATGGTCCAGGGACCAGTCGGGGCCTATTTAAAACCCATCCCTTACTGCCAAATCGGCCTGCCAACCCATTAAGGGGCCGATACCCAGCGACAGTCCGAAGACCCTGCCAGCGGAAATTGTCTATAACCAGGGGGGTACAACAGCTATTTGGTGGAGTTGGAAGGGAACAGCAGGGGGAAAGCGATGCGGGCTGTTATCATCGGTGCGACGGGACAACTCGGCCAGGAATTCTGCCGCCGCTGGCCGGGACACGTGATCCCCTTGGGACGGGAACAGTGCGACTTGACCTGGGATCTTGCCACCATTAGTGCAGCCTTGGAAAGGCAAATAAATGATCCATCAGAGGAGGTAATTTGTATTAACTGTGCGGCATATAATTTTGTCGATCGCGCCGAAAGCGAACCCCAGGCCGCGTTCGCCGTCAACGCCTGGGGCGTCCAGAAACTGGCAGCGGCTTGCCGCCAATTGAACTGGCCTCTGGTGCACGTCAGCACCGACTATGTCTTCGGTCTGGACGCCGTTGCCCGGCCGCTGGAAGAAGAAGATCCACCAGGGCCTGTCAACCTTTACGGCCTCAGCAAACTGATGGGCGAATACCTGACCCGCCAGGTACTCGACCAGCGGGTCCTGATTATACGCACCTGCGGGTTGTACGGCCGGTGGGGACAGGGGGGAAAGGGCCGCAACTTCGTTGAGACTATGTTCCAACTAGCCCAGCAGGGGCAACCCTTACGCGTGGTCGCTGATCAGCGCTGCACCCCCAGCTACGCAGCCGACGTGGCCCAGACCATCATCCATCTCATCCAGCACCAGGCGAATGGCATCTACCATGTTGTCAACAGCGGAGAATGTAGCTGGTTCGAATTTGCTCAGGAGATCTTCCGAATGACTGGCCAATCACCTCGATTGATCCCGATCAGCTCAGTCGAATACCCGGCCGCCGCGCGGCGACCTTCCTACAGTGTTCTGGCTACTCACAAACTGCAACGTCTGGGCGTCCCCCCATTACGCCCCTGGAACGAAGCCCTCGCCGCCTACCTGCGAGAACGGTCAATGCAGACCTAGCCTGATCGTGCCAATCACCTGATCTGATTGTGTCAACAACTTTTCGCCTACCGAAGCGGTACGGGCGAACACCTCACCCCACCCACCAAACTCCAGCAAAGCATGTAGAAGGGCTATTTTCTCAGCGAGCCTGATCTCGTTACTGACGAATGTCTCTTATATATCATGATTGTGCCATATACACCCTAAGAAGCAAAAAAAAACGTGTCCACTTACTTAGCCCCCTTGACGGACGGGTAGACAGGGCGAATACTAAATGAGACGGAATCGCAATAAGTCCAGGTGCCCGCCGCAGACATAAAGTCCGGCCAAGAGCTAGTCCAGAACGAGTTGAGCCTTATGGTATTGCCACTGGACATGTTACGCACCGGAGACTGGGGCGAAGTGACGGAAGTCGCTGCCCCGTCTACCATTGCTCAGCGCCTGGCGGAGCTAGGGGTGCGGACGGGTAGTCGTATCCGGGTACTGCAAGCGGGTACTCCTTGCTTGCTGGACGTAGGGGGATGCAAACTGTGCTTGCGAGCTGATGATTGCTCCCAGATTTACGTCCGGGTGGTCAACGCATGCGGCCTCTGAACACCTTCCAAGTGGGGCAACGCGGTGTAATCCGACGGGTGGACGGTCCCCCAGCCTTGGTGCAACGCCTGGGTGAATTCGGAGTGCTGGAAGGGGAAACGATCGAGGTACTCGGCTTTGCCCCTTTAGGAGATCCAATGGAAGTACGCGTGGGGGCCAGCCGCTTGAGCTTACGTAAGGCCGAAGCCGCTGGCGTTCTGGTCGAACCGCAGCTACCCCCGGTGTCCTGAATCGAGATTAAAACGGGAGTGGTCCGTCCCTTGGTTCTCTTCATTGCCTCGGTAACCTGACCACTCCTGCGATCCCGCGAACCCTCCAAAACCTCATTTGTGCACCCATGTCCTCCCCGCAAGTAATTGCCTCGACGACAAAACGCCCGCTGATTGTGGCCCTCGCCGGTAATCCGAACACAGGAAAATCCACGTTATTCAACGCCTTATCGGGTCTGCAGCAACGCGTGGGCAACTATCCCGGTGTGACAGTCGAGCTGAAAAAGGGCTGGGTACGGCACGGAACACGGCAGTGGGAACTGATCGATTTGCCGGGCACTTACAGTCTGGCCCCCCGCAGTCCGGACGAGATGGTGGCCGTCGAACTACTGCTAGGCCGCTCCAGCACAGAGCCGGTTCCGGACGTCGTCATTTCCATCGTCGACGCCACGAACTTGGAACGACACCTGTACCTGACCACCCAATTGTTCGACCTGGGTCGGCCGGTGGTTGTAGCCATCAACATGATCGACATGGCGGCCGCCCAGGGGATCCGCATCGACTATGCAGGTCTCAGCCAGCGTCTGGGCGTGCCGGTGGTTCCCATCCAGGCTAACCGCGGCATCGGCTTAGAGTCACTGCGGCAAGCTGTCGAAGCGGCCGCGGACAGTCAGCAGATACCTCAACCCATCACATTTCCCGAACCCTTCGAAGCCGAGGTAACCCGCTTGTACCAGGCAACCCATCAGGCGGAACCGCCGTTTGTGCTGCGCCGAGCCTTGCTGGATACGGGCGGACACATCGAAGCCGAACTACTGAGCCGTTACGGCGACTCCTTCCGTCAGTTGCTGCAGGCAGCTCGGGATCGATTGGCGGCCGCCGGCTGTTCTGTTCCTGGTATCGAGGCACGCACCCG
The DNA here is from genome assembly GCA_025055795.1 of Gemmataceae bacterium. GTDB lineage: Bacteria > Planctomycetota > Planctomycetia > Gemmatales > Gemmataceae > Thermogemmata. The sequence goes on from JANWVV010000031.1 coordinate 12,523, forward strand.
CTATGCCTGGATCCGCACAGCACTTCAGGGCCTGATCCAGCGCCCCGCTATACCTCCCGTAACCTGGACCGACCGACTGGACCGCTTCCTGACGCACCGTGTTTGGGGCACGTTGATCTTCCTGCTAGTAATGTTTGTGATGTTCCAGTCGATTTTCCGCTGGGCTCGTCCGCTGATGGATCTGATCGACGGTGGACGGGCAGCCGTCACAGAGGTGGTGCAGGACGCCCTGCCACCGGGGCCATTACGCAGCCTGGTATCTGATGGAATTATTAAGGGGGTCGGGGCCGTCCTGGTTTTCCTGCCCCAGATCCTGATACTGTTCGGCTTTATCGCACTGTTGGAAGACTGCGGCTACATGGCCCGAGCCGCCTTTGTAATGGACCGGCTGATGAGCCGGTGCGGTCTGAGTGGCAAATCTTTCATTCCGCTTTTATCGAGCGTCGCTTGTGCGGTCCCTGGTATCCTAGCCACCCGTGTTATCGAACATCCGCGTGACCGGTTGGCGACAATCCTGGTGGCACCGCTGATGAGCTGTTCGGCCCGTCTGCCCGTCTACATCCTGCTGATCGGGGCCTTCTTCCGCGAGGGGTACTCCGCATGGGTGCCCGGCCTGGTACTTTTTGCCATGTACATGATCGGCTTTACGGTAGCTCCCTTGGTGGCTCTGATTTTGAAACGGACCCTGCTGCGGGGGGAAACGCCGGTATTTCTGCTGGAGCTACCTCCCTATCGCTGGCCCCATCCCTACTCCATCGCCCGACGCATGTACGATGCCGGCCGGGCATTTGTAATACGCGCAGGCACCATCATCCTGGCCGCTATGATCCTGGTCTGGGCCCTGTTGTATTTCCCTTATACCGATGCGCAGGGACAGTCCTATCCGGAGCGGATCGCCGCGGCCGAGGTCAACGCGGAGCAAGCTCGCCAACGTCTGCAGGAATCGGCCGAGCTGGCCGAACCGCTTTCGGAAACGGAACGGCAGCACCTGCTCGCACAACTGGACGAACCGCAGCGGCTGTCCGCCGACTGGAAGCGGCAAAGCTGGCTGGGGCAAGCGGGTCGCGGACTGGAACCGTTGTTCCGCCCCCTGGGCTGGGACTGGAAGATCGGCATGGCCGTTCTGGCCAGCTTCCCCGCTCGGGAGGTCGTGGTCGGCACGCTCGGTCTGATCTACGAAATCGGCGAGGTCGAAGCCGCAGCCGTTAGCGAACAACCCACTGATCCCGAGGCGCAGCAGCAGGTCAATCGCTTGATGCAAACCCTACGCCGTGAATGGGCCAACGACCCGGTCCGCAGCCGTTACCCGATACCCGTGGCCCTTTCTCTGATGGTCTTTTTTGCCTTATGCTGCCAGTGTGCCTCCACCTTGGCCGTCATCCGCCGTGAAACCCATAGCTGGTTCTGGCCCGCTTTTACCTTCGTCTACATGACAACACTGGCCTACCTGGCCGCTTTGCTGACCTTCCAGGCAGGGGCAATCTTACTCGAACTGAGCCGCTGACCCGGATCGGCGACCCTGCCCTACCATGAACACCATGAACGTTGCCGACCAAACCAACAGTTGAGGTATGCGGTGCGTCTCCAACAATTATTGTCCTGGGACCTTCAATTATTTCTGGTGATCGCCGCAGTAGGGATCGCTGGCTGCTACCTGGTCCGGAGCGTATGGCGGACCTGGACAGGTCACTCGGCCAACTGCGCCCACGGCTGCGGAAGATGCACGACGACGTTGTCCCCCAGGGACCAAACGCCGCCTTCCGGCCGCTTTCCTCTACCACAAGTGTAAACCGGTGGTTCTATCACCGCGCCTAGATCGACAGAACAGATCTAAGCAATCAGGGAACGGGTCGAAGTGACCAGCGGGGCCGGCAGCGCAGGTGAAAGCTCAAGACGTTTTCCTTACGCGTGCAATCCAGTCGAACCGCTTCAACCGGTTCGAGCAGTTCTGTCAGCAATTTCAGGTTGGTTTGTAGTCTGGCCTCTTCCAGTTCCAATAACGGTGCCAAGCGACGCGGCAGGTGTGTTTTGTGCCGCTGGAGGTAGTCGTAGAGGCTACGGACGTCCAGCCAAGCGATGGTATCCGGTCCGGTTCCCTTGGGAAGCCGGGTGGGCACTTGCCGCCGTTGCTCAAAGCGTTGGAACACGACCGGATGCGTGGCCACAAGCAGGTATTCATCCGAGCAGGCAAAGCACGGGGCCAGACCTGGGGGAAACCCCCGGGGGTTGACCAGCATCCCGCCAAGTTCGGGGGTACCCACCGGAGGCTGTTGCCAGGTGATCTGATCCTGATGGGAAGCATTGTAGTGTACCCGCAGAGCATGCCAGGCGAAGGTCAGGGCCTGGGCCAGTGCCTGAGCGACTGTACGTCGCTGTTCGGGTGTACCTTGCAAACTGACGGCCGCACCAACAGCCGGCAGCTCGTCGGCCTGGGCTGGGGGCTCCAGCCACACGCTCCAGGTCGGTCCCAATACCTGACGGATCAATGGATAGCGATCGCGTCCGACCAGCGGACCCAGGAACTGTTCGAGCCCTTCAGACAAGGGACGCTGGCCATGCTCTTCAGGCGGTAGCAGTATGTCGAGGCGGTCGAGCCAATCACCCAGCGAACCGGTAACGTGTACTCCTGCCCAGGCATCCGGTGCTGCCAGCCAACGGGCAGACGGAACCGCGGGCGCCATCCATCCGTTCCGCCAGGCTGGTGGCAGCCGGGCCGGCGCCGCCTCCAGAATCAGGCGGACGTCCACCGTCTCGCTGACTTGCAGGCTGAGGACCACTGCTTGCAAGGCAGACCATAACCGTGCCCAATGGCGCAACAGAGGGGGGTTGGCCGCTGCCTCCGCTAGGCCGGCGGCGCCCGCCCACTGTTGCGGCTGGATGGCCACGACCAGGGCGTCACCTGCTACCCCCCAACGCTGCAACCGCTCGGTCCAAACGGGCGGATCCGACCGGCTCAGGCGGTCCAAGGCACTTTCCAGCTCTTGGGGCGAGTTGGAGTATAAAAACAATCCGTCCTGAATGACGTAGCTGTCGACCACGCCCCCAGGCTTTTTGCGTAACGTGTAGGTGTGCGCCCCTGAGCGATGGGGTTGGAGTTCGAGAACTTCACCCGCCCGAAGCTGCAGCTCGTTGATGCGCTGTACCAGGGCCTGGAGCGTGGCCGGGCGACGTGGGACCACGGCCAGCAAACTCGTTTCCGCTTTGGGGGATCCTGACCCGGGTGAGTAGGCAAAAACCACACCTTCGCCAATTATCTCCGTGAGCAACTCCTCGGGTGTCAGTTGGAGTTCCTTGAACACCGTCGCCGCTGTTTGCTGCACGGCTTGCCAGGAGTCCGATTGCAGGCAGCGCTGCCCCAGCGCAGAGCGTGGGAAACCAGTGGCAAAGGGGGAACGACGGATCTGCTCCCAGTGGAGGTGCCAGTGTTGAGCGTAAACTACTACGGCTGCCTGGGACGAAACACAACGCAGCAGTTTGTCCCGTGCTTCTGCGGGCGTGGCCCTCGGCGACTCAGGATCGGCCGAACTGACCGGCACTGTCCCAACTAGCAGGCTGACGGGCATCAGGCCACACCAAACCCAGCGGTGCCTCCTCAAAACACTGGCCGGTGGCCGCCCGGCTTGCGTGTACCCAAACCTCAATTCCAGCCCCCCTATGTTTCCCATTGGTTTGAAGTCATTGTTGGCCGAGCACGTCTGCCCAATCCCCGATGGCGTCGGTCAGGTGTCATCGGCTCTCCGCCGAACTATCAGGCTCGACCCTGCCACATAGGTATTTCGCGGCGTTGCGGAGGCATCAAAGGCCAGTAAAAAGTCTTGGTCACTTTTCTTGGAGAGTCTTCGACTGGATGAGGTACGGGACCCACCCCGACAATGTTCTTGATTGATAGCTCGCTGTTACCCTTTCTATGACTTGGGTGACGGCTGGGGTTGCCAGGCTCCCAGGTCTTGCATCAGCCTGTCGAAGGCCCTCTGGGTGGTCGTAGTCACCGGTTCCAGACCGGTGCGGACGGATAGCCACAGTTGCGTCCAGGGATCAGGCGGTGACTGTGGTAACGGTCGCGGCGTAACGGCAGCGGGGCGGGCCGGCCAAAGCGGTGGTTCGGCCCACTCGTCGACGGTCTCCAGGATCGCTTCGGCCGCCTTGGCGACTTCGTGTTGTAGGCGGAGCGGGGTCGCTGGCGCTGGGGCCACTGCCTCCGTCCCTGCCACAGGGGCACTCGGGGCATCACCTGCTGGTGACGGTGCCCCTGGAGACGGTCCGGACGCTTCTGCTCGTACTGTCGGAATCTCACCAGATGGGACATGATTACCTACTACTGGTGGAGCCGACTGCCGAGCCTGTTGACTCCGGTCGGGCGGGTCTTGCCGCTGCAGGACGGGGAGTAACATAGCTACCATCAGGGCTGCCGCTAGCATACCCGTACCTGTTAGCAGCCAATAACGGAAGCGATCGTTCTTCCGCCAGACACGTAGTCCACAAGACTGTGCCAACGGCGCCGGAGTTGCCAAGGTCCCGGGGTTCGTCGCAACAGGGCCATTTTGGCGACGGGGCAGGAGTAGTTGCAGCACCTGGGCGGCCTGCCAACGTTCCGCACACTGTCGACATCGGCTGCGGTGTGAGGCAGTCCACTGCCCTGCTGTCTGCCAGGGGATGGCACCGTCGAGCGCGGTTTGCAGGCACTCCATCACCGCTTCGCAATCCTGGAGTGGCATCCCAGGCTGGTCCGGATAACCATCGATGGAGATCATGGCTGGCCCTCCGCAGGCAGCATCCCGTGCGCGGGTGTGTTAGTGTCGACCAGGCCACTGGCCCGCAGATAATCAAGCACCTCCAGACGGGCCCGATGCAACCAGGTCTTGATGGTTCCTACTGGCCGTTGCAACGTCAGGGCTATTTGCTCATACGTCTGCCCCTGTTCGTGAAACAACAGGAACACCTGACGGTACTCCGCCCGCAGGCGGCTCAGAGTCTGCTGCAAAACGGTCTGCAGTTCACGCGTCTCGTCCTGGGGGCGCGGATCGGCTCGCTCTGCCAGGAAATCGGCCAGTTGTGGCTGATGCACCCGGCGACGCAGCCAGGTCCGGCACCGATTGACGGCAATCCCTACCAGCCAGGGACGGAACGGCCGACGACCATCCCAGCGATGGAGACTGCGAAAGACCCGCAGAAATACCTCCTGCGTCACGTCTTCCGCATCGTGCGGGCACCCCAGCAACCGGCGACACAAGCGGTACACTATGCCCTGGTAACAGCTGACCAGTTCCCCGCAGGCGGCCGGGTCACCCCGCAAACATCGATAAATCAACTGCCCTTCGCTACTCATCACACCGTGCACATCCCTTCACGCTATACCTGTCCACTCCCCCCGAAGTTTCACAACTGCACGCCCAACGCTGTCATAATCAAGCAGGGCTTTGCCTTCAGCAGGTATTTCTTTGACGCTTCCGCTTTCTTGCCCTCATTACCCGTTTTGCCCGTGAGTTACCGACCAGTATACTTGTGCTTCTAGCCTCGTGTCACCATGAGTTCGGCAACAGATGTTGTACAAAGCGACCATCCACCCTAACTGTCGCAGTTACGCGATGAATCGGAACCGCATAATGAGGGCTACAACAATGAGGAAATGAGGACGAGAACTAGCGGTACCCGTCAACTATGTCAACTACTCTGAGGGGTGGTGTCGCAACTTGCGTGAATCTGGCGGAGGGTATAACATTCAGAAGGAAGGTTACCAACTCTACGATAGTGGGCTAGATGCTGAGGTGGATTAGTGCCCATGCCGATGCTTGTGTTGCTGAAGTCGCCCGATGGCCCCGCCCCCCGCCGTCAAATCCCCTTGACAGGCGAGCCCCAGACCATCGGCCGGGACGCCGAACGGTGCCAGATCGTTATCCCCCACGCTTCGGTCAGCCGGGAACACGCCCGCATCACTCAAGAAAACGGCATTTACTACATCGAGGATCTGAATAGCCGCAACCACACATTTGTCAACAGTCGTCAGATCACGGAGCGAACGCGGCTGAATCCCGATGACCGTATCCGCATTTGCGACTATTTGTTTGTTTTTCAGGTGGAAAAAGAGACGCAAGTCCGCCCCAGGCCTTTAACTAGTGATTGGCGCAAGGGGGCCAGTGCTGAGGTCGATGATGAAGGTGGTCAGGAGACTGCCACCACGATCGAAGCCAGCGGTAATCAGGATAGTGTCCGTCACTTTCTGCAGGCCGCCCCCTCCGAGCGATTGCGGGCATTACTGGACATCAGTCGCTCACTTTCGTCGACACTAGAGTTAGAACCGCTGCTCCGCCAGGTAACCGACGTACTGTTCCAGGTGTTCCGTCAGGCCGACCGTTGCTTCGTTCTGCTGATGGAAGAAAACCGTCTGGTACCAAAGGTAGTCAAGACCCGGCGGGCCAGCGACGAAACTCCACGCTACAGCCGCACGGTAGTGCGTCGGGCCTTCGAATCGGGCCAGTCCTTCCTGACCGAAGATGCCTCCATGGACGCGTCTCTGGGCGGAGCCGTCAGTATCGCCGAGTTGCGTATCCGCTCGGCCATGTGCGTACCGATGATTGGTGCTGATGGTCAACCCATCGGCGCCATCCAGATCGATACTCTGGACCGGGGCCGCAAATTCACTCAGGACGATCTGCATCTGCTGACCATTGTGGGCAACATGGCCGGAGTAGCCATCCAGAAAGCGTTCTTCTACGAGCAAAGTCTTAAACGCCAGCGGGAAGAAAAAGAGATCGAACTAGCTCGTAAAGTCCAGATCGGTCTGCTGCCGCAGAAGCTGCCCGCCATTCCCGGTTACGACTTTTATGCCTACTACAACCCCGCCCGCATGATCGGCGGCGATTACTACGACTTCATCCCTCTGCCCGATGGGCGGCTGGCCATTGTCCTGGGCGACGTAGCGGGCAAAGGGGTACCCGCCGCACTGCTGGTGGCCAAACTCAGCTCGGAAGTGCGCTACCATCTTTTGACCACGGCAGACCCAGCCCTGGCCGTTACGAGCCTGAATAACCACCTGATCCAAGCAGGTCTGCAGGATCGCTTCGTAACCCTGGCCGTGCTGGTATTGGAGCCCAACACCCATCAACTGACGGTAGTCAACGCGGGTCACCTCAAGCCGAAATGGGCCCGGGCTGGCCAATATGAACTTGTTGATCTAGGCCAGCCGGAAAACCAAGGCGTACCTTTGGGCATCGTTCCTGATTTCCCCTACGCAGCCGACAAGTACCAACTGGACGTGGGCGACACCATTACGCTGTTTACGGATGGCGTAACGGATGCCTTGGATGCAGAAGGCGAATTTTTTGGCATGGGGCGAGTCGATTACATCCTGCGTCCAGAGCCTGACGATCCCCCCTCCAGCCTGACCGCTTCCTATCGTGGTCAGCGTCTGGTGGAAGCTGTCCACAACCACGCCCACGGCCACCCCCAAAATGACGACATCGCCGTGGTTTGTTTCGGTCGGCTACCCCCAGGAGCTGCGCCCTCTACTGGTTCACCAGTCTACATGATCTGACCCTGTTGGGGAGCTTGAGCCCCCAGGAAACCGTTCGGGAGGTACGGTTTGTTATGAGCACGTTCACCCTACCAGATACCGAAACGGATACCCAGCAGCGCACACGTCGGCAGCCGCCTTACCACGTCATTCTTCTTAATGATGATGACCATACGTATGAATACGTCATCGTCATGCTCAAAGACCTTTTTGGCTACCCCGTCGAAAAGGGGTATCAACTAGCTAAAGAGGTGGACACTCGCGGCCGGGCCATCGTTTGTACCACCACCTTGGAGCGGGCTGAATTGAAACGGGACCAGATCCATGCCTACGGCCCCGATCCACGCATCCCTCGTTGCAAAGGTTCCATGCAGGCCATCATTGAACCGGCGGAATGAATGAGGAATTGAACCGTCACAATAAATTTGCCTTTACCGCCCTTCCTCTGGCTGCGAGTATGCCAGACATCTCATCGAGTTATTACTAAATGCAAAAACAAATGTTGAACCCGATCAGTTACAGCAATCATCATCCACAAAACATCAAGAAATAACTCTGCACCCCAAATAAGATTCTACACTACTGCGGCGGGCTGCAATCAGAAGGTCTCCACTCACTGAATTCATCAGTTTCCATGAATCTATTAAATTAATGTGCCAGTAGCATCGTCCTTACCGATAGCAAGTTCATTTTAGACTCGACGGGGGTGGTTATCTTGACCGCGGCGACTGCGGTCTCTAGATCAACAACTGATGGATGCCTCGACACGCGTCGAGGTCCTTTTTTGCCCCAGTTTGTGAAAAGCTTCACAAAGGCAGCCCTGCAACCGCAATGGCAAACAGCGGCGTCATGATGCTTCCGGTGCAAACACCTGCGGGCCTGGAACCAGCCTTTGAGCTGTCCGCGTACTATCCGATTCTGATATACGCCGCGGTAGTGTTGCTGTTTGCGGTAGGCACCCTGATTATGTCCCATGCATTACCGCTGAAGCCCCGTAAGCCGACGCGGGTCAAGCTGATGCCTTATGAATCCGGGATGGACCCGGTCGGAACAGCCCGACTGCAGTTCGACGTCAAGTTCGCCCTCGTAGCTATCATGTTCCTGATCTTCGACGTGGAACTGCTGTTTCTTTACCCTTGGGCGGTCATCGCCTTTGGTGCGGACAGTTCCGAGGCCTGGCGTACCGCCTTAGGCGGAACGGCGTTCTGGACAGTGGTGGTTTTTCTAGCTGTGCTGGCCCTGGCCTATTACTACGAATGGCGTAAGGGGACCTTCACATGGCGCTGAGTGCTTTGCTGCCGGACGTATTGGTAACCCGCCTGGACTACCTGGCCAGTCTGCTACGCAAGCACAGTTTGTGGCCGATGCCCTTTGCCACCGCTTGTTGCGGCATCGAGCTGATGGCTACGGCCAGTAGTCGCTACGACATTGCTCGTTTTGGCAGCGAGGCGATGCGGTTTTCACCCCGCCAATGCGATGTGATGATCGTCGCCGGCCGGGTGGTCATGAAAATGGTGCCGGTCATGCAACGGATCTGGCAACAGATGCCCGAACCCAAATGGTGCATCAGTATGGGGGCGTGTGCTTGCTCTGGTGGCGTTTTTGACACCTACGCCACGGTGCAGGGGATCGACCGCTTCCTGCCGGTAGACGTTTACATCCCCGGCTGCCCCCCCCGTCCTGAACAACTGATCCGAGCCATCCTGGACTTGCAGGAAAAAATCCAGAAAACCGGCACGATAGACGGACGGGAATTTGTCCACCGCCAGGGATACGAAGGCCCCACGGCCTTGGCCCGGGAACTCACCCCCGACAAGCTTATCGTAGCCCCAGGCGACTACCAGACCGCCACCCGTAAGCGGGTACCACTGAACTGAGCCACGATACCCCGCGGGCCAGCAGTGTTCCCCGGCACCGCGACACCGGCCAGACTGCCCAGCGCACCCTGCCCGTTACTTCAGGAGTAACCACCGTGGCTGTTGATCTGGAAGCTTTGCGTCACCGCTTCGGCGAGGTGTTTACCATCGAGCAGTTCCGGGACAACCGGCGTCTGATCCTGCCGGCTGCCCATGCGGCACAGACTCTCCTTCCCCTGCTGCAATGCCTCAAACAAGAGTACGGCTTCGACATGCTGGCGGAACTGGGTGGGATCGACTACCTGGGCTATCCCAACGCCACGGACCGCTATGCCGTCGTCTACGGTCTGACCAACACCCAGACCGGCGAACGGTTGTTTGTCAAGGCGTATGCGAACGATCCTCAGCCCGAGCTGCCCTCGGTAACCTCGCTGTGGCGGGGGGCCAACTGGATGGAACGCGAAGTGTACGACATGTACGGTGTCCGCTTTCGGGGCCACCCAGATCTCCGGCGGATCCTGATGCCAGCCGACTTTCAAGATTTCCCATTGCGTAAAGACTACCCGCTGCGCGGCTACGGGGAGCGGCACAATTTCCTCCCCTTGACCCGCGCTGAAAGCTAGCCGGTTTGGCCTAGCCAACTGCTCCGGCAACGGGCACTCCCTTATCCGCCCACTTACCCCTGCGAATAACCACAACTGTCAGGACAAACAACCATGCCTCTGACCGCCGTTGCAGCTACCGAAGAAGATCTAGCCGGTGCCGACCGCGAGTACCTCTACACCCTCAATTTCGGACCGCAACACCCGGCCACCCACACCACGCTCCGCCTGATCCTGACCCTGGATGGCGAAACCGTGGTCAAGGCGGTACCGGACATCGGTTACCTGCACTCCGGCTTCGAAAAACTCGGGGAAGACCTCGATTACAACCAGTATGTGACAATTGTTGACCGGATGAATTACATTTCACCAGTGGCCAACGAGATCGCCTGGCATCACACAGTGGAAAAGTTGCTGGGCATCGAGATTACACCACGGTGCAAATACATCCGCACCATCCTGGCGGAGCTAGCCCGTATTTCGGATCACCTGTTGTGCATCGGGGCAGCGGCCCTCGACCTGGGAGCACTCACGGCCTTTTTGTATGCCTTCAATCAGCGGGAAGCTGTGTACAACATCATTGAAACTGCCAGCGGCCAGCGTTTCCATCCCAGCTTCACGCGTGTCGGCGGGCTGGCGGCCGACGTCGGCGACGAATGGATTGCCCTGGTCCGCCAGTTTGTCCGTCAGTTCCCCAAGGCCCATGCCGATATCTGCCGCCTGCTCAACCGCAACCGTATCTTTCTGGACCGGACTCGCGGCATCGGCGTTCTTACCAAAGAAGATGCGATCAACTATAGCTGTTCGGGGCCAGTCGCCCGGGCCTCCGGCGTGGTCCGCGACCTGCGCAAAGACGAACCGTACCTGGCCTATCCCGAACTGAATGATGCCTTCAAGGTCGTTTGCGCCCGCGAAGGCGATTGCTATGCTCGTTATCTGGTGCGAATGGAGGAGATGATTGAATCGCTGCACATTGTCGAGGCCGCCATTGAGAATCTGCCCAGTGGACCTGTCAACGTCGACGTCAATGAAAAGCTGACCATTCCGGACAAAACGGCCGTCTACCGCAGCATTGAGGGACTGATCCAGCATTTTGAGCTGTTCATGTGGAACCGTCGCTGGCAGACACCGGTCAATGAAGTGTACGGTGCTCAGGAAACGGCCAACGGCGAATTGGGCTTTTATGTTGTCGCGGACGGCACCGGTCGGGCCTGGCGCGCCCGGACCCGCCCACCTTCGTTCATCCACTTTGCCGTGTTCCCCCACCTGATCGAAGGCCACCTGATCTCCGACGTGCCGGCTGTGCTGGGCAGTCTGAACATCATTGCTGCAGAACTGGATCGTTAACGGTCATGCAACTACCCCCTGGGCCCACGCTATACCTGACACTGAACGAGGGCATTGGCCCGATTCGAGGAATTCAGTCATGCCGGTGCTGACCCCGGAATTGCGTGAGCAGATCCTGGCATACGTTCCCCGCTACCCTAGCAAGCGGGCCGTAACATTGCCCGCGCTACACCTGGTGCACGATACCCTGCGCACCGTTTCCCACGAAGCCATCGTCGAGATAGCTGAGCTGCTGGAGCTCCAGCCGGCCGAAGTGTACGACACGATGACCTTCTATGAATTTTTCAAAGGGGAAGGGGAACGCCTCGGGCAAACCCGCCTGTGGATCTGCCGCGGCCTGGCGTGCATGCTTCGCGGGGCCTATGAATTGCTCGAACAAGCCCAGCAACGTTTGGGCATCCGATGCGGCCAGACTACCCCCGACGGCAAAATCACTCTCGAATTTGCCGAGTGCATCGGGGCCTGCGACGGGGCTCCCGCTTGCCTACGCAATGACGTGCACGTCATGAACCTGACCCCGGAAAAACTGGACCAGTTGCTGACCGAACTACGTTGCCTCTGAGCCAGATCACCGCTGAACCATGCCATCGCCGCGACTGCGGGCCCAGGTCAGTGGCAGCATACAGACGCAACTGGCAAAAACGATGCGAAGGCAAAGAAAATACGCGGATTAAATTTCTCCGTAGCATCCGTCTGCCAATCCGCTGGACCGGTACACTAACTGCAGGAAGAGTAGCATCAGGACGGTACCATGAGTTACGAACCCGTACTACTGGCCCGTATCGATAAGCCGAATAGTCAACGGCTGGAAGGCTACCGTCAGGATGGCGGCTACGAGGCGTTCGCTCGTGTGCTGCGAGAGCTCAAACCGGAAGAGGTGGTAGCCCGGGTGAAGGAGTCAGGGCTTCGCGGCCGCGGCGGCGCCGGCTTTCCCACCGGCGTCAAGTGGACTTTTGTACCCAAAGGGCATCCTGGCCCGATTTACCTGGCCGTCAATGCCGATGAATCAGAACCATGCACCTACAATAACCGCATCCTGATGGAAAAGGACCCTCATCAGGTCCTGGAAGGCGTGCTGATCAGTAGTTATGCCATTCAGGCCCGCGTCGCCTATTTTTACATCCGCTATGAATACGGTGAGGCCTACCGCACGTTGCAGGCGGCCATTGACGAGCTCTATCAGGCCGGGCTGCTGGGCCGTAACATTCTTAACAGCGGTTTTGATCTGGACGTAGTACTGCATCGGGGTGCGGGAGCGTACATTTGCGGCGAGGAAACAGGCCTGATTGAGTCGCTGGAGGGCAAACGAGCCTGGCCCCGTATCAAGCCGCCGTTTCCAGCCGTGGAGGGGGCCTTCCGCAAACCCACCATTGTTAACAACGTCGAGACACTGGCCTGCGTTACGCAGATACTCCGACGAGGCGTCGAGTGGTTCCGCTCGCTCGGCGTACCGCCAGACCCGAAAAACCCCCGGGACTTGGGCAGCTTCGGGCCAAAACTGTACACACTGGCCGGCCACGTTAATGAGCCCAAATGCGTGGAGCTACCCCTGGGCGTTACCGTACGCGAGTTGGTGGAAAAACATGGGGGCGGCGTCTGGAAAGGTCGCAAAGCCAAAGCGGTTAACCCTGGTGGCATTTCCATGGGGTTTCTACGCTGCGACCTGCCCCTGAAAAATGCCGAAGGAACGGAATACGACATCCCCCTCGACTTCAACGGCCCTTTGCGGGCCGGCTGCCTGGGCCTGGGCACCGCCGCCGTCACCGTCATCGATGACCAGACCAGCATGATCGACGTCGTCCACAACGTCTGTCAGTTTTTCAGTCACGAAAGCTGTGGCCAATGCACCCCCTGTAGGGAAGGCACCGGCTGGATGCTCAAGATTATGGAGCGGTTCCGCCACGGCCGCGGCCGCCGGGAAGACCTGGACATCCTCCTGGATGTGGCTGAACGGATCGGGATCATACCCGGAACGACCATCTGCGGTCTGGCCGACGGAGCCGGCTGGCCGGTCAAAACCGCTATCCGTAAGTTCCGCGAGGAATTCGAACAAGCCATCCGCGACGCAACGGTCAGCCGATATGTCCGTACTCTGGAGACAGTCGCTGCCCACTGAGATAATACAATCCGGACCCACTCAGGAGACAAAACGGCCATTGCTACGCAGGTACAAAAGACAGTAGCAAGATCACAGGAGGGGGGCCATGGCAGCACCGCTGCAGCGACGTATCGGCGAAGCGATCATTCTGGGGGGAATGCTCACGGGAATTTTTAGTGGCTGCCAGAAACCTCAGCCGAAGCCGCCCGACACACCGCCTCCCCCTGCCGTTGCACCGGATCAGAGCAACGCCGGACCGGCAGCACCCCCGGGGAGCAACAACCCGGCAACGCCGAGTTTGTCAACATCCGGCCCGTTCGGTCCCAGTAGCTCTACGCCGGGGGCAGGCGCTGGGGGAACTGTTGTTTACCCGGGCGGCGGTGTCGGGGTTACCGCACCTGGAACGCTCCCGGGTGGAGGCGGTGGCGGAGCCATTCAAGCGGTGCGCAAAGCGGTGCGACGCACCCAGGCCCTTAACGAGCTGAACACCCTCGGCCAGATCATCGAACAAATGCGTGACCCGTTCGGCAAGATGCCGACACGCGACCAGATCCTGGCAGAGCTGCAACGGAGCTACCCCCAGTTGTATCAGGCTGTGCTGGAAGGCTCTTACATCCTGACAGGTACGAGCGAGGGAAGCGGCCTGTGGGCCTACGAAGTGGAAGCAGACGTGCGGCCGGGGATCGCCCTCATTGGCGGTCGGGCCGTACGCACGACCCCCGAAGAACTCGCTCCCTATCTGCGACGCTGAACGGGAGGGTCCGCCATGCCGATCCACTCCGGACGTTTATGGGGCCAGGTAGCTGTAAGCCTGGCGATCCTGCTGAACCTCTGTGTCGCCGGGTGCCAGCGCCGGCCCCCTTTAACAGGGATTTCGTCGGCCTCGGCTGTCTCTGCTAGAACACACCCTCCGTCAGTTGAAGGTTCACCGGTGTCGTCGGTCTCCCCTCGGTCCGCCACGGGTGATATCTCACCGCCAGCTACCGGGCCAACGGCGGCACCCGCCCCCAACTGGATCGGCGATCCCCGCTATGTTCGCGAGAAAAAGACGCCGGCACAGCCGGACATCGGCAAAGCGGCCGCCCCAACCGGGAGCACCGTGACAGGATCAGGGAATGCGAACAGGCCAGATGGCATTGGCTCGGTCGGCACGCTGCCACCGCAGCAGATACCTCCTGATGCAAGCCCGGGTAGCACCAGACCAGCCGCTCCGCTTCGCACTGTCACACGGGCGGACATGCAAGACGTATGGATATTCATGGAGAATGCCTCGGCGGTGAGCGGCCGCCTTCCTTCTCCCGCAGAGGTGTACGCGGCTCTAATGCAGGCCCAATCGCCGGCGTTGGCACTGGTGCGTGAAGGGGCCATCACTCTGACGGGCAGCCGCAACCGTGAAAGTGTCTGGGCCTACGAAACCCGGGCACTGCAACAGGGAGGCTGGGTAGCCGGCCCCAATGGCGTTGAAGAATTGAGTGCCGCCGAACTCAGACAGCGACTTGGTCTATCCCGCTGAGACGCATCCTGGCGGCCGGACAAAAAATACAGAAACGGTACCGTCGGACACAACGGCGGCTGAACAGAAGACCCGCAAATTTCCTACTTGTCAGGGAACGGTGAACGATGCCAGTTTACGTCAACGATAAGCCCGTAGAGCTAGGTTCGCAACGCTGGAACTGCATTCAGGCTGCGCAGCAGGCCGGCGTATTTATTCCCCATTACTGCTGGCACGAGGCGTTGTCGGTGGTGGCCTCCTGCCGCATGTGTCTGGTCGAAATCGGCGAGTGGAAGGATGGCAAAGTGGTCATGCAGCCGAAGGTGGTGCCCGGCTGCCAAACACCGGTCAAGGACGGCATGGTCATTGTGACCGGGGAATACGACCGGCGTGATCCCACATTGCCTCCGCTACCTTACGATCCGGCCTATCTTCAGGCCGGTCCGCCAGGGAGCCGGGCAAAAAAGGCCCAGGCCGATACCCTGGAAGCCCTGCTGCTGAACCATCCCCTGGACTGTCCCGTCTGCGACAAGGCCGGCGAATGCCTGCTCCAGGACTACAGCTTCCGTTACGGCCGGTCAACCTCCCGCATGATCGATCCCAAGAACACCCCGCCCAACAAGCCCCACATCTCCAGCAAAATCACGCTGTTTACCGACCGGTGCATCATGTGCACCCGCTGTGTTCGTTTCACGCGGGAAATCAGCGGAACAGGCGAGCTATGCGTGGTTCGTCGCGGTCACCATGAAGAGATCGACGTCTTTCCCGGCCGGCCCCTGGAAAACAAGCTGGCCGGTAACGTCGTAGACCTGTGCCCCGTCGGTGCGTTGGGCAGCAAGGACTTCTTGTACAAGCAACGAGTCTGGTACCTGCACACCCGCGACAGCATCTGCAGCCGTTGCAGTAGCGGCTGTAACATTTACGTGGATAGCAACAAGGACATCGTCTACCGGTTGCGGCCGCGCTACAATCCGCAAGTCAATGGCCATTTCATGTGTGACGATGGGCGTTACGGTTATCACTTCACGCACGCTGCCGAGCGGATCCGGCGAGCCGGACTGCTGCAACAACCGTCCACCTCGGCCAGTAACGACCCAGACTACCCAATGCGGAGATGGCTGGCCTGGCCCCACCTTGTCTCCCGGCTTCGTCAGTCCCTGCAATCCTTAGGGCAACAGCCACAGCGGCGAGTCGCCGTGATCCTTTCACCGTTTCTGACCGTCGAGGAAGCTTTCCTGCTGGCCAAGGCATTACGGAGTCTCGCCCCGCAGGCGCAACTGGCCTTGGGTCCGGTCCCCGTTGTAGGCGACGACGACCGTTACCCCAAAGACGTGCATGGCCGACCGGTCGAACCCACCCGCTTCATCATCCGCGCGGAAAAATGCCCCAACCGCCGCGGTGTGGAAACGGTCCTCCGCTACTGGACCGGCCAGGTGACCCCCGCTGAGGAACTCCTGCGTCAAAGCTGGGATGCCCTCTGGTTTGCTGGGGGCTATCCCGAAGCTGCCGTGGTGGAGGCCGCTTTACCCTCTCACTGGTCTGCCCCTCCCTTGCTGGTGGTTCAAGATTTGTTCCCCTCGCCCCTGACCGAAGCCGCCACCTTCCTGTTCCCGGCCACCAGCAGCTTCGAGAAGGAGGGTACGTTTATCAACGCCATGGGCATCGCCCAGACCTTCCCCCGCGCGGTCCGTCCTCTTATCGATGCTCGCAGCGAGCTGCAATTGGCCCATGAATTGTTGGAGCGGCCCGGCCTTGTCCAGGCTGCGGCGGTGCGGCGGGAACTGGGCCGAGCCATTCCGGAATTGGCCCACCTGGCCACAATCGACCCACCGGCCGCCCCGGAGCGCATTGAACTGGCTACCGTCTGACACCCTGCGAATCATAAAAAAGAAGATGCGGATGCTGCAACATTCGTCGATGAACAACATCCCGCAGGGCTGGACCATCCTTGGGAGTGGTCGTTCCCTTAGCCCGGCAAACCCGTTAGACCATTTCCAACGGCCCAGTCCCGGGAACTTTGTACCATGGAGACACATGCGTCTGATACAATCGTACCCCCTGAGCTGGACCGCCTGATGATTGTGTGCGGGTACGCCCACCTATCCCCGTGTTGGAGATTAACAAAGGACTACCATGCCTGTGTTTGATCCGACAACAACGGCGATCCTGATTGTGGTACTGCTGGCGGGTGCATTAGGCCTGGCAGGTTATCTGGTGTTATCAGAGCGGAAGATCGCGGCCTGGATCCAGGACCGCAAAGGGCCGAATCGTGTCGGTCCCGGTGGCCTGTTTCAGCCGATCGCCGATGGCGTCAAGATGTTTTTGAAGGAAGAGGTCATTCCAGCCCATGTGGACAAAGTGTTCTATCTGTTGGCTCCAATCGTATCAGTCAGCACGGCCCTGCTGGCCCTGGCAGTCATTCCTATCGGTCCGACGACACCCCCACCCCCTCCGTTGCCGATACCCTCAGGGGCCACACCCGCCCAACTGGTAGATCAACTCCAGCGGCAACAGGCGGAATACCAGCAGCAGACCTCCTTTGTTTTGGCCCCAGGGCTTGACGTTGGCATTTTGTATGTGTTTGCCCTGGGCTCTCTGGCCGTTTATGGTGTCATTTTGGCAGGCTGGAGCTCCAACAGCAAATATTCGCTCCTGGGCTGCCTGCGTGCCAGCGCCCAGATCGTCAGCTACGAGATCCCGCTGGGTCTGGCCGTACTCGGCGTGATCCTGATGACCGGATCATTGAATCTGGAAACGATTATCGCCCGTCAGACTGAACACGGACCGTACTGGTTCATTTTGTTCCAACCTTTGGCCCTGCTGCTGTTCATGATCAGCTTGTATGCTGAGGACAATCGTCTGCCGTTTGACCTGGCAGAGGCCGAACAAGAATTAGTCGGCGGCTACCACACCGAGTACTCCAGTATGAAATTAGGGCTGATGCTCCTGGCAGAATACGTCCATCTGGTGATAAGCAGCTTCCTGGTCACTGTGGTCTTTTTGGGGGGATGGAGTCTGTTCGGTCTGGAAGCGTTGCTGGGGGACACGGCGCTGACCGCCGGCCTGAAAGTTTGTATCCTTTGCGGCAAAATGCTGTTTCTGGTCTTGTTCGCTCAGGTGATCCGCTGGACGATTCCCCGCTTCCGCTTCGACCAGTTGATGAATCTAGCTTGGAAAGTGCTGATCCCGCTGGGGCTACTCAATCTGGCCTGTGTCATGGTCGTGCTGCAGTGGGGATTGCCCTGGGTCACGCTAACGGGCACCTCGTTGCTACTGCTGGTGGGCGCCGGCTACTTGTCCACACGGTGGCAAGGCTCTGTAAGTGTTCCGCGGCGGAAAGTCGTCCCCTTGCCGCCTGGCTTGCCCCCAGGAGTGACCTTCGCTCCGCAGCACTAATCCACAACTCCAACCAACTGTCCCTGCATTGCTGGAACTCGGCCTGAAGCGCAGAACTAATCATGATTCAGGTAGCGATCTTCCTTAGTCTGCCAAGCCTTAATCCTGACCGGCTGTCGTGCGTTCACCGGTAAAGCAGGCAAGCGGACATGCGGCACAGAGAGTAACTTTGGGCACTCGTCCAAGAATTTTTCACAGGAGCAGGGTTTATGCCAATACCGGAATCGCAGGTACGCTGGGTTGAGGCCCCCCGTTTGGGCCTGTGGGAGCAATTATACCTACCCGCGGTAGTGGAAGGACTGAAAACGACGGTCCGGCATCTGTTCAGTCCAAAAGTTACGGAGGAATACCCGGAGCAGGAACCAAAACTGCCTCCGAACTACCGGGGGGTTCATCGGCTGAACCGTGATGAAAAGGGACGGGTCAAGTGTGTGGCTTGTTACATGTGTGCGACGGCCTGTCCAGCTCATTGCATCGACATTGTTGCAGCCCCGGCACCGCCGGAATGGCAGGCCGACGGACGGGAAAAGTATCCCGAAACCTTCGTGATCGACGAACTCCGCTGCATTTACTGCGGTATGTGTGAAGAAGCCTGTCCGGTGGACGCGATCGAACTGACCACGCTCTATGACCTGACGGGTTACACCCGTGAGGAACTGATCTTCGATAAGGAGAAGCTGCTGAGCGTTTACGACTACACGGTACAGGCGGGCACAGACCCGATCCGTACTCAAGCCGGGCGCCTGGGCCCAGCCTCGGAACCGGCCACCTTCCGCAGACCAACCCATTCCTAGTTCAATCCTCCGCCCAGCGCCTGTCCTGCCTCCTATGCTCTTTCAACCGCGACAGCAAGGGCTGCAACCCCCATGGAAGGGGATAGCCAATCGGGTATTGAGGAGCGTGGGCTCTCCTCTAGCTTCTGGCCGATTATTCTGCCAGAGAGGAATGTTCATCGCAAGCGGAAGTAGACCAGGTGCCGTCTTTGCAAGCAGCCGGTGGGGAAGCTGAGCTAAGCGGGCGGTGGGCCGGTCGATAGGTGGCATAGGAGGACTCGGTTTCCCACAAGGTAACCTCGACCACGGGCAAGCCTGCAGCTTGGGCGTGGTCAAAGATCAGGCGGGCAATGTTCTCCGCCGTCGGATTGCACTCCAGGGCCACGAACGGCTCGCCCAGCCGACGCAACTCGGGAATGAGCGGATCGTCCCGGTGCAACAGCATTTTGTGATCCAGGGTCTCGTCGATCCACTGTCCGAGCACGCGTTTGATGTGTGTAAAGTCGACCACCATGCCCAAGGCGTCGAGGTTGGGGGCTTCCAGCGTGATGACGGCCTTGCCGTTGTGGCCGTGCAGATGGCGGCATTTGCCAGCATAATGCAACAGTCGATGACCGTAGCAGAAATGGATTTCCCGGCTGACGCGGAACATGACGGCCCCTTTCCCCTCACGGCAACGGCACCGCCCGGGCATAGTCGGTGGGGTCGGGCACCCCTGCCTGCTGAAACGCCAAGGCCCGTTCATAACACTTACTACATTGGCCGCAATGACGCCCTTCCGCCGTAGGACGGATACACGAAAAGGTCAGGTGCAAGGGCAGATGACGTGCTTGTCGCAATACCTCGGTTTTGTGCCAATGGGCGTAAGGGCGCAGGATGATGAACTGATCCCGTACGGCTTGTCCGACGGCAGCGGCAAAGGCGGCGAAGAAGGCAGGTGTGGCATCGGGGAACGGATTGGCCGCCAGAGGGGCTAGGGCCAATAGCTTGATCCGTTGCAGATGGCACCACAGTAGCGCTTTGGTCAGCAGGAGCACGTTGCGGCCGGGCAGGTAAACGTCTGCATCCGGAGTGCCAGCCGCCGGTACACCCTGACCACTGAGGCTCCAGTGACGACCGTATAGATCACCAGCCGGTTGTTGAAGTACTACCAACGGCTGCAGCGTACGGAGCTGACCGGCCAGGACCTGCAGGTAACGACGCAGATGGACCAGCTCCGCTTCTTCCCAGAATAGCCCCGTGCGGACGTAGAGTGGGTGCACGCGCGGAAAACGCTGGGCCGCGTCGGCTAGCAACACGGCGCTGTCCACCCCCCCACTGACCAAGACCGCCAAGGGGTGACGGCACGCCTCGGGAGGCGGCCAGGCAGCCGGCATCTCCGCCGGCATCTCTACAACATGCTTAACGTCGCTCACATCCGCATTGTAGTCACATAGAGGGGATCCGGACCAGCCGTCCGTTCAATTAGGTTGAACGGCTTGTCCCTACGTCTGGGTATAACAACACGGCCGTCCTGCCCCCCTGTGATCAGACCAGCGGCGTCGCCGGCCACCAGGCCCACCGCTTCCTCCTGGCGGCACCGCCCCACCAGGAGGACCGCCGGGCATCATCGGCGGTCGGAAGCCGCTCCCCCCTTCACCAGCCGTGAAATTGCCAACCAGCGAGCCGATTCCGTTCTGCAACAACTTGACCTCCATAGCCGACCGGACAATGAATACTTCGCCGCTAGCTCGGAAGGACAGATTGTCTTTCAGAACATTGGGTGCCGTGTTCCCGCCGCCGGATTTATTCGCCAGGGCTTTCCACCAGCGAGGCGGGCTTTGTTCATCATCCCGTACCCAACCGGCATTACGCCATTTGTCACGCACTTGATAAGCTTTGTCGCTGTCACTGTACATGACCAGCCACTCACCGCGGACGTCCCGGGAGCCTACACTGGCCTTGATGCCGTATCCCTTGGCACTGCTGAGAATCTCAGCGATCTCACGCTTTAAATCGTCTTCGTCGTTACTGCCGCCGATGACTCCGCCCTCCCGCTTGGGCGGTGGCTGCATGCGCGGAATGACACCGCTGTCATAGAGCACAAATCGCCAGACGGTCCCTCGTACCGTTAACTGGGCCAGCCGTCCCCCACGCTCAAACGGTGTTCTGCCCGGATTGCTTTTGTTGCCGGTCAGCATGGCCCGGAAGATGTCTTCCCCCATGTCGCCCCGGGCAAAGACTACCAGACGGTTGGTGGGTGCGAAAACGCGAATGCCCGGATAATTCAACCCTGGATCGTTGATGGTGTAATAATCGACGCCATCGGCTGTGTATTTTTTGGCACCGGGCAGTTTGGCCAGCAATCCCGGATCAAATTCCACCTTGGTACGCAGCACGGTGGCTTCCAAAGTGCGACCGCCTTGTTTGCCATAACCCTGGACGACGTAATCCACTACCTCGGACGCCTTCTGACCGGTCACTTTGGCAAAGGCCTCCATGGCCCGGCGGAAACCGTAATTACTCATAACCTGTTCGCAGGTCTCAAAGAACTTGGGGTAACGGCTCAGGTGCCCAATATACACTCCATTGACTTCGTCGCAGGCCGCCGGCAGGTAGGCAATCATTTCCTGGGCAACACTTTTGCGGCTGAAAAACCAAAACAGTAGACCTGCTACCACGCCGACGAAAACTAGTCCCCCACCAACGGCCGCTATCAAGATGGCCGGATTGGACTTGCGTTTTTTCAATTTGATTTTGCGTGGCTTTTTCTGCTTTTTGGCTGTGGCCGCCGCTGTGCTGCTCCCGGCTGCTCCACCGGCGGGACGCCCCCGCCGGCCAGCCGACGGCTCGCCTTCGTTCTCCTCACCCGGCCAACTAAAACTGCTACCACAGCGGGGACAGCCCACCTCCTGCCCTTCTGCAGGCGTTTGAGCCAAACGTAACCGCGCCTGACACTGCGGACATACAACCTGCACCGCCATGATTGCTTTCCTCATCGATTTGGCAAAATAACCCTTATTTATGACCCGTAATAATAAACGTCCGAATCAGAACCCTGTTTACCCACTGTGAGCAAAGTATATATAATTAATTGCAGATTGTCGGCGGAAACTTCTGCATGGATCAGATTCAACCTGTCGGTCCTGCCGAGGGCGGCACCTGGAGAGCGGTTACAAGGCCCTTCAGAATCGCTTGACCTTCAGCGACGGTGCGTCCACCATGAGTGGTAGTACCAAAGGATGATAGCATCGAAAGGTGGAAGCAGCCGCACACTGGACGGGTAGGGTCTCTGTCGCGTCTCCATCTGGTTTCATTATAACTTGGAGGTATCCATGCGTGGGGCTACTTTGCTAGGAGCAGGCGTGGTAATGCTGCTGGCGGCGGCGAAGCCGGCAGCGACGCCCCTTCAGGATCCGCCCGCTGCGGCCGCGGTCCCCGGCCCACTGCCCGCCTTCATCGTTTACGATGGGCGATTCCCTCCAATTATGCAGGACGGCAAAACCGAGCGTGACCCGCGGGATCGCACCAATCGCATCCATTGTTTCGTTTGCGAGTATGGCTTAGCCCCCACATTCATCCTGTTTTTGCGTGCCGACCCTAAGCAGATTACGGCCGATTCCCCCATGGGACAACTGATCCGCGACCTGGACACCCTTCTCTCCAAACATCGTGCAGACAAGTTAAGCGGACTGATCGTATTTCTTCGGACCGAGGCGGGGGAAAAAGCCGTTAAACTGACCGATGCAACGGGGCAGGAAACGACCATTGCGGCCGACAAGGAATACCCGGACGATGAAAACCGCGATCGGTACGTGCGGGAAATTCGCGATTGGATCCAGGCCCTCAAGCTCACCAACGTCCCTGTTGCCTTGGCACCCCTAACATCAAAGACGATCAAAGCCTGGAACGTCCAGGATCAGGATGCCGCGGCCCTGGTCGTTTACCGCCGGTTGAAGCTAGTGGCCCCCATGTGGCACTGGCCGACCCTGAATGATCTGAACGCAGAACAAATCAAAACCATTCTGCAGACGGTAATGGAATCAGTCCGCTACTAAAGCTGGTGGAAGCTACATATCGTGCGACGAAAGGGAAAACGTTTTTTCCTAACCCGGTTAGTGGCTGACCGGGTGTTTTCGTGTTTGCCGTCAATCGTCGCCGGATCACAGCAACATTCGCTACAACTTCTCTATCAACTCAATCGCTCAAAACAAAAAATACTCTCCGGCTGTTGCAGAGCAATGCCGGTGAAAACATAACTGCTGGCAAGATTTGTTACAGTCGGATTCGGAAAATGACTAGTCGAGCAGTCGAGGTAATTGCCTTCAGTCTTCGTCACGTGGTTTCATACGAAGAAAGACCATCACGCCAATCAGCACCAGCAATGCTACCACCATTCCGATCATCACTTCGGTGCGGCTGAGGAAGTCCATCATGGCGGAAGTTCCTTTCTGTGAAAGGGTCTAAAGAGGAATACCAGAACATCCACGCGTCCAGCATTGGGTACTTCCAGCCTGGGCGACCGCTGCGTAGGGTAACAGACGGTCTACGCCGGCTCCGATTGTCCTTCCGGACGAAGTCACTAGCCTTTCCGGGTTAACACCTTTGGAGCCGGACCTGCTCGCCCAGCACCCACGCTCTTTCCGATACTCACCGGCCAACGACCGGTCGCTTTTCTGTTCTACCTTTTCTAGCCGGTACGTTCAAGATGGGAGTGAAATTTCTCTCTCAGGAGCAATTACGGCAAATTCTGGCTACCCGTTCCGTCTCCCCCGATCTCGACCAAAGCTCTGGGCGAAACCTGGCAACGCGTATTTGTGCGTTTGCCAAGCAAAACAACAACTGGTCATCCGCCGTGGATTATACCTAGCGAATCGGCAAACTGATCGATGGCTGCGGACTGTGAAGGGAGGCATTCGAAGCAGCAGGGGCAACTCGTAGAGAAAAACAGCCCGCACAGCAAGGCCTTCGTCCAGTTGTGTTTATACTTCAGAAACGCTCGCTGTGGAATCAGTTATCTTTTGTCGGCTCTGGGGGGAGCCTGGTTTTCTGTAGGACGTCCTGGCGTGCCTCGTCGTTGTACTGGCGCATGACCCGTTGCATCCACGCGTCGGGGACCCAACGGCTCAGTTTAACCAGCAGGTGAACGTGCCAGGGAAAGTTGTAGACCTTTCTACCGCTCCGGATGGCACGCAGGATACGCCGAGCCGCATCAGGGGCCTCCAGTAGCCCGGGCATGTAAAAGTTGTTGTGCTCGGTCATGGGCGTTTTAACGAAGCCTGGGCAAACGGTCGTCACTTGCACGCCGGTACCGCGTAAGTGGATGCGTAGTCCGTCCAGGTAGACGTTAACAGCGGCCTTGCTGGCACAATAGGCCGATTCGCCCGGCAGACCGCGATACCCCGCCAGGCTGGAGATGGCCACCAGATGGCCGCGGCGGCGGGCCAGCATGTCCGGAACGGCCGCCGATAGCGTGTAAATAACACCCAGTAGATTGGTGCGTATCATTTCCTCAACGTCATCAAGATTGACCGCAGGCTCCAGCAAGGTTGGCCGCCCCACCCCGGCGTTGGCGATTACCAGTTCGGGCGGCCCCAACTGGTCACGCACTGTCCGGTAAGCCTGCTCGGCTTGTTGCCGCTGACCGACGTCCGCCGGTACAACCAGGGCCGTTCCCCCCTGCGTGGCGATGTGCCTAGCCAACTCTTCCAACCGATCCCGGCGACGAGCTACCAGGCCGACCTGCCAGCCCTGCTCGGCCAGTTGCCGGGCCAGCTCCCATCCAATGCCGCTGGATGCCCCGGTTACCAGAGCCACACGAGGCACTGCCGTCATCTGCTGGTTCATGTCTTTCGCGTCGTTCCACACCTTGTCCAGAACCGTCCCTAGTTCCTGTGCCTGTGTCAAAAAGCGTTGCCAAAAAGCGGAGAGGGTCGGGAAGTCGATCTACCTCCGCGCCCCAGGTTGGTCCAACGACCGAACACTTTCTTGTCCGGCTTATGCCAATTCTGCCAGACACTCCCGCAAGAAGCGGACGGCGTGCTCGATGTCGCGGAAGCGTTCTTGCTGGTTCCCCACCTCCCGCTCAATGAGCAGGGGTCCCGTATAACCAATCTCTTTCAGTTTGCGCACGATGGCCCGGGTATTGGTCTGGCCCTGCCCCAGCGGGACTTCCTGTCCCCAGGTACCAGGTACGGTGGGCCGGCAAGCGTCCTTCATGTGCACACTGCGCAAATAGGGAGCAATCAGGTCCAATGCGGTCAATGGATCGTCCTTATCGTACAAAAGCATGTTGGCGGGGTCGAAATTCACCTTGAGGTTGGGACACTGCAATTCATCGAGGGTACGCCGAAGTAACGCCGCGGTCTCCTGGCCGGTTTCAAAGGCAATGGTCACGTCCGCTTGCCGGGCCAGATCGGCTACCTGGGCCAGTGTATCCAGAAACGACGAGCGACCCGGATCACCCACCTCGGGAATGAATCCCGCATGGAGCATCATATCGTACAATCCCAGCTCACGAGTGCGTGCGAGTCCCCAGCGGAAGCGTTCGAGCCGTTCGGGACGTAAGGCGGGATCCCCAAAGCCGCCCGTCTTCTCGATGGTCTGGGGGGTAGTGTAATCCTCGCCGGGAAAGCCCAGCATGGTACCCCACATGCGTAAGCCGGCTGCCTTGGCCGCTGCTGGCATGCCGTCGCCTTCTTCCCAACTGGCATGATGGGGATCCCCGCACGCGATCTGCACCACGGCGATCCCAAGTCGCTCCATAAAGCTCTTCAACTCCGGAATACTTTTTACCTGCAACGACCAGCTACACACTCCGATCGCCAGTGGCTCAATGCTCATGGTGTCACTCCCTCCTCCTGTCACACCGCTACGCCGTCATGGTTTGTTACCAGGACGATGCTCTCTGCATCTTATGGCAGAGATTGTAGCCTAGCCCCCGGTCGAAAGCGAGACGTCGGAAAAGGCGACGTCCTGTCGACAACCGCCTCTGTCGGACATCCCCGTCGGAGTTTCCCGGAAAGTGTCGGAGTTGTCGGGTCCTCATACTGACCCAACTTCGTGTCGCGTCACGCGGCTATCAGCATTTTTCCCAGCAATTTGCGGCCCAAATAACGGTTATGTCTGGCTGCCCCATTGTTTTGGCACAGCGTCTGCATAATGTCTGTCGTTCGACGGCCAAGCACGCTTAACCGGGGGCAAACCCGCCCTCCATCACCCCAACAGAGCGGACTCCCCCCGCCTTGACGACTGCCTAATGGGAACATCCCACAATGATGGAGCGACAAAAAACTAGACCTGAGGCAAGACTCGCTAGCGACAGCTAATTGGCACTCACAGATACTTGGCGTTTTGTGGCGACTACTTGAAAGAGAGCAGCAAAGCGGTAACCCCCGCGATCGAGAAGCTGGAACACCGTCAGAGGGGGTTAAAGCTAGCTGAGATCATGCTCCTCCATCGCCCAAGGAGCGCGGTGCGGGGTTGAGGACGGCCGATGCCCGGGCATAAGCCGTCCTCCCCCGCCCGACCAGCTTATCGGCATCAATCCTGCATCAAGGGGCGGCCATTGTGGCAGGATCGCCCACCACTGGGTGCTTCAGAACCACAAGTGTTTGCCGCAGCCGCAGTGACTCCCCGGCCTTGGATAAGACAACAGCAGGTCGGTCCGGAAAAGGGGTTGTGTCGTATAAACACGTCGATCTTCCGCCTGCCCCCATTCGTGTCCGTCAAGAAAATCCAGGCGCGGGGATCCCGGACGACGACCACACCTGTGGAGTCATCCAATCCAACAGGTCACAGCCGGGATACTAGAATGATCATGGAGAAGGGAATGAGGGTATAGCGGCTGCCTGGCTCGATAACGGGCCCCTGTTCTTCAGGGATGAAGTCATCGGGGCTAGGCAAGGCAGTATCGACGACGCGATGCCAAGGGCGACGCGTGGGGGCCGGTGGGATACGAAACGCCAACGGCTGTTCCCAAGCATTCATGGCCACGTAGAAATCAGCGTCGATGCGGTAATCGGGATCGTGCTCACGCCCCGTGAAGCGTCCATCCAAGCTGAAGGCTAGGGACCGGCTGGTGGGCGAAAAGTCGGGCTGGAACGGCTCGACGCCGTGCCAGTGGATGTCGGCCAGTCCGGGATAGACATCAGGAGGCGGCGGTGGCACATAACCGGGATGGGAACGTCCGCCGGACAGGCCCGTCTCTTCCACCCGTACCGGACCGGTCGGGGGAAACGGACCGACCATCGGCAACCGCGCCTCGGCTCCATGCAGCGGTCCGACAAAAAACCGCCGCCGCCGCAACACCGGATGCCGCTTGCGTAACCAGATCATTTCCCGTACAAAGCGCAGAAAATCCTTGTTTTTTTCGGCCAATTCCCAGTTGACCCAAGAAATTTCGTTGTCTTGGCACCAGGCGTTATTGTTTCCTTTCTGGGTGCGAAGGAATTCGTCGCCGGCCAGCAACATGGGCACTCCCTGGCTGATCAGCAGGGTGGCGATCAGATTGCGGGCCTGGCGGCGGCGTAGGGCCAGGACCTGCGGATCGTCGGTTTCTCCCTCTATGCCACAATTCCAGGAATAATTGGTGTCGGTGCCGTCGCGGTTATTTTCGCCGTTGGCCCAATTATGCTTGTGGTTGTAACTGACCAGATCGTGCAAGGTGAAGCCATCGTGGCAGGTGATAAAGTTAATGGAGTGACGAGGCAGGCGACCGCTGCTTTGGTACAGGTCGGCACTGCCACACAGGCGTGAGGCCAGATTGCCAACAAAGCCAGCTTCCCCGCGCCAGAAGCGGCGGACTTCGTCGCGGTAGCGGCCGTTCCACTCGCTCCAGCGACGGCCATAGGGAAACGCTCCTAGTTGATAGACGCCGGCAGCGTCCCACGGCTCGGCAATCAGCTTGGTGTCGGCCAGAATGGCATCCTCGGCGATGCTCTCGATGACGGGGGGCTCCACCATCAGCCGGCCATAGCGATCCCGCCCAAGAATGCTGGCCAGGTCGAAGCGGAAACCGTCCACATGCATTTCCCCCACCCAGTAACGCAGACAGGTCATGATCAGGTCACGCACCACTGGATGGTTACAGTTGACGGTATTGCCACAGCCGGAGTAGTTGAGGTAGTTCCCTTGTTCGTCGAGCAGGTAATACAGTTCGTTGTCCAGACCGCGGAACGAGTAGGTACGGCCGCGGTCGTCCCCCTCACCGGTGTGGTTGAACACTACGTCGAGGATGACTTCGATGCCGGCGGCGTGCAGAGCCTTGACCATGTCCCGGAACTCGCGGTTCTGACCGTGTTGCCGGGCACTGGCGGCATAGGCGGCCTTGGGTGCGGCAAACGCGATCGGATTGTAACCCCAGTAATCGACTAATGGTTCACCGGTGTCCGGATTGACAAACGGACAGTTGCACTCGTCAAATTCAAATACGGGCATCAGTTCGACGGCCGTAATCCCCAGCCATTTGAGATAGTCGATCTTTTCGATCAGTCCGCGGAAGGTGCCGGGATGCTGAACCCCACTGGAGGGATGACAGGTGAAGCCTCGCACATGCAGTTCGTAGATGATGGTGTCTTCCAGGGGGGTCAGAGGCGGAGCGTCGTCGTCCCAATGATAGCGGCGGCTGTGATGGACCATGCTGCAGCGACTAGTGCGCTGCGGGTCGACTTCGCAGGTGGCCGCCCACTCTGCGCCGCCGGAAAGCATAGTGGCCGCTGGATCCAACAGCAAGCGGGAAGGATCAAAGCGGGTCCGGGGCGTGCGGGGGCCATCTACCCGCCAGCCATAGCGGAAGGTAGAGGGCAAGCCACTGACACGGATGTGCCAGATGTCTCCAGTGCGATTACGCCGCGGATCCAGTTGGATTTCGGCTAACGGCTCGTTGCCCTCCTCCGGTAGTACGACCAGCACCACCTTGGTCCCATGCCGACACATCAGGGCAAAATTATGACCCTCGGGATGGTAGGTAACACCGAGGGGCATAGGCCGGCCCCGGCCCACCGCGAACGTATGATGACTCATGTTGTGGTCTTAGCTGCCAGCCACGCCTGGAGACAAGAGTGTCGAACCGCCCCGACCAGGGTTTTCGTAGAGCCGTGCTCCAAGAAGCGTTTCTGGCTGCTAGCAGTAACTGGGTCTGAGGTTGTTTTTGAAGCGTTGATCGGATCTATTCCATCTATTCAGCGAAGCCAGCGGAGATTTGTCGCCAGCGGAGTCGGACAGGCAGGGGCGTGGCCGCATCCACGCGTTCCCAGGCTGCTGCCAGACGTTGCAGGACCTCCTCGGGGGCGGCTCCGATTAGTAAGCGGCTCAATTCACTGGCCGCAGCGGCCTGCAGAGCCCCCTGATCGGGCGCTCGCAGTCCCAAAACCGGGTTTTTCACGTCGGCCCGGACGTAGGCACGCAATGCATCTTGCAGATGCAGGCTGCGATCGGCATCTAGCCGATAGATGTACCAGATCAGCAAGCGTTCGCGGTCGAGGTGGGCAGAGCGGAACGGCCCCGCATTCAAGCCGGGGGTGCTGAGGATTTGCAGGCTGCGGGTGGGACCGCCCAGCTCGCTAAGCAGTTCAAACGCAGCATCGTGGTAGGGGCAGCGTTGCCGGACGACGGCCAGCCATCCCCCAGCATAGTAAGGAACATAGTTAGGAGTCACGGTGGGGACAAAGCGACCGTCCTCGGTGTAGTAACCTCGGCTGCCGGGCAGGGGTGCCAGCAGGAAGCGGGGGTCGACCTGGCCGCTGGGGGTGCGTGGCAGTTGTTCCAGATCGCGCAGCGTCACGACGGCCAGAAATGCCTGACCGTTGGCTAGAGCCTGGCCAACCGAAGGCCCCGAGCGGACGATCGGCCCCCCTTCAGATAACGCCGGGGCTGCACCGCCATCATTGGACAACGGCTGGGGCAGACAACGCTGCTGAACCAGGCCGGCCAGCCAGCGGGCAGCATGGACGAAGGCCGGGGTCTGCAATCGGGGCGCCGCCGTGTGCGAATCGAACTGGAACGGTGTGGCCCGCACCCGGTCAGCGTCGGTGACTGCTGCACGATCATAGCAGGCAGCGACGCGGAAAAACAGATCAGCAACCTGCTGGGCCGTCCAAGGGGGTAAGCAAGGCCGCCCACTCACTTCGGTGAAGGTGCCGGCCAGTTCGGCAAAGTCTTCCCAGGTTGCCGGGACGGCGGCCGCTCGACCCCAGCGACGGCGGTGGGCAGCTTGCACGGCGGGATCGGTCAGGCGGTCCCCCCGTACTACCAGCAAGTAGGCATCGCCGGCCAGGGGAAGAGCCTGGGCCTGTCCTCCCCACTCGATCAGATGTTCGCGATACGGCGGTAGCACGTTGGTCCACTGAAAGGCATGGCCCGACTGACGAAAACTAGCTGGCAATAACGCTAGATCACCACGATCGGCCCACGCCCCTAGTTCGGCAGCGGGCAGGATACCGATGTCCGTGTCGTCCGCCGGCCGCATCGGCTCTGAGCGCAGTTCCACCTGGGCACCGCTCCGGTACGACCAGCTTTGTACCAAGGGCTGGAGGGCGGCGAGCCAATCTGGCTCCGGACAGCGCATGATCAGGCGGACACCCGACCAGGGGTGAGACGAAGCCGCTGCCTCATCGGCCTGACCCCCGCTACTGCAACCACTGCTCAGCAGCCCCCATCCGATCACTACCACCCAGCACGCATCTCGTTGCACCTTTACCATCGCTTTCGCCTTATGTGCTATCGACTAGGCTCCTGTAGCTCTCCAGGCTCGTAATGCCGGTCAGACCAACCCGTCTGACTCCGTCGATTCGTTCCTTGTGGTTACCACCTGCCAGATCTACTCCAGGACAAGTAAACGGCGTTGATAAAAAACTCTACGGCGAGTGATTGGATTCTGGATTGCACTGATGTAAACTACACATACTAGTCTGACGGTCTAATGACGATAATTTGAAAAGTCGCTATATCGTCTTTTTTTCGGGGTAAAGATAGTTGCATGACCATTGTAGGGTTACTAGAATGCAAATTAGTAGAATCCATGACTCGCAGTCCCTCGACTTTCAATGAAGACGAACAAGCAGGGCTTTATTGGGGCAATATCGTTGGCGGGCTCCGGGGCTGCATCAGAGTATCGTAAATACGATCATACAACCAGTATTTAACCGGATGGGCGTCACCGCTGGGCAATGGTATGATAAATTTTAGGAACCTGCTTCTCTTCATATCTGTGGGCGGCGGGAGTGCTTGTGCGGCCACCGGCGGGGAAAGGCTATGAAAGTTGAATTGGTTGTCACCAGTGGCGTACATCAGGGACGAGTGATCCCCATTACCATACCTGAGTTTCTCATCGGGCGGGATGCACACTGTCACCTGCGACCGGCCAGCCAGGCGGTCAGCAAGATGCATTGTGCCATCCTCATACGGAACCAACAGGTATACGTTAAGGATTTCGGTAGCACCAATGGCACCACGGTCAACGATGTCACCATCCGTGGAGCGGAAGTGCAGGTCAAGGACGGGGCCACTCTCCGGATCGGCCCGCTGGATTTCCAGATGCGGATTACGGTGCCGCCGGCACAACCGGATGCCACGCCGTTACCAGAAGCGACTCCCGAGACCGCCGCGGCCTTGGCTGCGGTTCAGGCGGCTACCGTCGCGGCCGCAGCGCCCCCTCGCGATCTGACTCCTCAACCGGGCACTCTCGTCAAGCAGCCGGGGGGCTCCAAGGAACACAAGCCTTTCGTCCCCCCCACTCCTACGCGGGCGCAGGAAATCAGCGACCAGGACCGTATCGCGGCCATCCTCTTGTCTCTGGAAAGCGAAGAGGTGCCCGAAGGTAGCACCGTCGCCGATGTCCCCGCTTTGAAAACCGTCAGCAGCGAAGAAACGAAAGCGGAAGGGGATAGCGGCAAAAAGCCCGAGAAAAAGATGCCCACCCGCGAGGAAATGAGTAACGCCGCCAACGAGGCGCTCCGCCGGATCATGCGCCGCCCCCGCTGATAGCCCAACCCCTCACCCGACAGGCGGTTGTGAATTAACTGACCCTTTCCGCAGCGTTGTCGATATAACGCCGACACGGTTTTGTTACCCATCGCATTGCCACTGTAGTGCCGTCTCATTCCGAATATTCCCCCCATAACCTTGCTCGCTTCAAGCCATTGCACCCATGTCCTGATGGTGTATGCACCGTATGGCCGGTAGTAGCTGAAATTGTGGGAGGTGATGGTAGGGGGATTACAGGGAGGGTGGCTGCTCCGCTTCGCCACGAAATGCTACACTGAGAAACGATAGAACGACCAACGGCACCGGGAACGGCGTCGTTTCCCTAACTAAACTACATTAAAGGACCGCATATAACCAGGCGGAAGAGGGATAACGGTGTCAAGCAAGTTAGCGGCAGCGTCCGAGGGAGCTGAGGACCCGCTCCCCTGGTCCACAGCCACCCGCGCAGCTTTACAGCGTCGGCTGCTCGAGTGGTACGGTACGCATCGTCGGCCGTTCCCCTGGCGGCAGAACCGCGATCCGTATCGCATCTGGGTCAGCGAAGTTATGCTGCAGCAGACGACGGCGCCCGTTGTCGTTCCCTACTTTGAGCGGTTCCTGGCCGCCTTCCCAACTCTGGACGCCTTGGCCCAGGCCGACGAACAAGAGGTGCTCCGCTTGTGGCAAGGGCTGGGGTACTATCGCCGGGCCCGAGATCTGCACGCGGCTGCCCGCCTGTTGGTCCACCAGCACGGTGGACAGCTACCCGACGATCCGGCCCTGTGGCGGTCTTTGCCCGGTGTGGGCCGATACGTCTGTGCTGCTGTGTTGTCCCAGGCCTTCGACCGACGCCTGCCCATTGTCGAAGCTAATAGCCTCCGGGTGTTGAGCCGGCTGTATGGGTATCGCGGCGACCCGCGACGCGGTGCCGGTCACCGCT
Organism: Gemmataceae bacterium; assembly: GCA_025055795.1. GTDB lineage: Bacteria > Planctomycetota > Planctomycetia > Gemmatales > Gemmataceae > Thermogemmata. The sequence goes on from JANWVV010000031.1 coordinate 45,479, forward strand.
GGGTTTGGCAAGCAGCTGAGGCCCTACTACCCTCCAGCCAGGTAGGCGAATTCAATCAGGCGTTAATGGAACTAGGTTCCCTGGTCTGTACACCACGCCACCCCCGTTGTTGGGATTGCCCCTGGCGTCGCTGGTGCCGGGCGTACGCCCAGGACTGTGTCGCAGGCATACCGCCACCGCCTGCGCGGCCAGCCATCACCCCGGTCCAGGAATTGGCCGTGTTGATCCTGGATGGCCCCCGGCTGTTGCTGTGTCAACGCCCCGCCACCGCTTCTCGCTGGCCCTCGCTATGGGAAGTCCCTCATGCCGAACTGAATTGTTCCGCAACAGCCCAACCGTCCTTAGCAAATGACGTTACCCCGGCCGTTCCTTCCCCTGTCGCTTCAACAGCCGAGGCCATCCGCCAATGGGTCCGCAACTGGACAGGGCTGGAAGTCGAACCCGAGCAACCTGTCGCCACCGTGCGCCATAGCGTAACTCGCTTCCGAATCACGCTGCATGCCTGGACTGCACGCTATTGCCGGGGCACGTTCGCTTCGTCTTTCTACACCACGGCTACCTGGATCACCCCCGAACAACGGAGCCTGTATCCGCTCAGCTCACCGCAACGTCGACTCCTGGAGCGCTGGAGCCAGCAAACATCCTCACCCCGAACGCTGCTGGACTGATCGGGTCGATGGCTACCAAATCCCCGGAAAAACGCCCATCATCGTGTGCAGTAGTTGTTGCCCGTATTGCTGTTCTGCCTCCAGAACTACGACAATTTGCCGGGCGCTAATCTTTTCAGAAAATGCCTTTCCTGATGTGGCGGAGTGAACAACTCCTTCCTTCAAACAAAGACGAGCTCAGACCAGTTTCCACTTGGGCCGAGGTTCGCGGGACAGCTCCTTGTTAGCGGCGGGGTCATCGCGGAATTGTTCTTGAACCGGGTCCCAGCGTAGTTTGCGGCCCAGGCGGTAACCGATGTTGGCCAGGTGGCAAACAGTAGCGGTGCGGTGCCCCACCTCGGCTGGGCAGATACAAGGGCGGCCGCTGCGGATGCACTCCAGCCAGTTGCCATGATGATTGTGCGAGGGATAGACGCGTTGCGGCTGGTCCGGGAAGCGGGCTTTGTGACCATGACGGAAGCGTACTTCCAGTTGTCCGCGTCCCACCAGCAGGATGCCATCGGTGCCTTCGAAGACGCAATCGGCCCGGACGTTCCCCTCGAACTCGTTGTGGATCATGAGCGTGCCATCGGCGTACACCAGGCGCAGGCCGGCCCCGCGCTTGGGATTGTCAGGAGGAATGACGTCGACGGGGCCGGTATCGTCCTTTTTCAGGGCCCATTGAGCAATGTCGAAGTGATGAGCCCCCATGTCGGCCAGACCGCCACCAGCGTATTCCTGATAGTTCCGCCAGGCCGGGAAGTGATGGTGGACCCCCTTGGGACACAGATCGGAATGGTAAGGGCGTTCCGGGGCCGGGCCGAGCCAGAAATCCCAGTCCGTGCCAGGGGGCGTCTCTTGGGCAGGCAGATCGCAGGGACGGGGCGGACCCCCAACACCGATGCGAATCGTCTTGACGGTGCCGATCCAGCCGTTCCAGATCATCTCCACCGCAGCGCGGAAGCGGTTGTCGAACTCGCTGCGTTGCTGGCTACCCGTTTGGAAAATCACACCAGCCCGCCGCACTTCCTCCACAATCTGCCGACCTTCGGCCACGTTGTGGGTCAGAGGTTTTTCGCAATAAATGTGCTTGCGGGCTCGCGCAGCCAGGATGCACGGCTGGGCATGCCAGTGATCCGGCGTAGCAATGATGACCGCATCCAGCCCCGGATGCTGCAACAGCTCGCGGAAATCGCGGTACGCCCCGACCCCCTTGAACAGGCCCGATTTGGTTCGGCTGGCGTAGTGGCTTTCCGCCCGCTGGCGGGCGTGGTCCAGCCGTTCCTGCACCACGTCACACACGGCCACTACCTGCACATCGCTGCGTCCTAACATGGCCCCGAGATGACCGCGTCCCATGGTTCCTACGCCGATAATCCCCACGGCAATCCGGTCGTTGGCCGCCCAAGCCGTCCGCGGCGACCAGACCCATGGTCCAGCAACCGCCCCAATCGCTGCACTCTTCCCCACCGTCCGGAGAAATTGACGCCGTGTCCCCATGACGATTGCTCCCCATATGCTCCCCAGGAAAAGCGTGACGCAAAAAAGCGTAGGGCTCCGATGTTCCTCGCTGGCAGGAAGTATAATTGTAACCTCCTGGTCAGCTATCCGGAATCATTTTTTTCTGTTCGCATCGCTTTGCGGACTTGTATGCCTGAAGGAAATACTCCCGAAACTCAAGGGGAGCACAGCGTGTCGTGGCTGCCGTTAGCGGGCCCCCATGACTCAAGCAAATGCTCGCACAAGGGGGGACAGCACTCCACCCCGCCCACGGACAGTTCAACATCCAGGTTCAGGTTAGACAGCAACAGGGGGGTATCGTTTCTGACCCGCATTGAGCGGCTGTCGATTATGTCCTCGGTCGACGCCAGCAAGCGCCCCAGGCGAGCTGTATGTCTTGCCCGGTTAGCTTCATGGAGCATGCGTCGTTATTGCGACAAGCTCCGCTGAAGAGGTTGCTACAGGCCGAATCGCAGGTGCGGCTCCCATCCGGTCGGTCACCGACTTAGCCGTTACTGGCCAGTTTCTGAGCAGAGCCACATGCTGGTGGTTTCAGATGATGCAGCCAAGTGGACCGATTGGTCGGGGTCATTGGGGCACTAAAACATAACTGTAGATCTATCAATATTTCTTATCTTTTTATTTGTTTTAATGTTTAACGTCACTTATTATCCCTGCTGTGCACTCCCTCCAGAGAGAAGAACAATTCAAACAAACTGGTGAGGGAGCATGTCCGTGCTAACGAGAAAATTTCGGTCCAGCGGGCGAAGAACCTGCAGATTGCCAAGTTGCTGCAAAAAGCAAAAGCGATTCCGAACCTTTGCGCTGCAAGACGCTACAACGGCGGTGTAAGCTAGGATTAAATTAAAGATACGAACCATAATTCTCATCCGTCACAATGCTTTGGAGAGAATAAAAAGGTAGACATGATGCACAAATAAATACGCAAGGGATGCCAAATCATTGATAATAAGCTGGATTGCTAGTGTCTTTCCTGCGTTTTGTCTAGATGAACCACGCGACGGAGTAACGATAAGCGAGAGATGAGGTGTTGTTTTTACCGGCCCTGCAGGTGTTTGTCGAACCAGTCGGCGAATAGTCGTAGATCCTTGTCGATGTCTTTCCAGCCATGGCCAGCACCGCGGCGAACGATCAACTGGCAGGGCACTCCGACCTCTTTGTAACGGGCAGCGATCCGCTCGGACTGATACAAGGGGACCAGCGTGTCGGCATCCCCATGGATGATCAGGGCCGGGGCCGAATCCTTGCTGACGTAGTAGTAGGGGGAGATGGTTTTACCAATGGCCTGGCGTTGTTGCGGGTCTTCAATGACCACCAGTTTGTTGGTTTTCGGATCGCGGGTGGTGAAGTCAAACGGTGGCCGGAAGGCCCGCAAGGCCCCCTCCCCAAGCTGTACTTCGCCTTCCCGGCTCCAGTTGAGGAAATCCGTAGGTGGGAAGAAGCAGGCCACGGCGGCCACACGGGAGGAATGCCGCCGCAGTGGCTCGCTGGCCTGCGGTTCTGCCGGTTGGAAAGCATTGCCTAGCATCAACGACAGATGTCCGCCGGCCGAGCCGCCGACCACTCCTAGCCTGTCGGGCTGGACGCCCCAACGACCCGCATGCTGCTTGATAAACCGGACGGCCACGTGCATGTCTTCTACCGCCTCGGGTATGGTAAACTTAGGCTGGCTGCCGTGCACAACGGCAAACACCACGTAGCCGCGCTCCACAAATGGCCGGGTCCAGGCCGGATTGATCATGCGTTTGTCTGAAACCCAACCTCCCGACACACAAATGATGACACCGCAGCCGTTGGCCTGGTCTTTAGGCGGTGCGAATACGTCCATGGTCAGCGCACAGCCATATTTGCGATGGTAAATGACGTCTTCCAGGCGTCCGCCGCTGGGGGGCAATTCCTGGGCCGGTCCCCATGGCACCGCTCCCACCAACACCACCAACGTCCACAAGGGCAGTCGGTTCACCTCTGGTTTCTCCCGGCTCCTGGCCTGTCTGGACCGGTAAGACGGCAACATCGTCAGTCACCGGCTGGATGCAACTGGCGACTGCCATCGTTGTAGGGTCGGGTCAGGCCGTATGGACAGAGCGGACTGACCCCCTGAGTTGCATGAGCAGACGGTTGGCATGTCAGCTTCTGTTGCGGCGGGGGTGGGCAATCCGTTGCATGAGAGCCTTCACGTCGCTGGGAACAGCCGAGCAACAGGAAATCTGACCTGCGGAGGGTTGTGGGGAGGCATCTGTTGGAAGATTCTGCAGGTTTCCACTTGTATCGAGGGCGAGCTCGCTTTCGGGGGGCCGAGCCGCCTGCAACAGGGCCAGGCCGAAGGCCGTCAGTTGATTGCCGCTCACATCCAGGGTGTGCAACTGCGCCAGCCAGTGGGTCCAGCGGCGGCGTAAGCGCCGGATACCTCGATCGGTGATGCGGTTACGGGCCAGGTGCAGATGTCGCAGACGCGGCCAGCTTCCCTCCGGCAGCAGAGCGACCAGACCGCTATCCCCCAAGTCCTGATCGCTCAGATCCAGCAGGGTGACTGCGGCAGCGACCGGTGAGTGGGCTAGTGCCGTAGCCCCTGCTGCACTGATGCGGACCTGCGCATGGCCCCGTAATTCCAGCCGGCCATGCTGCCCCACCATCTGCGCCAGTAATGGGGAAGTGGCCAGTAAAGCCACTCCAGCGTCCCCCAAGGGATTGCCGCTTAAGCGTAACAGGTGCAGACGCGGCCAGGGGTGCACCGCCACCTCGGCCAGACCTTCGGCCGTTATCTCGTTGTGGGATAAGTCCACTTCTTCCAGCGTGCTAACGCAGGCGGAGCTACCTAACAGTTCAAAGACCTGGCCTGTCAAGCGGTTGTCGTTCAACGCTAGCCGGCGGAGTTGGGGAAACGGACAGTGCCGCTGCAGCGGTCGCAACAAATCATTTGTCAACTGGTTAAAGCTCAGATCAAGGCCGCGTAACGCTCGCAGGTGGGGTGAACGCCACAGCGGTGTCAGATCCAGCTGGGCCAGGTCGGTGGCACACAGGTCCAGTTCCTGCAGGCGCGCCAGCCAGGGGCACTGCCATAATTTGTTCCAGCAACCGGCCACGTCCAACAGACGTACCCGACGCAGGGGCAAGCGGGCAAACAGCTCGGCCGCTCGGTCGATAAAAACCGGGGCGGCCACCGCAACGGTATCAGGAATACCTCCGCGAAACTGCAGCGGTCCAACCAGCAGTTCGCCCAGCTCCGCCTGCCAACGCTGGGCCAGCAACGCTCGCAGTTCCGCTTCCCGTTCCAGCCACTCCGGCCGAACGCTAGCCGCCATGGCCCCCAAACGGTTCAGGGCCAACTGGAGCCGGATCAACTCGGCCCACTCCCCTTCGCCCCGCTCCTCCAAATAGTCGGCCCATTGCAACTGCAACGCTTCACCCCCGGCACTGCTCGCCGAAGGCAACGCGGGCCAGTTTGCTGTCAATCGCTTCATGCCTTCACTCTAACACAACTACCCGCTCACCACCATCGGCACAGTCGTGCCACAGCCTGCTACCGGACGGGCCCACTTCCCCTTCTCTGGCCACCTCAACCTGGACCAGCCAGGTCCCAGAAATCACGTCTGGTCGCTGTTTAACTATCAATAGCAGCCCAATTCCGTCTGAAGTCTCAGCAACGCCTGGCGGGTCAGCGTCTGTGGCACGGTGCTTGCCGGCAAAGCCGCATGGCAGACCTGACCCGATGGTACGCTGCCGACTCTGAGAGGACAATCAGCCAGTCTGTACGCAACGGATCAGCGGGAGTAGCAAGGCGTTTCAAGGATGCTGCCGCAGTGGAGGATCCAACGGCGCGTAGGCGATGCGGCGGAACAGCAGGCGGGTGGTCGGATCGTGGGCCTGGATGGAAAACGGACCGGCAGCAGCACGGAAACCCTGACGGGGATTGTCGTGCGGCGGCCGTGGATCGTGCCAATCGACTACAGGAAAGCCATCCACCCAGGTGGCCAGATGCCGGCCATCGGCAATCAAGGTAACGGTAAACCATTCGTCATCGTTGCTGACGACTCGGCGAGCGGCCACCCGCCGGTAGATAGCCCCCGTGCCATAGTCCAGCGGCTGGCTGCGGTCCTTGTCTTTGTACCCGTTGTGGATCTGCACTTCGTAACCGTTCTGATACTGGCCGGGTATGCAACGGAAAAACACGCCGCCGTTCAGATGGCGGCCCAGTGTGCGGCACTGGAATTGAAGCAGGAAGTTGTCGGCGGTCCGGGTACTGACCAGGTCGCCCGGACCATTTTCTACCAGAAGTTCGCCGGCTGCCGTGACGGAAAAACGTGCCTGCTGACGCCTGGCATCGGCGGTGTTGACCGTCCAGCCCTCCAGATTGCGGCCATTGAATAGCGGCTGGAGCTGGCAGGGGAGCAAGCGGAGATGCTGGATTCGGGCCGGCTCCGGACCCACCGCTGCGACAACGATATGGCCCCGCTCCGCCGCCGCGGGTAGTTGTTCAGCCCTCACCGGCGTGAATGACGCCCCTTCATAGTGCGTGTCCTTGCCACGGCAGCGAACTTCCAGACGATCTCGAGCCGCCCGCTGATGTTCCAGGATCAGCCCGGAGGGGAGATACATCCGCAGGGGCCCTTCCACCTCCAGAACCAGGTCCCAATGATTGCCGAAGCGACTAGTCGTCGCGGCCGATGCCTTCGGGGCGAGCGTCCAGATGCCGTCACGGATGGCCGTCTGGCCGTCCACGTGCCAGCCGAACGTTGTCTGGCCATCGAACAGGAGCAACCAGCCTTGCTGGGCCAGGTCCCGGCTGAGGCCGGGGACCGATAACGTTGCTGACGGGGAGGCATCCGCACCGGCAGACGCGTTTCCACCTGTCGCGGCGGCCAGCGTAGCCACCAGAGCCCCCAGACAGCCCAAGCGGATCAAGAGTGGCATGCACGTTTCGAGGGGAAACCGGACCCTTCCAAAGCAATCAGCCCGACGGACCAGGCCCTTGGGCAAACGGATGGACATAGGCAAATCCTCACGCAACGGCCAGGAGGCATGGGTGATTGTTCTATGGTCCTGAAGGTTCACGGCGGCGTCTCACTAGCGGCAACGGCCGCGGGTAGTCCGGTGTAAATCGTTGGATAACGCGGCCGCCAGCCCAGTTGTTTGAGGCGACGGTTGGCCACCCGGCGGTGGGGCGCGAGTGACTCGGCCGAAGAAGTTGCAAAGTGGGGTGCGGGACCACCATACAACTGGGCCAGCAAGGTGTAAAACTGGCGACGGCTGACCGGCTGATCGTCCACGGCGTTGTAGATCTGACCGGGCGGCGATTGATCCAGAACAAGCAGCAGGGCGGCGACCAGATCGTCGACGTGGACCAGGTTGAGCCAGCGTTCCGGGTCGCCCGTTAGCGGTTCACCGGCCAACAGTTGTTGGCGGCGACGGAGCAGTCGCTGCGGTCCATAGATGCCACCGCTACGCACGATGACGGCCTGCGGCAGCCGCTGCTGCAATAGTTGCTCGGCCGCCCGTACAATCCGGCCGCTTTCTTCCAGTGGTTCGGTTGGGCTGTCCTCGTCGACCCAACTGCCGTCCGTCTGGCCGTATACGCTCGTGCTGGAAACGTAGACGAAGCGGCAAGGCGATGCTAGACGGTCCAGAACGTGGGCCAGGCCGTCCACATACACGGCGTGCATGCTGGCCGGGTGGGTGCGGTCGTAACCGATGGCGTACAGCACGGCCACGTCGGGGGGCAACGGGGGCAGACTTTCGGCTTGCAGTACATCACCGACCAAGGGCACGATTCCCTGCGCGGCCAGAACGGCGGCACGCGACCTTGTCAAGGCGTAAACGGGCCAGCCATAGCCCTGCCAGGCCTGCGCCACCCGCAGGCCGACGTAGCCGCAACCGAAAATGAGCAGCGGGACGGTCCCGGGCCGACAGTCGTCTATTGTCTGGGGCATCGTCAGGCATTATAGGCAGCAAGGCGCTGGCTAATTATGTTAAACCGCAGGGGCACAGGCCGGCCGGGCACGGACCGGCAACCCCTGTACTGCGGCGGCTGTGTCGCACTTTCCGGCGGTTCCCCAGTCTCCACCCGTAAGGCGTAGCCATGGGTGGAACTGCCCAAGCCCGGAAGGCGTCTCCAGCGTTCCCTCTCCCCGTTTCTGGAGGCACTCATGTCCAGTATCGTCATGCCCCAGCAGGAAAGCTCTGCGGCCACCTTGTTCCATACCTCGCCGACCTACCAGATGGCCTGTCGGCAACTGGAACTGGTGGCCGAAGTGACCAACATCGATCCCGGTATCGCCCAACGGCTCAAGGTTCCCAAGCGGTCGATGGTGGTGTCGATTCCCATCCGCATGGACACGGGCGAGACCCGGGTGTTCATCGGCTACCGCGTGCAGCATTCGCTGACCAGTGGTCCCAGCAAGGGGGGGTTGCGTTATGCCCCCACGGTCGATCTGGGCGAAGTGGCGGCCCTGGCCATGTGGATGAGCTGGAAGTGTGGGCTGATGAATCTGCCTTACGGTGGGGCCAAGGGGGGGATCGCCTGCGATCCCGCCACCTTGAGCATGGGCGAAAAAGAGCGGCTCACCCGTCGCTTCACCGAGGAGGTGCTCAGCATCATCGGACCACGCGTCGACGTAATGGCCCCCGACCTGGGTACCGATGAACAGACCATGGCCTGGATCTACGATACCTACTCGATGAAAGTCGGCTATGCCTGTCCGGAGATCGTCACGGGCAAACCGGTGGAACTCGGCGGCTGCGTCGGCCGACGCGAGGCCACTGGGCGAGGCGTCGTCTTCTGCATCCGCGAGGCCCTGGACGAGCTGGGTATTGCGCCTGAGTCGGCCACCGCTGTGGTGCAAGGGTTTGGCAACGTCGGCTCGGTCGCCTGCGAGGAACTGTTCCGCCTGGGTATCAAAGTGGTCGCCGTTGGCGACCGCTATGGGGCCATCCGCCATCCTCGCGGCCTGGACATTCCCGCCCTGCTCCAGTACGTCAACAGTCCTGGCAACGTCCTACGCACCGTGCAGGGCTTCCCAGAAGCCGAGGCCATGGACCCCGCCGAGCTACTGACCACTCCTTGCACCGTGCTGGTCCCCGCTGCCGTGGAACGCGTTATTACCGAAGCCAACGCCGGACAGCTCCGCTGCCGCATCCTGGCCGAAGGAGCCAACGGGCCCACCACCCCCGAAGCCGATGCTATCCTGGCCCACTCCGACATCTATGTCATCCCCGACATCTTGTGCAACGCCGGCGGTGTGACTGTCTCCTACTTCGAATGGGTCCAGGACCTGCAACAATTCATGTGGGGCGAAGAACAAGTCCTGGCCCAACTGAAAAAGGTCATGCGGGCCGCCTTCCATCGTGTCCGCCTGGAGGCCAAACGCCGCAACGTCAGCAACCGGCTGGCCGCTTTAAGCCTCGGCGTCATGAAAGTAGCCAACGAAAAAGCCAAGCGCGGCCTGTTCCCCTGATTCCCCCTTCCACCAGTGCATTAGTCCCCGATTCGTCCGTTATCAAGCCAGCATTTGTTTCCCAAGAGTGGTTGCCAGCTTGCCGCCCGCAAACGGCCGTTCCTTCCCCCTTGATCACCCCCGGCGAAGCTTACCCGGCCCAGCGGCTACCAACAACGTACGCCCTCCCTGGCTGTCCGCTGTCCCGTTCCACTGCGTTTGTGCCTGTTAGTTCCTGCCACAGATACTTACACTCTTTATCACTATATATACTTTTGTTTACAAAAAGTCAACGCAAAAACGGCTTCGATGAAGCCAGTTGTTGATTCACGGGCACTGCAGGCACCTTGGTTACGGTAACGGCTGGGATTTACATGGTTTCGGGTAATGTGACCAGCACCCGGAGAGGGAGGCTGTGCTATCATTTCCGGTGTGATGCCCTTGGATCACTCTCGAGGTTAAGCGGATGCAACTCGAAACACCGAAACATTCTGCTGAAAGTGCAGCAACAGTCCAAGTTTCTGTTTTGCTACGTTCCGGCTGGCTGGCGTGGAGCGGTGCGTTGCTGCTGTTTGTTATCGGCATGCTCAACGTGCCACTG
>JANWVV010000032.1:0-44269 GCA_025055795.1 Gemmataceae bacterium
TCGACCCAGCCCGCTATGAAATCCGTCCTGCTTTGTATGTTTCCAGTTACGATTATCAATTGCGGATTGTCAGCAACGGGATTAATGGTGGTTCGGCTCTGGTATTAACAATGGTACCCGTGCCTGAGCCGACGGGCGTTCTGGCTATCATCGCCTTTCTCGGCCTAGGGTTTTGGTTCAGACAGCGTCGACAACGCAACCACCAAGAAGCTAGCAACTAGTTATAGTTAATTATTGCTACTGGCAAACTAGCAGGCATGCTGTAGAACCTCTTGATCCAAGCAAAGACTCCGACCCTATCCTTCAGAAAGGAAAATCCTTGTTGGGGGGATAATCGAGTTTGGCATTAGGTTTAGGCGTTGGCTAAGCCGGTATACTAGTCTGTCGCAAGAATTCGGCACTAAAGCCGGTTGAAAAAAATGGGCTTTCCGGTGCGGTTTTTGGACGGAACTTGTCGCAAAACTGGTCGGGATTGAAGGAAGAAGTGCGGGGATGCTCCTCCGGCTTGCGCGGGGTTAGTCGTGGGCGGCGCGACGGAGGCGATCGCGGATGGCGTGCCAGTCCCAAGTGTCGGGTGGCCAGGGGGCCAGCAGCAAGTCGTAGCCGGCGGCATCGAGCTGATGGAGCTGGGCGTAAAGCAGTGCGGCCGCCCGCTGGGGGTCGTCAGGGAGTTGGAGGATGCCACAACGGTACCCCTCAGCGGTCAGACGTTGCTGTTCGGCGGCAAGTTGCTCCAAGGAAACCAGCCGCAAGGGCGTACGGGGGGCATAATGGCGAGGCAATAGCCCCGGTGAGCGTGCGGGCGTCGACAAAGCAGGGACCGATGTTTGGATGCCGATTGGCCCAATAACTTCTTCCAGCATGGGCACGGTGATCAAGCCGGGGCGGAGCAGCCGGGGGGGATCGACGGTGAGGTCCACCACAGTAGATTCCACTCCGCCAGGGCAGGGCCCCGCGTCGATGATAGCGTCGACTAGCTGGCCCAAACTGGGCAAGACATGCTCGGCCCGCGTGGGCGAAATTTCCGTACTACGGTTGGCACTAGGAGCGGCTACTGGCACACCCGCCTGCTGCAGGAGTGCCTGGGCCACCGGATGGGCTGGACAACGCACAGCAACTGTGGGTCCGCCCGCTGTGACTACCGGGGGAATCCGGGCATGCTTGGGTAGAACCAGCGTCAAAGGGCCGGGCCAGAAGCGTTGTGCCAAACGAGCCGCCACGGCAGGCCAATCGACCACTACCTCGGTCACTTGCTCGCGGCTGGCGATGTGGACAATCAGCGGATTGGTCGCGGGTCGCCCTTTGACTGCAAAAATACGCTGCACAGCGGTTTCATCCCAGGCATTGGCCCCGAGTCCATAAACCGTCTCAGTGGGGAAGACCACCAGCTTGCCTTGGCGTAGTAATTGCGCGGCCGCCTCCAGCCACCGTGGATCCGGTTGCAACGGATCCACACGCCAGACATGAGCCATTTGACAAAACCCCAGATCATCCCCTGAATAACAGCCTCTTACGAATGCTGGACAACTGCTGCTGCGTTCGTTCGCTGACTTTTGGTATCATAATATGCTGCCGTGGCTTGGATAAGTCCGTCTGTAAGCATCAGCCATGATGTGGACATAGCGGAATAGATAGCACCGCGGACTAGCCCATAGGGGCAGGAGAGTGCTCCGTATGCCGCCTAATTCCCCTACCCCTGCACGCTTACCTATCTTAACAGCCGAGCAGCGTCGCATTGCCCAGGAAAGCTTCCAACGGGCCCAGGACGCCTTGACCAGTGGTCATACCGACTACGCGATCGAATTGCTCTTGACCTGCTGCCGCCTGGATCCGGGTAATTTCCTTTATCGCCAGACGTTGCGGAAAGCCCAGAAAGAGAAGTATGGCAATAATCTGCGGGGAAGCCGCTTTGCGTTCCTGACCACCCCCCGCTGGAAAGCACGCGTCAAGGCGGCCAAACGAGCTCGCGATTACCTCAAAGTGCTTGAATATGGTGAACAAGTCCTGTGCCGTAACCCCTGGGATCTGGGCACCCAACTGGACATGGCAGAAGCCTTCGATGCCCTTGGCCTGAGCGACCTGGCGGTGTTTACCCTCGATCAGGCACGGCAGAAATACCCCAAAGATGCTACCCTGAATCGGACGCTGGCTCGCCTCTTCGAAAAGCGCGGCGACTTCCAGAAGGCTATCGTCTTGTGGCAACTGGTCAAGGAGGTGCATCCGACTGATGTGGAGGCTGCGCACAAAGCCAAAGATCTAGCTGCCCGGGACACGATCCAGCGGGGCCAGTACGAACAAGTTGCCGGTGGCAGCAAGGAATCCCCTGTGCTTAGTCGGATTGAAGCCCGCGCCCAGGAAAAACAGGACCGCCTCAGCCGTGAAATTGAAGCCCTACTCAAACGCATCGAAGCCGATCCCACTGAACCCGCCTTGTATCTCCAGCTCGCTCAGCTTTACAAGCAGCACCAGCAGTGGGAGCGGGCCAAAGCCGTACTGGAGCAGGGACTGGGCCCCACGGGCCAGGCCTTTGCCTTGCGTCTGGAACTACTGGAATTGGAACTGGAACCCCTCCGTCGCAACCTTGACCTGGCCGAAAGCCGCCTGCAACGGGCACTGCAGCACCGGTCATCGGCCGCATCGGCCACCAACGCCGATCCGCGTTACCCACCCGACAGCGGCGAACAACTTTCTGTCACCGAGCTGGAACAATTGCGAGACCAATTGCGTGCCGAACTGAACCGACGAGAAATCGAACTGCTCCGCCTGAAAGCCGAACGTTATCCCGAACAAGTTTCCCACCGCCTGGAATTAGGCGAACGCTTGTTACAGGCCGGGCAAGTAGAGGCCGCCATCATCGAACTTCAGCAGGCCCGCCGGGACGAAAAAATCCGCTGGAAAGCTGCCCTGTTGCTCGGCCATGCCTTCCGTCAACGGAATAACTGGCGTCTGGCCCAACGCAACTATGAAGAGGCCTTGCAAATCCTGCCTCCCCACGAAGAAGAGGCCCGTAAAGAAATTCTCTACCAACTGGCACGAGGGAGTGCCGCCGCCGGTGACCTCCAGCGTGCCCTGGACCTTGGCCACGAACTGGCTAACCTGGATTTTGCCTACAAAGGTATCAACCGACTCATTGACGAATGGAATGAACGTCTACAATCCGCTTGACCCGGTCACGCCCAACCCGTGTGAGAAACGCAACGTCGACATCATGCCCAACGAACGGTGGTGATTCATGCAGGGAATTAACTTTCTGACTGGGGATCTGCTCGTATGTCGTTGCTGCCGGACGATGAACCCCGCCATCGCATCTCTCTCAAAGGCTTCTGGCACCTGATCCAGACCGCCGAGGGGCTATGGTGGGAGCGGAGCTTTGGTCGGCCGGCCCACTGGCCCAGCAACGAACGCGTATGGCTGGTTGCTGCCCAGCTTCCCCCCGACGCGGCAGTATATCTCAATGGTCAGCCGCTTGGCTTTGCTCAGGCCGATGGCTGTTGGTCCGCAGAGGTAACCTCTCGGCTGCAACCGCGGAACCGCTTGCAAATACGTGCCTCACACCCCCCGCCCGCGTTAGCGACCACGCTTTCGCCTGCCTCGGAAGCTATGCCGAATCCTTCCTTCATCGTGGAAATGCGATTCTACGACCCCCACACCTGAATTCTCTCATCTCCTTTTTAGCAAGACGCCGCATCAGAGTAACCAAGTAGTGATGATTGCGTTGTTGACGGGCAGCAATGGTCAGACCACCTTGCCAGCAGTCAGCATCGCGGGGTGTTAACTGGTTCGGGAGAACGCAAAAAGGTTTCATGCACGCTAAAAAAGTTGGGGTAGGTAGTACATTGAAAAGCTGATTTCAGGGCTTGAGGAGACACTTGGCTAGTCTGTTTTTGCTCTGCCCAACCTTTCCTACTGGAGCGATCCCTTCCTGTTTTCGCGGACGCGCTTAATAAGATTAAACACACAGAATAGGCAGGGTTGTTTTTTCATTATCCAAATCTTCGTGTATTCCTGAAAAACCTATTAAAAAACTGCCCTGTTCCGGAAGTTCCGGATGATCCTGCTTGCAGAGGGCCAGGGCAGTCGGTAATATTCAAAGGGATAGAGATAAGCATAAGGGTGACATCGGGTTTGAAAACACGTACCGGCTCATGTTCCGCTTCCCGACATGAGTCTGTGTTCTAAGGATCGTGACCGGCACACGCCTCGAAGAAAATCGCTGCCCCCCGCCATGAGGTAACGCATTTGACCAAAACACTCTAAAGTGCGTGACAAGAAACGATTGCTAGCAGTTGTTAACAAGCGACCTTGCTCTGAATTGTGCAAGCGATAGAGCCGCCGAACCACTGCCGGCTGAAACTCAGCAGCGGTGTGCGACGACCGGAAGTGGAGGCCAAAGCACGCATGAAGGGACGCTGGGTAAAGATAGGGGCAGTCCTGATCGTTCTCGGAGGGCTGGTCTGGTTAAGCGGCCAGCTCCGCCTAGGATTACAGGTACAGGCGCAATCGCCTGCCTCCGACCAACCAGCAGGTCGTGACTCAGCCGCTGCTCCATCGACCGACCGGACAGCTCTAGCCACGTCCGCGGCTGCCAGCGAGGACGAGAAGACGTTCCAGCAGCGGGTCATGCCGTTGCTGCGGAAGTATTGCTTTGAATGCCATCAGGGGGAAAAGGCTAAGGGCGGATTGTCGCTGGACGTGTATGTCAGTGAGAGCCACGCCCGTAAGGATCGCAAGAACTGGCAAGCGGTTCAGCACGTGTTGGCCTCGGGCGACATGCCCCCCAAAAGTAAGCCCCAACCTAGCCGGGTAGAACGCGAATTTCTTATCCAATGGATCGAAAATACCCTGACGAAAGTGGATTGCAACGGTCCTCGTGATCCGGGCCGAGTAACACTACGGCGGCTTAACCGGGCCGAATACAACAACACCATCCGTGATCTGTGCGGTGTGGATCTCAAACCGGCCGACGAGTTTCCTTCCGATGATGTCGGGTATGGATTTGACAACATCGGTGACGTTTTGTCCTTCCAGCCCATCTTGCTGGAGAAATACATGGCGGCCGCCGACAAGGTACTGACGGCGGCCTTGTCCCTGCCCGAAGCGCCCAAGGTGTCCCGCCAGAGCTACCGACCGCAAAACATCAATACCATCCCTCGTAGCGCCAAAAGTCGTGAGCCGGTGCGGATCGTCTTCACTAGTGAGGGCTCTGCCTATCTCGAACGGTTCAATTTCCCCGCCGAGGGGGAATACGCCATCCGGTTCCGTGGGTGGGGGAGTAATGTCGGCGGCGAGTTTCCCAAAATCGCCGTGCGGGTGGATGGCCGAGACGTCGGCAGCCACACTGTAGATGCTCCGCAAGGTAAGGCCCGGGTGTATGAAACACGGGTGCGTCTCCCCGCGGGCGAAAAACGTGTTGCCATTGCCTTTACCAATGCATTTACCGATAAGCAGGCGAACAAAAGCCGGGAATTTGGCTTGGAACTCCTGGAAATTGAAGGGCCATTCCAGGCCAAGCTGCCGCCTGAACCCCCATCGATTCGATTGTTGCTGGTAGCGCGTCCTAGCGGCAATTCTCCCCAGGAAGCCCGAGCCGCTGCCGAGAAAGTGCTGGCCCACTTTGCTCGCCGGGCCTTTCGCCGCCCTGTGCAACCGGAGGAAGTGCAACGCCTCATGCACCTGTATGATCTGGCAGTGCAACAAGGGGAAACCTTTCCGCAGGCTCTGAAGCTCCCCATGAAGGCGGTACTGGTTTCGCCGCACTTCCTGTTCCGGATCGAACAGGATCCTCCAAATCCAGATGATGTTCGGCAACTGAACGACTTCGAACTGGCCACACGGTTGTCGTACTTCCTGTGGTCCAGTATGCCCGATGATGAGCTCTTCCAGTTGGCTGAAAAAGGGCAACTGCGCCAGCCCGGAGTACTGGAGGCCCAGGTTCGGCGGATGCTACGCGATCCCAAGGCCAAGGCATTGTCGGAAAACTTTGCCGGTCAGTGGCTTCAGTTACGGAACCTGCAGACGTTACAGCCGGACAAAGGTTTGTTCCCCGCTTGGGACGAAGCTTTGCGTCAAGCGATGATCCGCGAGGCCGAGCTGTACTTCGAGCACATTGTGCAAAATGACCGAAGTATTCTGGAATTTCTGGATTCCAATTACACGTTTGTCAATGGGCGGCTGGCTCGCCATTACGGCATTCCTAATGTTCAGGGACTGGAATTTGTCAAGGTTACTCTGCCGGACAATCGTCGTGGCGGGGTAATTACCATGGGCAGCACGCTGACGGTAACTTCCAACCCGACCCGGACCAGTCCGGTCAAGCGGGGAAAGTGGATCCTGGAGAATATTCTGGGTACGCCCCCACCCCCGCCGGCTCCGGATGCCCCGGAGTTGCCTCCGGTCAGCCAGTTGAAGGGAACCCTACGTCAGCAGATGGAACAGCATCGGCAGAACCCCAGTTGTGCCGTATGTCATGCCAAACTGGACCCCCTCGGCTTTGGCCTGGAAAACTTTGATGCAATCGGCGCTTGGCGGACAGTCGATAACAAACAGCCGATCGATGCCTCAGGAGTGCTTCCCGGCGGTGAGACGTTCAACGGTCCTGCCCAATTGCGACAGGTGTTACTTGCCAAGGCCGACCAGTTCCGCCGCTGCTTTGCGGAAAAATTATTGACCTACGCATTAGGACGCGGATTGGAGTACTATGATAAATGTGCGGTGGATGAAATCGTGGCGGCCAGCAAGGCCAACGGCGATCGTTTTTCCGCCTTGGTGATAGCGATTGTAAAGTCCGACCCGTTCCAGAAACGCAAAGGGAAAAGGAGCGAGTGAGTCATGACGCTGCACAAAATTACTCGTCGGACGGCCCTGAAGGGTCTAGGGACGCTGGTGGCGTTACCCTGGCTGGAATCATTGGCTCCAGCAGCTCCGCTCCGTAGTCCCGCGCCGCCACCCCGCCGCCTGGCCTTTTTGTATGTTCCTAATGGTGTCCACATGGCGGACTGGACGCCTCCCTACGGAGAGGGGCCGCTCCGTGAATTGCCCGCCATTTTGCAGCCACTGGAACAGTTCAAGGAATACCTAAACGTGATCACCGGCTTGGCCTTGGACAAGGCTCGCCCCAACGGCGATGGTCCCGGAGACCACGCCCGGGCCATGGCGGCCTTCCTGACCGGCCGGCAGCCTCGTAAAACGCACGGTGCCGACATTCGGGCTGGCATTTCCGCCGACCAGCACGTCGCCCAGGCGATCGGTGAGCAAACACGCTTCCCATCCCTGGAACTGGGCATCGAACGCGGAGCCCAAGCAGGCAATTGCGACTCCGGATACAGTTGTGCCTATTCCTCCAACCTCTCTTGGCGGAGTGAAACCACCCCGAATGCCAAAGAGGTCGACCCCAAACAAGTGTTTGAACGCCTCTTTGGCGGCAACGATCCTAAGGAACTGGCCGAGGCTCGGGCCCGCCGCGACCTGTACAACAAAAGCATTCTGGACTTCGTCCAGGAAGACGTTCGCACTCTGAACAAGGTGCTCGGGAACCGTGACCGGCAGAAACTGGACGAGTACCTGACCAGTGTCCGGGAAGTGGAACAACGGATCGAACGGATCCGCCGGGCCAATTCCGCCCCACCGCCGCAGCCGGGCATGCCCAAACCCAGCGGCATTCCCGCTGATCTGCAGGAACACATCCGTCTAATGATGGACCTGCTTGTTTTGGCCTTCCAAGCGGATCTGACCCGTGTCGCCACTTTCCCACTGGCTAACGATGGCAGCAACCGGCCTTACAAATTCATCGGCGTGGCCGAGGGACACCATGACCTGTCCCACCACGGTGGCGACCCAGCCAAGCACGCCAAGATCCGCAAGATCAACACCTTCCACATCCAACAACTGGCCTACATGCTCGAGAAGATGAAGGCCATCCGCGAAGGGGAAGGCTGCCTGCTCGATAACCTGATGCTCGTCTACGGTAGCGGCATCAGCGACGGCAACCGCCACAATCACGACGACCTGCCCATCCTCCTGATCGGTAAAGGGGGTGGTACGATCCGAGGCGGCCGCCATCTGGTCTTCCCCAAACGGCTGGACACCCCACTGATGAACCTCTACCTGGCCCTGTTTGAACGGATGGGCGTACCGACCAAATCCTTCGGCGACAGTACAGGGGTGCTGCCTATCTGAAGTACCTTATGTGACACCCTGATAACAACCTCACTAAGCCGGAATGCTCGTCTTACTCAGAAAGTATTGCTCCTTCGGCAACTCCCCTGCCTAAACATTCACAAAACAAAAAGGAACGAGCATGCTGTGCAAGACTGAGTAGACCGCCGGCCCTGGAGGCATGGCTGTCTTGGCCCTTCCAAAAGGCTGAGCTGCCTCAATCCTTACCATGGGTGGGATAGCCCTTGGTTTTTTCTTATTCAACTATGTGTTACTTAGCAGACCTGCTGGGGGATCTATTCCTCGGTGGCTGGGACCATTTCGGCGGGGACGTGATCCGTTGGCTTAAGGCGATTGCGTAGTTCGCGAGCCAAGACACGATTGACCACTTCCAGATAGGCCAGTGCACTGGCTTCGACGACGTCGACACTGACGGCCCGGGCACGGGAGCGTTTGCCATCGTGTTCGATTTCTACGTAGGCCTCGCCTTGGGCATCAATGTCCTGACTGACGGCGCGGACTCGGTAGTCGACCACCTTGACGGGGGCCTGCGTGATCCGATTGATGGCTTTGAAAAGAGCATCGATAGGGCCGTTGCCCACCGCTGCTTCCCGATGGATGGTACCGTCTTTATGCCGCAATGCAACGGCGGCCGACGTCTGCGAGCCCGTGCCGGCCGTACTGGTAAAGCCGACCAGAGTCCAGGTGGCTGACGTGCCGGTCTGCAACTGGTTTTCGGCCAGAGCCTCGATGTCGGAATCGTAGATTTCCTTTTTCAGGTCAGCTAGACGTTTAAATTCTTCGAAGACGCGGTTGAGTTGTTCCTCAGTCAGGTGGTAGCCAAGATCGGCAACGCGTTGCTTGAGGGCATGCCGGCCGCTGTGCTTGCCAAGGACCAACTCGGTGCGGGGAATGCCGACGTCCTCAGGGCGCATGATCTCGTAGGTACTCCGCTCCTTGAGCAGACCGTCCTGATGGATGCCTGCCTCGTGGGCAAAGGCATTCTGGCCGACAATCGCCTTGTTCCGCTGGACGTGCATGCCAGTGATATGGGCCAACTTGCGGCTAGTGGGATACAGCAGGCGGGTGTTGACACCAGTCGTCAGGCCATAGAAGTCCCTGCGGGTACGCAAGGCCATGACGATCTCCTCCAAGGCCGCATTGCCGGCCCGTTCACCGATGCCATTGATGGTGCATTCAACCTGACGCGCACCCTCGCGGAGGGCTGCCAGGCTGTTAGCAACCGCCAGGCCCAAGTCGTTGTGGCAGTGGACGGAAATGACACACCGGTCAATACCACGGACCGTCTGACGCAAATGGCGAATGATAGCGGCGTAATGTTCCGGAACGGCATAGCCGACGGTATCCGGAATGTTCAGGGTGGTGGCTCCCGCTTCGATGGCTCGCTCCACCACTTCGGCGAGGAAATCCAGTTCAGTCCGGGCGGCATCTTCGGGCGAGAATTCAACGTCTTGGCAAAATTCGCGGGCTCGGCGTACCCCCTCGACGGCCCGCTGGACCACTTGTTGGGGGGTCATGCGTAGCTTGAATTCACGATGAATGGCGCTGGTAGCCAGGAAAACATGGATGCGGGGTCGGGGGCATTCTCGCAGGGCCTCGGCTGCCCGCTCGATGTCGATGGGATTGCATCGGGCCAGAGCGCAAATGATCGGTCCCTGGACCTCACGGGCGATGGCCCGGACACTTTCGAAATCGCCGGGTGACGCAATCGGAAAACCGGCTTCGATAATGTCCACACCCAGTTCCGCCAGGGCCTTGGCCATTTCCATCTTTTCGCTCAGATTCATGCTGCAGCCCGGGCTTTGCTCTCCGTCACGCAGCGTTGTATCGAAAATGAGCACGCGATTAGGATCCGCTGGCGGTGCCATGGACGTAACCTCGGAAAGCTATTCACCTGCAGGTCAAGCCGATCAAGCCGAGGCGACAGACTAAGGGCAGCCATCGCTTGAAGGAGCACCAGGAACAAGGACGGCCCCGCACGCCTCAGATGGATGCGCCGGGGCCGTGGGGGGTGCTGACTCGTTGCTCCAAATCAGATGACTCCCGCGGTGTACCCGCCCCGGCGGTGCCATCGCTGCTGCCTACGGTTGCCGCCGAGCCGCTGGGCCGTCCCCATCTTCCTATGCTTCCTCATCGCCTCTATACGTCACTTTACGCAAAAAGAACCTCGAAATCAACGAGCCAACGGGGACAAAGGCGGTGCAGCGATCCTCCAAGCGGGGAATGCCCCTTCTCCCTTTGCCTGGTCAATCATTGAGGGGTAAGGACTTATCAGCCGCAATACCCTACCTCCGTGGTCGTCTTACCCATGTTGTTGGCTGTTGCCCTCGAAGAAACCATCAAACTATTGCACCTAATAGCAAGGTGCTGTGTGATCTTGTGTTCATTGGAGCTTACCCACCGTAAAGCTTAATTTTGTGTCGATTGGTCTTCTCCGTTGCTGGGAATTTGTGGTATCAGGCCAGAATGCCGTTGGCGAACGACCGTGTCAAGCTGGTTCAAGGACAACTGTTAAGGAAGCGGCGGGAAGGATAGAAAACGCATGCATTTGGTAGCGTTGGTAGAGGACGAAGACCACGTTTGTTGCCGGTATCGTTTAAAGGCCCTGCAACCGCTCTGGGCCGCAGCGGGGCATGCAGTGGTCTTCCGTCGTCTGCCACGCGGGCTGTGGCGACGCTGGTTTTGGGATCCTCTCCTGAGCCGAGCCGATGGCGTCATCGTGCAACGCAAGTTGCTGCCCTGTTGGGCGGTCGACCGCTTGCGGCGGTATGCCCGTCGTTTGATTTATGATTTCGACGATGCATTATGGCTACGGGATTCCTATGCCCGGGGCGGATTGACAGATCCCCGTCGGCAACGGCGGTTCAGCCATCTGGTCCGCCGCTGCGATCTGGTTGTTGCCGGGAATGCATTTCTGGCAGCCGCTGTGCAACGCTGGGCGCCGGCTACCCCCGTGGTGGTTATTCCGACGTGTGTGGATCCCCGCCGTTATCCGCTAGCGGAGCACCATGTCCGGCCTGTTGAGCAGCAACGCCTGGTCTGGATCGGTTCGCGTAGCACCTTGCAGGGACTGTGCCGCTTCCGCGAGACGCTCACGCAACTGGGGCAGGCGCTGCCGGGAATTCGGCTGAAACTGATCTGCGACCAGCCGCTGGCAGTAGCCCACTTGCCGGTGGATTTTGTACCCTGGTCGGCGGCCACGGAAGCGCAGGAGTTGGCCACGGCCGACGTTGGTATCAGTTGGCTGCCAGACGATGATTGGAGCCGGGGCAAATGCGGCCTGAAGGTATTGCAGTATCAGGCGGCGGGGTTGCCAGTGGTGGTTAATCCGGTAGGCGTGCAGGCGGAAATGGTACAACCCGGGCAGACAGGTTACTGGGCCCGGTCGGCTCCGGAATGGGTGGCTGCGGTGCAGCGTCTGGTCATGGATGCGGAGCTTCGCCGACGCCTGGGACAAGCGGGCCGCCTGCAGGTGGAACAACGCTACAGCGTGGAAATGGCCAGTTCACTCTGGCTGGAAGCGTTGGCCCGCTGGGTTGCTCCCCGGCGTCAGACCGGGTAGGGACGCCTTTCCATGCTTGGCGATCTGGTGCAAAAATGGAAAGCCTGGTGGTATGGTTACGCCCCCCAGCAGCAGGTCCAACGACACTGGTGGCAATGGACCCCGCGGTTCTACACCGTGTGTGGGGGCGAGCCCGCCTCTGTTGTAGCTCGCCTGTTACCCGAACCATCTGGCCTACCCTTCAAAGCTAATGTGGCACGTCGGATCTATCGTGTTCCAGTCGGCTCCGAAGTCATCTACTGGAAAGAGTCTCGCGTCGTCGGGTTACGCGGCTGGCTGCGCGAGTTGCTTCGCCTGCCCAAAGCCCGCATCGAATTCGAAAATGCTGTGAAACTGACCCGGTTGGGGATACCAACGGTCGAACCACTGGCCTGGGGCTGTGAACGGCGCTGGTGGCCGGGGACCAGTTACTTTGTAAGCCGTGAATTGCCTCAGGCCGTGCCGCTACGCGATTTTCTGCTCCACACTTTCCCCTGTCTGCCTCAGCGACGACAGATCCGCTTGCGGCAACAACTGGCCCGCCGACTAGGGCACCTGTTGGCCAGTCTGCATGAACAGGGAGTGGTTCATCCCGATTTGCACCCGGGTAATCTGCTGCTGGTACCCCCCGCTGATGATGAGCAGCTATCCGAGATTCGTCTGGTCGATCTGCATGCTGTGCGTTTTCGTACCCGTGCCCTGTGTTGGTCCGAAAGCCGGGCCAATCTGATCCTGTTCAACCGCTGGTTTCAGCTTCGGGCCAGCCGAACCGACCGTTTACGCTTCTGGCGAGCATATGTCCATGGTCGGGCGTCATGGCAATCAACCAACGCAGCCGTTCATCGGCACCGCATTGCGGAGGTAGAAGCTCTGACGTTGCGCTCCAATCAACGGCTGTGGCAGGCCCGCCAGCGGCGCTACATCCGGGCCAGCCGCCACTGTCAACAGGTAGTGGCGGGCCCCTGCCGAGGACTGGCCGTACGCGACCTGAAATCCAGTCTGGTCCAGTACTGGATGCAAAACGTCGATGCCTGGATCAATCAGGCCGAACAATCTTCAGCCAACCTCGTCGAGAGCACGTCAGCTCCTGGGGTAGCCGTGTGCCAGTCGCCAAACGTCCAACTGCTCAAAAAAGGTGCCAGTTCCGCCGTGCTAGTCGTCGGTGGTAGAGGGGTGGACGTGGCCGGTGCCTTCGTTATCAAGCGTTTTGAATTGCGGCACTGGTACGAACCCTTGCAGCATTTGCTACGCTGGTCGCCTGCCTGGCGTGCCTGGCGCTATGGACACGCCTTACTCGACCGTGGTCTGCCGACCCCCCGGCCCCTGGCCGTCTGGCATCGTTACCGCTGGGGACTGCCCTGCCAAGGGTATCTGGTCACCGAATACGTGGCTGATGCTGTGCCGTTGCAGAGGGGGCCCGAACAGGTCCAGCTAGAGGCCCTAGCCCGCTTGCTCCGCCTGCTTCATGATCGCGGCCTGTCCCACCGCGATCTGAAGGGAGATAACATCCTGGTTACGTCCGCCGGTTTGCCTTTGCTGATCGATCTGGTCGGCGTCCGTTCTTTCAGTCACGTTTCCTCATACCGACGCATCAAGGATTTGATGCGTCTGAACGTCAGTTTCTGGCATCATCCGCAGGTCCGCCTGAGCCAACGGCTACGATTCTTGTTTGTTTACGCTGCCGTATTTCCACGCTTGTGGGTTCGACAAAAAAGCAGGCCTTGGAAAAAATGGTGGATCCGGATACGCCTGGAGAGCCTGGCGAAACTGCGGCGATGGAGCCGATTGCATGACTGAATGCAGCCTGATGGGAAGGGGAATAGAACACTATGGACGCCGTCGAGGTAATAAAGATGCTCTGTGTCCAAACGGCGAGCTCCCAGAGCAACCGTGAAGAAAGAGGAGTTTCCTGGTCGATCTATCACAGGCGGGGCCACCGGACAGTTATCAACCGGACTAGCGGGGAAAGTGGCGTGATCATCCTGACGGATCATTCGCAGCCAGAATGGCTTGACACACCCTCCTGCCGTCAGCGTTCACACACGTGCCCCCCTATAGGAATAGCGTGCTGATCACCGAACTTACGGCGGACGGATACTTTTCGTTGCAAGCATGGGATCGGCACTGCTCTAGATGAGATAAATCCGGCTGGACAGCAGTTTGGGCCCAGGCCATACTCCTAGCCAGCCGCCGGCTTGAGGATAACCCGAACATGTTTTCAGGGCAGCGGTGCGGTGACCGGAGGACAAGAAGCGGGCGGAGGCTCGGTAGGCGTGGAGTGGGCCGCTGCACTTCCCACCGTGGCCCCAGAAGTACCCTGCAACGGCAGCTACGTCCGTTGTTGATAACTCTAGCATGTGCCGTTATATCCCAAGGGGGCTGCAGCGGATGGTGGGATCTCTCCAGCCGTGCCCCGTCCGACCCAGTGCCGCTGGCACGCTCCACTGCTCATGAGGTAGCTTCTGCATACCCTCTGACTCTGCCTGGTAAACAAGCCACCCGGCGGGGCAGTTACGTCTTCTATCACGATACCTCCTGGTTGCCCGCCGAAACGTTGCTCCGCGAACTGGACACTCTGCCCGATGAACTGGCCGAAGCCTTGCAACTGCCTATTGGGCAGACCACTATCATTCAGGTCTTCCTGTTCGAGTCGCAAGAGCGGTACGAGCGCTACATGAAGGCACATTATCCGCACTTACCGATCCGTCGGGCCTACTTTTTACAGGAGCCCCGGCCCGGAGGACGCGGGGATCTGAAAGTGTTTACCTGGATGGGGGACCAGCTCCACACCGATCTGCGACACGAATTGACCCATGCACTGCTCCATGGCACGCTCAAAGACGTCCCCCTGTGGCTGGACGAAGGCCTGGCCAGTTGCTTTGAATGGCCCGGGTCCCAGCGTGGCATCCACCCGCAGCATCTGGAACATCTGCGTCGCCATGGCGTTCAGCCGGATCTGGCCCGTTTGGAACGCTTGGAACGGGTCGATGAAATGGAAAAACCTGAATACCGCGAGGCCTGGGCCTGGACCCATTTCCTGCTGTATGGCCCCCCGCCTGCACGACAACTATTGCGGGAATACGTCCAGCAACTACGGCATAACCCCCGTCCCGGTCCGTTGTTGCCACGGTTACAACAATCGTTCCCGGATCCCGCTGCTGCATTACTGGATCACCTCAACCAGTTAGACTGGCCTGCTCGGCATTTGTCGCCTCCCGCTCAGGTCCAGTCCTCCCAGGTATCACCACGGAACGGTCAGCCATGATCGCGTCTCCATCGTTCAATCGGTTCCGGTCCTTTGGCCGACGGCCGTGAACAGAGTCCGGCACCCCACCGGCTGGTGCACCGCCGGTCCTTATGGGTTGTTAACAGAGTATCAAAGCAGCAGCGGAACTTGGGCAGCGTACGGACCAGTCTTGCTTGGGAGCACTGGGCTGAAAAGGTTCAGTAGGCGCGGGCAAAGACGACGGGGCGCGCCGAAGGCTTGCCCGTAAAAATACAGGTTCCCGGCTCCTGAGGGCCGTCAAAGGGCAAACAACGGATGGTTGCTTTGAACTCTTTCTGGACCCATTCCTCGGTTTCGCGAGTGCCGTCCCAATGGGCGTAAACAAACTTGAGGGCATCCCAGGGTAGTTCTTCGTTGTCGTCTTTGCGAACCGGGAATAGATCGCGGAATTCATCAAGATTCCGGGCCGTGACCGTGCGGTTATCGCGATATCGACGTGCGCGTTCGAAGAGCGAACGCTGGATGTCGCGGAGCAAGGCATCGATGCGTTCCGCGGCATTTTCCAGCGGTACGCCGAACTGCTTGCCTTCCTTGCCGGGTTGGTCACGTCGGGCCAGGACACAGGTGCCTTGGGCTATGTCTTTGGGACCGATTTCGACCCGAACCGGTACACCGCGTACCTCGTACTCGGCCGCGCGAAAGCCGATTTGTTTGTCAAACAGGGTGTCGATGTGGACATTGAGGGGCTCGTAACCGAAAAACGGGTCACGCGGCCGCTCCCGCAGCGCACGAGCCAGTCGCTCGGCGGCTTCCCGACAGGGACGCCGCTCGTCGTCATTGCGTCCCAACGGGCAGATGACCACATGCAATGGTGCCAGGCGAGGCGGTACCACCAGACCGTTATCATCGGAATGGGTCATAATCAGCCCGCCAATCAGACGGGTGCTAACTCCCCAACTGGTAGCCCAGGCGTATTCCTGCTGATTACGCTCATTGGTGAAGGTGACATCGAAGGCCTTAGCGAAGTTCTGACCCAGGAAGTGGCTGGTGCCCGCCTGCAGGGCTTTGCCGTCCTGCATCATCGCTTCGATACATAGGGTGTATACCGCTCCGGGGAATTTCTGGCCTTCCGTTTTCGGACCGACCAGGACCGGCATGGCCATATACTCTTCAGCAAACTGCTGATAGACACGGACCATGCGGTGGGCCTCTTCCTCGGCTTCCTGTTGGGTCGCATGAGCGGTATGACCTTCCTGCCACAGGAATTCAGCGGTGCGTAAAAACAGTCTTGTCCGCATCTCCCAGCGTACCACGTTGGCCCACTGATTGATCAGCAGGGGGAGGTCCCGGTAGCTTTGCACCCATTTCTTGTAGGTGTTCCAGATAATCGTTTCGGAGGTGGGCCGTACGATCAGCGGTTCTTCCAGTTCGGCCTGGGGGTCGACCATCAGCCGGCCCTGTTCCGCCTTCAAACGGTAATGGGTAACCACCGCACATTCCTTGGCGAACCCCTCGGCCATCTCCTCCTCACGAGCCAGATAGCTCAGTGGGATGAACAGAGGGAAGTAAGCGTTGACATGGCCTGTTTCCTTGAACAACCGGTCCAAGGCACGCTGCATCTTTTCCCAGATGGCATAACCGTTGGGCCGGATGACCATGCAGCCACGGACCTCGGAGTTGTCCGCCAAACCGGCTTGCTTGACAACGTCCAGATACCACTGCGGATAGTCAACGGCACGCGGTGTAATCACTTCAGCCATCGTTTGCTACTCCTTATCTGGTAGCGACAGTGTTCCAGTCGCCGTTGGTGTCAGTTTTGGCACAGTCCGGCTTGGACTGTTGAGCTGTCGCAAAAACAGCCGATCGGATGTTGTGCGTGACCTGTTCGCCTTACGTTGCCTCCTGATTTATCTGAAGGCTATCGGCATGAGGGATCATATCAACGGCACGCAGAATTAGGGTAGCAAAACCCTGTCATGTTGGGGATGCTCGCGTTGCCCTGTTTGAAATGTTGCGTAACAAACATCAGGAAGGTGAACTACGCCCTGGAGGCTTGCCATGCTCCCGCGGATTCTGGAACCCGAAGTGATGGATACCCCTGAGGAGGCACGCGATTACGATGCCATGGATCATAGTGAGGTCAATCGCCTGTTTGTCGACGATTTCCTGGCCGTGTGGGATGGTCAATCGCCGATTCTGGACGTGGGCACCGGCCCGGCCCACATTCCCATCGAACTAGTGCGTCGGCAGCCACAGGCCCGTGTCGTTGCGATCGACCTGGCAGAACAGATGTTGATTGTAGCGCAACGCAACGTGGCTCAGGCTGGTCTGGTGCATAACATCCAATTAGTAAAAGCGGATGCCAAGGCTCTGCCTTACCCTGACGCAAGCTTTGCCTCGGTGTTTTCGAACAGTATCATTCATCACCTACCGGAGCCGGCCCGTGGATTTGCCGAGATGCACCGGGTGTGTCGACCCGGCGGCCGGCTCTTCGTGCGGGATCTGCTGCGTCCCGCCTCACTGGAGGCGCTACAACAGCTTGTGGACCAGTATGCGGGCCAAGCTAATGACCATCAGCGAGCGATGTTTGCAGCTTCCCTGCATGCGGCACTGACTGTGGAGGAGGTCCGGCAGCACGTCCAAGCCTTGGGTTATGCCACGGTGACTGTGCAACAAACTAGCGACCGCCACTGGACGTGGTCGGCCCGTAAACATGCATAAATAGGCAAGCATCGGGCAGCGAAGTTTGTTACCGCCTCCGTGATTGACAATCAGTTAATGCAAACAAAGTCAAAATGCGCGACCTGGTGCTTACACCTTGGGCAGTTCCCAGCCTTTGCGGTAGGGACGTTGCAGGAAAGTATCGGCTCGAGCATCGCCCGTTGTTCCCTTGATAGGGTCCCACTCAATGGGTTTGCCAGCTCGGTAGGCAACGTTGCCCAACAAGACCGCCTCGGTGAGCGGTCCAGCATAGCCAAAGTGACAGGAAGGGGTTGTGCCGTTGCGAATGGAGTTAAGCCATTCCTGATGATGCCCCGGAGATGATGGAAGTGAGCGAGCGGGGGGCGTTAGCGAGCGGGCCAGCTCTTCGGGCAACAACTGGTGCTTGCTGTAATCGGCGATAAGCTTGCCTTTTTCGCCCACGAACAGCACGCCTGCCGGGTAGCCTTTATAGGTTTCCTTGCCGTGCAAGTCGGGGCCCGGCACGCCGTGATACCAGGTCAGATGCACAGGGGGCAGTTCGCCGCGAGCGGGGAAGTAGTAGTCGACCTGCATAATGTCGGGGACATCATTGTCGCCAATGTACGTTTTGCGCCCTTGGGCTTCGACCCGGCTGGGTGCTGTCAGATGCAACGCCCAGAATGGGAGGTCGAGGTAATGACAGCCCAAATCGGCCAGGGTGCCGCCACCGTATTCCCACCACCAACGCCAGTGGAAATGCGGCCAAGGGAATTTCCAGCCCGACGGATTCATGATCGCTTCGAAAAAGGAATTGTCATTAGGCCCTAGCCACAAATCCCGATCCACTTTGGCCAGCGGACCACCAGTCCCACGCTTGCCGCCCACCGGTTTGCTGGCATTCCAGACGTGGACCCGACGAATCGGCCCCAGCACCCCCGCCTGCACCCACTCGACTACCCGTCGGTAATTGTCCCCTGCATGAATCTGGATGCCCATTTGGGTAATACAACGCCTGGTTGTTGCAAGCTGGCGGACCAATCGGGCCTCGTGGACTGTCAACGTCAATGGCTTTTCGCAGTAGACATGCTTACCCAAAACCAAGGCGATGGCAGTCGGCAACGCATGCTGATGATCAGGGGTGCTAATCACCACAGCGTCGATCTGCGCCTGCATTTTGTCAAACAGACGGCGGTAGTCCGTGAAAAAAGCCGCTTGGGGGAAGCGTTGCCGTGCAGCGGCTGACCATTCTTCATCCACGTCACACAACGCCACGATGTTTTCGCTGGCCACGGCAGCCAGATTGGCCGCTCCGCGATTGTTGACACCAATAATGGCCAAACGCAAACGCTCGATAGAGCCTCGCTGACGGATGACGGCCGGTGCCGCCTGCACTGATGGGTGCACCGCCCAGCCGGCGGCCAGTCCGAAACCAACCTGCAAGATCTCCCGTCGCCGCCAGTTGTGCCCCTTATCCATTTTGACTGTTTCTCCCTGGCCCAGATCGTAATTCTCAACAACACAAGCTTACTAGCAATTATCCACGTTCAGCCGTCCCAGTCGAGAAAAAACCAAGGCTGCTGGTAACTTTGTTGGTGAAAAACTCCGAGGCAAAAATTTTTTTAGTATTCCCACTTCCATAGTGCTGATTCGAGTCCTGACAAAAATAAGCAGACCGCTGGACATCGATAATGATTTGGAGAGCAGTAACAAACGTATGGATACCGCTGATAGGTCACCCCTTTAGAGTGGCTGCATGGCCTTTAATCTGTCCTGCGATGGTGACGGAAAGTCAATGGGTGATCAGACGTTTGTCTTGCTCGCCGCTTTGTCGAATTTGGGAAGCTGAGGGGATTATTGTGAGGCAGTGGTTGCAGACTTGTTAAGCTTTTACCGCTTTGCTGCTCTAGTGTTGCTTTGCAGAAAAAACCCAAGGCATTACTTGGCAATACCTCTATTACATTCGCAAATTCAGTTGATCGACACTGCTTGCCAGCGAGCTGCTTTTTATGTAGTACAGTGAAGGAGATACGGTCGGGAGTGACAACTTGTTGGCAAAATAATTGTCCAGTGAAGAGGCGACCAAGTTCGCTTTCTGTTCCAGCCGTCGGCCTCGAGGCCGACTCGAGCCATGACGACGCCATCGCCCACCGTGACGCTGCCCTCCGAGGTCGACCCGAGCCTCTATTCGGCCGTCTACGAGCATGCCCCGGACGGCATTCTGTTGTTGAGTAACGAACGACGTTGTCTGGATGCTAATCTGGCGGCCCGTGAACTGTTGGGCTATTCCCGAGATGAACTCCTGCAACGTACTCTGGACGACCTGACTGTGCCCGCGGACCGGGCTCAAATCCCTGGCTGCTGGCAGGATTTTCTCAACCGCCAGCGCTGCAAGGGTTTATGGCGGGCTTTAACTCGTCCCGGCAACACGCTGTATGCGGATACCCGTTGTCAGGCCCACATCCGTCCCGGGATTCACTTGTGCCTGTTCCGAGACGTTTCCACGTACCTTCAAGTTGAAAATGAGAACCAGCTACTACGTCAGGTCCTGGAAGCCCTGCCACTCGGTTTGCTGCTGAGCGAGTTGCGTTCGGCGGAGGAACGCATCGTGTACGTCAATGCGGCCGCCACCCAGCTCAGCGGTTATCGTCAGGAGGAATTGCTGGGGCAACAGATTGGCTGCGTAGACGAACTGTGGCTGGATCAGCCGGCCCTGGAGCGGGTGCGTGTGTCGGTGCGTCAGGGGCAGGCCGTTTGGATTGAAACCGTTTTGCGTCGGAAAAATGGTTCCCACTGCCAGGCATGGATAGCGGTAACACCGCTCCGCAATACCGACGGGGTGATTAGTCACTGCTTGTACCTAGCTCTGGATGTGGTGGGTATACGAGGATGTCTGACCCATTCAACTCCAGGGGCGACCCTTCACTCGCCGGATTCCGCTGCAGAGAAAGACCCCCCTGTTACTACCAGGGTTCCTGCCCCGAGCCCTCACCACATATTGGTTGTTGAGGACGAAGATGCAGTCCGAGAATTTGTCCGGCTGGTACTGGTGCAAGCCGGTTATACGGTCACCCTGGCCCGTGATGGGGAGGAAGCCTGGCAGCTTTTCCAGACTCACCCCGAACGCTTCGACCTGATTTTGTCTGACGTGCTGATGCCACGACGCAACGGAGCCGAATTGGCTGCGCTGGTACGTACTGTCCGACCGTCTATGCCCATGGTGTTTATCTCCGGCTACACGGGCGGTACTATTTTGAACCTTCAGCTAACCCCACCGATGGATACGCTATTGGAAAAACCATTCAGTATCGACAAGCTATTGCAAGCTGTCCGGGCCGCGCTGTCCATTGAAACGTCTTCCGCTGCTCCCATAACCGGTAGCTAATCCTGTATGTCCTAAATGGAAGGCAAATCGCCCTGCTCCCATCAGTGGAGCAGGGGTGGGCACTTTCAATTCAAAGTCAATTTTTGACTTTTAAGGGGGCATTGCCTTCAGCGACTAATAGTTTGCCGCTACTGGTAGATAGTTTCATCATACGTGCAGTGCAGGGAGTGGTTTGGAGTCTACGCTGGGTTGTTCCAAGTCCAGGGACGGAGCCGTTTTTAATCGGTACTAGTGGAGAAAGCGGGGTAGGGGGATTTGTTCCACACGCTGATCGTACATGGCTGCCCCAGCAGCCGTACGGAAAGACGGCGGGCCAGCAACCAATGGAAAGGCCGTAGCGCATTGACCAAGGGCTGCTGATCCATTACTACAAAGACGGCTCGGCCACCCGGCTTAAGGACCCGGTCCCATTCGCGGGCGGCAGCCGCGTATAAGGCCGTCACTTCCTGAGGTGAAGCCAGTTGCTTGCCAAAGGGGGGGTTGCACATCAGCCGGTCCACCGAGGCATCGGCCAGGGGCAGTGCGCGGCTGTCCCATCGCGCAAGTCCCACCGGTCCGAGCCGACTCAGATTCTGGCAAGCCACGAAAACAGCCTGGGGATCAATGTCGCCACCCAGTAGCTGCACCGGCGGGTCGTAGCGTCGCTGCCGTGCCAAACATATCGTCTCGGCCAGCAGAGTGCCAGCACCGCACATTGGATCGAGTGCGATACAGCCGGGGGTCAGGCCCGCTAGCCGCACCATCGCTGCAGCCACCGTCGGGCGCAGCGAGGCCGCGATGTGTTCTTGTTTGTAGGTCCGGTGCCGCATGGTCCGGTCCGATAGTCGCACCCCGCACACGGCCATTTTGCCATGGATCGTCAGCCAGATCTCCAGCCAGGCGTTTTCGTCCACTTCGTACCAGCCGGTGGGCAGAACGTGTTGCAAGCCGACACGCATGGCTTCAGCGGCATCCATACGCCGGTAACCATGCTCCCCCTGCATTTGACACACCAGATGAAAAGTTGGCTTTCCCCGCTTGCGAGGCCGGAGCTGATGATGCCACCGGAACAGGGTGGGCCAGTCGGGCTTGCGGGCGGTCCACTGCCGGAACAAGTCCAGGTCGCTGCTGCGATACGTCAAGGTGTCGCTGCCCCAGGCCAACAGAAACACGTCCTCGGTGGTACGCAACGCTAGGACCGTCTCGTCTAGCTGCGGGACACGGAAAACGACCAGACCACGGGCCGTCTTGAGAATCTCTCCCCCGAAGTCCTGCTCAATTTCATCCGCCGCCACTGATTCAAGACCGTCGTGGGTCAGAGCGTACAGCACGGGAGGTTCTTCCGTTGCGTCGCTCATTCGTTTGCGTGCTTGTCCCATGCCTTCTCGCTTTGTCCCAGAGAGTGACCGGTTGACCTTTGGAAAGACCCTTCCGGAGGCAGGTGGTAGGCTCGCCATATCGGAGAGAGCCTTCTATCCCCCACATCCTCAACCGACCTGACTTATCCTATCCTATGAAGGCCTCTTTTTCGTGATGGCTATCGGCAGCAATTGCCCAAACACCCTTTAACCAGATATGCTCATCCGCTTATTACGCTGCTGATGCCCAAAGGACTTGAATTGCTCGGGTGCTTGACCCCCCCAAAAACACCATACCCTTCGTTCGGTACAAAAAGGGGGGGCAACAACTTATGTGGAGCACGCAATTCAAGCCTTCTGGATTGCAAGTAACCATTGTATCGGCAGCGAATAAGGTAGTTTTTCTGAACCTAAACTGGATATATCGATCCAGATATGCTAAATTGGGGTTGAAAGGTGGTGTTTGGCTACCCAGAGGAGTGACGGGTCCGTTAACGGGCGTACGGTTCGCTACCCAATGTAGCCGCGAGGTTGTATCGGTTGATGCGACCCAACGGTTAGCGACTGCCTTGCCGGCCTTCAGGCAATGGCTCGTGGTGTTTAGGAGGGTTCAGTTATGAAAACACTGACAGTAATCGGTTTTGGGCTGGTGCTTCTCGCGTGGTTATACGGATACACAGCGTTGTTATTACGCCGGCCCCGCGCACAGAGTTAAGTTTTTGTACAACAATCTTGAGTATTGAGCGTGTCAACCAGTGATGTATAGTAGCCCCGCTCCAGAATGGTGATTCAGGAAGTAATGGGGGGTCGATTAGGCTAGTGTGAGCACTTCGTTCGGCTCACTTCTGAGGGTTTTCGCTCTGGCCAATTCATTACGAGATGCTAGCACGTGAGGGTAACAGGGACGTTGAGGCTTGCCTTCACGGGGAATCGGCCTCAGGGGCGGCGTCCTTTATGATGCCCCTTGCCCGCAAAGTTTAACTAGAGGCGAAAAAGTGGTAGGAGGAAAAGCAGAGACAACGGTGATCTCGATTGGGATGCCTATAGTTGGGGTGCGGGGGTTGTGACCGGAAAACGCAGAGGGTAAGGACATCAACCGTGATCAAGGAATTCAGGAGTCAGGCGCATGCTCAGGGCGAGCGGGGGGTGGTTCCGAGGCGTGGGAGCGATTGGGCGTGGGGGAGGCGTGAGCCGGTACACTGTACTAGCTGTGCTGTGGCTGGGAGGAACAGCCATGCTGGCAGTATCGGATGAGGGGATGTGGCTGCTCAACGAGCCTCCACGCGCTTTGTTGCAGCAGAAGTATGGCTTTGATCTAACAGAGCAATGGTTACAGCGGGCCATGCGGGCTTCGGTGCGACTGAACAGCGGGGGCTCCGGGGCATTCGTGTCGCCAGAAGGACTGTTAGTGACCAACCACCATGTCGCGGCCGATGCCCTCCAGAAATTGAGCAAGCCGGGATTCGACCTGTATCACGACGGCTTTTATGCAGTTACCCGCGACGGGGAGCTGAAATGTCCAGACCTGGAGATAAACGTATTGCAGGAGATTGTGGATGTGACAGCCGAGGTGCAGGCGGCCGTTCAACCCGGCATGACCCCGGCTCAGGCCGCGGCCGCCCGGCGGGCGGTAATGAGTCGCATCGAAAAGGAATCGTTGGAACGTACAGGATTGCGCTCGGACGTCGTCACCTTATACAACGGAGCCTTGTATCATCTGTACCGATACAAGAAATATACGGACGTCCGTCTGGTTTTCAGTCCGGAGAAGGCCGTTGCCGGATTTGGTGGTGACGTCGATAACTTCGAGTTTCCCCGCTACTGTTTGGACGTCGCCTTTTTCCGGGTCTACGAGAACGGCAAGCCGGCAGCCACCCCTCATTATTTCCGCTGGAGTCCGACCGGTCCGCAACAAGGAGATCTGGTGTTTGTGACAGGGCATCCCGGAGCGACCCAGCGGCTGGAAACGCTGGCTCGGCTCCGTCACCGGCGGGATGTCACCCTGCCCTATACGTTGGCCCGCCTGCGTGCTCTTGAAGCAGCTTTGCTGCAATACAGCGAGCAACACCCGGAGAAGCGTCGTCAGGCGGTTGCCGACCTGCATAGTGTGGCCAACGCCCGCAAAGCATTCACGGGTCAATTACATGGTCTACTAACCCCTGCGATTCTGGAACACAAGCAACGGCAGGAGCAGGAGTTGTTGGCAACGGCCCGCCAGCGAGGCATTCCCACCGAGCAGGCCGAACGTGCTTTAGCGACCATTGCCCAGATTCAAGAAAAACTCCGCAGTTTCGAAAAAGAATATGCTTTGCTGGAAAGCGGCCACGCCTTCGCTACGCCGTTGTTTGTGATCGCCCGTCACTGCGTCCGTATGGCCGAGGAACTGCCCAAACCATCGGCAGAACGTCTACGCGAGTATCGGGACTCGAACCTGGAATCCTTGCAACTATCCTTGTTTAGCCCTGCCCCGTTGTATCCGGAGCTGGAGCAGACCCGACTGCGTACATCGCTGCTGTTTATGGCCGAGACGCTCGGAGGCGACCATCCAGCCGTGCGTCTGGTGCTCGCGGGCAAAAATCCCGCCGATCGGTCCGCGGAGCTGATCAGCGGCACCCGCTTGTTCGACCCGCAGGAACGCCGCCGCCTGGTGGAAGGAGGGGCCAAGGCGATTGAACAGAGCACCGACAGTCTGATTCAACTGGCCCGCAGCATCGATCCACTAGCTCGGCAACTCCGCCAGCGCTACGAAACGGAAGTGGAGGAACCGGAACGGCAAGCATATGCAGCTCTGGCAGCTCTGCGTTTTGCCGTGTACGGCCGCTCGCAGCCTCCTGACGCCACCTTCACCTTACGTCTAGCCTTCGGAATCGTTCGGGGTTATCAGGCCGAAGGACAACAGATACCGTGGTACACCACTATTGGTCAGCTTTTTGCCCGGGCGGAGGCCCTAGGCGGCCGGGAACCCTTTACTTTACCTCCCCGCTGGCAGGAGCGCCGACGTCTGCTGGACCCGGACACCCCCCTTAACTTCGTTTCCACTGCTGACACTATCGGGGGTAATTCCGGTTCGCCGGTACTCAATCGTGCTGGCGAGCTCGTCGGTATCAACTTCGACCGCAATCGTTACGGTCTGGTCCGCAACTTCGTTTACACCGACGAGCAGGCCCGGCACATCGCCGTACATTCCCGCGCGGTACTTGAAGCCCTCCGCAAGATCTACCCCGCTGAGCCATTGCTCAACGAATTGCTCCGACGACAATAACCACCTGTCCGCAACTGGTTGCCGACGCCTCTAGGGGGAAGCCAGTAGCTAAGACAACAAGTAGCCAGACTCGTCCACCTTCAAGCAGAAAAACACATCAGGCCCATACCGTATGTCGCGAGAATGACAAATCGTTGTCTTGAATCAGATTGTCATGTCATTGAATGCATTATTCAATTTCTTGTTATTATTTTCGAGTTGATAATGTTTTGCTTGTCATGTCGACAAGTCCGACAGAAGCAGGTTCTTATCGAGCATTTTTTCATTTTTTTGCTTGCTTCCTCTGTAGCTGAGTAATTAGCATACGCCATAGCTGCATTCTGCGCAATTTAGAAAAATTTTGACGATAATACGAACGCACCTGGGTTTAGCACCTGTGAGTCACCCACATGATGACGCTGTATGTTGCCCCTTTGCTGGGCGGTTTGCTGGCGGGATTGATCATAACCCGTCTGATGATCCCGTTGGCCCGCTGGACAGGATGGCTGGACTATCCCGATTGTCAAAGGAAGCTGCAGCAGCAGGCAGTGCCGTTCGGTGGCGGCGTGGCCGTTTACCTGGCCACACTAGTCACACTCGCATGTCTGAATTGGTCAGAGCCAGTAGTGGCGGGCCTGTGGTCGTCGGGGCTGCCGGCCGGGGGCTTGCTGGTGGCCGCTACCCTTGTTTTGCTGGTTGGTGTCGTCGATGATCGGTTTAATTTGCGGGCCCGTCACAAATTATATGGCCAGATCGTGGCCGTGCTGATTGTGATCGGTGCCGGTGGCTGCTGCATTGATCGGATCAGCTTGTTCGGCTGGACCATCGATCTGGGGATACTAGCTGTGCCAGTTACCGTGCTCTGGTTGTTGGCATGTATCAATGCATTGAACCTGATCGATGGGATGGACGGGCTGTTAGGTACTGTTGGCAGCATTGCGTTAGCCTCGTTTGGCATCCTGGCTGTTTTGTCGCAGCATCATTTGGCAGCTCTGATCGCCTTCAGCATGCTGGGGGCGGTGTTAGGCTTTTTGTGGTGGAACCTGCCACCGGCACGTATTTACATGGGCGACGCCGGGAGTATGCTTATCGGTTTGGTGGTAGGGGCCCTAGCCATTCAGACCTCGCT
The DNA here is from genome assembly GCA_025055795.1 of Gemmataceae bacterium. Lineage (GTDB taxonomy): Bacteria > Planctomycetota > Planctomycetia > Gemmatales > Gemmataceae > Thermogemmata. The sequence continues at coordinate 26,714 of JANWVV010000032.1, forward strand.
GAAGGGACCGGCTACCGTAGCGTTGGGGGCTCCTTTGGCTATCCTGGTGCTGCCTATGTTTGACACCATGGCGGCCGTCATCCGGCGGAAACTGACAGGGCGTGGATTAGCCGCTGCCGATCGCGGACATCTGCATCACGTTCTGTTACGCCACGGACTGACCGCCCCGCGGGTTCTGATACTGGCAGCAGTGCTGGCTGTTCTGGCCGCGGGAGGTGCCTTGGCTAGCATTGCCTTTCAAAACGATCTGTATGCCTTCGTCAGTGGGGCAGGGGTAATTGTGGCTCTGGTAGCCGGTAAACTGTTCGGTTACGCCGAGTGGAAACTGGTGCAGAAGCGACTGGCGGCTGCCGCTCAGGCCTTGTTGCAGCCAGTGCAGTCGCCCGCGGCTGGCCAGGAATTGGCCGTACACCTCCAAGGGGCCGCTCGATGGGATCTGCTTTGGCAGGAGCTGCTCGTGGCGGCCCAACGCCTGCAGTTGCACAGCCTTTGTCTGGACGTTAACGCCCCCGCTTTGCACGAGAACTACTACGCCTGCTGGTACTCCACCGGTATAGGCTCCGATGCCCCTGATCTGTGGCGCATCGAGGTACCGCTACTGCTGGAACAGCGACCGTTAGGACGACTGACGCTGACATTGGCCCGCCGCCACCAATCGCTGACCGAGGCCATGCAAGTCATCATTCCAATCATTGAGGCTGCCGAGCAACGAGCTGGACAGATCATCTGCCAACAAACCCGCACCCCGCTGCCGCAATCCCTTGCAGCCACCCGCGAAACGACCGAACTCGCGTTTACCTGGGATGCCACACCCGTCACGGCCAAAGGATAGGCACATCCACTTTCTGTCAACCCTTTACACAGACCGCAGCTCAATGTATCCCTGTCCTGAACATGCAACCTCGTTTGGTCGTTTGGACGAATGTTTGTAGTAAACAAAAAATTGAACCATGGAGCCATACCTTCGGTTTACCATTGCTGCTGTTCACTCACCTTAGGGCTGATGACAGACTCTGTCTGGCCAGGAGTAGTATTATCCGGCACGAACTGCTAGGGAGAGGACCAGGGCTGGATGAGTCGGAGTTATAGGAATTTAATGAGTAAATAGCGGTGACTAAGCATTCTAGAATCTTTTCGGGTCTATCTCCGGATAGGGCAGAGTACTTCGAGAGGAGCTGGACTGGTTACGGTCGTTGGCTATTGTGTAAGGCAACACGGGCCAGGCCGGTAGCGCGGTCGCGGGCTTTAGCCTTGGCAGACCGTTCACCAGGCGTGGTAGCGGGGAGAGCTTCGGCATCGCGACGGGCACCCTCGGCCACGGCGGCTGTTATTTCCTCGGCGGGCACCGCTCGGTCGGTCAGCACGGTGACCACATCCTGACGCACCTGGACAAAGCCGAACTCCACGTACCAGCGTTGGGTGATGGCTCCGCCACTTTTGAGACGTAGCTCGCCTGCACCCAGACGGGCGACGAACGGAGCATGACCGGAGAGCACCGCCGCCTCGCCATCGTATAATGGCAGTACCACCATTTCTGCGTGGGTATCCAGAACGGCCCGCTCCGGCGTTACCACGGTAACCCGGACGCGATCATGACGAGCATCAGCCAGTTCCGTAGCTTCGCTGGGCATGAGCGTGTGCTCCACGGCGGCCTGGACGGTCGGTTCGGGGACGGTATCGGCCATGGTAGTATTCTCGCACCGAGGACTCAGGCAGCAGGAACGAGGCTTGTTGGGCCAGGAGTTGATTCGGCAACGGTTGGAAACACCTGACACCGTGCTTATTTGGCTCCGGCCTTGCGGGCGGCCTCTTCGGCCGCGGCAGCAGCTTCCTCAATCGGGCCGACATACATAAAGGCACTTTCCGGTAGGTGGTCCCACTTACCGTCGCATAGTTCCTCGAAACTGCGGATGGTGTCTTCCAGGCGGGTGAAATTGCCGGGTTTGCCAGTGAAGGCTTCGGCGACGAAGAAGGGTTGACTAAGGAAGCGTTCGATCCGGCGGGCACGCGCCACGACCTTTTTGTCTTCTTCGCTCAGTTCTTCGACTCCGAGAATGGCAATGATGTCCTGCAGTTCGCGGTATCGTTGCAGGATTTGCTGGACGCGGCGGGCGACGTTGAAGTGGCGTTCGCCGACGAACTGGGGGTCTAGCAGACGGCTATTGGAGGCCAAGGGGTCGATGGCCGGATAAATCCCCTTTTCCGAGATGGAGCGTTCGAGATAGATGAAGGCATCCAGATGCTGGAAGGTGTTGGCCGGGGCCGGGTCGGTGGGATCGTCGGCAGGGACGTAGACCGCCTGCACCGAGGTGATGGCTCCACGGCTGGTGGAGGTGATCCGCTCCTGGAGTTGACCCATTTCGGTAGCCAGGGTCGGCTGATAACCTACCGCGCTGGGCATGCGGCCCAATAGGGCGGAAACTTCAGAACCTGCCTGGGAAAAGCGGAAGATATTATCGATAAACAGCAAGGTTTCCGTGCCGGTGGAATCGCGGAACCACTCGGCCATGGTCAGGGCGGACAGTGCCACTCGCAGGCGAGCCCCTGGCGGCTCGTTCATCTGCCCGAACACCATGGCGCAATTTTCGATGACCGACCGGGCATCGGGGCCGGCACCCATCTTGGTTTCTTGCATTTCCAACCACAGGTCATTCCCTTCGCGGGTTCGCTCCCCCACACCGGCAAAAACCGAATATCCCTTATACACCTTGGCGATACGATTGATCAGTTCGGTCAGAATCACCGTTTTACCCAGACCAGCACCGCCGAACAGGCCCGCCTTGCCGCCACGAACCAGGGGCGTGAGCAAGTCGATCACCTTGATGCCAGTGACCAGCATTTCTGCTTTAGGGGTCAGCTCGGCAAACTTCGGCGGATCACGGTGGATGGGACGATATTCCTTGGCATGGACCGGACCGCGGCCATCAATCGGTTCACCAAGCAAGTTGAAGACCCGCCCCAGCGTTTCCATACCGACGGGCACCGAGACGGGACCACCGGTATCGACTGCCTTCATCCCTCGGATCAAGCCGTCCGTACTGCCCAAGGCGACACAACGGACCCGGCTGCCCCCTAAATGCTGCTGGACTTCGCCAGTCAGGTGAATGGGGATGCCCGAAGGCGTGGTTGTGTCGATCCGCACCGCATTATAAATTGCGGGCAGATGCCCTTCCTCAAATTCCACGTCGAACGTCGAACCAATTACCTGAACGATTGTGCCAACATTCTGGGTTGTGGAGACCATGACGTTTCGCCTCGTATTTATGAAGGTTCGTTCATTTTAAAGCTAACGCAAATCAACCAATCGACAGTTAGGGCTTAGCTTTGCCGGAAAGCAGCTATCGGGGGCGGCAGTGGTATGGTTGTTGTCTACCCGGGAGCCGCCAATCCGACCCGCCAGGCCGCTTGGGCTCATTTGAGTGCCTCGGCACTGGTAATCAGTTCGGTGATCTCGCGGGTAATGTTGGCCTGACGCGTGCGGTTGTACAGGCGTGTGATCTCCTTGATCAATTCGCCGGCATTTTCGGTGGCGGCTTTCATGGCGATCCGGCGGGCTATCTGTTCGCTGACGGCGGCATCAAGGAAGCACTTGAACAAGCGGACTTTACAGGCTGTGGGGACCAGCTCGGCAAGAATTTCCTGAGCGTCGGGCAGGAATTCGTAGTCGATGCGCCATCGGGTCGAGCCGCTGGGGGAGGTGCTTGCAGCTGTGGGGGGCACAGGTGTGCCGCGACGGCTCTCGATGGTTAACGACCCCAATGGTAGCAGTGTTTCCACCACGGCCTCCTGACGGGCTGCATTGTGAAACTTCATGTATGCGACTTTGACTTCATCGACGGCAGCCGTGCTGTACAGCTCGATGTAACGGCTGGCCAATACCTCCACCTCGGCAAATGCCGGTCGGTCCTCGAAGTGAGTATATTCCCGGCTTCGCTCCAGACGCTGGAAGCGGAAAAAGGTGATTCCGCGTTTGCCTGCTACTTCCAGCTCAAAGGGGATGCCCTGCTGCTGGTAACGCTGGATGGCGGCCTGGGCTTCCCGCAAAATGGAAGCGTTATAGCCACCGCACAGCCCCCGGTTGGCCGTGATGACCAGCAGCAACCCTTTGCGTACGGGCCGGCTGACCAGTAACGGGTGGCTGATTTCCCCAGACAAATTGTGGCTTAAATCGGCCGTGATCTCCGCGATTTTGCGGGTATAGGCGTCGGCTTCCAACGCTCGCTTCAACGCACGCTGAAAGCGTGTTGTGGCGATCAGCTCCATCGTCCGTGTGATCTTGCGGATGTTGCGGACCGCCTTACGGCGTTTGACCAATGCTCGCAGGTTAGCCATGGCCTGGTGCAGCTCCTTCAAGGGGGCAGGGCGGACTAGCCAATGGTTCTGTTAACCAGGGCCAGCCTCGTCTGTGGTAAGACGAATAAACGCGGGCACATCCACATGGGGCGACTGTTCCGTGACTCCTGCCTGGCGTAACGACCAAGGCTGTTCCGCCAATCAGAATCATTACAGGGGCCGGGGCAACCACTCACTGCGCCGTTATGCCTTGAACTGCAACTGGAATTCGGCAATCGCTGCGTTCAGTTTCTCGATGATTTCCGGGGTCAGATCCTTTTCTTTCATTAACAACTGACGTACCTCCGGCTTCTGTTCGCGCATGAAGGTCAGGAACTGTTCCTCCCAAGCCTTGACTTTGTTTCGTTCGATTTTGTCCAAGGCCCCGCTGTTACCCGCGTAGATGATCATGACCTGATCGACAACGTGCATGGGCTTATATTGCGGCTGCTTGAGGATTTCTACCATACGGTAGCCGCGTTCCAATTGGGCCTGAGTGACTTTGTCCAGTTCGGTACCTAGTTGGGCGAAGGCTTCCAGCTCGCGGAACTGGGCCAGAGCCAGCTTGAGGCCACCGGCTACCAGCTTGTGTTTCATCGCTTTGATCTGGGCATTGCCCCCGACACGGGAAACGGAAATGCCCACGTCCACAGCCGGAAGAACACCAGCATTTTTCAGGTCCGGCTGTAGGTAGATCTGACCATCGGTGATGGAGATCACATTGGTGGGAATGTAGGCGGAGACTTCCCCTTCCAGGGTTTCAATAATGGGTAGAGCAGTGAGGGAGCCTCCGCTCCCAACGACGCGGGCGATTTTGCAGTCGGGGAAATGTTGCAGGTCACGTTGGGCCTGGCGTAGGCCGGAAAATTCGCCCGGACCGGTGTAGACCATACCTTCGTCGCCAGGGCCGCGCCGTTCCGTTGGGTTGCTCCGCTTGTTGACTCCCCAATCGGCCCGGACTTGTGATTCATCGGCATCTTTGGGTACAATCACGTATTTTTCCGCCAGTTTGGCGGCCCGCTCCAGCAGACGGGAATGGCAGTAGAAAATGTCGCCGGGATAGGCCTCCCGTCCAGGGGGACGACGCACCAGTAGCGACAGTTGCCGGTAGGCGGCCGCTTGCTTGGACAGGTCATCATAAACGCAGAGGGTATCGCGTCCTTCTTCATACATGAAGTATTCGGCCATGGCACAGCCGGCATAGGGTGCGATGTATTGCAGCGGGGCCGCATCCGAGGAAGAAGCGACCACGACAATGGTGTAGTCCATCGCCCCATGTTCCCGGAGTTTTTCCACCACGGCGGCGGTCTTCGACTCCATCTGCCCGCAGGCCACGTAAACGCAGATGACGTTCTCTTCCTTCTGATTGATGATGGTGTCGATGGCAATGGCGGTTTTGCCGGTTTTCCGGTCGCCAATGATCAGTTCGCGTTGCCCCCGGCCGATGGGGGTCATGGCATCAATGGCCTTGATGCCGGTTTGCAGGGGAGTTTTAACCGGCTGACGCTCCACGACGCCTGGGGCGGGAGACTCGACAGGTCGACGCTTGGTGGCCAGGATCGGGCCTTTGCCATCCAGGGGGTTACCCAGTGGGTCGACCACCCGGCCGATGAGAGCTGGTCCTACCGGTACGGACAACAGCTCGCCGGTGGTTCGGACTTCCATGCCCTCGCGGACCTTCAGGTAGTCGCCCAGAATAATGACGGCGACAGAGGTTTCCTCCAGGTTGAAGGCCAATCCTTTCACACCCGCTTCGGGGAAGTCGATCAGTTCCCCGGCCATGACCTCCGACAGGCCATAGCAGCGGGCAATGCCGTCGCCTACTTCCAGGACGCGGCCGGTGGTCCGGGTGTCCGTCTGGGTGCGGAACTGCAGCAGTTCCTCACGCAAGACAGAAGCGATCTCGTCGGTTTTGAATCTCATGGCTTCCTCGTGCAAGTAACTGGTGGCAGAAGGAATGCAGGCGGGTGCGGATGGAGGTATCGAAGACGCGGTCGCCGATGCGGACGATCACTCCGCCGATCAGTTCGGGGCGGAGCCGGACCAGCAGCACAGGGGTGCCCTGCACCAACGGGCGTAGGGCGTCGGCCAGTGCCTGGACACTGCCATTTTCCAGTGGGGCGGCGCTTTCGACCACCACGCGGCGACGGCCGGCTCGCTGCTCCAGGAGCGTCCAGTAGGCCAGAACGGCCGGACGCAATAATCCCAAGCGGTCCTTGTTGTTGAGCAGACGTAAAAAATCTACAAACAGGGGGGTAGCTTTGCCCTCGAACAACTGCACAATCAGTTCGTCCTTGCGGCGGCGGCTGACGGCAGGGCTGGCCAGAAAGGCTTCCAGCCCCTCGACGTTGGGGAATACCTCCTGCAGCAGGGCGTCCAGGTCGTCGGCCACGGCCGGGGCCAGCTGTTGCGAATCGGCTGCAGCCAGCAGGGCTTCGGCGTAGATGCGCGGTAGCCGACCCCAGGGGCCCCCTTCAATCCCGCGCAGACTGGTCAGGTAATAACGCCGCAAACGTTCCTGCTGATCCAGGGGGACGTCCGCTGGAAACAGCACTTGGATCGCGTCGGCTCCGGTCACGATGTCCGCCTCTCCGGGTTGTTACTACAACTTCACAGCAAGTTGGCTGATTCGGACCAATCCTTAGTGTCTTCCTTAATTTCGAGATTCAGGTGAGTATGTAATGTTTGGTTTTACTAACCGTGACTCGCGTTCAGATTGTCATGGGGCGTTGGCTTGTTTTTTATTTGGCGTGAAGGTAGTAAATTTCACGCCGCAGGGCCAGCGGCCCGTTGCAATTCGGCTACGGCTTCGTGCAGCAGGCGGCGATGGTCTTCCGGGGTGATGTCTCGTGCCAGCACTTTGGAAGAAAGTAACGCGGCCAGCTCCACGGCACGGTCGTAGATTTCAGCCAAGGCGGCGTCACGTGCCGCAGCAATTTCCCGGCGGGCCCGCTCGCGTTCCGCGGCAGCTTCTCGTGCTCCCGCCTCCCGCTCAGCGGCACGCAGAGCTTCGGCATCGCGTCGGGCCTCTTCCAGCATGGCCCGGACCTGCATCGCTGCGTCCTCCAGTTGCTTACGCGCCTGGGCCAGCAACGCCTTGGCTTCGTCCCGTTCCTTCTGGGCCTCGGCGAGGGCTGCACGGATGTTCGCTTCCCGCTTTTCCAGCCCTTCCCGGATGTGCGGCCAGGCATACTTGCTGATGATGAACACCAGCAGGCCGAAAACGATCAGGGTGTAGATTCCCAAATCGTACCGTTTCAGGCCGAGGAAGCCCAGTTTGTCCTCTTGGGCATGGCTCGATCCGTGCGCCGAAGTGGCCTCGGCAAACAAAGCAGGCACACCCCATGCTGCAGGCGAGGCAACAGCCGCTGCGGCAGACGGCGTGGCCACATCGCCTCGGACGTTACTCATACCGCCCAGCACTACAGCTACTACCACGATGAACGTTCGGGCGTTCATGGGTTTTGTTCCCGTTCTCGTACGGTCAGTTGTTTGACTAATAGGGCCCGATTGTGTGGAACCTGCAACATCATCGCCTTTGGCATTCCGGCTGCTAGTTACCAACTCTGACGCCTGGGCTATTACGGTACCGCTTTTCGGACCAATTCTGGTCTCTGGTGCTTGGACACTGCGGCACAGTCGTGTTGATACGGGGCCTTCAGGCCGCTCTGTGCGGGCCACTGGCGTAGCTCACACGATCAGTGGCAGCAACAGGCAGAGCACCAGAGCAATAATGCCCGCCCCTTCCACCAGGCCTGCCAGGATGAACATAGCCCCCTGGATGGCTCCTGCTTGCTCGGGCTGTCGAGCGATGCCACTAAGAGCGGCATAGCCAACCAGACCGATGCCGATACCGATGCCGACGATGGCCAGGCCCATCCCGATGCCGGCTCCCAGGCCAGGATAGTTGGCTGTCGGTGTTGCCTGAGCGAAAAGTGGTGCTGCGGTGCTCAACAGACCAAATAGGGCCAGAGCCATCAGCGTTACCACGCGCATTGTCGGTTACCTCCCCAAATGGTGTTGGAATGTCCTATTGTGGCAGTTACCCTCGGAATCGGCCACTCGTGGTCGATCCCTCAGGGGCGTATTCCTCGTCAGTGCGGCGGATGCTTGGCCAGACCAATGAACACCGCCGTCAAGAAGGTAAAGATAAAGGCTTGCAGGCCGGCAATGAACAATTCCAGCAGCGTCAGTGCTGTTACCAATACGACACTGAACGGTGCCACGATCCAAAACATCCAGTCTTTGGCAATCGGGATCCGGTATTGCGGATTATCGACAAGAGCGATGAAAAACAGGATGACAAACAAAACCGTATGGCCGGCTAGCATGTTAGCCAACAACCGGATGGCCAATACCGCGACCCGAATAAAGGCGGTCAAATATTCCAGCACCGCCATGCCCACAATCAGCACTGTGGCGAAAATCTGTAAGGCCTTCCCCCCTTCCAAGTGTATGTGAGGAATGAACGTTTTCAGATAGGGCAATAACCCGCCATGAGTTCGGATACCCGACAGATGGATGACAAAGAAGCTGACCAACGCCAAGGCGCCGGTGACCATGATTGAAGCGGTCGGCGATGCCAGGAAAGGCAACAAGCCGATCAGGTTCATGGCAAAAATGAACAGAAACAAGGTAGTCAGGTATGGTAAAAAGTCGTCGGCTTCTTTTTCTCCTAAGGCGGGCCGGGCAATCTTGTCGCGCACGAAAAAGACCAGGCTTTCGATGAGATTCCACAATTTACCCGTTGGGGGCTCGCCTGTGCGCATCTTGCGACCCAACCACAACAGCATCCAAGCTACCAGAACCGCACAGACTGTCATGAGCAGGATGAATTTCAGTGGGATTCCTGCATACTGCAGTCCGCGGATTTCGATGCCGGCCGTTTCGAATATGTGGAAAGTGTCGCTATCGGCGACGTGTTCGAATGGATTGAACTTGTTGCTGGTATCGGCCATGACGACGGCCTCGGCTAATCAGCGTATTGATTGAATTACGGTAAGTCGAACCGTGGGGTATGTTCCAACCTACAGTTGCTTGTTTCATCCTCCGTTAGGACTACCGGCCCGGGCTGGGAGCCACCCTTTGAATCCCCTCGCAGCTCGGTGTTGTCGCGGTGTTGGAGGTGTGTTGCCACCTCTGCCCAGCACTCCCTAAAGTTACATGCCGTGAAAACCCGGTGCGGTGGAAACATCCTTCGTCAGACCATAACCTCGTAGCTCACGCAGATGACAACGGGGGAAACCTGCTGCGGGTGTTCGTCCCGTTTTCTGACCGAGCCAGCCGCACCAGCACTGGGGTTTCCATTGTCAGCGTCACCAGGTAGGCACCCAGGAGCCAGCCCCAAAAGCAGAGTGGCCCCCACCCCAGGGAGTGCCGACACAGGAAAAACAGTGCGACACCGCCGCCAAAGCCCAGCACCAGCCGCAGGATAGAGGTCAGCATCACAATGGCTACCCGGCCATACGCGGACATTTCCTGCCGTTGTACTAACCAGGCCGCCAATACCCCCGGTGGTAGTATCAGTGCCAGGGCGACCGCTGCGGCAGTCAGATGACATCCCTGACCACTCAATCCGCTCACCAAAGCAGCAGGCAGGCCGATGATTAGGACTGGTCCCCCTGCCAATCGAGCAAGCAATCCTATCACCCTTGGGATTCCTGCTGCGGTGCTGCAGGTCCTGCTATGCCGCCGGAACGTTGCGACCGCTCCACACGTCCGCCTTGGCTGAGGCGATACAACAACCAAAAGGCGGCTGGTACGCCTAGCACTGTCAGGATCACCGTCAACAGAGGCAACGTCCCAAGCAGATAGTCTGCGACCAGACCTGCCAGGGTAAACGATACCATCTCCGAGCCTGCCAGCAGCAAGGTCAGAGACGCGGGCTGGCCTCGGCTTTGCTCCGGCATCAACGTCCACTTGGCTCCGTCGCCGGTTCCTGCTATCTACCGCGCCTTCATTGTGGAACGTTGGCGTATTGTCGGAATCTATCCCCCTTGTGGCAACCCATCGTTGTGAAATTTTTCACAAACATCAGGCTCCTATCCCTTACCGACCATTCCACCGTTCGAGAATGTACTGAAGTAACAGTCGATAACTGCCTTGAAACACAGAAATTGCGGAAATAATGTGGCAGTATTTAATTGGGCGAGGATGGGGGCAAGACCGTTGTCATAGCCGTTCGCCTTTCTGACTTTTCTACGCAACATGATGTTTGGACTTCAGTAATAAAAGCAAAATACAGTGGCAGTAAAAGTAATTGAATAAAATTATTATCTGATTTACATGTCCAAAACCGAAATGCCTTTTCGTTTGCTGCTCGTCAAGTCATATGATCATGAGTGCAATTTCGCTTCTTCCGTAAAAAACACGCGGGGAGTTGATTAGTACGCTGTGGTGGTGTATAAATTTATAGAGACATAGACGCCGAAGGGGCCGTTATGACGATGACTAGAATCACCCGCACTTCAGGTTTTTCAAACAAGGGTGGGCGGGTGGTTCGGAATAAGAAGCTACGGCGGCGGTGGGTCTACTGGCATCATGCTCGTCGTTTTACGGATCGGCGCGTTGCACGGATGGTGCACTAGTACCGGATGGAACGCAGGGAGGGCCGAAGGTATGAGTCGTCCGTGGCAAAAGACCGCTTCGCCGATGGGGAACACGTAGCAAACGCTCGTGGCAGAGGGTACGTTGGAGGAGATGGACTTTCCGCAATCATCGACAAATGAAAACGACTAGTTGAAGATGTTGGGATTGGCTAATGGTGAGTGAGGGGGGACACTTGGAGGATAGTTGTTCGGAGTTCCGACATCAAAAGGGCGAGGCGGTGAAATTTGGTGGGTGTGGAACAATCTGAACGAGGCGGCGCTGCGACGACCTTGCCTGTAGCGCAGGAGGGGCGGATTATGCCAACTATGGTGTTTGCGGGGCGGTGGCTGGGTATCCTGATGGCTTTGCTGAGCATGGGTGGATTGGTGGGGATAGCTCAGCAGCCGCCGGGGGTGGGACCGGTGGATCCCCTCAAGGAAGCGTTGAACCTGCAGAAAATTGCGGATCAGAAAGCGCGGTTGGCCGTTGAGGAGGCGATTAATCTGGCCCAGCGGTACGCCCGGAACAATCCGGCCAAAGCGATACAAATTTTACAAGCGGCTCAGTCGGATCTGGAGGCGTCGCCGGCGATCAGTCCGGCTACCCGTCGGCAACTCTCAGAGTTGCTCCAGCAAGCACAAAGCCGAGTGCGCAGCGGGGGTTATGCAGGCAGGACTGAAGTACCAGGCAGCGGTAACGCTCGCGACCAACGCGACAAGCAACAGCAGGCCTACGAGCGTTGGCTGGCAGAAGTCAAGGATGTGCAGGAAGCGATTGAGCGGATCGCACGCTTGCAGCAGGCAGGACAGCAAGAGGCCGCCCAGCAACAAATAGTGGACCTGCTCCGCCGCTATCCGGACAATCCCGCTGTGTTGCTGTTGGTGGAGAAGGACCGGTTGGCCCAAGGTGTGCAGGAAGCCCAAACGTTTGCCCGCCTGCAAGCAGAACGACTGGCCGCTGTGCAACGGGACGTATTACGCTCCTCCCTGCCCCCCCTGCGGGACATCGAGTTCCCCAAAGACTGGAAGCAGAAGACCGAACGCCGCTTGCAAACAGTTCGCCTGACCGATCGGGAAAAGAAAATCATCGAAGCCCTGGATAAGCCGGTCAGCGTCAACTGGAACAACGTGCTCCTGGAGGAGGTACTTCAGGAGCTATCGAATCAGATTGGCGAAAACCTGTTTATTGACCGGCGCTCGCTTACCGATTTGGGTATTGATCTGCAACGTCCTGTCAGTCTACGGGCTACCAATCTATCGTTGCGGACCGTACTCCGGCAGGTTCTGGCCGCTCATGGCTTGACCTTTATCGTCAAGGATGAAGCCATTCAGATCATGACCGTGGAGAAGGCCCGAACCCAATTGGTTACTCGTGTCTATTATTTGGGCGATCTGGTACAAGGGATCGGACCGTTCGGAGGAGCCCCACAATGGGGCACCTTCCTCGACATGCAACAGACCCTGCAGAACGTCGAACTGCTGCTCCGGACTATTCAGACCACCATCGATCCGCTTTTCTGGCGCGAAAACGGCGGTCCGGGCAGTATCACCTTCCATTATCCGAGTATGTCGATCATCGTGCGAGCGTCGACAGAAGTCCATACCCTGTTCGGTTCACGTCTCGCGGGTCGCTGAAGGGCGTTTGATCCCGAGCTGAGCCAGATTCCCCTTTCCTTATGAGATGGAGGAAATTTGCGGGGACGGGGCATCACGTGGCTGAGGCAATGAAGTGGACGACCCCCTCTGATCCGCTGGGCGCCATGATAAGTCCAGCGGTGCAGTTGTGCAGGTGGTTGGAGAGTTTTTCCAGGTTGCTCCGAAAGCGGCCAGGCGGCGTAACGCTTCCTGCCAGAGGGCTGGCGGCTGGAGCAAGCACAAACGGACCATGGATCGTCCACTGGGACCACACAGTTCGCCGGGTAAGACGCGAACGTGGTGGTGCTGGGCCAGCAGGTGGGCCCAGTCCCGTCCGTTCAGACCGGTCGATGCAGTTGATACCCACAGGAAGCACCCCTGACCGGTGTCGCCACTTTCCAGGCCCAAGGTCCGCAGGACGTCCATGGCATGCTGGCGCTGCTGTTCGAGACGACGATGCACGAGTGTTTGTTCCTCATCAATTGTTTCAAGCAGGTAATGGTTGGCCCATTGCTGGCAGGCAAGGGGCACGAGGGCCGACCGCCATTGCTGTAGCAAGGCGACGGCACGCATGACCAGAGCGGGACCTGTTATCCAGCCGAGGCGCCAGCCGCCCCAACGTCCCTGCCAGTTCAGCGAGCCTGCGGCCACCAGGTGGTTTTCCAATCCCTTGATCGTGCCCCAAGGAAGCGGCTTTTCCGCGGCCTGGAACGCGTCAAAGGTGACATCGACGTAGAGCAACACTTTGTGGGCGGCCGCTAGCCAGGCGATCAGGCCCCGGTCCTCCGCATGGAGACGCGCCCCCGTGGGATTGACCGGCTCGGCCAGGACTACTGCCTTGGCCCGTCGCATGGCCCGCTCCAGTACTGGCCGCGGAAAGCGACACCAGCCATCTTCTATCCAGGTCGGTATCCAGTGGATCCGTGCTCCACGCTGACGGACACCCCAACCAAACAATGGTGAACAAGGGTCGAATAGAACGACCGAATCGCCTGCATTCAAGCAAGCATCGGCAAACAGAGTCCAAGCGGCTGTGGCTCCCGGGGTGATCAGGACCGTGCCAGGCTCTTTGCCTGACGCACGCCACCAACGAGTGACAATGGCTTGTTGCAGCTCCGCCCAGCCGGTGATGCAAGACCACGGATTCTGGCCGCAGTTAGGGCCATTGCCCGGCCACAAACTGACCGGGCGAGGACTACCCCAACGCAGATCAATGGCCTCGGATGAACCGGATAAGCCATCCTCCGTTGGTCCAGTCGTCCCACGCTGTACCGCTTGGAGCAGCTCATCCGTGAGCAAGCACAGTTGCTGGGTGTATGCACCGGCCCAGCGACGCAAGGCGGCGTTTGCACGGATCCAACCCTGACGCTGCAGCCAGCGCCACCAGCTTCCTGGAAGCCAGCCCATCGGTAGGCCTCCCTGCCCGGCACGGCGTCCCGCCAACAACAACGGGCTTTACCCCCTGTGCCCCTTAATTCCAGCATTGTGCGGTAATAGTCGACCAAATGTAAAGACGATTTCCCGCTAGGGTTGAACCAAATCCTGTCGATATACCGATCAACTGGGTGCATTCACCGGAAACGTGAACACCACAGTAAAACAAATCAGGCTATCGCCAATTTAATAAACACTGGCCTGGGTTGCGGGAATGCTTATCGCTAACGATCAAATAGGCAAAGAGCACACTGCCAAATCTCACAGCAGATGAGCGAGCGATGTCGATTGAGCAGACTAGAATATGGATACGCAAGACTGCTCAGCAGTTAACCGGTGGTTTGACGGTAGCAGTGGTCGAACAGCAGTTGCCATTCCAGGAGTTGGACCTGCCGGGCTACTTCTTCCTGTGTGGAGGCTGTTCCCCGGACCTTCTCGCAATAGTCGACAAAGTCCTCGGGCGTGGTATAGTGGTAGCCGAGGACGGGGGCCAGTTGGCGGAGCTGATCGATAACACGATGGTGCCCCACTCGTCGCCACCAGTATTTGCTATTCCAGGCGTCCGGCTCCCGGCGGTGCATGATGGCATGCCAGAAGCTTCCCTCTGCCGTGGCCAAGTCTTGGCTGATCCGATGTGATTCGTCCAGAAAGTCGAAATAAAGCCACAGGCCCGCTCGGCAAGCGGGGGACAGCTTCAAACGACGTAGTTGTGGCTCGACGGACAACACGGGTTGTCCAGGACCCAATTCCGCTAAACGGGGTTCGGCCAATAGAGCAGCCACCTCGGAACCGTAATGATGGGGATTAAACGCCAACGGCCACTGCTGCATAGTTCCGATCAACGTCGACTAATATCTAGGGGTCTCTCTGTCTCATCGATCACCTATCACTATATGTGTTAGATAATTATTATGCCATGAATTATTATGGAAGATGGGTGTATGTCCTCAAGGATTGCAGTCAATCGGATGTAGTTTCAAACTATCTGGTTTATCAAGGGCGTAAGCGGATCTCGATTGTTTTGCCCGCTTCCACCACCTCTGTCAGTCCGGAGGTTTTGGGGTCCGCGTAACGGGCCGGCACATCGATGTATTCCAGATTTTCTTTCCCTTTGCTCTGTTTCAAGTGTAATAGTTGTTGTCCGCGGAGCATCTGGGTATTGACGCCGATGTACACTTTGCCGGTGGGGGCATTGGTCATCGTGAACTGTCCACCAGGGCCTAACTGAGCCGAGGCGCTGCGGCCATCGTCGGTAACAAACGTGACCAGACCAGCTTCCACGGGCTTATCCCCAAGGTAGACCTTGCCGTTAACGGTGACCCCGTTACTAGTGGCATTTCCTCCGCAGCCGGTCAGGCTGGCTAGCACAAGGCTCCACCACACGACAGTTCTCCGAGGCCACCAAGTATATCGTGCCTTTACTCCATGCGCAGGTCTTTCCTCATCTTGTAATTTTGCTCGTTTCGTTAATGCATCCATGGGTGGTTATCCTTGTGGCTACAACTTTGGATGTTAGATGGTCGTTGGAGGGCGTACCCTCATCGGCACCTGACTCAGGTAATCGCCTAACTCGGCTTGCCGGGGCGTTTGCGTAGGCAGTTGATCACTAAGTAAACACGGTGTATGTTCAGCCCTCTCAGTTAAGAAAGGGTGAACTGTCGTACGATTACTATGCGACCTGAGCGGTCGGGTAGGATGATTAGTTCCAGTCCGGTCCGAGAATGCCGCCGTCATTAGGCAGCACAGCCATGCTCCAGGTGGCAACACTAATGCTTCCGGAGACCATGCGGACGCTACCGTCGCCGAGCAGGACCAGCGTACCGCTGGAGCTATGACCCTGGGCCGGGAACTGCCACAGATTGCAGTCAGCAGGACGGGGGTTGACCTGTGGCACGGGGAACAAACGGTAGTTGGGATCAGCGGGGTTGCTGGTCCAGCCCAGATTGATGCGGGCGAAGACGGGCCAGAATTTATCATCAGCCGGATGACCCCAGCCCACTCCACCATCCTGACAACGCATGCGTTTTTCGGCGGCAAAGACGGTGTTGGAGGTACCATCGGTGATGCTGACCAGTTTTTTGGTCCCGGCCCCGTTATTCCAATCCCAGATATTGTTGGGGTAGGTTTCCGGCCGGCCAAACACTTGCCAGTTACAGGCATAGCTGGCCAAAGCGACATCTACGGGATTACGCCACATCCAGGATGCACTGAAGCCACCCACGAGGATGCCGCCACCGGGGTCAGTGGAATCGTTGGGGGCCTGCAGAATTTTCAGCGGAACACTCATCGCTGCCTGAGTAGCATTAATGGCTCCCAGACCACTGCCAGGCCAGTTCGTGATCGCTGCCTGAATCGCTCCCTGCTCGAAATAGGGGAGCAGGCAGAAAAAGAAAGTGCCGTCGCTATTGGTGTAGCCGCCGCGATACGGCGGATTGTTCCACCAAAAGGCTACCGCGGGTGGCAAAACCCCCAGTTGGTCATGACCGTTGTGCACAGCCAGTCCGATCTGCTTCAGATTGTTCATCGAGGTGGCCCGGGCCGCTGCATCCCGTACCTTCTGGACCGCAGGCAATAGCAGACCAATCAGAATGGCAATGATGGCAATCACCACCAAAAGTTCAATCAAGGTAAATCCGAAATTTCGCCGTTGGTGTGAAATCTTGACCATGGTGTAAATGCTCCCGGTAGCGATAACCTCGAAATATTCAACGATGTTTAGAGGAATCTTCATCCCTAGTTTCAATACCTCTGTCGAATTACACCCTTACGCATCCTGCGGAATCATATGTGAGCAAAGCGGAGGACTGATAACTAATGGGTTGGCAGATGGAGTCAGTTGACACATAAACGCATGCAGGGGTACTCCCTTCTATATGGTGATTGGTTTTTGGTGGCAAGTTATGGTACCAGCTCATCGGAATGCCAACAGAGGGTCGGGGCACCTGAAATCGTTGCAATCATCGGGTTGCCAATTTTGGTTCATACACTGTCACAGGGCGGCTCACTGCGCCGAATAGACACGGTCTCATTCTCATCTTAGGTCATGGGTCATGAGAGAGCGAGGAGAAATCGGGTCTGGGCTACGCACGGACCGATGCAGTACTCCTTCAGGTTCCAGGGGGTGATGAGTCGGTGGAGGCATCAATTTTCGTCCACTCACAGAGTAGCTTGAGGTACTACAAACCAGCAAAAGTCCGTAGATAGCGTTTTAGTCGGTTCCCTCTCACCTTAGTTGTTATGGCCATAAGCTTGTCTCAGGACTTGGCTTGCCTCGGCTGGCACAACGTTTGCCTGCAGCAGAGGGTATCTGAGATTGCTGGCTGAACCGTCTGAGGGATCGGGTAATCCTTCACAGAGACTGATCCTGATAACAGCTAAGGCGTTCTCGTATAGGCGGGAGGTGTCAACCGGTGTCCATTTCCATTGCTGCTGGTATTACCCGTAGAACCATGATTCGGTAGCGACAAGCGAGCTTGGTGAGGAGTTGGGTCATGAGCGATGGATGGGTCCGCTGGTTCCGCGATCTAAGCATGGCCGATGTCGGTCTGGTAGGAGGTAAGAACGCCTC
>JANWVV010000032.1:44368-52800 GCA_025055795.1 Gemmataceae bacterium
GCTGGGAGAGATGTACCGGGAGTTGACGCCGTTGGGCATACGCGTACCGAATGGTTTTGCGGTTACTGCCGGGGCATATCGTTACTTTTTGCAATGTAGCGGGTTGGAACGGTTGATCCGGGACCATCTGACAGGTTTAGATACCCGCGACCTGGCTGATTTAGCCGAACGGGGGCAGCGCATTCGGGAAGCTATTCTGAGCCGTCGACTGCCCGAGGAAGTGGAACGAGCCATCCGGGATGCTTACCAGCAGTTGTGTCAGGAGGCGGGCCGGGAGGTAGAAGTAGCTGTTCGCTCGAGTGCCACGGCCGAAGATCTGCCTACGGCCAGCTTTGCTGGACAGCAGGAATCATATTTGAACGTGCGGGGGGACCGTGCTCTGCTGGAAGCGGTACACCGTTGCATGGCCTCTCTGTTCACGGATCGGGCCATTTCCTATCGCGTTGATCGCGGCTTTGATCACATGGCGGTGGCCCTGTCGGTCGGTATCCAACGAATGGTTCGTTCCGATCTGGCCTGTGCGGGCGTGTTATTCACTCTGGATACGGAGAGCGGCTTCCGTGACGTCATTCTGATCAATAGCGCCTGGGGCCTGGGTGAGAGTGTCGTCAAGGGGCGCGTGGATCCGGACGAATACATGGTGTTCAAACCCACGCTGCGGCAGGGGTATCAGCCCATCCTCAAACGGAGCATTGGCGCCAAACAGGAGCGACTGATTTGCCGCCGCGATGGTGGCACCAAGGTAGTGCCGACCCCACCGGAGGATCGCGACCGTCTGACGCTCAGCGACGAGGAAGTACTGACATTAGCCCGTTGGGGCTGCACCATAGAAGAACACTATTCGCGACGTCTAGGTCAATGGGTAGGCATGGATATTGAGTGGGCCAAGGATGGACATAGTAGTGAACTGTTTGTGGTGCAGGCCCGTCCGGAAACCGTGCACACGCAACGGCCCCGGGCCGTGCGGGAAGTATATCGCTTAGAAGGCCGAGGACGCGTGTTGCTGCAAGGACGCAGCGTCGGCGATAAGATCGGCAGTGGCCGCGTGCGTGTCATCCGCGATGTCGGCGAGTTACCGCAATTCCAGCCTGGCGAAATTCTCGTGGCCGACATGACTGATCCCGATTGGGAGCCCACTATGAAACTGGCCGCGGCCATCGTCACCAATCGGGGCGGACGCACCTGTCATGCCGCCATAGTCAGTCGGGAAATTGGTGTGCCGTGTGTAGTGGGTACCGGTGCAGCAACTACCCTGTTACACACCGGACAAGAGGTGACCGTTTCCTGTGCCGAAGGAGATGTCGGCTTAGTCCTCGAAGGTCGTCTGCCGTTCCACAAACAGGTGCTGGATTTATCCGCTTTACCGCAACCGCGTACCCGGATACTGGTCAACATCGGCGATCCGGATCAGGCGTTTGCTCTTTCCTTTCTGCCGGTACAAGGAGTAGGCCTGGCACGCATCGAATTCATCATTTCCAGTGGCATCCAGGTACATCCGCTGGCCCTGACGCGGTTTGCCCAACTACCGGCTGGTGCCGAACGGGACCGCATCGCGGCGTTGTGCCGTCATTACCCGGACAAACCTCGGTATTTCGTCGACAAACTGGCCGAAGGCGTCGGGCGTATTGCTGCGGCGTTCTATCCGCGTGAAGTGATTGTCCGCCTGTCGGACTTCAAAAGCAACGAGTATGCTCACCTGCTTGGTGGTCGCTTCTTTGAGCCTTCGGAAGAAAACCCCATGCTGGGCTTTCGGGGCGCCTCACGTTACTACGATCCCCGCTATCGCGACGGCTTCCGTTTGGAATGTCTGGCCATGCATCAGGTTCGTGAACAGATGGGCCTGAAAAACGTCCATCTGATGATACCCTTCTGCCGTACACCGGCCGAGGGGCGTCGTGTCTTGGAAGTGTTGGCGGAAAATGGCTTGGAGCAAGGGCGTGACGGCCTGAAAGTCTACGTGATGTGCGAAATTCCCACCAACGTGCTGCGGGCAGAAGAATTCGCTGCGATTTTTGACGGATTCTCCATCGGCTCTAACGACTTGACCCAGCTTACCTTGGGATTAGACCGCGATTCGGAACTGGTGGCCCACCTGTTCGACGAGCGGGACCCCGCCGTGCAATGGTTGGTTGCAGAGGTAATTCGCCGGGCCCACGCCCAAGGACGCCCCGTGGGCATCTGTGGTCAGGCACCCAGTGACTACCCTGACTTCGCCCGCTTCCTTGTCCACGCTGGCATCGACAGTATTTCTCTCAATCCAGACGCCGTACTGAAAACCCTGCCAGAAATCCTGGCCGCCGAACAGCAAACTCACCGTCACGCCTCCTCATAGCAACTCCTGCTTGAGGCGCGAGCAGAGGGAAAGCCCCTCGGTAAGCTGAAACGACTCGAAGCCGTCAGACGAACTATCGGGCGAAGGTTGCCCGATTTCACAGGCGGATGTGTAAATTCCTTCACTTCCACACCGCGAGGATGCCCAAGTAGTACGGCAGGCCGATGGTAGGTATGAAACACGGCCAACGTTTCAAACCTCGTTCAAACCTCGACAAGGAGACAACTACTTTTTGGCGGCTTGCTGGGCTTTGCGGATGGCACGCATACGGGCTGCTTCTTTGCGACGCCGTACCTCACACGGCTTTTCATAATACTCGTGGGCTTTCAATTCCCGCTTCATGCCGCTACGTTCGATCAGCTTTTTGAAGCGTCGCAATGCAGCTCCGATCGGTTCTTTGTCATGCACCCGCATTTTCAGGCCCATACACAACTCCTCCTTTCGTAACAATGCCATACCCATGCATGCAAACGCATACGTTACCGTCCGCCATTGGACAACCTCCTTCCGGATAGGAGGCAGGTAGTCCGATTGCCGCTTATGACAGTGATAGGCGGTGATTGCCCTGCGACTTAGGAGGGCACCCCAATTATATCGACAAGCCGGCTAGGGGGAAATGAGTAGCCCATATGTCCGCCACTTTCCCGTCACGCAAAAGGGAGTGACGGAGCATACAAAAGCACTGATGTATCGAGGTGTCGAAGTGCTCTGCCAAGCCAGCGATCCAAAAAGGATCGGTCAGGCAAGCAGTTGCATCTTGACACCATGAGGATGCAATACAAGCGATCACCCCGCTTGGGGTGGTACGAGTACGTTTGTGCAGACCTTGTTTTAGCTTCAGGCCATGCCCAGTTCACGCTTCAGCGAGGAGTACCAGTCGCTGAACCAACCCCGTTTGACCTGCGTTTGCCCCGTATCTTCCATAACGGAGATGACCATTCGTTGCAGTTCCCGCTCGTTTTTGCGTCCTTTGGCCGCATTTTTGACCGTGTTGACAATCATGTCGAATTCTTTGCGATCGATCCGGCCGTCATCGCTCATGGCTGCTTGCAACTGATCCTTGATCTGCTGAATCAGCCGGCTTTCCATCACAAAGTCGTTTTCGTCGCACACCTGGGCTAAAGCCGCGCGAGCCGAATCGATGCTCACCCCCATCTGGATAGCGGTCTGCAGGATTTCCTTCTCCTCGTTGCGGTCAATGTAGCGATCGTCGTAAGCCCGCAACTTGATTTCGTTGACAAACCGACGCTTAATCTCTTCCATCGAGGCCATAGTAAACCCCCCAACACCTGCAAATCAGATACCTGAACAAACCCACGGCTACACCGTTAAGGGCGCTACGCCGCCACGACGCAGTCACTCTGCCCTCTGCAGAGTATATTCGCTTCTCCTGCGATCATCTTTAACCCCAACTGGATCATAAATCAGCCTCTGGAGGTGTCAATCCGGACTTATTTGAATAATCGGTTCCGACGTTTGGGAGTCAGTCATCCCCTGCGGACACACCCTCACTCGGGCCCCGCCTTATGACAACGCTGGACTGAGGTAAGCGTGGCGACTCCTTCTGCCCGTTGTTGTGTTAGTCCGTGTCTATTCGAGGGGCATGTAAATAATTCGACGGGACATCTAAAAACGCTTGCAAACCCTTAGTGACTATACCCGTAATGACCAGGCAGGCTGAAAGCATTTTTTCGAGCCCAAGCCGGGCACCAGCCGGACGAAATACTGATACTTAGGACCATTGAAGGGCGGTGCTTTCGAATAATGCTTACCGCTATGGCTATCGTTCGGCTTGGCATCGAGAAGTTGCGTTCCCCTTAATTGGTTTAGGCGATGATAAGCATGTGACTCTTCGTGCAATAGATCTTCGATCGAAGTGGTACGGCGGCCTTAGCGTGTGTAGCTGGGATTTGTCTCAGCTTCGCCTAAAGCGGATTGCTATATCTTGTCGGCAACTGGTGATCAGACAACCGGCATATCACCTTACAACGTTTTCCGCGGGGCGAGGTCACTGACGGGTGCCTATGGGGGGCGGCCACCATGCTGTTGATCATTCCTTACCGTGTGGATGTGCCGATGTACCGTTGGCCGTGGATGAATTGGGTGCTGATTGGCATTACAATCGCGTTATATCCGTTGTGCGGTGCTGACACCGATTATGCCGGTTATAGAGTGCTCCTGGTGCTAGGCGAAGGGCGATTCGGTTTGATTGGCCACGTCCTGGTGCATGCTGACTGGATCCATTTGTTAGGAAACATGTATTTTTTGTGGCTATTTGGTAATGCCGTGTGTGCTAAGGTTGGCAACGGTGTGTACGTATTAATCTATTTTACCCTTGGGATAGTGGCAGGGATTGCAGCCTTGGTAACAGGTTTTATCCCCTCGGTGGGGGCCAGTGGAGCCATTAATGGCATTGTGGGAATGTTCCTGGTGTGGTTCCTGCTCAATGAAGTAGATGTATTTTATGTGTTCTTTTTTGAAGGTGGCTTTTTTTCAGTCAGCAGTGGCTGGTTGATCCTGTTCTGGACAGTGTTTGACATCTGGGGATTGATCCAGGGCGGGGATCACATCAACTACGTTGCCCATCTTGCAGGCCTGGTGGCAGGGATCGGCTTGGCGATAGCCCTGCTGAAGTTGAACTGGGTGAAAATGGAGCGTGGGGAACGCTCCCTTTTGCAGGTGCTTTGGGACTGGGAGGACAAGCAAGGGGAAGGGTGGAACAGGCGTCGTTCATGACGGCCCATTGGCTCTAGTCGAACTCCCCCCTTCCTGGCCGCAATGATTTTGGTCAACGGCCTATCGTGCGGGGGCGTGGGTGTCGTCAAACGGATCTTCCTTCAAGGCCACGGGGCTGAGCCGCTGTCAACCTTGTTCGTGGGGGGAAATGGGTCGGAAGGCCATTTGCTGAGCGTCTAAGCCGCCGTCGACGACGTGGATTGTCCCGGTAGCGTAAGCGGCCTTGTCCGAGGCCAGGAATACGTACCACCAGGCCACGTCCTCGACGCTGGCGATGCGGCGTAACGGAATTTGCTCCATAACCGCCTGTCGTTCCGCTGGCGTGGATTTCAGACCGAAGTCGGTCAGCGGCGTTTCGACCAGTCCGGGGGCCACGGCCGCCGTGGTGATGCCAAAGGGAGCTAGTTCCACGGCTAGTTGTCGGCACAATGCATTGACCGCCCCTTTACTGGCATCATAGAGGGTGTGCTGCGGCTCACTGCGGGTAGCGTTGAGCGAGGAACTGAACAGGATGCGGCCGCCCCGGCGCTCCGCCTTAAGCCGGCGGACAAACTCCCGCGACAAAACAATGGCCGTCCACACATTCAGTCCGAAGATGAAATCAAAGTCGCGGCGGCTGAGCTTTTCAAGTGGGGGTTCCTTGTAGGTGCCCACGTTGTTGACCAATACATCCAGGCCGCCGAAGGCCTCCCAGGCACTGGCGAGCAGACGTTCCGGTTCCCCTTCCTGTAATAAATCGGCTTGGACGTAACGGGTGTGCTCATAGTCGCTGAGGATCCGTTGCACTTCGGTGCATTGCGCCAAGGGTTTTTCCGCAGTCAGAACCACCTTAGCCCCGCTGGCGGCAAAGGCCCGGGCAACTCCCAAACCTATCCCCTGACTACTCCCCGTTACCAACGCTCGTTTACCGCTGAGCATTCCCTATACGCTCCCGCCTCTGATCGTAAACCCTGTTTCCCAGGGCTGAACATCACCCATGTCTGATCATCGCTTAAGTCTACCGTGTTTGCCGCTAGTCCGGCACGCTGGTCTAGTCGTAGCCAAAGGGTGTGTCGGTGTCTTTCGCGGGCCAGGCGATTTCCACCGACAGATCAAGGCACAAACAAATCATCCCGCTGTCTATACCGCCATCCCTGCATACTGGTCAGTATACTAAAGTGATAAAACTCAAGCGGGATTGGCAGCAAAGATTGAGGGAATCGAATTCAGCATAGGTTGGGCAGGGGATTCTGAACCGGGCCGGGGGTGTGAGGGAGATTCAATGCGTCAAGCGGCGCAGGTATGGTGGCGACCGTCCCAGCCGGCAGAGGCCTTCTTGCCAGAGGGCCCTCGTTGGTTTATCTGGGACGGGCAGGCGTGGATTGTCTGGGTCAACATCCAGGTGCATCCACAGGCTACGCATGGCCAGATCCTTTGGGCGCCCGCGGATGCACCTGCACACTATCGCGTCGTGGAGTGCCCAGGTCGGCCGGGGTTCGTTCTGCCCACAGAGCAACCCGGCATTGTGCTGGTTGGGATGGATCAAGCCTTGTACTACCTGGACCTGGCAACCCAGCGGTGGTCATCACCGCTAGTGGTTCTGCCGTCCTCTCCTCCACGGACAACCATCAACGATGGAGAGGCGACACCCGATGGCCAGGCGGTGGTGTTCGGCACCAAAGACCTGCTGTTCCGGGAGCCGCTAGGTCGTTTATATCTTTACCATTTCCGGCAACGCCAGTTGTTCACACTAGCCGATGGCCAGACGTGTTCGAATGGCAAAGTGCTACGTCATGAAGCCGACGGCTTGATCCTTTACGACATCGATAGTCCGACCCGGCAAGTGCGTCGGTATCGTCTGGATCTGATCAAAGGCAGCTTGGAGGACCGGGGCATAGCTTTGGACCTACGGGACTGGCCGGAATTCCCGGACGGGATGTGCGCCGCCGATGATACATCCGTAATCATCGCCTTGTATCACCCTGGTGAACAGACGAGCGGTCGAGCTGTCCGTTTCCATTTACCTGACGCCCGGCTACTGGAGGAGTGGGAGACCCCCTTTTCTCCACGTGTGACCTGTCCGTTGCTGTTCCCTGCAACGGGGGTGGAGAGGACGGGCCCAATCCAACTGCTGCTGACCACTGCGGACGAGGGGATGCCGCCTCCACTTCGGGCTCGTTGTACAAATGCCGGTTGCTTGTTTGTGGCCGAAACCGGCTTACAGACCCTGCCACCGACTCCCCTTGTCCCGTACGACCTGACCATGTCGGTTCAATAGCAACCGTCCATAGTTCTTCCCGGTTAGCCGCTCGCGGCGCGTTTGAGGATCGTGGCCAAGGTCGGGCAGTACGGCCGTCAGATAAGGTGGAGCTCCCTCCAGAGGGCAAAATGTGGCGAACAGATAAGATGGAGTGTCGGATGGTAGCCGGGTCTCAAGCAAACTTAGGAGCGAGTGAACATCAATGACTAATGGGCACAGACACTGGTTGGTAGCTGGGGTGGCCGGTGGTGTCTGCGGCGCGGTGATGGCGTTGCTGGTCAATCGCTGGTTGCCCCCGAGCACGTCGGCGGTGGGACCAGCCCCATCCGCTGCACCAGCGGAGCCGGCTGTGGATAGCGAGGCCAGGCAACTGGTCGAGCGGTGCTTATCGCACATCAAAAACAATCGGTTGGAGGAACTGACCCAGGAGGCGCGGGCCAGCCGCGCGGTCGTAACGGACGAAGATCTGCAGAAGTTTTTAACCCGTCTGCGTAACGACCGGGAGTTGGCCCTGCGCAACTTCGGTAAACCGTTGGGAGAGTATGAGTTGCTACGGGCAACGGTTGCCAGTGCGTCGCTGGTGCAATTTGTGTATTTGGAGCGGTTTGAGCGTGGGGCTATCTGGTGGATGTTTGTGTTATACCGTACGCCGGAACGCTGGCAGCTGGCCTGGCTCGATTGGGGCGGTCAGCTAGCCGTGCTCTTTGCCGGCCTGCCCTAAGTTGATCCGTTAGGGATCCGCGGTTGTTGTGGACGGACGTTGGGCGATGGCGATGAGGCACTCCGCCTTGCCAGCGACATAACACAACCAGGCGGCAACGTCAGCAATGGGCTTCCACTGCAGGAGTGTGTCGAACCACCGGTGGCCGCGATGGCCGGCGAGCCGACGTACGCTGGCGCGAAACCAATCGACGTGAACAATGCCGCGGACACTCAAGACCCAGAACTGCTCGGCGGTGAGCATGGCCGTCAAGGTTTCGGGGGTGAAGTGGGTAAGGTGCCGTGGCAGGTCCAGTCCAAACCAGTGGGGGCCAAACCAACTGGCGGGCCAGGAAGCGAAATTAGGCACCGCCACAATCAGGTAGCCGCCCGGAACGAGCAGTTTCCAAGCATGGCGTAAGACCA
>JANWVV010000033.1 GCA_025055795.1 Gemmataceae bacterium
TAGACGCAGGGCTCGGTTCCTGCTCGAAATCCGGCAATATTCCCACCGATCAAGGTGAGGTTTGGTAGGGACGAATGTCAGTACGCCATACAGGATGTAACACTTATAGAATGGTGTACAACATGAGCAAAATGCATACTTGGCCAGAGCTAGCGATTTGTCGTGAGGATTAGTGTAAGTCGCTGCTGGAAAATCAGGGAGAATGCGGACATGTCCAGCCTACTGAAGTGCCTCCGCTTGGCGCCTGTATTGCTAGGTGTGGTAGCAACTGTAGCGGCTGTGGGAACGACACTATGGGGTGACGTACGGCCCGGGGCCATGCGGCCGTCCCAGAACATGGCTGGGGAGGCGGTGACCAATCGGTTTACCGAGGAACTGGCCGCCTCGAAATTCAGTCGCTTGCCACTTGTCACGTACCAGCCACGCGATGGGGAACTAATTTTCGCTTGGCAGGTTCGGCCGCAACTAGAAGCGATGCCGGCACGACCCCGGGATGTTGTCTTCCTGGTCGATACTACCGCGAGCCAGGCAGGTATCCCACTGCGCCAGGCCCGAGCGATCATCGAGGCTGTGGGCAACATTTTGAAAGAAACGGATCGCGTCAGTGTGTGGACACTCAATACTCCTGAGGCAACCCGTCCCCTGAC
The DNA here is from genome assembly GCA_025055795.1 of Gemmataceae bacterium. Lineage (GTDB taxonomy): Bacteria > Planctomycetota > Planctomycetia > Gemmatales > Gemmataceae > Thermogemmata. The sequence continues at coordinate 648 of JANWVV010000033.1, forward strand.
CCGTGGCTTTTTCGCACCGAATTCTAAAGAAGTGCGGGACGCAGCGGCTGAACTGACAGAACTGGAATATGGCTCCGGTGCTGCGGACTTGAAAGGAGCACTGTTACAGGTAGCTGCGACCTTCAGTCCCAATCCGGCCCGGACTCAAGCCATCGTCCTGTTAGGTGATGGCGAAAGTGTTTATCAGCCATTAAGCGAAGCAGACCGTTTGGCGATCGGTAACCGGCTGGACTCCCTGGACATTCTCTTTTTCGCTGTGCCGTTAGGTCTGAAGGTCAACGCCGCTAACCTGCACGGTCTGGCCGTTTTGACTGGGGGCGCGGTGGTTCGGGTCCAGGAGGATTTACGGGCGCTTTCCAAGAAGGAAGAATTTGCTCGCCGATTGGTAGCGGCTCTGGACGTTCCCGTACTGAAGGTGGAGAAATTCCGGTTCGGCGAGGAAGTGGGCGAAGTGTATCCGACCCGGTTGCCTCCCCTGCGCACCGATCGCGGCACGCTTGTGTTGGGCCGATTGGCCCGTCCTGTCGCCGAACGTATCCACCTTCACGTTGAAGGATATGTGGCTCGGCGTGCTGTGCAACAAGATTTGAATGTCGCTCTGACTCCCTCTCAGCCGGATCACTACTTCCTGAATCTGATGTTGGAGCAATGGCGGAACGCGCCTCATAAGGAGGCACCCGCGCTGCTACAGTCAGACCGGGCCTTGGCATTGGCCAGTACCCAAGTGCAGTTGTACCGTGAGGAGTTCCTGACGCAGGCGGTGTGGGCGATCAATCTGGAACGATACGAGGAAGCCGAGAAACTCTTCCAGGCAGTGCAACGGTTGCGTCCGCAGGATGGCGAGGCTCAGGCTGGATTACGTTTGTTGGCCCAACTCAAGAGCGGTCAATTGACCCCACAGGATCTGAAACGACGGATCAGTGATAGGGTAGAGGCACTAAAAATTACTCCCCATGCTGCGGTGCGAGAGGTTATTCACCTGGCCCAAGAGCAACAGCCACCGGCTGCGGTTAATTCCCAACAAGGTGGAGGGGCACAACCCGGTGGTACGGCCCAGGTTCCCCGGAGTGAACCGACTCCCCAGCAGCTTTTGGCCCAGCAGCAGGCCGAGCGCAAGATCGCGGAGGATCAGGCCCGGATGCGGGTACAGACAGCCATTCGCGACGCCCGCGAGCGACTCCGCAGCGATCCGGAAGGGGTCCTCGCCGATCTGAAGCGATTACAAGAAGAAATCGACCGCAATGCCGTTCTGGGAGAGGCGGCTCGCCGCCAGATCCTCGCCGATTTGAACGCTGCCATCGTCGATGTTTATCGCAAAGGTGAGGAGATCAAACGTCAGGCAGCCGTCGAGCGTGACCTGGTCGCCCGTGCTCGGCAACGGCTCAACGCTCTGGAGGAGCGGATCCGCGACGAAAATCGTATCCAATTCCGCATTGACCAGTTCCGGCAACTGATGCAGCAGGCCCGTTACGAACTAGCCTATCAGGAAGCTCAACTAATGATTGCTGAGCGGACCAATGCCGGCCAGCCCGTACCTGTAACCGCTACAGCTAGTTACATCATCGGGCAGCACGCCACTCAGCTACGCGAATGGAAAGAACTGGTACGGATCCGGGAGGATCGCTTCCTCATTGCACTAATGCAAACAGAAAAATCACACATACCCTATCCTGACGAGCCGCCAGTCCATTTCCCCCCCGCGGCAGTCTGGCGTGAACTGACCAGCTTGCGACGCGAAGCGTATTTGCATTCCAACCTTGGTCCTAACCCGCCGGCGTCTCAAATCGAACTGAAAAATAAGATCGAAAATGATGAAGTCCGCCTACGGGACGACATCAATATCAACGACCAGTCCCTGAGCGACCTGCTGGACATGCTTAGCAAGCAGCATGGGATCAACTTCATCATCATGGAAGAGTATTTCAAAGCTGAAGGGGTCGCAGACATCAAAGATAAGCGTCCCAATCTCAAAGCCACTAGTCTGCGTGGTATGAAATTAGGCAATTTCCTAGATATTGTGCTGCAATCAATGGGGGCTACCTTCATTGTGCGACCCGACTATGTCGAGATTACTACCTTTAATCGCCGTCTGGAAGAAAAAGTGACACGTGTTTTCCCGGTGGCCGACCTGGTGATTCCTATCCCCAGTGCTGTTAACCAGCAGATGCTTTTCATGAATTTGTTCTTCCAGAATTCGGCTCTGGCAATTTACGGTGCAGTGCTCGGTTCACAGACCTTCCAGGGTTTCGGCGGTGCTTTTGGCAATCCTTTCCAGGGTCAGCAGTTTGGTGCTCCTGGACAGCCGTTTGGTGGAGGCCTGGCCATGCAAGGGGCCCAGCAGTTCGGCCCTGACCCATTTGGCCAGAACTTAGGCTTTGGCGGAGGAGGGTTGCAGATTGGGGGCGGTAACCTCGGACAGTTTGGTAACCTCGGTGGTCAGTTCGGCCTGCAAGGCGGTGATCAAAGCCGCTTGCTCATGGAGCTAATTGTCGAAACCGTGGCCCGGGGCGAGTGGCTGCAGGTCCGCCGCGGCCCAGCTGGACAAGTCGACGAGGATGCTCCTATTCTGGACCAGAAGCAACTCAACTCCTTGGGCTACTATCCTCCGGCCCGTGCTTTGCTCGTACGGGGTACCCACCGGTATCATCCGGCTTCCTCGGTGAAGCTGAAGCGAGCGGATGGTGGTCAGGTGCTTGGGCCTAATCCTGCTCGTAATGGAGCAGTAGCGTCAGGTAATGGTAACAATCCACCTGCGGGTGGTGCTAATGTAGCGTCCCCGGCCTCAGACCCCAAAGCAGTAGCAGCCGAACGACCACGCGTTACTGATCCACGCTACGACCCGGCTGTGCTCAAACCGAAGCTGAGTAAGGACCCACGACGGATGTGGAATCAGGCGGTTGAATGGACCGTAGAAGACCCTGGATTGATCGTTGCCTCCGCGGAATTCCTCATGGAGCAAGAGGAATACCAGGCCGCTGCTGAAATTCTCAAAGCGGGGCTGCGTAAGGGCCTGACCACAGAAACCTGGACACACGATGCCTTGGCTATCGCTTTGCAGTTGAGTCAAGCATCAGCGGAGGAAGTACTGCGAGCGGGGTTGTCGGCGGCCGATCTGGAACCTCAGGAGCCGCGCACTCTCCTGCAGGCGGCCCAAGCTCTGGCCGATGCCCGTAAATACGACGTAGCCATTGCGTTTTGCAAACGTGCTGCCCAGGTGGCGCCGCAAGAACCCTTGGCCTATGCCAACGCCCTGGCCTATGCTCAGCAGGCCCGGCAACTGGATACCGACGCCGTGTTGTGGGCCGGTCGCCAACTGCTACGGCAGGATTGGGGCGTGCAAGATCGCGATTACCACCAGGAAGCGAAACGGCGGCTGGAAGCTCTACTGGCTCAAACCCCAGCGGGCGACCCACGCCGGGAACAACTGGCCCAGTTGCTCAAGGAACAGACCCAACGTGACCTGGTTATCGAGCTACTCTGGCAAGGGCCGGCTGATCTGGACCTGATCGTGGAAGAGCCCTGTGGCTCGGTCTGCTCGCCTATCCAGCCTCGCTCGGTTGGAGGGGGCATACTCCGGGGCGACCGCCTTGAGCAGAGCCCGGATGGTGACCGTTCGGAAATCTATCTGGCCGCCTCCGCATTCTCCGGCACGTACCGTATCCGCGTACGCACGGCCTTTGGTCAGCCGGTAGGACAGCGGGCGACCCTGAAAGTTACCCGCTACCAGGGAACGCCGCGTCAAACGGTCAGCCTCCATGAGGTCGATTTGAATCGTCAGGAACCGGTCGTCATCAATCTAGAACGAGGCAGCCGGACGGCTTTGGCAGATGTTACGATCGTTACCGATACCCCCCGACCCGTTTTGCCGACCCAACTAACCGCCCGTGGTTTTGCTGCAGCAGCGGGTCGTCCCGGCGTATTAACTCCAACAACGGTTAGCACGGGCTCGCAAGCCCACCTGGCTTCACCCACCATTGAAAAACGCCTAGGTCGCATGGGCACCGCCGATTTCCGCGGGGTGATGCAGTACGATGCCCAGCGGGGCGCTCTCCGCTTCCATGTTAACCCAGTCTTCACCTCAGCGGCCGAGGTAACCCTGCCACCCCTTTCCCTGTTGCCCGGCAGTCGAGACTTGGATGGATAAACTTACCCGGCCGATCCGGCGCCGAGTAGTAGGTTGATTAAATCTTCCGCTAAGCTGGCCCTCCCTTATCACCCAAATGGTGACCAATAGGTGGGTCAGTTTCTTTTTTCCGTTGCAGGGGTGACCAAGACCGAGTACGGATTTTGTTTTTATCTTGCATTCTACATCTTCCAGGCACATAAAATTGGATAACAGACATCGAAATGTTTGAAGGGACGGGTTCTAGCTGTTCCAGCGGATTGGTCACGCTCAGTTTTCGCGTAGATTGGCCCTGGTTAGAAGGAGAACGCAGCTATCAGCAAGTCGTTTGAGACCCAGCGGAACGGATATTCGACGGCCGGAGAGCGGGCCATTCTGGTCAGTGTCGCATTACCGCAGCGTCCATGGCCGAGCCAGGATCCGTGTGATGAAATCCGTGGTCTGGCAGAAACGGCTGGAGCCGTTGTGGTCGGGGAAGTGACGCAGAAGCGTCAGGAGGTTGAGGTATCCACTTACATAGGTTCGGGCAAGCTGCGGGAGCTGAAGGAGCTGGTGCTGGCCCGTTCCGCCGACGTTGTGATTTTCGACAACGATCTATCGCCCGCACAGGTACGCAACCTGGAAAAGGAATTAGGTGTCAAGGTACTGGATCGCAGCGAGGTGATTTTGGACATTTTCGCTAGTCGAGCCCGTACCATGGAGGCCCGCTTGCAGGTGGAATTGGCCCAGTTGGAGTATTCCCTGCCGCGGTTGAAACGAATGTGGACACACTTGAGTCGCCAGACCGGTGGGGGAATTGGACTGCGTGGGCCGGGCGAAACACAACTGGAGACCGACCGCCGCCTGGTGGCTGAACGGATCCGCGACCTGAAGGCCCGTTTGGCCACTGTCTTGGCGCGTAAAGAGCGTGAAGTATATAGCCGCCGTCATCAGTATACGGTGTCACTGGTCGGCTATACCAATGCGGGTAAGTCCCATTTGCTGAACGCCCTCACCGGCGCCAACGTGTACGTTAAAAACCAGCTGTTTTCCACATTGGACACCCGTACGCGTCGCTGGCACATTCCGCAGTGGGGCCTTGTATTATTGTCGGACACCGTCGGTTTCATCCGCGACTTGCCCCATCACCTGGTGGCCTCCTTCCGGGCCACCCTGGCCGAAGCGCGGCATGCCCGATTACTACTGCACGTAGTCGATGCCAGCAATCCGCAGGCTGCCCAGCAGATCGATGCTGTTACAGCCGTGCTTAAGGAATTGGGGTGCCACAACAAGCCTACTCTGCTCGTGCTTAACAAGATCGATCGCATTCAGGACCGTTCGCAGTTGCGGCTCTTGGAGACTAAACACAGCCGCTGCGTAGCGGTCAGTGCCCTGACCGGCGAAGGCCTCAATGATCTGGCCGATACCGTCGTCGAGATGCTTGCCGAAGACTTTGCTGATGCCGAGATCATCACCAGTGCAGCCAACGGCAAACTATTGGCCTACCTGAACGCCCATGCCGAGGTGTACCGTCAGGAATTCCGTGACGAGGCCAACGAAGTCCGTCTCCATTGTCACCTGCCTCGCCGGGTATTGCAGCAGTTGCGTGATCCCACTGTGCGCATACGGTTGCTTTAGGTGGAACGATTGGTTACCCCTGGCAGTCCCTTCTGTACGTCATGCGGGAGGGGCCGCCAAAACTGCGTTTGGAAATTACACTTGCTGTAGACGATGAGATTAAGGTGAGAAGAGCTTAGTAGGCCGTGGTGTGGCAGATGGGCGTTGTGTTGGCACTCATCGAGGCCTATCTGTTCCGTGGGGATGATGCCTGTCGGACTTAGAGTTAATCGATGGCTGTTTTCTGTCGTTCGTATTTCTTGCGATCCGACTCTTTGAGGTAGATTTTGCGCAGGCGGATCGATTTGGGCGTGATTTCCACAAGTTCGTCGTCTTCGATGTACTCCAGGGCGGCCTCCAAGGAGAAGACGCGGGGGGGCTTGAGCACCGTTTTGATTTCGGCGGTGGAGCTGCGGATGTTGGTGAGTTTCTTTTCCCGGCAGATGTTGACGGGTAGATCGTTGTCCCGGCAGTGTTCGCCGACGATCTGGCCTTCGTAAACTGGTTGCATGGGTGCGACAAAGAGGGTACCCCGCTCTTGCAATCCCTCGATGGCGTAGGCGGTGGCTTTTCCCGTCTCTGTGCTGATCATGACGCCGTTAGCACGGCCGGGCAAGGCGCCCTTGACGGGTCGATACTCCAAAAAGTTGTGGTGCATGGTCGCGGTACCGTTGGTAGCAGTGAGCAGGCGTGTACGCAGACCGATCAGTCCCCGGGCCGGGATATGGAAGCTCAACTGAGTGGTGCTGCCATGGCTTTCCATCTTCTGGCATTCGCCGCCGCGGGGCTGTACCAAAGCCATGACGGCTCCCACCTGATCGTTGGGCACCTCGATCACCAGGTCCTCGTAGGGCTCACATTTGCGACCATCGATTTGCTTGATGATGACACGAGGCTTGCCGACGGCCAGTTCCGATCCTTCCCGTCGGATGGTTTCCAGTAACACGCCCAGGTGTAGTAATCCACGTCCGGACACGATGAATTCGCTTTCCCGCTCGCCGGGCCGCACACGCAGAGCAACGTTGTGGTGCAGTTCACGCTCCAGGCGGTCCCGCAGTTCCCGGCTGGTTAATGGTTTTCCTTCCTGACCAGCGAAGGGGGAATCGTTGATACGGAAGAGCATGTCCAGTGTCGGTTCGTCGATGGCTAGCGGGGGTAACGCCTGGGGACGTTCCGGATCGCAGATCGTATCGCCGATTTCGGCCTCTTCCAGTCCGACCAGGGCGCAGATGTCTCCTGCTTGGATTTCGTCGACCTCGCGTTGTCCCAAACGGTCGAATTCCAGGACCTGCACGACGGTATCGTGGTTGATGTGGCCGTCGGCCTGACGCACGATAGCCACTTTCTGGTTTTTGCGGACCCTGCCGGCAAAGACCCGGCCAATGACGATTTTGCCGACATACTCGCTGTATTGCAAAGCGGTGACCTGCATCTGCAGCGGTGCGTCGATGTCGACGACCGGTGGTGGCACATAGTCCAGCAAGGCCTGAAATAATGGTTTGAGATCCACGGCGGGGATGCTTAGGTCCGGCGTGGCTACCCCTTGGCGACCGCTGGCGTAGATGACTGGAAAATTGGCCTGTTCGTCGTCGGCTCCTAATTCGATGAACAGATCGAAGACCTGGGCGTAAACCTCGCCGATGCGGGCATCGGGCCGATCAATCTTGTTGATAACGACTATCGGCTTAAGACCAGCGGCAAACGCCTTTCGCAAGACGAAGCGGGTTTGGGGTAATGGCCCTTCGGCGGCGTCGACCAGCAGGAAGGCACCGTCGGCCATCTTGAGAACCCGTTCCACCTCTCCGCCAAAGTCGGCGTGGCCAGGGGTATCTATCAGGTTGACCTTCACCCCGCCTAGGCGGATGCCGCAGTTTTTGGCAAAAATGGTGATCCCTCGTTCCCGTTCCTGGTCATGGGAGTCCATGATCAGGCCATGCTGGCCGCCGACAAGTCGATCCAGCTCTTCGGGCCGGAACTGGCCACACTGCCGGAGCATCTGATCCACCAGTGTGGTTTTGCCGTGGTCGACGTGGGCGATGACGGCAACGTTACGCAAATCGTGACGCGTGACCTTCATGCTTGGACAAACTTCCCTACGGTTTTCTGGAACCAGACGGCTATAATGTCCACTTCGGAGTTTTAGTGTAGCAAGCGACTAGGCCCGGCCTATGGTCGCCGTTGGGGCGAATGGCTGCGACTGAGCACTTTCTCGGGTGGCCGCGCTTGCTGCCGACAACGCATTATAGGCAGTTCCTGCCATGAGCTGACCGGAAAAGGCTGGTCATAACGGACGAGTATCGGGAGCTATTTTTCTGGCGGAAAAATGGTTAACGTAACTCGATGACACGCCGCTGGAAACGCTCCAGAACAGCTTCGCCCGGAATGGAACGGAACCATGTGGATATATCTGATTCGTCATGCAGAGGCAGAGGCGCTGGGCAGTGGTGGCAGTACACGGGATTTTGACCGGCCGCTAACGTCGCACGGCTGGGCCCAGGCTCGCGCGCTGGCCCGAACGCTGCAAAAACGGGGCATCGTTCTGGATGCTGTCGCTTCCAGTCCATTGGTGCGGGCGCATCAGACCGCTGTTGCTTTGCTGGAGGTGCTGGCACCAGGGTTGCGACCCGTTACTTGTGACGAGCTGGCCATCGACGTGTGGAAGCCGAATAAGCTGTCCTCCTTCCTGGCCGATTTGCCTCCATTAGGACCACGGTTGCCCGATCGGGCCGAAAAGGCGGTGGCCGCCATCGGTCACATGCCGCACCTGGCCCATTACCTCGATTGGCTGCTTGGTATCGACAAAAGCAATCTGACGCTCGAGAAAGCCGGCGCCGCTTGCATCCGCTGTGATGGTGATCCCCGCCGGGGCAATGGTCAGCTCCTCTGGCTGGTCACCCCCCTGTGGTATGACTGAGTCGCTTTCCCTGCTGGTGGATTTGTTTTCCTGGCCTCCGGTTTTAGATAACACGGGCAGGACTGAGGGATATTGTGTCGGCACCCCGTCGGACGAATGGATCAAGTAATCCAAGGATTCAGGAGGTTGTGGTCAACTCCGAGAGTTTGCCGATGGGCATGCCGCTGACCTGAGTTTCGAAGACGCGTTCCTGACCTACCAGACCCAGCACGTGGAAGCGTGTCAGACGCCGATGCACTTTCAAGCCGGTGCCAACCAGGACAAGGCGTTCCCCCGGGCGGACCGGTCGGACAAAGCGGGCCTCGTCAATGGCTCCAAGGGCCACAAGCATGCCGGGATCGCCGATTTTTTGACTCGTGTAGTAGTAGGCGGCAAGTTGTGCGGCCGCTTCGCACATCAATACGCCCGGGAATAAGGGGTAGCCGGGCATATGACCGCGTACCCAGAATTCGTCAGCACGCACGTCCTTGTAACCGACGATCCGGTGCTGCTGCCGATCAACATAGACGATTGCCGTTAGCATTTCGAACTCGTACCGATGGGGATTGACGGCCCGGATGGCCTTAATGTCGGCGATCGGCTGGTCAAAATTCAGAGACTGGACGAGAGTCAGAGCATTTTCCAGTGCCTGAGCATCCACACCCATGATGAGCATCCCCTTTTCGACGAGTGGATAAGGTCGGGAATGACCCAGTGTAGCGTAGCCGGTGCATATTTTTTCCCATCGAGGGTTTAGCAGCCGCCTATCGGGTTTAAGTCGACTCCAGCAGACCGATAACTGATGCAATTTCTACCCTCAGGGTAGTAGTTCGAGGATCTGTGGGAGTTCGGTCAGCAGGGCATCAGGTCGACAGGCGGGGTCCCGCAGTTGTTCGGGCGTGGCCACAAGGCTATGGCGATCGCCTGCAAACAAAGCGGTGCGGAAGCCGAATCGCTTAGCGGGGGCAATGTCCCGCGTCAGGTTCGACCCGACGTGGAGTACTTCAGCCGGTTCTAGTCCTTTGCGAGCCAAGGCCTGCACCGCGGCCCGGAATAACGTCTCGGACGGCTTTCGGGCTCGTTTCTCGGCCGAAAGTATTCGTAAATCAGAGGCGATCAGCTCGTCCAAATGGACGTCCGCTTGCTCCATGCGAAGACAGCGTTGCAACTGGCCGGGGGTAAAGCATTGCCCATCGGTGAGTAGGCCCTGGGTGATCCCCCGGCGCGTCAGGCCTCGCAAGGCCGTTACGGCTCCCGGATATGGACCCACCCCCTGTATGCTGGCGTGGTAAAAGTAGGCGATTTTCTGGACGTAGTCTGCCAAGCTGCCGTAAATGGCGGCATCGAAGGTATAGTCCTTCTGTTGCAATTTTTTGACAATGTCGTCCCAGATGCGTTCAGCGGGTATTTCGGGGTAGCGTTCACCGCCGCTGAGCTGCAGCATCTGCAGGGCCTTGCGATAAAGCTCGCGCAGGTAGGCAGCGGGTGCCCCCGGCTTACGGCTCATCGATTGCCACATCTTGAATTCCTTGATAACCTTGTCCAAGGCCGCTTCCGTGACGAAATCCTGGGGATGTTCAAAAAGGAGCTCTCCCTGGGAAATGGCCACCAACGTGCCGTACACCGTCCACATCACGCCGCGGATATGGAGTTTGGGCAGGGCGGGTTTGGCCTTGGGGGGCTCGATCTTCGGCGAAGCGGGCCAGACGAGGTCCGGCCGCTCATGGATCCGTTCGATATACTGTTCCAGGGTTAGTGGCATGGTGTTCGCATACTCCCAGGGTTTCCCATTCGTACCCTATCAGTGGGAGAGGTTGGCTGCAAGCAGTTGCTCAGCTCGTTAGATTCCGCCCAAGGAGCGGTACACTCTATAAGCTATCATAAGTTTTCACTCGACACGCAATTAATAATGGAGCAGGCCGACAGACCCTTCACCCCCTGTTAGGAGGTTACCGTCATGGTCAGCAAGCAGGAGATCATCCAGGCTCTGGTCAACGCCTACAACAAGGAAGTGGAAACAATTATCAACTATCTGTCGTTGAGCATTGATCTGGATGGTGTGCGTGCGGAATTCATCAAGCAGGCGTTGGCAGCTGACATCACCGGGGAACTAGATCATGCCCGACGATTGGGAGCCCGAATCAAACAGTTGGGTGGGCAGATTCCCGGTAGTCTCGGGCTGAAAATGGAACAAACCTATCTGCAGCCTCCCAAGGACACCACAGATGTCATCAGTGTCATTCGCGGTGTCCTTGAGGCCGAAAACGACGCTATCCGTACTTACAACGCTATCATCGACCTATCGGAAAAAGGACGTGACTTCGTCACTCAGGAATTGGCGATTGACATTCTCGGCGACGAAGAGGGCCACCGCCAGCAATTCGAAGGATTCCTCAAGGAGTACACCAAGTAAATGCCAGGTTGGAGCAGTTGGGAGACAGCATACGCGGCGCCTGCGGCTTTCGGGATTGCCCTAATCGTATCCCGACTCCCTTCGCCTATATGGCGTGCATACGGCCTGAGTTGCCTAGTATTTGTACGTCACGGTAGGCGGAACAAATTTCGTCCTGCTTGCGAACTCTGATCTAGGGAATGCTTATCTCGGACAACGGCAAAAGTAATGGACGGCCAGGAGCAGATATTGGAGTGGCCGGACGAGGCAGCGACCCTGGCTTGGGGACGGCGTTTGGGCAGGCGTCTGTTCCCCGGTACAGTGATCGCACTGGTCGGACCACTAGGGGCAGGCAAAACGACCTTGGTCCGGGCCATTGCCGAAGGGCTGGAAATTATCAATCCGTCCCTGGTTACCAGTCCCACGTTTGTTTTGTTGCAACACTATCCGGCTCGGCTGACGATTCATCATTGTGATGCCTATCGCCTCCGCTCTCCGGCGGAATTATGGGATGCCGGCATCGACGAGTATCTCTACGGTGAGGGGGTCTGCCTGATCGAGTGGGCGGATAAGGTTGCCTGTCTGTTACCCTCCGAGCATCTGTGGATTGAGTTGACGCCCCTTACGCCCCAACAACGCCGGGTCCGACTGATTCCCCGAGGTGAGCGTTACGCAACCTTGCTGGAAGAACTGTCAACTGGTGAGGAAAGATCGCCGGGACCGCAATTGTTCCATCCCCCCTCAACACGGTAGTCGTATCCTCTTTTGTTGCTGAGGCCCGTGGTGGGTGCACCCAAGAGTGAAGCGACAAGCTCATCGAGCAAGGCTGGGTGGGCCTCGATGCGGAGGCTAGTCCAGTGCTGGATCCGTTCGTAAAGAGCGGCGTTGAGGGGAGCAGCAAGACCGGCTTGGTGTGCATAACGCAGTAACTGTCCGGTGTAGTATTCCAGTTCCGTCCGACCCCGACGCATTTCGCCGATCATGGAGCAGTAGGTGCCCCGCAGGGAACGGGCCATCCGCGGAGCCAGCCAGTCGATCAGCCATGGTCGGCGTAGTAACCAGGCTACCCCGGCCGGGGGCAGGGGCCCTAACCAGCCCAGCGACACGCCGGCACCACGCAGAATGCGATAATTTTCCGCCAGCAACGCCAGGAATAGACGGCGTAACCCGGCCTGCTCCAGCAAGGCCGCGTTGTCCACGCCCGCGATGGTGGCCAAGGGGGCAATGGTCGCGTTGTACCACAATTTGGTGGCCTGGATGGGACGAATGTCCTTCACCCACCGTACCGTTAGCAGACCGCTACGCCTTAACAATCCGGCGATCAACCGGGCTGGGCGAGTGCCTGCCGGACCAATCCGGCTGCCGACGTACAACGGGCCTCGGCGAGTAACCCGTGCCAGCGGTTTATCCGGCTCGCACCGAGCTACGAACGCCGCAACACCCGCACACGGGTGAGACAGTTTCTCCAGCAGCGGGTCCCGTCCGTTCTGGACCGGTACAAGCTGCGCGTCTGTCGTCAAGCGGCTAAGCACCTCTGCATTGTCGTAACATTTTGTACACAGAAACACTAGGCGGGACTGTACCGGTTTCCATATTTCGAAGGGGATGAATTCGGCTGGTAGGGCGGGCTGCCCATACAGTTGAACTCCCAAGCGTCGGCCGGCTTCTAACTTGGACGGCGACGCTTCCACGAAGCGAACAGTGACCCCGGCTGCGGCTAAGGCATAACCGACCGTTACGCCGATCGCCCCCGCTCCGACCACATCCACGGCTTCCATGCCCCCTCCTTCCCACTGGGTGTCACGTCAGGATCCCTCGTCTATCAGTCGGTGTCTAGGTCCACATGGCTTGTTGTCTGGAATGCTTGATATCGCTGCTTGTCAGACTTTGGGAATAGTTACCGCCCGGCACTTCAGCGATACAACCAAATCCCTAGTCTGGCTACTCCAACTCCCTTGCAGTTATTGACACTTATTGCTGCATTAGCCTCTGCTTGTATGAAGCTAGAGTACAACCGACCTCGATAGTTCGATGGCATTGTGTCACAATAAGCCAGCGAAAGACTAGGCGAAACCATACAAGGAAGCTGATTAAATAAATGGATATCAAAATATTGATCAACCGGTTTTAAAAAAATCTGGTCTGTGGGCCAGCGAATAACCTAACAACCAGGCAGGAAGCGAGCAGGAAGATGAACAGGGCGGCTCGGTGACGATGCCACGGATGTGGCAGGACACAGACGGGATCAACACAAGATGGTTCGTTCCGCTGCCAATGGATCTGTCGATGTAACGCACGGCAGACAAGGCGGATCAAAAGGGATTTGGAACAGCGACTTTCAATCCGAAGCGGTCGGACTTGAAAGGTAAGTTCGATTCCTTGATCAATCGATTGGAGGTGCAGCATGTTACGGATCTTGCTGAGCACGGCGATGGTGGCATTAACAGTGGGGGCGGCGCAGGCCCAACTCCCGACGGTGATCACGGGCACGCCTCGGCCGTTAGGGGGATTCAACCTCAGCGACGGGACGGTCATCACACCTCGGCCGTTGGGAGGCTACGACATCCGGTTGCCGTCCGGCAATAGCATCACGGCTACGCCTCGGCCGTTAGGGGGATTCAACCTCAGCGATGGTACTACTATCACTCCGCGTCCCCTGGGTGGATTTAACATTACCTCGCCCTTTGGCGAATCGATCTGGGCCACTCCGCGGCCACTGGGTGGCTACAACTTCAGTGATGGCAGCTATATGACCCCTCGGCCTCTGGGCGGCTTCAACCTGTACATCCCGCGGCGATAAAGCCCACAGTTTCCAGGTTGAGCAGCGTTGGACCAACACAATCCTGACGGTTGTCGACCACTTGGTCCATGCAGGGGCCTGTAAACAAACCCAACGGCAGTGAAGCAGAAACTGGAACTGAAACTCAGGAAACGGTACAACGGCCCCTACCAATCAGGGTACCAACCCTTGAACAGTAAGGGTGGGCCCAGAAGACGAAGGAATGTTAATCCAAATGACACCTATTATAAGCAGGAGGCAGGTGCCATGAGGATCAATAGGTCCACAATAAGAGGTGACCCTATGCATTAAGCTGCCACTGTCCTGACCCTCTTGACTAGAGGGTCGGGTAAAACACAAATGAGTCAGAGCAGGGTCAATCCATACCCCATCCATCAGCCCTGCTCTTTTTTTCTTTTTGAGGAAAAGACTAAACGGAAACGAGTGGCTGCTTTGAAAGATACTGTGGATAAACGAGCGTCCCCTGGGATGGTTCAGCCTCAGCTCACTCGGAAGATTAGCAGTTATTTTCGCCTAGCCAACGGCAGATCGGGCTGGCGAAGAACATCGGCGTAGTAGTTAGGGATCAGGTATGCAAAGGGATTTTAGGGGACGCGTGGAGGTGGAGCCGGGGACCTTTTTTAGACGGCCGTTGCAGGGGGGTAGGCTCATAAACAAGCAGGGTGGGGTCTGGAGATGAACTTTCGTCCCGTAGGCGTCCGTCGGCTAGCTCGAAGACACGGTCGGCGAATGGGATCAAGCGGGGATCGTGCGTGACCACTAGCACCATGCTGCCCCGCTGGCGGGCGCACTGGCAGAGCAAATGCATGACGTGTTGGCCGTTGTCCCAATCCAGGGCCGCGGTGGGTTCATCCGCGAAGATGAAACTAGGATTTTTAACCAGGGCCCGGCCAATGGCCACCCGCTGTTTCTCACCGCCGGACAGTTCTGCCGGTCGCAAATGAGCACGATGTGCCAGGCCCAGTTGCCCCAAAATGATGTCGGCCCGCTTTCGAGCCTCACGAGGGCTGCAACCTTCCCCCCATTTAAGGACAATTTCGAGTTGCTCCCGGGCCGTTAGGGCCGGAAACAGATTGTACCCCTGGAAAATATAAGAACAATAGCGGAGACGGAATTGCTCCAGTTCCTCTTCCGACAGTCGCCAGATGTCTTTTCCCAAGGCAAAGACCTGACCGCTATCGGGCCGCAACAGTCCGGACAAGACAGCCAGCAGGGTGGATTTGCCCGAGCCACTCGGTCCCATCAGCAGATGGACCTCGCCGTAACGCAGATCAAGGTCGACCTGTTGCAAAGCGATGGCCCGGGTCTGGCCTGTGCCAAAGCTCCGGGTGAGTTGGCGAGCCCGCAGACCGATACCGCCGCGACGCAACAGCAGCGGTTCGGTTACTCTCTCCGGGGGATGCTGGCCGCTAGACGGACTGGTCTGCGTGCGACATTTCTGTTCCTTCCACCAACGTATCCATCGGCTCATGCCCGGCTCTCCCGCAAGCTAGTTCCGGAGGGCGACAGATACAGGCCAGGCGTGACACGCCTTTGTTTACGTTGGGGAGTCTCCCCCACTCTCTCCCCACGGGCCTGCAAAGGCACAAAACCTTTGTTACATACCCATTACTAGCTTGCTTACTCAGGTCATTCCTCGTCCCAACGTTGGGGTGTGCCTCCCTTTGCGTCAACATCTCAGGTGGACCGGCGCCCGCCGGTTTCCTGCCCGGCTTTCACTTTTTCGGGTCCTTTTTGCCTCGGACCTGGCTACCGTCCGCCCGATCTGTCCTTGACCCAAATTGGTGAGCGATCGTTCCAATAGGTCCGGCTGTCCAAAAGCTGATCACATCCTGGTAACTTCGTTAGTAATGCGACAAAACCCACCCAACGGCAAGCAAAAAATTCCCCTGGAGGGGAAATTTTTGTCGAACCTGAATATTACCATTAGCAAAAAGTAGATTTGAACTTGCACGATTGAGGTCCTATCGACGGTCATGGAGCGGGTTGCCAGATCATTTTTGATTACAAGATTCAATCCTTGTTAAAACCTTTTTGGTAGTTCTACGGTGTTCTGCCGCAAGCACTTGTTATAGAGATCAGGGGAGTGGTCCGAAACTAGTCCGGTGCGGCGGGCATGGCTGCAGGCGAGTGTGTACAATGCCAGACAGAGGGCCCAAGGGAGGAGCAGCCGTGGCCGTCAATCTGCCACCGCAGTATCATGAGGCGGAAGAACGCTACCGCAAGGCCCGCACCCCTGAGGACAAACTGGCTGCCTTGCGCGAAATGTGGGTATTACTGCCCAAACACAAAGCCAGTGAAAAACTGCAGGCAGAACTGAAGCGGCGTATATCCGAATTGACTGATCAGATCGAGCAGGCCCGTACCGCTCCAAAGCGGGGTGGCGGTGGAACGGTCCATAAGATACCTCGGCAGGGAGCGGGACAGGTCGTTTTGCTGGGGCCACCCAACGCGGGCAAATCCCGGTTGCTGGCTGCTCTGACGAGTGCTACCCCCCTGGTGGCCCCTTATCCCTTCAGTACGCGTGAACCGCTCCCCGGCATGATGAACTACGAAGATGTCCGAATCCAGTTGATCGACTTGCCCCCCATCACAGCCGAGCATTACGACCACTTTATTACGGACATCACCCGGGGGGCGAATGCCGCCCTGTTGTTTTTGGACCTGTCGGACGACGACGGTCCCCAGGCCACCCAAGCGGTCATCGATCGCCTGGCACGGGCCCGGCGCCGACTGCTCCCTCCAGGAGCCCCACCCCCAGAGGATCCGGCCGACTATGCCCTGCCCACGTTACTGGTGGCCACCAAGGCGGATGACGTGGCGGCCGATGTCCGCTTGGCCCTGGCACGGGAACTATTCGATGATACCTACCCCTGGTATCTGGTGTCTGCCGAGCGTGGCGAAGGACTCGATGCACTACGCGCCGCCATCTTCCGCGTACTTGACGTCATTCGGGTATATGGCAAAGAACCCGGCAAGCCTGCCGATCACACCAGTCCCTTTACTTTACCCTGTGGTAGCACCGTGGCAGACCTGGCCGAGCACATCCACCGCGAGTGGGGAGAAAAAGTCAAGGCAGCCCGTGTCTGGGGCAGTGCCGCGTTTCCAGGTCAAACTGTCGGACGGGATTATGTCCTTCAAGACAAGGATGTGGTGGAATTGCAAATATGAAACAACCGGAGTTGCTGATGTCACCTTGCGGGCCGTAACCGGGTCCGGGACAATGACGCATGGGCAATCCTTCTACGCTATGGTGAAGCGATGACTCCCCTCTCGCCCTCGACGGCCGATGCGGCATGTGCTGCGGACTTACCCGCTTGGATCGTCCGCCACGGTGCCATGCATTTGCATGGGGTTTTTACTCCCCAGGTTCCCTTGACCGTGCATCGGGGTGATACTGTGGTTGTGCTGAGCGATCGTGGCACCGAGTTAGGCACGGCGTTGTGTCCGGCCACGCCACGCGCCGTGGAGATGTTGCCCGAACCCACCAGCGGTACGCTTGTCCGCCTGGCTACTCCGCAGGATCATGCCAAAGCCCTGCAGTTGCACGCCCGTCGCCAACGCGATTACGACGATGCTGTTCGTTTGATCCGTCAGCACCATCTGCCTATGCAACTGGTGGACGTGGAATGGCTGCTTGGCGAGGAACGGGTTATCTTTTATTTCCTGGCCGAGCAACGGGTGGACTTTCGCGAACTGGTCAAAAGCATGGCCCGCCATTTCCGCAAGCGGATCGAACTGCGACACATCGGTGTGCGCGACGAAGCCCGCTTGCTGGCGGACTATGGCGATTGCGGCAAGCCCGTGTGCTGCAACACTCACATGCTCACTATGCCACCGGTGACCATGCAAATGGCTAAACTGCAGAAGGCGACCCTGGATCCAGCCAAAATCTCGGGACGCTGCGGACGACTCAAATGCTGCCTCCGCTTTGAATACGAGGTGTATGAAGAATTAATGCAGAAGTTGCCGCGGATCGGGGCTCAGGTGGTCACACGCCGGGGGCGGGGACGGGTGTTGGAAGTGGAAATCCTAGCCCAACGCGTCCTGCTGGAACTGGAAGACGGCCGGCGTCTGTCCGTACCGGCCAGCGACATTTTAACCGTCCTGGATGATCACTCGTCTGCCGATGGCAGTCGGTCTCATCCCCCTTTCCCTACCCCTCCAGACCACGATAGTTGATACAATGGTAACGCCGTCGGCCATTGTCCGCTGCGACGTGCCGCATTCATCAGCGCCACTAGGGTCTTTCCTTCGGGCTTGTGTCAGGGCAGGACCGCCGTGGACCATCGCATTTGGCAATTATGTCGCCAGGATCGTCGTTACGCCTACGAGGCGTATGAATTTGTTTGCCAGGCTGTCTCGTATACTCAACAGAAACTGGCCCGGGACCAGGAACAAAGCGGTTCCCGCCACATCACCGGAAAGGAACTGCTCGAGGGTCTGGTGGAATTCGCCGGCGAATATTTTGGTCCGCTTGCCCCCTTGGTGTTTCGCCGCTGGGGCGTACGGACCACGGATGACGTGGGGCGAATTGTCTATCAACTGATCGACATAGGGATTCTCAGTCGCTCCGAGCGGGATCGTCCAGAGGATTTTCACGCCGTGTTCGACCTGCAGGAGCGATTACAAGAACAGGCTGCCGCCTTGTGGCATCACGTCCGGGCTGCCTGCCAGCGCAACGAGAAGGCTTGACAATTCCCTCGTGGCTGTAGCTTTTCATCAGGCATCTGAGCGGTGCTACTTCGCGGCAAGATAACCGCCGGGCGAGGCAGACGAGTTTTTTATCCTTGGGCAGGCGGTGTTTCGCCTCGCCTCTGCGCGATCCGATCGAGAATGCCCATCACAAAACGGGCGGATTCCTCGGTGCCGAAGCGATTGGCCAGCGTGACCGCTTCGTCGATGATCACCGCCGTGGGCAGTTGATCCTTGTCGTAGAGAAGCTGGAAGGTGGCCAGCCGCAGGACATTGCGGTCCCCTGTGTGTAAACGGGAAAGCCGCCAGTTGTCCAGCACTTCGCTCAGCAAACGGTCGATGGCTGCCCGGTGTTGTTCGACCCCATCGTACAGGTACAAGCAATAGGCGATCTGATCAGGAAATGCTTGCAGGCGGTGGTGGACGAACTCCTCGATCTGTTCCCGCGGTAGCGGTCGTGGATGAAACTCTCGCTCGAACAATAGTTGCAAGGCAACTTCACGGGCACGACTACGTGCATACATCGATCACCGCGCTCTCTCGGCACTTTTACGTCCTGGTCGTATCTTATCGACAAGGTGGATGATCAGACAGAAGGAATTGAGGGATAAGAACGACAGGCGTGTAGCTGCATTGGTTCTACGGCCCTAGAAGAGCAAGGGGAGGGTCATCCGGCTAGGGGATAGCCTGAGGTTTTCCTACCTGTCGGGCCCAGGAGGACACCCTTTACAGAAAGGATGAACAACATGGCACGCTATCGCGTAGTCATTGCCGATTTTGTGGTTGACGATGCGGCTCCCGAACGCGAAGTCCTCGGTGACATCGCCGACGTGGTCATGCTCAACGCCCACAACGAAGAAGAACTGCACGGACACGTTGAGGATGCAGACGCCCTGATGCTGTTCCATACCATCCACCTGGGCCGGCAAACGATTGATCGGTTGCAGAAATGCCGCCTGATCGTCCGTTGTGGCGTCGGCTACGATAATGTGGACTATCGTTATGCCCGCCAGAAGGGGATTCCAGTAGCCAACGTTCCGGATTATGGTACCGAAGAGGTGGCCGACTCTGCCATTGCCCTGATGCTTAGTTTGGTCCGGGGCGTTACCTATCATACTCGGCGGTTGCAGCAAGGCGATAAAGGGGCTTGGCATTATCGTCCACCCTGGCCGTTGTTCCGCCTGCGGGGTCGCAACTACGCCTCATTGGGCCTGGGACGAATCGGTATTGCCGCTGCTCTACGAGCCAAGGCTTTCGGCATGCAGGTCCTTTTCTACGACCCTTATGTCGCTGATGGCATCGACAAGGCACTGGGCTTTACCCGTGTCGAAACGTTGGATGAACTGTTGCAGCAGGCGTTCGTCTTGAGCATTTACTGCCCCTTAACAGAAGAGACGCGGCATCTGATCGATGCCCGCGCCTTGGCTTTATTGCCCGATGGGGCCTATCTGGTCAACACGGCCCGGGGGGGGATTGTCGACACAACGGCCCTGCTCGAGGCCTTACGCCGTGGTAAGCTGGCTGGGGTCGGCCTGGACGTACTTCCTAAAGAACCCCCCTCCGATGATGATCCCCTCATACAGGCTTGGCGTAACCCGGACGACCCCTGCCACGACCGCCTCATTATCAACCCCCACTCTGCCTTCTACTCCGAAGAAGGGTTACGCGACATGCGTCTGAAGGGGGCCCGCAACTGCCGCCGTGCTCTCCTGGGCCAACCGCTACGCAACGTCGTCAATTAACCGGATTTTCCTGACTAATCTGAAAGACAAACCGGTTCCAACTTTCAAATGAACCCAGGACTTATCATTCCCTTAGAGGGGGTAATACGCTTAGGGGTATACTTCAGGGCTGGTTGGGAAGTGAGTGACAAGCTATATTCCGTAGCCTGAAGCAAAATTGACCAGGTTCCTGGCCCTCTGGCCGGGTGTTCCAACTAACTTCAACCCAGTGGTTGTAGTAGTCCGTGCACTGACCCAAACGGGATCAGGGTTGCATCGTAGAGTAGATGGTTTCGGTTCTGTGCAAGTCCTGACACGTTATGTCCAAGTGTTTGCTTGCAATGTTATCGCCTCTGTCCGAAAAGCGGTATGGCATAATTAGCCCGGCGTGGTTCGCAGACAGTTGAACGTTGCAGCAGGGCGGGAGAAAAAAAGTCGGTATGCACACCCTGGTTATTGGCGGGGGGCTAGCGGGTCTGGCGGCGAGCGTACTGTTAGCTCGCCATGGTGTTTCCGTTACCTTGGTGGAGGCGCGGCCACGCCTGGGGGGACGAGCGGCTTCATTCCGGGATAGCACCACCGGTCAATGGATTGACCTGTGCCAGCATGTGGCCATGGGCTGTTGTACCCAGCTGCTGCAATTTTTCCGCTCCCTTGGATTACAGCGCTACCTGGCCAAACAGGAACGTCTGGTTTTCCTGACCCGGGATGGTCGCCGTAGCTACTTCCGGGCTGATCCCTGGCCCGCTCCCCTTCATCTGAGTCGGGCTTTGCTGGCAGCTCATTATCTGACACCTGCGGAAAAGTTCCGCGTGCTCCGCGGCTTGAATGCCTTGCTTCGGTGTGATCCCCAGGATGATCAGCCATTGGAACCCTGGTTGCGAACTCACGGTCAGACGGACCGGACCATCCGCCGCTTCTGGAATACCGTTCTGGTCAGTGCCTTGAACGATTCGGTTACTGCCCTGGGCCGCAAATATGCCCGCAAAGTCTTCGTCGACGGTTTTTTGCGTCAGCGTGATGGCTGGGTCGTTTATCTGCCGGTGGTACCGTTAGACCGCCTTTACGGCGATGAGTTGCGTTTGTTTTTTGCGCGACATAACGTCGCCGTGCGGTGCCAGACGCGTGTCCGCCGGCTACTTATGGATCCGCACGCTCCACGGGTTGTCGGGGCTGAATTGCGCGATGGTACCGTATTACAAGCAGATCACTATGTAGTAGCTGTTCCCTTCCAGTGTTTAACCGACTTGTTGCCCCCCTCTGTTTTTGACCAGTTTCCCTGCTTTGCCGCGGTACGCCAATTGCAACCCTCATCGATAACCAGTGTGCACTTATGGTATGATCGTCCCATATTACCTTGGCCCCATGCTGTGGTGGTGGACGGCGTGTGCCAGTGGTTATTCCGGCGTGTGTCAAACTCGCACGACGAAGACGCTCCTTCTCCAGGTTCGTGTGTCAAGACCTCTGGTGGTTCCGGGGCCTGGGCGGATGGTGGAGGGGAAAGGTATCCGATCCGTTGGCCCACTGCGGAGACAAAGACCCACTATCTTCAGGTGGTCATCAGTGCCTCAACGCCATGGCGCTCCATTGGTCATGCGGGCCTGCAGCAAGAGGTCATTCAGGAGTTGAAACAATTGTTGCCTGCGGCGCGCACGGCCCGATTGTTGCACAGCCGAGTGGTTACCGAGCATGCGGCGACATTCCGACCGCTACCGGGAGTAGACCGCTATCGTCCCGGTCAGGCCACCCCCTTGTACAATCTGACCCTGGCGGGCGATTGGACCGATACTGGCTGGCCAGCCACCATGGAAAGCGCTGTCCGCAGTGGCTACCTGGCTGCTCAGGTGGTCCTGAACCGCATGGGACGGCCTGTTTGCCTGAACCTTTCCTGATTCCGATGTGACTGAGCCAGTATTATGCCGGCGTATATAGGGCAATCTTCTGTTTGTGGATCATTCGTATGTCTGAGGGCATTGCTTGCCTTGTAGAAATTACGCTCGACGCGGATCGTGGAACTTGCTAATTAAGCACCTCTTTACGGCTGCAGGAATGATACCAGAGCGATGGTTCGCTTGGGTATCCGAGGACTGATCAAATGATAGCATCATCTTCTGCCGGTTCGCATGCTCCGGAAACCCTCCGCCTGATGACCAACCCCCAGGTTTACCTTTTGGGCCGGCAGGTAATAGATCAGCAAGTGCTGCAACGATTTTTGTCAGATCATGGCGTGCAATGGTCCAGCGATTCGGAGGTGCCTGCTGAGGTATTATGTGAGACGGCAGGTCGGGTCTGTTACATGTCGTTTGCCCGACCCCGACCCGGAGGCAACGCCGCCTACTTGCAGCACATCAAGGAGTCCGGCCATGGTAGCGTTCTGGAACATGCCGTGTGGAACTTTTTAGTGACAGGCGTGTCCCGCTCGCTGACGCACGAGTTGGTGCGGCACCGAGCCGGGTTTTCCTACAGCCAGTTGTCGCAGCGTTACGTCGACGAATCAACTGCCGAATATGTTGAGCCCGACATCATTGCTTCTGACCCGGAGCTCCATCAGGTCTGGATGGAAGCGATCCGGCAGGCTCACCAGGCTTACGTGCGGCTGGTCGAACTGTTGACAGCCCGGCTAGGTGATAGCGTTTTTGCAGGCAAATGGCTGGCTCCGGGGGCAACGCTGACCGATCGCCGCAAAGCGGCCCGCCAAGCGGCCCGCTCGGTATTGCCCAACGCGACGGAGACCAAAATTTTCGTAACGGCTAACGCCCGGGCATTGCGACACTTTCTGGAGTTACGGGGCTCACGCCAGGCCGAACCGGAAATCCGTAAACTAGCCAACCGCCTCCTCGAATTACTACAACAGGATGCCCCACACCTCTTCGGAGACTACAAGACTATCCCCCTCCCCGACGGTACCTGCGAAATCGTTACGGATTACAAGAAGGTGTGACTGAATTAGGTTCAAAGCCTTATCCAGAAAATGTTGTTACCAGTCAAAATAGAAGTTTTTTAGATATTACGGATGCCAAGTTGGTGAAAGATCAGCTCGATTGACCGGTGCAAAGAATTGACACGTTAACTTGGTGTTTATCACGATCATTGTACAGCAACTTCATGCTCAGCACGGACAGCGATCTCGGTTAGCTTAGCTGCCGTTACACCGACCCGCTCGAAACATTCAGCAACGATACTATTAGGGGTGGTAAAGAGAGTGATGAGCAGATCCAACGGAGTCACTCGTGAGCGGCCACACTCTTTGGCCCGTTGGTAAGCATCTCTGAGGGTGCGGATGACGTTGTCGGAGAGGAATTCGCGATTCAGAAGGAGCGGGGGAGGGGTTTCACCGTCGGCTTGTAGAAATAGTTCCTTGAATTGATCCAGCAGGCAAGGGATATCCGCACCGAGGCGATGGGCCCATTTGTATACGCCACTATCAGGTGCGGCTAGCAGACCCATGAATAGATGCGGGGTCCGTACACTATCCCAATTGGTGGCTCGGGCTTGGACGAGAGATTCGCGGACGGCTCGGGCCGCTGCTTCTGTGAGAATGTCCGGCCGCAGTCGGCCGCCGGGTAGAAAAATATCGTCGTCCACGGCTTCGTTCCATTGACTACTTGGGCCGCCTCAGGGGAATGATACTATTCCCTGGACCCTCGGTTCCCATAGTCTCCTGTTCCGGCTAGTCGTGATTATGGCACTGAACCGCCAACTCTTCAAGCGTTTTTTTTAAGCCGCTTTTACCGATTTTTCCTGGCTCACCGCCCAGGTTGAATCCCGCCTGAAAGTATTACAAAAGAGCTAGCAGGACTATTGTCCCGTACACCCCTTGGTTTCATGTATCGCATGAATGGGTGTCCGCAAGTTGACTGCCGTCTCCGCGACTGAATTCATCTAAAACTTAAAGTCGGCCATGGGCAATCTGAGCAATGTCTCCGGCATCAAGGGATTTTTCTAACCTTCTAGTGCTGACAAGCATACTTGTAGCTATAAGGGTTATCGGCTTGGAGATCAGTGCGTAAAAAATGGCAAAATGTAAAAGGGCATGTCGCTTTTCTTTCAAAAGTTTGTCGGAGCCATCTGCATTATTGTCGGTCCCCTCAACTAGGGCGGCTGCTCGGACACGCCTGGCGTGGACCATTTTGGACTAGTAACCTGGAATAGGGATACCGGCAACAGGGATTAGCAGAGGGTTTATCGTGGCACGGCGCTTTGGATGGTTGACGGCAGTTGGAGTGTTCAGTGTGTATCTGGGGCTGAGTGGAAAGGGAGGAGATCTGGCGGTTGCGATTGTCGAGCCTGTTAAACCGGAGGCAATTGTGGTCGATACCGAGGGTCAGGAAACCCGCCTGACCGCCTTGGAATGGGGCGGAAACGTCCGGCGTTTAGCCTGGTTGGCCGATCCGAACGCAGCCGATGACGAAGGCCGGCGGGGGCCTTTGGCCTTGGAAATCCGCGAGCCGAACTCGACTACCCTGACCCGCGGGGTGCTCACCTTTGTGCCTGTGCGTCACATAGCGGCCATCGAATTTGATTACGACCAGCAATATGTTACTTACCGCGTGCAAGGGCTGCAACAACAGCTGATCGGCACGCTTCAGTACCGCGGCATCAACACGGTGAACATCAGCGGGCGTACCCCGGAGGGAGAAAAGCGAACGTTCCTCGGGGGTAGTCGCCAGGGCAAAGGGGCCGTCATTCGTACCCTGACGTTGCCCCATGCCCAGCCTGTGGTGCCACGCCGGGAAGGACAAACCTGGAACGTCCAGATCCTGCAGCCCAGCGCTAACGATCCCGTGGTGCCGGCCCGTAATCTTAAACCCCTATTTGTCTTGCCCCACGGTCAGGAACGCCTCCGCGAGGCCCTTCCCCTCCGCAAAGCCGAACCGTTGACCTTCGATACCCGGCTACTCCGCTGGGAAATGCTCGCTCATGACCCCAATACCCACCTGGCCGTTGCTGAAATCACCTTGGCCGATCAGGCTGAACGGCTGATTGCTATCCCCTTGACACTTCCCGAGGACGGACAAACCGCTCAGCTCGCCGGTTTGCTCGGTGAGATCGACGCCGGCTGGAAACTGTTCCCCTTGCACACCATCCGCACTATTGTCCCCGCTAAACGCAAAATGGATTGACCCCTTATCGTAGCGGCAAAGAATGGTTTCGTTAATCCGTATTGATGCTCAGAATTAACCTCGTCGAAATGCAAGCCTTCAAGTTGAGCGCAGTGATGTGCCAATCGAGTCTGTTGGGTTGGTTGTAACCTGTGCCAATACCCCCGCATCTATGAACCATGATCGCTAAATGAGAGCGGGTGAAAAAAGTTGGAGCGTGCCTGCGGAATACGTAAAATAGGCTTGGGTGGCCTGTGCATGGCCCCAAGCAGGATTTTCCTACCGAGGATCGATCCATGGCCAGTCCGAATGTAGTCGAGCTGAACGAACGGAACTGGAACGAGCACGTGGGCGGCAACTCCCTGGTGGTCGTGGACTTTTGGGCGCCCTGGTGTGGGCCGTGCCGGGCTTTGTCCCCCATCATCGACCGCTTGGCAGATCGCTACGCCGGCAAGGTCAAAGTGGGCAAGTTGAATGTCGATGAAAACCCCAACCTGGCCACCAAATACGAAGTGATGACCATTCCTCGCATCATGTTCTTCAAGGGCAGTGACCGCCCAGTGCACCAAGAAGTAGGGCTGGTGCCAGAAGACCACCTTGCCCGCTTGATTGAACAATTCAAGTAAAGGGCACGTTGAACAAACAGAGGTCTGTCTATACCACTAAACCCGCGACTTTCTAGCGGCTGTTTTCCCGACAATTGCAGCCGGGGCCCTTTATGCATCTGCCTTTGTCCAGAATGGATGAGAAGTGGCTGCATAGATCAGTTTGCTAGTGATTTTTCTGCAAATGTCAACGTTATTTAAAAACGGATTTGAGCCAATGGCAGCTGCGATCACCTTTTTGTGATTCGATGTGAAACTTGGCCCTACCTAACGGTTATCCCCTCCGTCCTCCTCTAAAAGTGGAAAGCCCTTTCAAGTCTCGTATTCCTAATATGAGGCGGTTGGCGATGCAAAATGGTAAGCCCATGTTTTTGCTGATGCCTACCATCGGCCGTCGGTGTGGATGCTGAGGTGTCCTGATAGGGTCCGATCAGCAGTAGGATTAGGCCAGAAGTAGTCATTGGCTGTGCACTCTCGTAGCACTTCATGACCGAGGGCCACTTCGACTATATTGGGACAGGAGTGGCAAGGTAAAATTTGAAGAGAACTTTGGCCTTGCTTGGGAGGCAGGCACTCAGAGCCGCGCCGAAGGTGCGGTATGGGGCTTGGTTATTTCGGATCGAACCGTAAGAGCTTTTGTTCCTTGGACGGCCCATGCGGAAATTCACGGGAGGGGCCGAAATGCATGCGTCAGGTCACTCAGCCAGTTCGATTGCATCGCTGAACACGTCGACTGGGGCGAGCACGTCCTCGGCAGCGACGTCGGCGTTTACCCCCGCATCCTCGAACGCGGGGAATAGCACTGTGGCCACTATGGTATCACCGGCAACTGCTGCTAGCGTTTCGCTGGATGATCCCAGCCTGTACATCAACAGGGATCTAAGCTGGCTGGAGTTTAATCGACGCGTGCTAGAGGAGGCCCAGGATCCCAGCGTGCCAATGCTGGAACGCTTGAAGTTTCTAGCCATTTTCAGTTCGAATCTGGATGAATTTTTCATGGTGCGTGTAGGGAACACGCAGCAGAAGGTGCAATCGCGGATTCCAACTGGCAGCGGTGCGGATCAGATGCCGCCGGCCGTCCAATTGGAACAGATTCGCCAGCGGGTGCGCGAATTGGTGGCCGAGCAGTATCGTTGCCTGCACGAGGAAGTCCTGCCTGTGTTACGGGAGCGTGGGATTGTCATCCGTACGGCTGCCGAGCTGAACGACGATGAACGGCGGTACGTTCAGGACTTGTTCCGCCGGGAGATTTTCCCGATTCTGACCCCGCTAGCTACCGACCCGGCCCATCCCTTCCCCCATCTGCTTAATAAATCACTTAATCTGGCCGTGACGCTTCGTCGCCCCGGCGAGTTGGAAACCCTCTATGCTTTGGTTCAGGTGCCGAGTGTACTGCCACGGTTTGTCGAACTGCCAGCAAGCAAGCCAACGGTGGAAAGCAGCAAAGATTCGCGTCTGGTTGGTTCCGAGAGCCTGGTGCGTCGGGCCGAGATGAATGGAGAGGTCACCCCGGCTGTTCTGGCATCGGCATATGCAGCAGCGTCGGGGGTCAGCGGCTCTGTCTATGCATTTGTGCCGCTGGAAGAAATCATCCGCTTGCACTTACAGGACTTGTTTCCGGGCATGGAGTTGATCCGGGCCGTGGCCTTTCGGGTTACCCGTGATAGCGAGTACGAACTGGACGACGAAGTGGACGACCTCCTCGAGGAAATCGAGGCCCATGTCAAGGCTCGGCGTCGGGGCCAGCCGGTTCGGCTGGAAATCGAAGCAGAAGCTCCGCCAGAGTTGGTCCAATTCCTGGCTGATGGCCTCAAACTCCCGTTGGCCGACGTTTATCTGATTCCCGGCATGCTGGATCTGACCGGTCTGTTCCAGGTGTACAACGTACCTGGCTATGCCGACCTGCGGGATCCTCCCTTTGTGCCGGCGAGCGTGCCCGCTTTCACCCAAGCGGCAACGCCTTGGGCGGCAATCCGGGCACGCGACATCCTGTTGTTCCACCCCTACGAATCTTTCAGCCCGGTGGTGGATTTCATCGAAGCAGCGGCCGTAGACGAACGAGTGCTGGCGATCAAGCAAACCCTGTATCGGACGTCGAGCGACTCCCCGATTGTGCGAGCATTACAACGAGCGGCTGATCGGGGTAAACAGGTAACGGCCGTCATTGAACTGAAGGCCCGGCTGGACGAGGAGCGTAACATTCTCTGGGCCCGGGAGCTGGAAAAGGCTGGTGTTCACGTGGTCTTCGGCTTTGTCGGCCTGAAAACGCACTGCAAGGTGGCCCTGGTCGTACGCCGCGACGAAGACAACGTCATTCGCCGCTATGTGCACCTCTCCACAGGCAATTACAATCCGCACACTGCCCGCATTTATACCGACCTGGGATTGTTCACGTGCAATCCCGACTTTGCCGAAGACGTGTCGGCGTTGTTCAACTATCTGACAGGCTACGCCGCCTTGCCGCAGTGGCGAAAATTGATTGTGGCCCCGGCCCGGTTGCAGCAATTCATCCTTGACCGCATTGAGCGTGAAACGACCCATCATCGCAGTGGCAAACCAGCTCGGATCCTGCTGAAAGTGAATGGCATTCTGGAACCAAGTGTGGTCAAAGCCTTGTATCGGGCTAGCCAGGCTGGTGTACCGATTGACATCGCATGTCGTGGTATCTGCTCGCTCCGGCCAGGCATTCCGGGTATTAGTGAGACTATCCGTGTCATCTCGATCGTTGACCGCTTCCTGGAACACAGCCGCATCTTCTATTTCGAAAATGCGGGCAGTCCCGAGGTGTACGTCGGCAGTGCCGATCTGATGGATCGTAACCTCATTCGACGCGTGGAGGTGGTTTTTCCCATCGAGCAACCGGACCTGAAGCAGCGGGTGATTGACATTTTGACGATCACGTTGGCCGATAACGTCAAGGCCCGTCAGCTGATGCCGGACGGTACCTATCGGCGTCTTAGTCCGGCGGCGGGTCAGCCCGCGGTACGCTCCCAGTTCCGGTTTCTGGAACTGTACAGCGAGGCGGGGAACCGTCCGCAAGCGGAAATGAGCCGGGATACCGCCCCACGGGTTGCCCGTCGGCGCGGACGGGACAAATCGCGACGTACCACTTGAATCGCTTGACCAGTCCAGCTCCTGCCGTCGCCGCTACTTTGACTTGAAAAGTCTATCTATCGCACAGTTTCAGATCAATTCGCGGATAGGGGTCGGATCGTCCAGAATCGGGATGGGCCGGCCGGTGTGGTCCTTGAACGTCAGCGAGGGATCGATACCCAGATGGTGATAGATCGTGGCGTGGAGTTGCTGTGGCGTGACGGCTCGCTGTACCGGGTGTTCTCCCCGGGCGTTGGTTGCACCGACCACCACACCGCCGGGTATTCCTCCACCGGCCAGCAGTACTGAAATGGCCTGACCCCAGTGGTCCCGCCCAGGGACCGGATCGTTAGGTAACCCTTTGTTGATGCGGGGTGTCCGGCCGAACTCTCCCATGACGATCACCAGCACCTGGGATAACAGGCCGCGAGTCTCCAGGTCGTCCAGAAGGGCGCTGACGGCACGGTCCACTACAGGCACTTTGGTGCCATGACCCCGCTGGAGCGAGCTGTGGTCGTCCCAATGCGGCATGTCGACGGTGACGAAGCGTACCCCGGCTTCCACCAGGCGTCGGGCCATCAGCGTGTATCGACCCCAGGCGTTGGCACCGTAGCGTTCGGCCAGACGAACAGGCTCTTTGTCAATGTCAAAAGCGGTGCGAGCGGCACTCCCCAAGATCAGGTCTAATGCCTGCTGCTGGAACTGGTCCATCGCCTGCATGACGCCGGACTGATCTATGTCGCGGCGGAGGGTGTCGAAGGTGCGTAGCAAGCCGCCTCGTTCTTCGACTATGGTTTGGGCGTCGCCTGCTGCGGTCAGGTGTCGCAGCCACTGGGGTGAGCGGATCGGACGGGTATCCGTGGCACCCAGGTACTTGTTGTCACGATCCACGTCGAAGGGTCCGTAGGCACCGCCCAGGTAGGCCGGTCCCATGTAGCCGGGGAACAAATACACGGTCTCGGCTGAGGGCAGACCCACGTATGGAGGCAAACCAGCTCGCCGCGATCCCTGAATCCGGGCTACATAGGAACCGATCGAGGGATACTTCTGGGGCAGATTAACACTGGTTGAGCCGAAGCGGCCGGTGGTCATCCAGTGTGCAGCAGCAAAGTGGTCGCCGTTGTCATGATGCAGGGATCGCAGCAGGGCCACTTGGCGGATACGCTGGGCGACACCGGGCATCAACTCACTGACACAAACCCCGGGAATGGACGTTTTGCAAACACCGAAAGGTCCCCGGTATTCCTCGGGTGCTTCCGGCTTGGGGTCGAATGTTTCCAGATGGCTGGGGCCACCATCCAACCAGATGAGAATGACGGATTTTTCCCCACTGCCGGTAGTTGGCTGAGCGGCCTGGAGCCGGAAAAAGTCGCTCAAAGTCAAACCGGTCAGACCGAGCAGACCGGCCTTCAGAGCGGTACGACGCGTCACGCCCAAACAATTAACCCCAGCGCTTCCAGATTGCACTACCAGCATGAAAGCAGACTCCTGAAGCGATTTAAACCAGGCAGGTTGGAATGGTTCTATTCAGGCAGGCATTGACAGTTTACCATTTTTGGTAGTGCTTTGGAAGGGAAAAACTGCCGTCCCGCCTGCGCTTTTGGATTAACCAGACCTGAGGTGTGATGATTCTGACCGGGGTCGACCTTCATTACCCAGGCAAAGGGAACTTGGCATCAAGTGAGGGGTCCATCGCGTCGTGGTAGTAGGCGCTAAGACAGGCGTTGTTACCGGCCGAAGAGCCGGGCCCAGAAGCTACGCTTTTTGGGCGGCGGTGTCGTAGAGCCGTGGGCTTCCACCGGCGGCGGAGGAGTGATGCCCAACGATAACCATTGGGCCAGCGGCAGCCAGGCCTGCATGGCTACAAGTACCTCCTTGGCGGAGGGGTAGCGGGCATGGGGATCCTTGGCCCCCATCTTTTGCACAATCGCATCAATTTCCAAGGGCACGTCCGGCCGCTTCAAGCGGGGGGATGGGACCCCACGGATCTGTCGTTCGGCCATCATTTCGGGCGCCAGGCCGGGAAAGGGAACTTCTCCGGTCAGTAAATAGTAGAAGGTGGACCCCAGGCTGTAAACGTCGCTACGGGCATCGATGTCGCACCCCCAGGCCTGTTCCGGGGCGATGTGGGCGATTTCCTCTGCATATTCCTTGGTATTAATCCGGCGGGTGACGCGGGCCCAGGGATTTTCCAGCATGTGGGTCAGGCCCAAGTCAAGCAGTTTGACCCGTCCGTCGGGTAACAAGGCAATGTTGGCCGGCTTGATGTCCCGATGGACCAGCCCCAGTTGATGGGCGGCATAGAGACCGACAGCGGCTTGGGCGACGATCTGAGCGGCATTGTGCGGCGGGAGGGGGCCTTTTTCCGTTACGAAACGATCTAAGGTTGTCCCCGGCACATGCTCAGTGACAACAAAGTGCGTGCCCTGCCAATGGCCGATGTCGAGGACGCGGGCAATGTTGGGGTGCGTTACTTGGGCGGCCGCCCGCACTTCACGCAAAAATTCTCGCAATATTGTTGGGTCCGAAGCCCGATCCGTCGGTAAAACTTTGAGCGCCACTGGTTGACGCCGCTGCGTGTCTTCGGCCAGGAAAACCATGCCGACACGGTCCTGACGGATGCCGTCAAGTATCTTGTATTGTCCCAGGATGAATCCCCGCGTCCGGCCATTGAGCAACTGCATGGCCTGGAACTTGGTCAACAGCTTTTTCCGGACCAGATGCGTCGCCAGTTGCAGAGGGGGCAATTTCGCCGGGTCCACACCCAGCTCTGCCAGTACGGGCAGCAGATCATCGGGCCTTAACAGACCACTGCGGAGGATCATTTGTACAAAGGGAGCATTCAAAGGGCTCGGTAGGCGGGTACTGGTAGGCACGGGCGATGACCTCCGACGCTATCCTGTAGGGCACTCACCTAAACTCTTATTCAAAAATGGCTTGGACAATCTCTGGGTTAGCAAATCTAAAAGACTCTCCTCACAAACATAGTTCACGTTTACATCTCAATTCGTAAACAATTGCCATTTTCTTGCTTTTTGTCGCGATTGCCGGATCTTCTGACAGTTGTTTCTTCAGTTTTATCTCAAAAAATAGCCTGATTTTTATATTTGTTGAAATTTTTGGTATTGGGGCACGAAAATTTAATCTGATTGCTTGCTTGCTTCTCATATATATGATCAGCCTTTGAGTAAGCATGATGGACATAACATGAATGCTCGTAAAAGGTGGTAGCGGAGCGGAGAAAAAATGATCGCTCACCCCAATGTGATTGCACTGAACAAATTGACGGGCCATTTGTGCATTTAACTCATTGGTGGTCCTGTTCATATGCAGGATCGATAAAACGAAGGCGTGTCGATTATGGCGATCCTGATTGAAGAGTGTGATAAGCCAACATCAGGTGTGACTAGTGGCCTCAGGGAGCAATTATGATCGGCGAACAATGGAATCGACGGCAATGGTTGGGGGTATTGTCTGGGGTAGCTCTAAGTAGCACACCAGCGTGGGTTCATGCTAGTGAGGAACAACTGCCTTCGGCTCCCCTTCCGCGAGCGGTACCCCGCTTCCGCTATTGTCTGAATACCAGTACTGTGCGGGATGCCCAAGGTCGATCGCGACCTTTAACGGAATTAATTGACATAGCTCGGAAAGCCGGTTACGAAGCCCTCGAGCCTTGGACCCACGAAGTCGAAGCGTATCTGCAGGCAGGTGGTACTCTGCGGGAGCTGCGACATCGGCTAGAAGATGCAGGGCTGCAAGTCCCCGATCTGATTGGTTTTGCCGAGTGGATTGTCGCTGATCCGGAGCGACGGCGTAAAGGATTGGAACAGGCAAAACGGTACATGGAATGGGCTGCGCAGCTAGGGTGTCCGCACCTGGCCGCGCCGCCCGTCGGGGCGACGGGCGGGACTAGCCCTCGGGATGATCCCCGACGCTCCGAGCCGGTTACTGACCTGCTTGCTGCCGCTGAACGCTATCAGGCCCTTGTCGAGTTGGGTCGCTCCTGCGGCGTGGTACCACTTATCGAAATCTGGGGCTTCTCCCGCACCCTGAGCCGCCTCGGCGAAGCCCTGTTCATCGCCGCCGAATCGCGCCAACCCCACGCGGCCATACTGCCCGACGTTTACCACCTTTACAAAGGAGGGTCCGACTTCGCCGGTCTGCACCTGGTTGCACCGGTGGCTATCGGCATTTTCCACATCAACGATTATCCCAACATTCCCCGGCATCAAATCACTGACGCCGACCGGGTTTTCCCCGGTGATGGTACGGCCCCCCTGCCACAGATCCTACACACGCTACACCTGCGAGGTTATACCGGTTATCTCTCTCTAGAGCTGTTCAACCGTGCCTACTGGAAGCAGGACCCCCTGAGTGTCGCCAGGAC
Source organism: Gemmataceae bacterium (assembly GCA_025055795.1). Lineage (GTDB taxonomy): Bacteria > Planctomycetota > Planctomycetia > Gemmatales > Gemmataceae > Thermogemmata. The sequence goes on from JANWVV010000033.1 coordinate 34,055, forward strand.
TGGTTTACGCAAAATGCAGACAATAACCGCCGCGGCCGTCACGGCCGCCCAGTCGGATCGCTAGTCATTTTGACCTGTCAGGTTACAAGCAATTCATGTCAACTGTGAAAAAATGAACATATCACTTGACCCGCGATGAATTTCGATAAAAAATATCACAGATGTACTAAATATCATAGAAAGCAACTACCAGTGTGTCCTTAGCCTAGCATGGTGAGGTGAGGCCAATGACAAAAAAGCAGCAACAAATGGCAGACTTGGCCTTTGATCCGACGACGCGGAAAATTGGGATGCTGTTCAGTTGATCCAGGGAGATAGTGCTGAGGAGAAAAATGCGGATTGCCCGAAGCGTGTCAGGATCCAGTGGGCGGTACACGGCGGGAAAAATCCGGCTGGGGGGCACTAGCTGTTAGCGGGCAAGGGCTAAGCCGAGACGAGTGGCCGGGGTGTAAGGAGACGGTCATTCGAAGCGAAGGAGGAGGTCGCCTGTTTCGACCTGCATGCCGGGTCGAACGAGGATTTCGGCCACGCGTCCGGGTCGTTCGGCATAGAGGGTGGTTTCCATTTTCATGGCTTCCAGGGTAAGTAGTTTCTGGCCTGCAGCGACCTCTTCGCCGACGCCGACGGCTACGCGGACCACGGCTCCGGGCATGGGGGCGGCCAATTGTTTGGCATCGGCTGGGTCTGCCTTGGGCCGGCGGGTGGTCACACCCCCTTGTAAGGAGCGGTCTTCGACCAGCACTTCACGGGGCTGACCATTCAGTTCGAAGTAGACAACGCGGTAGCCGTCCGGTTGGGGATCGCCCATGGTCATATACTTGACAATGAGGGTCTTACCGGGCTCGATGTCGATACTGACCTCCTGGCCGGGCTGAAGACCACCGAAAAACACCGGCGTCGGCAAGACGCTCAGATCGGAATATTTTTCGAGAGTGCGGGCATAGTCGAGGAAGACTTTGGGATAAAGCACATAGGAAATGACGTCGTAATCGGTGACGGGACGGCGGAGTTTGTCTTCCAGCTCTTGGCGGACCTTGGCGAAGTCGGCGGGTGGTAGCAGGGCGCCGGGTCGGTCGGTCAGGGGTTTGCGCCCACGCAAGATGCGTTCCTGCAGTTGCTTGGGGAAGCCGCCAGGGGGCTGACCCAGCTTGCCCTCGAAAAACTCCACGACCGATTCGGGAAAGGCTAGTTCGCGTTTGGGATCGAGGATGTCATCGGGACTCAGGTTGTTGGCCAGCATGAACAGGGTCATATCACCTACGACTTTGGACGTAGGCGTTACTTTGATGATGTCGCCGAACAGCTTGTTGACCGCGGCGTAGAGCCGGCCGACTTCGTGCCACCGATCGGTCAGGCCGAGGGCCTGCGCCTGTTGATAAAGATTGGCGTACTGGCCGCCGGGCATCTCATGGAGATAGACTTCGGCGGAGCTGCCGAGCTGGCCCGTCTCGAAGGGGGCATAGTAGCTGCGGACAGCTTCCCAGTAGTTGGCGGTTTCCTGGAGCGTGTCGAAATCGATGCCGGTATCCCGTTCGGTATAGCGGAGGGCTTCGACCAGAGCATTGAGGCTGGGCTGCGAGGTGCCGCCCGCCAGGGGAGCAAAGGCACAGTCGACGATGTCGACCCCCTCTTCGGCGGCCTCGAGATAGGCAGCGATCTGTCCCCCCGCGGTGTCATGGGTATGGAAATGCAACGGCACACCCACCTCCTGGCGTAGTGCCCGGAACAGCTTTTTGGCCGCATACGGTTTAAGCAGACCGGCCATGTCTTTGATGGCCAACAGGTGAATGCCGAGCTTTTCCAGCTGGCGGGCCAGATCGACGTAGTAACTGAGGGTATATTTATCACGTTTGGGATCGAGGATGTCGCCTGTGTAGCAGATGGCCGCTTCACATAGAGCATTGGTGTGGTTCAGGACGGCGTCGATGGCCACGCGTAGGTTGGGCAGCCAGTTGTTAGCGTCGAAGATGCGGAACAGATCGATACCCGCCTGGGCGGCCAGACGTACGAATTCGACGACGACATTATCCGGGTAATTGGAGTAGCCGACGGCATTGGCAGCCCGCAACAGCATTTGGAATAAGATGTTCGGGATACGTTGCCGCAGACGGATGAGACGATCCCAGGGAGACTCCTTAAGGAAACGCATAGCGGTATCGAAGGTGGCCCCGCCCCACATTTCCAGGGAAAACAAGCCGTGATGATACTGGGCGTAGCGATCAGCCACAGCGAGCATGTCGTAGGTGCGCATCCGGGTGGCCAGGAGGGACTGATGAGCATCCCGCATAGTGGTGTCAGTGACCAGCAAAGGTTGGTGTTGCCGTACCCATTGGGCAAAGCGCACCGGTCCCAGTTCGCGCAGCTTATCGCGTGTGCCAGGCGGAACCTGCCGGGGCCTGGTGGGTAGAGGGGGGACCACGGTGTCCGGGTGATCCCATTTACCCCGACGTAGCACGGCCGGGTCCTTGATGTCCGGATGACCGTTGACAATGACGTCGCCGATGTAGGAAAGCAGTTTGGTAGCGCGGTCGCGACGGGTAGGCAGCCGGAACAGCTCGGGTGTTTCGTCGATAAAACGGGTAGTGGTCTCCGCAGCCAGGAAGCGTGGATGCGTTACCAGATTAATCAAGAAGGGGATGTTTGTTTTGACACCCCGGATGCGGAATTCCTGGAGGCACCGTTCCATGCGATTGGCTGCTTCTTCGAAGCTCAGGCCACTGGTAGTGACCTTGACCAGCAGGGAATCGTAGAAGGGGGTGATAACAGCTCCGGGGTTAGCCGTCCCGGCGTCCAGCCGTACGCCGGGGCCGCCGCTGGAGCGATAGGCACTGAGGCGACCGTAGTCTGGAACAAAGTTGTTGGCTGGATCCTCGGTGGTTACGCGGCACTGAATGGCGTACCCACGGGTGGTGATCTGCCCTTGGAGCAGTTCGAGCGGAGGTTCGTGGAGGCGATAGCCAGCGGCAATGAGGATCTGGGCCCGCACAATGTCCAGACCGGTGATTTGTTCGGTGACAGTGTGTTCCACCTGGATGCGGGGGTTGACTTCAATGAAGTAAAACGTTTCGGCGTCGACGTCGTAGAGGAACTCAACGGTAGCGGCGTTATCGATGCGACAGGCTCGCCCAATGGCCAGGGCCGCGTCCAAAATCCGCTGCCGGACGCTGGCAGGCAGCTTGGGTGCCGGGGCGATTTCCACTACTTTCTGATGTCGACGTTGGATGGTGCAGTCCCGTTCGTACAGATGGACCAGTTCCCCGTGGCGATCTCCCAGAAGTTGTACTTCGATGTGTCGAGCCCGGCGGACGTACTTTTCCAGGAACACGTCAGGAATGCCGAAGGCAGTTCCAGCTTCGCGCTGGGCAGCCGTCAGGGCATCTTCCAGTTGTTCCGGGGCGTGGACGACACGCATGCCCCGTCCGCCGCCGCCCATGGCCGCCTTGATAATGACGGGGTAGCCAAGCTTGTCGGCCAGGGCATGCGCCTCGGCAGCACTACGCACCGGTGTGTCGCTGCCGGCCAAAATGGGCACGCCCGCCTGTCGAGCGAGTGACCGCGCGGCGACCTTGTCACCGAGTTGCTCCAGCACTTCGGGCCGGGGACCGATAAACGTGATACCAGCCTCCGCGCAGGCACGGGCAAAGGCAGCGTTCTCCGACAGAAAACCATACCCCGGATGAATGGCGTCGACTTCCACCTGCCGAGCTAACTCAACTATGCCGCTGATGTCCAAATAGGCACGAATCGGTTCCCCCGGTTTGCCCACCCGATAGGCCTCATCGGCTTTGAACCGGTGCAGGGCGAACCGGTCTTCATGCGAATAAATGGCGACCGTGCGAATCCCCAGCTCATGAGCCGAACGGAATACACGAATGGCAATCTCACTGCGGTTTGCTACAAGCAATTTCTGAAAGGGCGGTGCAGCCAGCACTTTCATAACGCCGTTTACCTCAAAAGAACCATTGCATCCGTAAACATCTTACGAAGCGGCGTCCGTCCCGTCAGAGACGGCTTTCGCTTTGCCGCCCGTCTCTGGCTTATTAATCTCGCCCAATTGGAGCGCCCACCGGACTAAAGTGGCGTCGCGTTGGTGCTACTTTGGTCGCTGACCCGGCGTTGGTCCGCAGACAAAGCTCAAGCTGTTACCCGTTTGGGGTCGGTCGCAGGAGAGGGACCGCTGAGGACACTCAGGAGGTGAGTTAACCACAGTGGCAGCGGGTAGAACAGGGAGGTCCCAAACGTGGAGTATTACCGGTCAGTCGGTTGTACCTGTACAATCACCGGAATGATGCTGTGGCGAGGGTTATTCGTGTGGAACTCGAGGGTACGGTGGAAAGGAGTTGCGGTCTGGGGACGGACGGCGATAACAACACCGTGGGTCGAGCGGGCTTCGTCGCTTTCAAGGATGACTTGCACCTGATCGTCGGCCCCATCGACCCGGACAATCCGGAAGGGCTGTTCGAGAGCTAGCGTGATGCGTTGTTCCTGAGGTTGGCCGGGTCGGGCCCGATCGAAAGTGACGGTCTGAGGTCGGGCTGCCACCACCGACGGCGTGATGGTCACAGTGACCGGAATGCGCAAGCGTGGTGTGCCGGGGTAGTTGGTCCGGAATAGCAATTCACACATCCAGTGGCCGGCTGGACAGCCTTTTTCCAAAGTGGCGGTGACCGTGTATGAAACCCGTTGCCCCTGCCGGAGGGGAGGCGATAGCTCGACCCGCACGTAACCACCCGTGCTGATCGCCTCAGTAATCTGCCAGTTGGGATCTCCTGAAAATGTAATGGTGGCTGTGCGTTGGGCAGTTTGACCAGCGGGCACGGTACCGAAATCCAACTGATCAGGAGAAATGCTCAGGTCGTCGCGGGCAATAGTCTGGACCCGCAGGGTGACCTCTTCTACGCTCGGACTGAGGAAGGGGACGTAAATGGTAACACTTTTAACGGTATTAGGGGTGGGGATGCGGCGGGTGTCCATGTAGGCAATGACGGCAGCCGTTTCGCCGGGGGCCACCCTCTGGTGGCTAAGGGCCACCGAGACGCAGCCGCAGGAAACCCGGGGTGTCCCCAACACCAAGGGTTGGGTAGTGGTGTTGGTAAAGCGGAAGTAGTGCACCAGTAAGGCCCCGCGGGGGGAGGCCCCAAAGTCTTTTTCCCGCTCACTGAACAAGCTGGCCGCCCCCGCTGCCCATACTGGTGTCACCAACCCTACGGTCACGACTATTGAGCTGAGTAAACGTAGCATGAGCAACTCCCCCTTGGTTGGCCAGAGGCGGTCTCCGCCCCCACGGAGGACCGTCCCTCTGCTAATATTTTTCGATGTCCGCCTGATACGTTCTGGGAGCAAAACCCACTGGTTGTTGCCTGACCGATAGCCTGTAGTAGCCAGGTTCATTGTTGTCAGGCGATTGTGCATTTTCTGTACATCCGCTACAGTTGCGGCGAACAAACCTGGGGATGACTCGACGACTTCCGGGACCCCTCGTGTGTTCTGCGGCTGAGCATCCTTTGCTTACTAGACCATCAGGCCCGGGCGAGCACCGCTCCATAGACAGCGCTCGCCCGGCCCTTGAGCAACTGCTGTGCCGCTGCTGTTAGGGTGGCCCCGGTCGTCATGACGTCATCCACAATCAGAATGCGTTTGCCTTTCAGAGTTGCACCGGGACGAAGGGAAAACGCCCCGCTCGCGTTGGTCCAACGTGCCGAAGCGGACAGTTGCTCCTCCTGAGCAATACCGTGACGTCGGCGTAACAGGCGCGGATTGTAGGGAAGATGCAGACGGCGTGCCAGCATGCGGGCTAGACGGTCTGCCTGATTGTGTCCCCGGTGCCAACGTCGCTTCCAATGGATGGGAACACAGGTGACCAGATCAACAGACAGATTGCGGATAGCTCCACCGCGTTCCTCGGCCAGAACCGCTCCCATCCACTCGGCCAACGCCTCGCCCTGCGGCGTTTTCATCAGCAGGATGATCTGTCGCAGGCAGCCGTCGTAAGGACCTAGGCGAATGGTACCGCTCAGAATCCAAGGACCAGATCGACACTGCGGGCAACCGGTGGCGTAATCTCCATACTTCCCCACAGTCGTCGCGCAACGGGGGCAACAAGCGTGCGGATCAGTCACAGCAGCCGTATAACAGACCGTGCACAATCCAAAGCGAATCGGACCTGCCTCTTGTTCGCTGCCCAGGCACAGCCAACAACGGTTCGGTAGGAGCAATTCCGCCAGATGCCACAAACCGCGACGCCACAATGAGGCCATTGCTGTTATACCTGATAAGGCCGACCTGTTGATATGCAATGATAACGAGATAAGTCGCATTTACCCGAACACCTTTCAGAGATGTTACTAGTGTGATAAGAGCGGGAAAATGAAATTCTCGCTTTGGTTTATGGCTGAAGCGGACGTGAATAGTGCCGATGGCCAGGCTACCATCGAACGGTAGCCAGTGATCCAAAGATTCATGCTTCTTTTTGATTGTGCACTTTGGAAGAGCTGGAGCTTGGACATGCAGACCGGTTTGCTGGATATACAAGGATGTTCAGGCCAAGCGAGTGTTGCCAATACAAGCAACAAGACATGTAAGAGTGCGTTTGGAGAAAGAGACGAGTGTCAAGCGGATTGCTTTAGTGCCATGGCGGGTTGGTGCCAGCGAGGAAGACGGACATGGAAACGGCCGGGCAGGTGTGGGAGGGGGGCATAACATAGATCACCCTTGTTCTGACGGACTAAACGCCAGGCGAGCGGTAGCCCTAGCCCACGACCGCGTCCCGCTTCCTTGCCGGAGTAGAACGGATCGAAGGCATGCTCGGCCGCAGAGCCGGCCAGACCAGGGCCGCTGTCTTCGACGTATATGTGCACCTGGTTGTGATCAGCGATGACCTTTACTTGCACCGTACCATTGCGGGATACCTCGGCAGCGTTGAGGAGCACAGCGGTCAGGGCCCGTTGGACCTGTTGCGGGTCGACATGCAGCATCAGAGTGGAATCATCGACTGTTAGCCTCAGGTTGGCACAACACTGTTCGAATGTCGAGCGGGTTTCCCGCTGCACGGCCAGCAGTAGTTCGGTCAGGGCTACGGGTTGACGGTGCGGTTGCGGCGGACGGGCGAAGGTGAGCACGTCTCGAAGCAGATCGGCAATGCGGTATACCTGCTTGCGTACTAGTTGGAGGCCTTCGCGTCGCTGGGGATCTGTTTCCTTGCGTAAGAGATTTTGCACCTGAGTGGCGATGACCGCCAGGGGGTTATTGATCTCATGGGCAGCGCCCGCGGCAAACTCGGCCAGTGCGGCCAGCTTGGCTTGCTGCAGTTGTTGGGCTGCTTGCTGTTGCAGGTGCTCGATAACTTTGTAGAGCCGATCCAGTTCGGCTTGTAATGAGGCGATCCGTCGTGTCGCCTGCCGGCGGCGGTGCCCTACCGCCTGTCGCATCAAGGGGATCAGAAGTGGTTGTTCGTAGGGATTCCCCCCCGGCTCTTGTCGCTGAGGCAGCGTGCCTGGCTTGTCGGCGACGGCAGCGTGCTTCTGCCCGCCAAAGGGGGGTGTGGGTTGTGAAGAAGAGCAGGTGGCAGTGCTTGGTTCCGGAGGTGAGCGTAAGGGGCAAGCGGCAGGCGTTTGATCAGGGCAAGGGGAGGAGGAGGACTGGCCTGGCAGTGTTGCTGGAACAACCAGGGAGGCCTGATTCAGGATTTGCAGCAAGGCCTTGCGATCGGCCCCTGTGGTTAACCCCAGGGCAAGGGCGGTGGGATCGCTGCGTTCCAGTTCCATCCAGGTCCACTGAACCAGGGCAAATAGTGCAGCGTGGCTAGCTAGGGAACTGGCCGCGGACCAGGGCAGATGCAACGTTCCGCAGACGGAGGCCAGCCAGGAGGGCAAGCGCCAACGTAGAGCCAACCGCCGGGCGATGATCGTGTGGTCGGCTCCCCATGTGAGTCTTTGTCGGCGGCGTGGAGCGGAGCGGGCCTTTGGGTCACACAGAACGTCGCCAAGGGCGTGGACGTCGATAGTAGCAACGGCATACCAGCCCAACGGAGCCAGCAGGGCAGCAAAATAAGCTTGGACAGGATGAGCCAATCGGCACCGGTCGGCCAGGCCGGTAGCTTGCCGTGCTGCCTGCAAGGCCCACTGCCACAGGCGGTTCCAGAAATGACTGGTCCAGGGAATGACGCCACGGGCGGGCCGTTGTAGCAGACCAAGTGCGGCCGCTGGGAGCCGTGCGGCCTGCAAAGCCAACAGTGACCAATCCCCTGGAGTGCGGTGAGGCCGAGCAAAGCGGTACAGAAACAATGCCAACGCCGGATCTTCCCGAGCCCGCTGTGGAAGCTCACCGGGCGCATCCGCCAAAGCAATCAGGTTTTCGGTACGGGGGCACAGCCACGGCAGTGTAGCTGCTGCCGACCCCACCGCCATCCGGGGCACAATCCCACTCCTTCCATGGAGAGACGCAAAAACTATCCCACTGGTATGCCAACAATCCGATGTATTTGTAGCACCGGCTCAGGCCTTTGAGGACCCACTACCTGCTCTGCAGACCACAGGTTGAGTGGCTCGGCACTACACCAGCATCTTGGACTCCAAGCCGAGTTGAGCGCACATCTTTTCGATGAGCACATCAACGTCAAATGGCTTGGCCAGGAAGTCATCTGCACCGGCCAGTTTCAGTTCCTGGACCTTGTCCTCCTCGATCATCCCCGAGATGCAGATGATCCGGACGTCCTCCATGTTTGGGTCGGAACGGACACGCTGACACACCTCCCGGCCATTGATGTCTGGAAGCATCACGTCCAGAATGATCAGGTCGGGATGGTATTCCTTGACCATCATGCCAGCGTCGAAGCCATTGGTGGCAATCCGGACTTCGAAACGGCCGTCTTCCTGCAAAGCCTGGCTGACAGTGGCCACCAGATCCGGTTCATCGTCGACCAGCAAGACCTTGCGCTTGCCGCTTTCCAGGGCATCAGTGGGAATGCCGTGATCCTTCATGAACTTGTAAAGAGCTTCGCGAGGAATTCGGCGGAATTTGGAACCTGGAACGCGGAAGCCTTTGAGCTGGCCGCTGTCGAAGCAGCGGATGATCGTTTGCTGGGAGACTTTGCAGATTTTCGCAGCTTCTCCAGTGGTAAAGACGGTCTTCATGGTCAACTCACCCTTACCGGCAGAGCCGGCCCCTGTACGGTCCCCGCCTACTGGCGCCTTGGCCCTTTGGGGACCGGAATCCCTTCCGAAAACCTACCTGAATACCCGATGATTTGTGCCAGAGGCGAAGGCGACTGCTTCTACCCCTGGAAGGACCCGGCGTGAGAGGGAGCACCAAGGCCCGAGGCTGGCCAGTCCAGCCATACCTCCGTTTCCATCCTAGCGTTACCACGGGCGTATTCCAAGCGTGATTGCCGTGTACCGTTTTTCCCCTTTTTACAGGGGCTGCCACACCTGGTATATCGCCTCGTTTTTACGCTAATGGCAAATTTTCCCTGGCATGCCCCATTTTTTTTCTCACGCCGGTCCACTCTTTCGCATCTGCTATTACAGCCTTCCGGCTGTACCATTCCAGGTCAACCGTCGGTGGGACCTTGCCATAAACCGTTGCGATCACACACCCTCTCTTGTTGATCCGGCTTGGAAAAATGAATAAACCATGGGTACCGCACTTCAATTATCCAGGCCGCGTGCTCGCGTAAGGCCGTGGTGCTGCTGGGCTGCGGGGGTCGTTCGCTCTCCGTGCCCGCCGAGAGGGCCTGCGGAATCGACCATTGGTTCATGAAGGTTAACCGTCGTTCTCCTGGATGGTAGTCAGCCGGTGTGTCCGTCTCCAGTGTCGATCGACTCTGTGACGGACGCGGACATCCTCTTTGCCCCTTGGAATCTGGCCATCGTTCCTAACAGGAAAATGGTCAGCAGGGGAAAGAGTTGCACCGCCAGGGATGTCAAGCCAGGCAGGCGGGGCGAAGTTGCACTCGGTCAACTCCCGCCGGTTTGCTGGTTTGTCCCCGCGGGCGGACCGCTTCATAGCAACTTATTCCAAATAAAACAACAGCACTGCTAAGTCGGCCGGGGTGATGCCGCTGATCCGGCTTGCCTGCCCCAGGCTGGTCGGCCGGATCCGGCTCAGCTTCTCCCGTGCCTCGTAACGTAATTGCGGCACGGCAAAATAATCAAAATGCGGGGGTATGGCCTTGTTCTCCAGCTTACGGAAGCGTTCGATCTCCACAGCTTGACGCTGAATGTAACCGCCGTATTTGGCCTCCAGACACACCTGTTCGACGACCTCGGGATATTGGTCCCATTGCCGTAGAGCCGGGTGACGCTCGCACAGTTCGCTCCAGGTAACTTCGGTACGCCGCAACCATGCCTCCAAACTGATCCCCTCACTGGTGTGCTGCCGGAGGTAATCCTGGAGCTGGGCGATCCCTTGTTCCTTCCGCTGCAGGCGTTCCCATGTGGCCTTATCGACTGAGCCAATGCGGTAGCCGATCGGCGTCAGCCGGCGGTCGGCATTGTCATGGCGTAGCAACAGGCGATACTCTGCTCGGGATGTAAACATGCGATATGGCTCATCCACCCCCTTGGTGACCAGATCGTCGATCAACACACCGATGTACGCCTGGCTACGGTCCAGAATCAGCGGGGGTTGGCCTTTGAGTTTCAAGGCAGCGTTGAGACCGGCTATCAGGCCTTGGGCGGCGGCTTCCTCGTATCCGGTGGTGCCATTGATCTGCCCGGCAAAGTAAAGCCCTGCCACATGTTTGGTTTCGAGTGTCGGAAAAAGTTGGGTGGGCGGGGCGTAGTCGTACTCCACGGCGTAGCCCCACCGCATCACCTCCGCCTGTTGCAAGCCGGGAATCAACTGGAGCATCGCTGCCTGCACATCCTTAGGCAGACTGGTGCTAATCCCGTTGCAGTAGTATTCCCAGGTGTTGAGTCCCTCCGGTTCCAGGAAAATCGTATGACTGGTTTTTTCTGCAAAACGGACAACTTTATCTTCAATACTCGGGCAGTAGCGCGGACCGCGACTGCGGATCTGTCCGGAGTACATCGGGGCCCGATGCAAATTAGCCCGGATCAGTTCATGCACTTCGGGTGTGGTGTGGGTGGTATAACAGGGGAGTTGCGGTAGGCTGATCCGTTCGGTCCGGAAGCTGAACGGACGGGGTGTTTCACCCGGTTGGATCTGGCATTGGGAAAAATCGATGGTCCGTCCATTGAGCCGGCAGGGGGTCCCCGTTTTGAAGCGGGACAGTTCGAAGCCAGCCGCGGTCAGGCTATCGCTGATTTTTTCCGCGGAGATGTCTCCGGCCCGGCCGCCGGGCGTTTTGGCTTCACCAGTGTGCATAATCGCCTTCAGAAAAGTACCGGTTGTCAGAACAACGGCCTCGGCGTAATAGACGGTGTCACCGCGGCAGACAACCCCCCGGACTCGTCGCCGTGCCGGTGTAGCAGAATCGTGGTAATCCTCCAGTAACAAGCCCTCGACCAGTTCCTGACGCAGGGTCAGGTTGGGTTGTTCCTCGACCATGCGTTTCATGGTGAACTGGTACAGTTTTTTGTCGCACTGAGCCCGCGGGGAGTGCATGGCCGGTCCCTTGGAGGCGTTCAGCATGCGGAAATGAATGGTACTGGCATCTGTACACAGTCCCATGACGCCGCCCAACGCGTCAATTTCCCGCACGATTTGTCCCTTGGCCACGCCCCCAATGGCCGGATTACAACTCATTTGTGCCACGGTATCCGCATTCAACGTCAAAAGACAGGTGCGTAGCCCCAAGCGGGCACAAGCCGTAGCTGCTTCAACCCCAGCGTGTCCCGCGCCGACCACCACCACGTCGTAACGATACTCCAGCCGGCTCACCGTTCCCGACTCCTATGCACCGTCCGGCTTGTCCGCTTTTCCCCTACCTGAAAAGCACAACGGATGTCCGGACCAATCTTTTGATTGTCCATTAAATCTTATCTACCCCAACTGCACTTGTTGTTACTAATATCCTAACCGAAGGGGTCAACGAAACAGGCCAGCGACGCCCAGACGCGGAAGAATCGTCAGCTAGCCACGTGCTTGGGGTCACCTGAGACATGCACAGGACTGCCCCTGCACGATACCAGCAGCGAGGGGGACATCTCATGGACTTACTGGCGGCTGCGCGAACGGGATTTGCCACAGTTGACGTAGATCCCCACCTGCGGGAGCAGGCCTTGACCTACCTGCAACAGTGGTTGACGCAGCCCGAATTCGCCGAATACCGGCCGCAACTCCACTGGTTGATCGAAACGCAACAGTGGTCACTGTTGGTCGATTCATTTTACCAGGTGTTACCTTTCGGTACAGGCGGCCGACGGGGACCCGTTGGCATTGGTCCCAATCGGATGAACCTGTGGACCGTGGGGGCCAGTGTACAGGGCCATTGCGAATATCTGCGGCAGCGCTTTCCGGATGTCCAGCCCATTAAAGTGGTACTGGCCTACGATGTCCGTCGCTTTGAAGACCGTCGGCGCCTGTATAATCCGCAGCTACCCAACCCGGTCCTGCATTTGTCCAGCAAAGACTTCTGCCATTATGCCGCCGGGGTATATGCGGCTAATGGCATCGAGGCCTATCTTCTTCCTCCTGATTCCCCTCGCTACCTGGCCACGCCCGAATTATCGTTTACTATTCGTTATCTGCATGCCCATGGCGGCTTGAACATGACTGCCAGTCACAATCCTCCCGATGACAATGGCAGCAAGTTTTACAACGAACTGGGGGCACAACCCGTACCACCAGACGACCAGATCATGAGTGAGTACGTGGACCAGGTGCGGGTCATCCGTCATGTACCTTTTGCTGAGGCTATACGTCAGGGGAAAGTCCATTTTTTAGACGATGGTCCGCATCGAGCTTACATTATGTTGTGTCGGAAACAGTCACTGTTACCGCCCCCACGCCTGGATGAACTGCGAGTGGTGTTTACCCCCCTCCACGGCTGCGGTGCCTTTTGTGCCGGTGAAGTGCTAGAATCGCAAGGGTTCCGGCTCATCCCCGTGCCCGAACAGATGACGCCAGACGGGCAGTTTCCCCATGTGACCCGAACGCCTAACCCGGAAGTACCCGAGGCGCTAGATCGGGCCGAGGCCGTAGCCCGGGAACATCAGGCTGATCTGGTCATCGCTACCGATCCCGACGCCGACCGGCTGGGCGGACTAGCTAGTACCCGTCCCGAGGGAGGACCACCGTTCCATTTCCTGACCGGTCAGGAGATTGCCGCCCTTCTGACGCATTTCAAACTGGCACAACTGGCACAACAGGACGCATTGCCCGCTGCTCCTATCGTTATCACCACCCTTGTCACCACCGGTTTGATCACTCGCATCGCTCAGCACTTCGGGGCGCAGGTCATCAACGATCTGCTGGTCGGGTTCAAATACCATGCTGACGTGCTGGCCCAACTGGAAAGCCGGGGGCAATACGGAGATGTTCGTGGAACTGTCCAGGATTTCATTATCGCGACGGAAGAAAGCCACGGTGTGCTCGTTACCCCGGAAATCCGCGACAAGGACTCGGCCGGTGCCGCTCTACTTCTAGCCGAAGCCGCTCTATACCAGAAGCGGCGTCATGCCACCTTGCCCGAATACCTGCAGCAACTGTACCGCCAGTTCGGTTACTTCCGGAATACCCTTCATAACATCTCTCTAGGTGGAATTGAAGGGAAGCGGCAGATGCAACAGATGCTCGACGCCCTCCGGCGTTCACCCCCCAGTCGAATGGCGGATTGGCAACTGGTCGGCTTCGAGGATCTGCTCGACGAGCACGGCCGGTTGGGTCCGTACAAAGGGGACACCGACCGAGCCGCCCGCAACTTCCTGATCTTCCAGCTCCGCAATCCACAGGAGTGGTCCGCAAAAATCTGCTTGCGTCCTAGCGGCACTGAACCGAAGGCCAAAGCCTACTTCGAGGTCAGCACACCCCCTCCTCCTCCGCAAATGACCGACCAGGATTGGCAAACGTGGCAGCAACAGGCCAATCAGGCCATCCAGGTACTCGCCGACACTTTTCTTCAACAGGCTTTGGCCACTATCGGCTTGACTCCCACGCACTCACACTGAAACGAACCACTGCCGTTCGAAATATTCCAGACCTGCAGTTCCCACAGGTAAAACTAATGTCCACCAGATGATTGTTTGTCTATCTGTTTCATCAACCGCCTCACGGCGGGACATTAATAACGCAACTGGACGAAAAACCTCAAACCTCGACAACTACCTATAATAGTAGGCACATCTTCTCTGCCAACAAACAGCCAAATCGATCGATAGCAGTATGTAAATTTGCCGCAATCGGTTCTAACATCTCTAAATTGATCACTAGGCGAGTGGTTAGCCTGATGCTCACTATCGGGCATTTATCAAGATGATGACATCGTGATTGGTGTTTTATCGATGTTGGAAGTCGAAGTACGCTACCGGGTGGCTGACTTCGAGGCGGTCCGTCATCGCCTTGCTGAATGGGGCGTGGGCGAAGCCGAGGAAATGTGGGAAGCCGACCTGTATTTTAATGCTCCGCATAAGGACTTCCGGACAACGGACGAGGCGCTGCGCTTGCGACGGACCGGATCTTCGAATCGTTTGACGTACAAAGGTCCACGCCGACCCGGTCTGACCAAGACACGTCCGGAAATAGAAGTTCCTCTGGGCGCGGGGGATCAGGCGGCCACCTTGGCCGAGCAGTTTTTGTTGGCCCTTGGCTTTCGACCCGTGGCCACGGTACGCAAACACCGCTGGATTCATCGTCTCCATAGGCATGGCTTCCCTATGGCCATCTGCCTGGATGAAGTGGACAAAGTTGGTACTTTTGTCGAGCTGGAAATCCTGGCGGAGGAGACCCAGTATGACGCCGCTCAGGCGGCCTTGTTGCACACAGCTGCCGAATTAAACCTGCATGATAAGGAACTACGCTCCTATCTTCAAATGGTCCTCGAGGCTGAGCAAGGACGGTCCATGTCGACCCGTGATACAGTTCACAGCATTGAGCCAGTTAATAGCGGAACGCAAGCCCAGCCGCCGGTAGATGTCGTGTCTTCAGAGACTCCCGTGGTGGAAACAATCGAAGCGGTGCGGGCAGCGGTGGCAGCGGCTCGGCAGGCCGGGAAAAGTATTGGCTTTGTGCCCACCATGGGTGCGTTGCATGCCGGCCATGCCGCTTTGATTCGAGCAGCCCGGGCGGAATGCGGTTTTGTTGTAGTGTCGATTTTTGTCAATCCGACCCAGTTCGGCCCCAATGAGGATTACTCCCGCTATCCCCGGACGCTGGCGGCGGATCGCCGACTTTGTGCCGAAGTGGGAGCCGACCTGATCTTTGCTCCCTCCGTCTCAGAAATGTACCCCGCACCTTACCGTACTTATGTCGAGGTCAAGGAGCTGGATGAGGTATTGTGCGGAGTCAGCCGACCGGGACATTTCCGCGGTGTGTGCACAGTTGTCTTGAAACTGTTCCACATTGTTCAGCCGGACGTTGCCTATTTTGGGGAAAAAGACTATCAGCAGGCCCGGATTGTCGCCCAGATGGTTCGGGACCTGAACGTACCGGTGCAATTGCGGACGGTGGCTACTGTGCGGGAGGCCGATGGCCTGGCCCTCAGCTCACGCAATGTTTATCTGACCCCCGCCCAGCGTCAGGTGGCACCGCGGATCTATCAGGCGTTGCTACGGCTGCGCGAGCGTGTGGCGACTGGTGAATCAGATGTTGCCCGCCTAGAGGCAGATCTACGGGCTGAATTGGCCGCCATTCCCGAAGCGCGGGTCGATTATGCCCGCATTGTCGATGCCGATACGCTGCAACCACTCACAACGGTTGATTCTCCAGCCGTGGCGGCCGTGGCTGTCTTTCTGGGAGCTACACGCCTGATCGACAACATCCGCCTGAAATGACGCTACCGATCATCTGTCGCCAAATCCCGCGACGATTCCGCCCGTCCCACGCATACAATAGTTTTCCATTGCTCTGAAAAGTATCTCATCCTCGATGGCAGTAACCGGGACCTGAAGTGGTATTAAAACCTCGCTCAGGACGGAAGGGGACGCAGTGTCACCCGGTCTTAGGGGATAGCCGGAGGTAGGAACGATGTCTCACCCACTGTTCAGTCCGGAAGTGCGGCACATGCTGGACGAGAAGAATGCCTTGGCCCTTAAGGCGTTTTGCGAATCGCTGCACCCGGCGACAGTGGCAGAGGCCCTGGAGGGGGAATTCACGCCGGAGCAGATTTGGGAAATTCTCAGCCATGCCGACCTCCGGGTGCAAGCCTCCATCTTTGAATATCTCCCTTCCCACCTGCAGGTAGAGATGGTGCAGAAGGCCCGGCCCCAGGTCGCCGAGCTGATTGCTCGCATGTCGCACGACGATCGGGTCGACCTGTTGCAACGCCTGGCCCCGGAAGTGCGGGAAACGTTACTCCGCCTCATTGACGAAGCGGATCGGCGTGACATCGCGTCGTTGTTCCTCTACGCCGAAAACACTGTCGGGGCCCTGATGACAACGGACTATGCTTGGGTTCCCGCCCACGTAACCGCCGCCGAGGCCATCGACCTGTTACGAGCACAAGCACCGGACAAGGAGACGATCTATTACATTTATGTGCTGGACGAACCCGTCCGGCGTCCCGACGGCACTCCCGCGCCCCGCCGCTTGCTGGGAGTCATGTCCTTACGCGATCTGATTTTAGCCCCCCGGCAGCAATTGGTCCGCGAGCTGATGGAAACGGAGCTGGTTACGCTCCGTTACGATGCCGACGTGGAAGCGGCAGCCGAACTATTTGCCCGCTACGACTTTCTGGCCATGCCCGTCGTGGACGAGAAATTCGGCCTGCTGGGTATCGTGACCCACGACGACATCCTGGACGTAGTGACGCGGGAAGCAACCGAAGACCTGCAAAAGCAGGCCGGCGTAGTCCCCATCGAAGAGGGTTATTTCGAAGCCGCGTTTGCCCATGTCTGGAAAAACCGAGCTAAATGGCTGGCCGTCCTGTTTATCTTGC
Organism: Gemmataceae bacterium; assembly: GCA_025055795.1. GTDB lineage: Bacteria > Planctomycetota > Planctomycetia > Gemmatales > Gemmataceae > Thermogemmata. The sequence goes on from JANWVV010000033.1 coordinate 51,048, forward strand.
AGATGTTCACGATTGAGGCGATGGCCCACTTCGAAACGCTTCTGGAACAAGTAGCCTTTGTGATGGTCTTTGTCCCGTTGTGTCTGTCGGTGGGTGGCAATGCGGGGTCGCAGGCGGCGACACTGGTTATCCGTGCTTTGGCCTTACGCCAGGTGCATACCCGCGATTGGTTGCGTGTGCTGCGCCGGGAAGTGACGATGGCTGCTGCCTTGGCGGGCTTTTTGGGTCTGCTGGCCATCGCCCGCACCTACCTGGCCACGCCAGGGGCCATCCTGGACAAGGTTCCGCCGGAAGCTTTCTGGCACCTGGTGGGAGTGGTGACGGGAGCCGTTATGGGTATCTGCATGACGGGGGCACTGGTCGGTGCCATGCTGCCCCTGTTCATCAAATCTATCCGCATGGATCCTGCTCTGATGTCCGCTCCCTTGATCGCTACCCTCTCGGATGTCCTGGGTATTGTGATCTTTTTCCAGTTCGTCCGCATCTTCTTTTTCTAGGTCTATCGAAACCAGATACTTCAACAAATTTTCCTATTTCCTTTATTTTGCTTTGGAATGTATAAGATTCTGCTCGAATCAAAAATGTTGACTCATGTAGAATTGCCACGCGGGATTTCCTGCAGTAATGTTTTTCCAGCTACTTCACTCAATACTATGATATATTATATTTTGATCCTCATAATAATTCAGGTTCTTTTGTCAGTTCACAAAGTAGGTGTTGCCATGCCGATATCTCCCACCTCGGTATCGGAGTTTTGGGAACTGTTACGCAAAAGCGGTATCCTTGCTGAGGATCGCTTGGGTAGCCTTAATCAGCAGAATTATCCTGACGATCCATCAGCGGCGGCTCAATTATTAATCGACCAGGGGATTTTGACCCCTTTTCAGGCACGGCAACTTCTAGCAGGTCGATACAAGGGCTTCCGCGTCGGACAATATGTGATCCAGGACCTGATTGGCCGCGGTGGGATGGGAGCAGTTTATCTGGCAGAGCACGTT
>JANWVV010000034.1 GCA_025055795.1 Gemmataceae bacterium
CGCCAACGCTTACGTTCCGCGGTATACCCCCGAAATTTCAAAAATAACGTCTTGCACAAGTGAAGTGCCGATGTCCCTCGTTTTAATACCCAATCCAGTTTGGTTTTGACTTTGAGTACAATAAGATCACACAACAACTATTTAACCCATCGAATAAAATCGCGCAATCATTACCTATCCGATCCGACGTATGGATCCACAAATAATCCAACCTGATGGTTTATCTGTCGCGGTGCGAATAAGTGCTGCACGTGAGAAGCTGGATTTACGACCCAACGGCGGACTTCGTCCATGATGGTGGAGACCGGCCGGTATCATCGAGCAGTCGAGGAACTTGTCGCCTCAGGTACAGGGACGGCGTCACCGTGAGGCAAAGTTCGTTACTGGTCGTTTGGCATGTTTACTGTTGAGTCTGGTCGGAGTTAGCGGGAGCGGTGGAAGCGATTGTTTGCTGATCTGGAGCTGGGGGGGCAGAGGGGGTGGTATCGACCGGGGTGGGTATGGCTGCATGGCGTTGCTGACGCCATTGTTCAAGGCGGGCGCGGATTTTGGCCTCGTAGCCGCGGTCGGTAGGTCGGTAGTAGGTAATGGTCGCCGGCAGATATTCCTGGACCACAAATGCGTCCGGATGGTTATGGGGGTAGAGGTAGCCGCGACCATGGCCGAGCACCTCCTTGGCTCCGTGATAGTGGGCGTCGCGTAGGTGATGGGGGACGGGCAAGGTACGTCCATGACGCACGTCGTCGGTTGCTTCGGCAATGGCCACGGTGCAGGCGTTGGATTTGGGGGCGGTTGCCAGGTAGCAGACACCCTGGGCCAAATTCAAGCGGCATTCGGGCAGTCCTACCCGTTCGACCGCGTCCCAGACGGCTTGAGCGAGGACCAGGGCGAAGGGGTCAGCGTTGCCGATATCTTCCGAAGCGAAGATGATCAGGCGTCGGGCGAGGAAGCGTGGGTCTTCGCCACTTTCCAGGAAGCGGGCCAACCAATACAGTGCTGCGTCGGGATCACTACCCCGCAAGCTTTTAATTAAGGCGGAGGCCAGGTCGTAGTGGGCATCGCCCGTAGGATCGTAGGCCATCACCTTGCGCTGGATGGAATCCTGGGCCAAGGCCAGGTCAAAGAGGACAGGGGTTGCCGGATCGGTCCGCTGTTCGGTGGCTAAGGCGGACTGCACGCCAATTTCCAAGGCGTTAAGGGCGCGTCGGGCATCCCCGTCACACATCTCTGCTAGAAAGGCATAGGCCTCCTCGGTCATGCGGACGGGGTAACGGCCCAGTCCCCGCTGCGGGTCTTGCAAAGCCCGTTCCAGAATAATGCGGATTTGCTCCCGGGTGAGCGGCTCGAAGGTAAACAGAGCACTACGGGACAGCAGCGGAGCTGTCAGGGCGAAAAACGGGTTCTGGGTGGTGGCGCCGATCAAAATGACAATCCCTTCCTCAACATCGGGTAGTAAGACATCTTGTTGGGCCCGACTGAAGCGGTGGATCTCGTCGATAAACAGAATGGTCCGCTGTCCGCTGGTTTCCAGACGCTGGCGTGCCTGTTGTAGTAACTCGCGTACCTCTTTGACGCCAGCAGCCACGGCGTTGAGTGTGCAGAAATGGCTATGTGTTCGTTCGGCAATGACATGGGCCAGGGCGGTTTTGCCGCAGCCGGGTGGTCCGTAAAAGATCAGGGAACTGAGCCGGTCGGCCTCGAGCATGCGGCGTAATAGTTTGCCGGGACCCAGGAAATGCTCCTGACCGACGAACTCTTCCAGGGTGCGCGGCCGCATCCGGGCCGCCAAAGGCTGGGCTGCCCGGCGGTATTCCCGCCCCAGCTCGGCAAACAGGTCGTTTCCCTGAGTCATAACCCTTTTTCCTCCAACTTGCCCGATCGCCCGATCGCTGGTCGCAGCGTGATGGCCACTATCCCGGCGTCTGGTGGTTGGTTGGACTGTGCCGCCGCCTTGCGTTGTCGTACCCGGATTTTGTACCGCTCCCTGCAACTTTGCTGAGTCGGGGTCAGGGGGGCGACCTCCCTTTCAGACACGACGGTTGTCAGGTTCAATCACTCGCATTGTTTTCCACAAGCCGGTGCGGAAACGCCACCATAAGCAGCCGGCCATCAGAACGATGTAGGCGGTAGCACATCCCCAGGCAGCAAACAGGGGTTGACCCCAGCGCTGGCTCCATTGTTCGGCGTGTTCCACGATGTACCAGGTGGGTAAGACCATCACGGGCCAGGCCATGGCAAACGTCAGCCAGGAAACAAAGCGGGTGTCTCCTGCCCCGCGCAGGGCGAAAGCAAAGGTCACGTTGGCGGCATCGGCCAGGGAGTAGACCGCGACGCATTGCAGCAACGGTGGAACCAGGACGGCTGCCTGGACGAAGGCTGCTCGTTCCGTTTCGCCCGTGGGGGCGAAGGCCGCTATAAGCACCTCAGGCATCCCCACATACACAGCGGCAATTGCTACCATGTATCCGAACACCCAGCGTAACCCCAGCCAGGTAGCTTGTTCCGCCTGTTCGGGCTGGTCCGCTCCCACATACTGACCCACCAGGATTCCCACGGCCTGACCCACCCCGATCATGGGCAGAAACGCTAGCATGTTCAAGGTCACGGCGATGCTGGTGGCCGTCATCGCAGCCACGCCTAGACGGCCCACCAGCAGCGTGAACAAGGTGAAGGCCAGCACGTCCAGGAACATCTGGATACCGGCCGGCACACCGTAGCGAAACAGTCGGAGGGTCAACTCCCCTTCCAGGTAGCACCACTGGCCGGTGCCGTAGGTTTGCCGTTCCTGACGTCGCCACAGAAGTACCAGCCCCGTGCTCGCCGATACCCAGGCACCGACCACCGTCGACAAGCCAGCACCGGCTATGCCCATTTCAGGCAGACCGGCATAACCGAAGATAAGTAGCCAGCCGGCCACGATGTTCACTAGCGTCCCTGTTCCATCGATCAGCAGGATCGTCCAGGTCCGGCCCAAGCCGGAGAAAAAGCTGTTGACTGCCGCCACCAGCAGCATGGGACAAGCCGCCCAGCTCAAATACCGTAAATAGGTCAATTCCAGGGCGGCGACGTCTTCACGGGGCCGTCCCCACCAGATAAGCCATTCCCAAGCGGGGGCCAGCAGGGCAAAGATCAAGCCCAGGCCGATGGCCGCATACAATCCATGCCAAACCGCTATCCCCACCCGCAGCGGTCGCCCGGCACCCCAATACTGGGCCACAAACGTCGCTACATACCCCACAGTCCCCTGAAGCAGGCCGAAGGGTAGCCAAAAAACCATCATTGCGGGGAAGGCCGCCGCTACCTCCCGAGGCTCATGATGCGCTAGCAAGATACGATCGACCGTTACCTGAATCGTCATGAAACCCTGGCTGAGTACCAACGGTACCGCCAACGTCAGCAACTTCCGCGAGGTACACGGTTCCAGTTCTTGCCGGTGACCCACGACTGCCGGCTCCTGTATTTGCACTGCTGGCTCCTTTCAGCTCGATGGGCACACAGTCATTCTTATTCAATTTGCATCTTCAAACCGCTTACCCTTAACTAACCGTTGCTCACCCGCGGTTGATCGCCGTTGCTGATTGACTCATGACATGATCAGGACGAACTCGGACGTCGAGGTACCATTTGGTAATGGGGCGCCCCTCCAAGTGGGATTGGCTCTGTCTGCCAGGGTCGATGAACGTATCCCTTGTAATCGTTGTGCGATTTACGTCGGGCGTTCTATTCCTTGACCGCATGGCGGGGTGTCGGCATCGATCCAAAAGCAGATAGGCGGTCATTGTCTGAGCTATTGTTGTCGAGGGAACAAAGAGGGACTTTGTATAAAAAGTCATATAGTTGCAGGCATTCATCAAGCAGCTGGCAAGAAGTTGCTACCAACCTGAGCGTTGTTCGCTATGATGTTAGGAGGAGGCGAGGAAGGAGTTCTGGTATTTTGGTTTGGCAGCAGGAGCAAGGTGTCCGGGTCATGTTACTCCCAGGGAAGGGAGGTGGCAGAGTGAAATCACAGGGAGGGCGGGACAGGGGAGGGGAAAGAGAAACCATGGGCTTGCCGTTCGACGCTTTACTGGAGCGTTTACGCCCGCGGCTGTACGGTCGCCGGCCGCCCCTGGTACTGATCAACGGCCTGGCGGAACAAGCCGAAACCTGGTATCGCAACCGACGATTCTGGGCACGGTACTTCGAGGTACACATGCCCAACATCATCGCCTATGAAGGCGAGGCGCTGCATCGGCGCATCGCGGCGCGCCAGCCCATTGACGTCGAGTACCTGGTCCAGCAACTGTACGTTTACTTGGATCAGTTTGTGCAGACACCGCCGTATCATCTGGTGGCCAGCAGTTTGGGAGGCAAAGTGGCGGTCGAGTTTGCCGCCCGCTATCCGGAACTGGTCAACCGTATGGTCCTGCTATGTCCTTCCGGTATGGGAGACAAGGAGCAGTTGCCGATCATCGAGGGGGTCGTGGGACGGGATGCCCACGCCATGGTCCGCAGTGTGTTTTATCGTCCCCGTCTGGCCGATAAGGACATTCTTCGGTACTACAAGAGCAAGTTTAGCAATCGTCGTTGGAAAACCGGATTTTTGAAGACAGTCCGCGGTACGGTGGACCATACGGTGCGTCAACGGCTGCGGGAGGTACGATGCCCCTGTTTGCTGGTGACGGCAGCGGAGGACAGGATTTGTTGCCCCAAAACCGCCGAAGAGGCAGCCCGCGAGTTGCCGCAAGGCCACTTCCTGAAGCTGCGCAAATGCGGCCATGCCCCCCAGATCGAGAAGGCCGCGACCATCAATCGCCTGGTGGTGTATTTCCTGAGCGCGCCGCAGCCCACGGCCCACCCCTCCTGGAGAGAACTGATACTGGCACGCCCCCCTCGACTGCCACCGACGCTGTAAACCCACTATCGTTGCCGGGCACATCATCTTCGTTGTCCGCCAGCCGGGTTGCCAGCCACGCCAGTCAGTCCGGACCATCCAGCGACAATACCTTGCCCCCACCAAAGGGACCAGACTGGTGGCTGATGATGAAGGCGTTTTTGCGTCATGGACGCAAGATCGCCTCTTTTGCCCCCAGTTCCCGGGCTATGGCTCGCAAAGTGGTTGACGGGATTGACTGGCCCAGAGTCCGCTGCCTGGTCGAACTGGGAGCAGGTACCGGACCAATCACGGCCGAACTGGTCCGGCACGTTCGGCCCCATACACGCCTGCTTGTCATCGAGCTGGACACCGTCTTGTGCAGTCGTCTGAAGGCCCGTTTCGCTCACCTCCCCTATGTCGAAGTGATTCATGGGGACGCTGCCCAGCTCGAGCATTTGCTGCAGGAACGGGGCATCCAGCAAGTGGATCATGTTTTGTCCGGCCTGCCCTTGCCTTCGTTTCCTGAAGAGTTGCGGCATACCATCATTACCGCAGCGGCTCGCGTCCTGGCTCCGGGCGGCACTTTCCGGCAGCTCACCGTTATGCCTCTGATCTACTATCGCCTTTATGCTCGCTACTTCGACGACATCCGCTTCCGCTTTGTCCCCTGGAATCTCCCTCCGGGGGGAGTCTACGTCTGTCGCGGCTTCAAACGTCCGCCCCTGCTACCCTGAGAAGAGCCGCTGACACCGTCGGAATGTCTTGTCTTCACCCTGTTCCTTCGACGCTGGCTGGTGGAGTAATTGTCTATGTTCGCCGCCCCCCTAGTCAGCTCGCTGGTCGCCACGCCCCCCTTACGTCGGCTGGCCGATACCCTCATGATCCGCCATGCCCACATCCGTGCTCGCCAGCTCGACGCTCTCGATGTCGCCCAGGTTCAAAAGGCCACCTTGCTGCAACTGGTTCGACGCGCTGCCACCACCCGCTTTGGTCGCGAGCACGATTTTGCCCGTATTTCCTCGGTCGCCGACTACCAGGTCCGTGTTCCATTGCGATATTACGAGGACTTCTGGCACCAGTACTGGAAGGACGTTTACCCCCATCTTGAGGGGATTACCTGGCCTGAACGGATTCCTTATTACGCTCTGTCCTCGGGGACCACCACAGGGGCCACCAAGTATATTCCGGTTTCCTGGGACATGGTGCGGTCCAACCGTAAAGCGGCTTTTACGACCACGGCTTTGTTCCGCCACGTTCACCCGGAGGCGCGATTGCTCACGGGTAAATTCTTTTTTGTCGGAGGTAGCACCGCTTTGCGACCGCAGGCCGACGGCAGTCGGGCCGGTGACCTCAGCGGTATTGCCGCCCGTGAATTCCCGGATGCGCTGCGGCCTTATACCTTCCCCCCCTTGTCGCTGGCCCTGATCGCTAACTGGGAAGAAAAACTCCAGCGTCTGGCCGAGACGAGCCTGAATGAACCGATTACAGCCATCAGCGGTATCCCGGCCTGGCTGCTGGTGCTGTTCGGTAAACTCAAACAGCTCAGCGGTAAAAAGACCATCGCGGAAATCTGGCCCCAGTTACGCCTGGTCATCCACGGCGGTACGTCCTTCGAACCCTATCGCCACGTCTTCCGACGCGAAATCGGCAGCGAACGGGTGCACTTCTGCGAGGTCTATCCGGCCTCGGAAGGCTTCGTCGCTACCGAGGATCCACGCTATCAGTTGCTGCGGGTTATTCCTGATCACGGCATCTTTTTCGAATTTGTTCCCGTGGACGATCTGGACCGCTCTCATCCTCCGCGGCACACCCTGGCCAACGTAGAAACGGGCGTCAATTATGCGGTCGTATTGACCACCTGCGCCGGACTGTGGTCATACATATTGGGGGATACCGTGGTATTTGAACGGCGTACGCCGCCTCTATTACGCTTTACCGGTCGCACCAAATATTTCCTGTCGGCCTTTGGCGAGCATCTCATCAGCGAGGAAGTGGAAAAAGCGGTGGCTGCGGCCGCCCGTGTGTGCGGTGTAGATGTCGTCGACTTCCACGTGGGGCCGGTATTCCCTCAACAGCCCCACCTGCCGGGGCATCACTTGTACCTGGTGGAGTGCGCCGACCGTCTCCCCGATCCCCGCCGATTTGCCCAGGCGATTGACGCTGAGCTGATGGTCCTCAACGAGGACTACGCCCCTCATCGACAAGGCGACCTAGCAATGCGCCTACCTGAGGTCCGCCTGGTCCGTGCCGGTGGCTTCGCCGCCTGGATGAAAGCCCAAGGCAAATACGGGGGACAGCATAAGGTGCCCCGCATGGACAACAGCGGCCAGCTTACTGCCCGGATGCTCGAATGGTTCCAGACCCATAACTGGCTGGTACCCGAGCACCCTGAACAGTGATTCGTTAACCTCCTTTCCCCAAAAAAATCCTCAAACAGGCATCAGGGTCCTCTCCACACTTGCCATGGCTGATTTATCTGTAATAATATACACATAAAACCCATGTGTCAAGTCGAATGCGTAACCCCCTCGACTGATTTATTGGTGACAGGTTACCGGCAAGAAGCGTGTGTATATATAAATATTATCAGTATTGCAGAATTTGTCAATCGCAAAGAACATGTGGCAGAGGCGGACAGGGTTGGTATTCAAGTGTCAGAGAAATTGTGATCGGTGGGGTTCTCGACAGGAAGAGGGCCGTGGCTCGGCTCCATCCATTGGTCGATCCGGTGACCGGGAGCGGCACGAGCGATGAGCATCGGGGCTTCCGGCAGCCAGCGTCGGAGGTAATGGCGGGCCGCTTCCTCGTCGGCCACAATGGCGAAGACGGTAGGGCCCCAGGAGCTTTGCCCGACGCCTCGGATGCCTGCCTGACGCAAACGGGTAATCCATGCTTCGATGAGGGGCGAGGCATAGGCTCCCCCCTGTAAAGCGGCAAAGGGTTCGCCGGCCAGGCGGTTGAAGGTATAAACGGCTTCGCCGAAGGCGTCCAGGTCGCCCCGCTGAGCGGCGGGGACGATTTCCTGGACGGCCAAACGTCGCAGGCGTTCGGCAGCGCCGCTACCGGCTCGAGCAAAGGCAGCCCGTTCCTGCCATCCATGCCAGGACTGACTGCCGGGTAGCAAAAGAAGTAGAATACGCCAATCGGATGGTAAAGCGACATGATGCCACAGTGGCGAAACGGCTTCCGCAGGCGTTTTACCAGCTTCAACGATCAGGCCGCCATGATCGAAGCCGTGGATGCCCACGGCAGAGCGTTCGCCGCGTCCGATGCGTTGGGCCAGAGTAACGGCCGACCAGCTGTTGTAACCAGCGGCCAAGGCCAGAGCTTTGGCAGTGGCCAGGCCCAGTTGCGTGCCGACTCCCAAGCCGATGTGCTGGGCCGGGCTCCGTTCCACCAGCAGGGCATAGGGGCGACGCTGGGCGGGCGGCAGCGAGAGTTCAAAGCGGAGAGCGAACTCCTGGGCCCGTGCTGCATGGACCCCTTCCACCCGCCGGCCGGCCAGCTCGCCCCGCCAGGTGACCACCACCGCGGGCCGATCGATCATCAGACCTACACCGCCATAGTGTCGCTGGCTGGATGATCCGGAGGTGTCCCCTGTCCGGGGGACTTCAAACAACCCGAAGTGCAACCGGCTGGGGGCTACCACGCGGATCATGAGGCCCCCTCCTGACCGGCTGTCCGGCCTGCCCCCTCGGACACCGCCCCAGGCGGTCCGGTTGGCGATGCCTCCTTTTCCCGCAACTGCCCCGCTCGGACCGCCACCAGATGTTGTTCTAGCAATGCCATGGCTTGCCGCTCGGGTTCGTCGCCCGTTTTGTCCACGATCACGCGGAGCTTACGGTACTCCGCGGCTACTTCCTCCCAGGGCAGCAGGTGTAACCGCGTAGCTAGAATGGCGGCCTCCACTATCGCGTGGCGGGCCCGATGGAAACCGATAAAATCCCGTACCCAGCCCTGATGCACAATCCGTGCTTCCAGCCACAGGCGCTCGCCTGTAGTCTCGATCCGCTCGACGACAAACTCATAGTACCGGCAGCAGTCCTCCAGGACGACGCCGCGGATCTGGCTGGCTGAGCGGACGGGCGGAAATGGCACTGCCCGGCCGATCGCCGCCTGGGCCAGTAGCAAAGCGTCGTCAGTTACATGGAATACCCCCTCCGGATGACGCAGGAGGTTGCGGCCCGTATTAGCGGTTGGAAATGGACGCAGAATCAGCCGCTGCGGTTGAGAACGATCCCACACAGGCCCCATCGGTGCCAGATGGGGATGACCGGCGGCATCCAATGTCGTCACCAGACCTTCCAGTATCATAAAAGTAAGTTGTGCCTGGAGGAGCAAACGGGCTGGGGAGATATTCCGCTTGTTCCTGGGCCACCGCAGGGGGAGTTGTCCCTTCCCCCCACGACGGTTGGAGACTCACATCTCCCATCCTGGGACCCCTGACTTTTATGGTAAGCCCCATCGCAAAGATGAGGATCGCTTTCTGGCTTTTACCGTTTGTAACGATCCGTATGCCCAGAAAGTCCATTTGCTCCAACAGGATTATTGGTCATGGAAACCAGCAAGTTGGCCTGTAATTGGAACGGTGCGGTGGAATAGAGGGCTGCCTTGGGATGTGAAGCGCAGGATTTGAAAGGGAGGCTAGTGAACCGTATTGTAGGCCTGTTGCCAGGCCCGCAGCAGTCCCGCTGCTTTGTGGAGGGTCTCGGCGTATTCGCGTTCCGGCTCGCTATCCGCGACAATCCCACCGCCGACGGGGAATTGGGCCCAGCCATGGGCCAGCGTGATTGTCCGGATGAGGATGTTGGTATCCATAGCCCCGTTGAAGCCGATCCAGCCGAGGCTGCCACAGTAGGGGCCGCGGGCGGTAGGTTCCAGTTCAGCGATGATTTCCATGGCTCGTACTTTCGGGGCTCCCGTGACACTACCGCCAGGAAAGGCGGCCGCCAGCAGTTCCAGCGGTCCATAACCGGGACGCAGGCGGCCCCGCACCTCCGACACCAGATGATGTACCTGACGGAAACTTTCCAGCTCACAGACAGCGTGAACCTTGACGCTGCCATATCGGCACACCCGCCCCAGATCATTACGGAGCAGATCGACAATCATGACGTTTTCGGCACGCTCCTTGGGGCTGGCTTGTAATTCCTCGGCCAAAGCGGCGTCTTCCTGCGGCGTGCGTCCCCGGGGGCGGGTTCCTTTGATCGGTCGGGTCTCCACACGACCGTCGGGAAACAGACGCAAAAACCGTTCCGGCGAAGCACTCAGAACCTGACACCAGCCCAAATCGAAGTAGGCGGCGAACGGTGCCGGAGAGCAGCGTCGCAGCGCTTTGTAAAGTGACCACGCCGAACCGGTCCAAGGGGCCATCAATCGCTGCGACAAATTCACCTGGAAGCAATCGCCGGCGTGGACGTACGCAACGGCTCGGGCCACCGCTGCTTCGTAACCCTGCCGGTCGAAGTTACTGCAAACGCCCGGCCAGCCGGGCAAAGGATATGCCGGAGCTTGTAACGGTACGGGAACCCCGGTGGAAGTTGTTCCAATGGTCGACACCTTTGCGGGCGGCTCGGAACGCAACAGAGTGTGCACTTTGTGCCAGGCCTGGTCGCTTTCGGTCCAGTCGATCCACCAGACACGTTGACGTGCATGGTCGAAGGCCAGCAGCCAGTCGTAGCGTCCCACGACCAGGTCTGGCACGGGCAGGTCATTCCAGCGGGGGGTGGGGATGTTCTCCCATAGTCGCTGCAAGCCATAGCCCAACAGGGCGATCCAACCACCGCAAAAAGGGGGCAACTCCTCGGGCCAATCGTGTACCAACGGCTGCTGACGCATGGCCGCTTGCCAGCGCTGCCAAAGCTGCTCGTTCGCCCGAGAATCGGGACCGACAAAGCCGACCAGCCACTCGGCGGGTTCAGCGGCGACGTACGAATAGCGTCCCCGCTGGGGGTGCCCCTCGGCGGAATCCAGAAAACACAGATGCGGCAGCCCTTGCAGCCGTTCCGCTATTTCCCAAGCGGACGCTGTCAAAGGCAATTCGCGGATCCGCGGCAGACGGCCTGCCATGGGGCACGTTCAGGCAAAATCGACTTTCGCTATCCGTCAGCTTAAGCCAAGCCAACTATTGGCAAAATAGTCGCCGCACTGCTGTGTTGCCTGCTTACTCGCCTGCGGTGATCATCGGGCCTCGGGCAGGGGCACTTGCCGTCGGCCCAACCCCCCTCATTTTGTAGTCATTTCACCGTTCACTGGTCCAATCGGTCAACGGACCGGTCGTGTAAGGAACAACGACCGGGGCCAGGCTGGTAACAAGTCCCCCTGAAGTCAGTAATCTTGGGTCTGTGCCGATGGGGCCAAAAGCCGAGGGTTTCCCGTGCACAAGTGCATGATGCGGAGTATGGTAGCGGGGGCTTTTTCCTGCAGGGGTCTCGGCTGCAAGTGGGTCGTGCGCTGGGCCTGCAACGATACAGCCGGGGGGCGTTAGCGGCCGTCTTTGAGTTCCTGGAGCAAGGTTTCGACGGCCTTTTCCAATTCGGCCCCGCGCACGTGCTTGTATCGGATCACTCCTTTAGCGTCCAGAACGTAAATGGTGGGGAAGAAGGTGACGCGGTATTTCTCCAGGGCAGCGCCCCGGTCTCCGCCATTCCACCAGTGGACCCATGGCATCGGCTCTTTTTCCAGGAAGCGGGTCAGGGTTTCTTTCTGGGCGTCGGCACTAAGACTGATCAGTACGAAGGGCTGCCCTTTGAGGCGTTCGACCATTTCCCGTTCATGGGGGATCATGGCCCGGCAAGGCCCACACCAGGTAGCCCAGATGTCCAGCACGACCACTTTCCCGCGGTGGTCGCTCACTTTGACTTTTTTGCCTTGCAGGTCCTGGACTTCGGCATCGGGCAGGACTTTGCCGATAGTCAGGTGGTTGAGCACGAACAGTTGTTCTTCGGCGGCCTTGGCGATGGTTTGTTCGCCCATGGGGGCGGGCAGACGGACGTCACCGTAGTCCTGGGCGGCGGCACGCAGGGCTTTTTCCGCCTGCTGGTAGAGGGTCTGACGTTTCTCTGGCGGCAGGGGGGGCTGGATAGGCGCTTCCGCTTGTTCCAGCAGGGCAGCCCCGTGGAACAACAGAGCGGCTCCCCGGACCTGGCGATCCGCGGCCTTGTCGGCCAGCAGTTGCATCAACTGGGCTCCGGCCTCACCCCCCTGACTAGCCAGGGCCGGCAGTAAGCGCAACAACCGGGGATCGCCCGTGTGATGTTCCGCTAATAAAGCTGCTGCTTTGGCGCTTGCCGGGCCTCCCCGACCCATCAGTAACGCTTGCACCAGCGGCTCGAAAGCATCCCGACTGGCTACCTCCGTGCCGACCACCTGCAACAACCGCTCGGCAAAGCTCGGCAGCAGCTTGAGGGCTTCTTCCCGAATGGCATTACGCTCCGCGTCGGTTTTGGCAGCCTGAAAACGCTCCAGTAGCTGGCGATTAGTAGCCTCAAACTCCTTCTGCAAGTCTAGATAACGGCCCATCAGGGTCTTCTCAGGCGTTTTGGTATCACTGCCTGCGGGCGGTTGCTGCCCCGCTGAAACTACCAGGCACCAGCCCGCCATTACTACCCCCGCCCCTACCCAACGTGTACGTTTCATTCGCATACTCCTGTGAAAAAATCTCGTGGTCCGCCGCCGATGGCGATGCCCATGCAATCGCTACCGGCTCCCCGCCGCCATAGCAAAGGGGTATTCCCGTTCGGGATCAGGTTTAATGTACGTTTTTTCGGAAGTAAACCTAGTCATCTTTACCGTCCGCCCCGGCGTTGCTTGGGGTGGAGTTAGCTGCACTCCAGGCCGGATTGGGCTGGATGGAATCGCTGCAGCGGAACGTGGGGCTACACCGTGGATGGCCTCGTGCGTGGCTTGAGCTGGGAAGCTGAGTCAGGTCTTGGGTAAACCAGATTCACCCGCATCTGACTGCTGCTTTCTGTTACTCGATTTTCGGTTCCTGTACGTCAGCCAAGAAGGAAGAAAGCTTACTGAGACAAACCAAAATTTTTCCATATTGTCGAGAACGAAGTTATGGTAAACGTGAAGTAAGGGTCATTATTCCTAGTCGTCGTACTAGCCACCTCCCTTCTGGAACGAACGCTGTCTGGAGGGATATGCTATGGGGATGGAGGAGATAACCGCGTTGGGTTCCGGCGAGTGGTCAGGTGGGGCGGGAGACGGTGAGAAGACCGGGGGGTCTCCATCGGAGCCGCCACCCTTGCGATCGGAATTGCGTGCTACCGAGCAAGCACGTCTGGCCTTCAGCAGCATTGTCGAAGATTCATCCCTGTCGTTGCTGCAAGCCTTCCAGCGGATTTGTGAGATTGCGGCCGATACCTTGGAAGTGGAACGGGTAGGAGTATGGTTGCTGAGCGAAGATCGCTCGCAGTTACGGTGTGTCAATTTGTTCGAGCGTTCCCGACGGGAACATAGCGTTGGTCCAGCACTCAACGTTGCGGATTTTCCGGTTTATTTCGCTGCAATTCGCGAACGCCGGGCCTTGCCTTGCGAACTGGTGCAAAGCGATCCGCGTGCTCTGGAGTTGCGGGATTCGTACCTGGTGCCGTTGGGTATTACTTCGATGCTGGATGCTGCCATTTTCCGCGGGGAAGAGGTGATTGGCGTGGTTTGCCACGAACATGTTGGCCCGCCGCGGGAATGGCCCACGGAATTACGTGACTTTGCTATGTCGGTAGCAGATGCGGTTGCTTACCGCCTGAAACTAGCCCAGGCCCAAGTGCAGGGCCATTGTGCCCGTCAGCACGCCGAACCGTTGCCGGAAGGGGACCGCTACAGCCTGGTCGGCCGGCTAGCCGCGGGCATTGCTCACGACTTCCGCAACTATTTGACGGTCATCCTGGGGAATGCCGCGTTGATCGCCCGGCGCAAGGACATTCCGCCCGAGGTGATCCAGCGTGCCGAGCAGATTCTGGAAGTAGGCGAACGGGGATCGCAACTGATCCGCGATCTGCTCGAGTTCGGACGGGAGCCGACCGGCCGGCCTCGCCTCGTCGCGGTCAGCCAGACGCTCGAACGGTTCCTGCCACTGCTACAAAGCGGCGTGGGCAAGCTGTACCCCATCGAGTTCCAAGCGGCACCAGGGCAGGACTGGGTCTGGATTGATCCTGCTCATTTGGAACGGATAGTACTGAACCTGCTGCTCAATGCCCGCGAGGCCATGCCCCAAGGAGGAACCATCACCGTCCGGGTGCAGGTTGAACATCGTAACGGCAAACGGGGCTGGCGTGGTTATTACGTCTGTCTGGAGATCCAGGACAGCGGTACGGGAATCCCGCCGGAGCAAATTGATCGCCTGTTCGAACCGGCGTTCACTACCAAAGGGAATGGCGCTGGCCGCGGCCTGGGGCTGGCGATTGTACACCGCCTGGTGGAACGGGCTGGGGGATTTGTTGAGGTCGAAAGCCAGGTCGGCAAAGGCAGCCGCTTCCGGATCTGCTTGCCCCGAGTGACTGCTCAGCCGTCACAACCCAACACAAACGATTGAACAACGACCAAAGTTTTTTCCTCGTCCTTTTTTTGACCCGCTTCTCCCCCCCCTACATCTCCGCCGGCCAGCGGCATGACGAGGTATTAGTCGCACGTTGGTCATAACCCTTGCTAAATTGGCCGGAAGATGCGGTTGACCTTGATTTTTTTGCCTTTTTGAATACAATTACATTAGTGAACATAATATGAATTATGGTCATATGAACCCTAAGGTAATGAGGAACAGGGCGACAGGGAACCAGGCATAGTGAGAAATAATTATTCCACATAAAAAGGGTATGGGCGAAATGACTTCAACCGGCTTGCAAGTTTCCATGAATGCTCGTAACGCTGGACCAAAAAGCGGGACAGCGAAGATGCGAAGTCATTCTAATCTGAGTAATTTTCATCGATATGTCGTTCACCATATTGCTGTATGCAATGATTGATAAAAATATATCATGCAGAAAAAAAGACATAATTACTTTGGTGACAGTTGTTTGAGTGATGAGCAGCAAATTGACCGATTGGGCGGGCTGGTTAAATAAATGGCCGAAAGGATGGCATCGGTGCGGTGGTGCGGCAAGAGGGGTTAGTACTGCCGGGGGCGCGAGCGGCAGGTGGGTTATGATTGGAGCAGGGTTCCATCGGCCTTCTTGAGTGTTGCGGGCGTGTTGTGAAGGAAAACCGCTGTGTGAAGGGAAGGGGAGAGAGGGGGCGGTAGCTTATAGCGCTTTGGAAGGGTGGTCCGGTTTCAGGGTTCGTGGCGTCGGAAGACGGCGGAGGGGTCGAGGGTGATCGCGTGGGCGTCGATGGGTCCGTCGTTTGGGGTGGGTGCCTTGCGGTATTCCACATGCGCGCCGAGGCGGACCGTGTGCACACGCAGGCGGGCCGGTGGCGTACATTCCACCTGCACGTGGGTGCGGTCACCTTGCACGGTGCCATCGATGTGGACGTGGCGGGCCCGCACAAATACTTTGGCCCCCTGCTCAATCACCAGGGTGGAAGGTTGCCAGGGATTGATGGCACCGAAGCGAACGGTCCCGCCAGGAGCGTCGATGCAAAGGTAGGCATCCCGTCCCAGGTCGGTGCGGCAGGCCACCACTCCTTCCGGTGCGGCCAGATGCAGGCGAGCAGATTCGATGCGGGGTCCGCTCAGCGTGATGCTGCGGGCAGTGAGTTGGCGGGCGTCCAGCTGGAAGTGGGGAGGTATCCGTGGCAGGCGTAATTCGCCTACCCGGCCGTGCAAAACCAGAGCACAACCGGGGCGGAGCCATTCTTCGGGCACGGTGCAGACCGCTTCCGGCTGGTCAATACGAAATGTGAGGCGTTCCAGGATGGGTGGGTGCTTGCCACCGGGCAGGTCCGGCTCCGGGAAAACCGCGGGCTGAACTTGAGGTAACGGTTGCTGGTGCGGCAGCGGTGGTGGTACTGACGGGGGCGTGGGTGGCGGTAGGAACGGGGTCGTTTCAGGAATTGCCGATGGGGTGTTCTGTGCAGGCAGTGGTGAAACTGACCCGACGGGTACGGACGCGGGGAATGACCACGAAGTTCCTTCATTTCCGTCTGTCTGGGCAGATTCAGGAACGGCCGGCGACGATGTTGACCAGGGCCACACAGTCACGGCGGTCAGGCCACCTACAAGCGTGCCTGCCGTGAAGGCTGCAATAGCGGTGCGCCAGGGGAAAGCCGGGTGTGTCGCGGTCAGTTCGGCTGCTTGCAGAGCGGCGGCGTCGGCGGGGAGCGCCGCCCGTGGGTCGGTTGGGGGAGGGGCGGGAGCAGGACTATTCAATGGCAACGGAGGCGTGGTGTCGGCACAGACAGGGCAGGGGTGATACCCGATGTCGGTAGCTAGTCGGGGCAAGCCACAACCGGGGCAGGCAAGCAAGGGGGCATCGGGGCTAGTCATGCTAGGGTCCTTTCCTGACATTGGCGATATGGCGCAGTCACAGAGCTGCCCCTCCGCCGCGGCCGTTGGGGACCGTGTCGGCTAAAAGTCGCAGACAGTGTCGTGATTCGCAGGGGTGAATGGACCATGTTGCGGAACAGAGGGTCAAGGTTTTTTGGCGGATGAATCCTTTTTGACCTCGGTCTTCTTGACGTCAGCTGGTGGGGGACGGAAGGTGGCCCAGAAACGGAAGGCAGCTATCCGCACCTGTTCTTCAGGACCACTGACCGCTAGGATAAACAGGCGATCACCAATCAGGTACAGGCGTGCGCGGAGCAAAGGTTTGTCTGTGTTTTCCAGCGGTCGGAATGTCAGTTCGCGTGCCGGCCAGGGTCCGGGGGCCTTGATTTTGTTCTCCTCCGCCACCAGGTCTTCGCCACCTAGTTTTTCCAGGAATTTTTCCACTGCGTCGAACAGGGCATCAATGGCTTTGCCGCTACCAGGTCGCCCCGGAAGTGAGGCCACACCCACCGTGAAGGTCAGGCGTTCCTTGACCGCGACAGCCTGGTACAGGTGCAAAGTGACCGGACCGCTGGGCAGACGGAGCAGCTCGGTGGTGCGTTGCCATTTGCCCGGAGCTTCCACGACAAAACCAAGAGTCGGCTCGGTGTAACGCTCCCACGAGCTGCGGCGTAGGGTGAACATTTCCGTGTCATTGCGGCCGCGGCTTGTAAACGCCGTGGGGCGGGGGCCTCCCATACTAATGCACAGCACCAGTTCGTCGCCCTCCAGCTTGTAGATGCCACGCGCGGTGTGGCCGCGGACCGTCAGGTCGATCGTCTTGGGAAGCGTAGTGGGATCGAGGGTGTAGGCAAATTCCACAGGAGGATTGAACCCTTCGCGTAGGGTGAGTTTGTCGCGAGTGAAGACGAAGGTGGTCCAGCGGTAGTTTTTGTCGCTTTCGGGCCGTCCGCCGGCTTCCAGGGCCACGACCTCCCAGATCCCGAGCAACGCCTCGGCATCGCTGGAAGGTGGTGGCTGGGAGCGGCCGGGTAACGCCCCACCTGCCAGGATGCCCCAAGCGGTCAGCCAGTAAATCAGCAGGGTTGTTCCGATCCGGGCGGGCATCCCACGCACCTCATGACGACGGGCAGAGTTTGGAAACGGCCTGGCAGTGGAGCAGTCCCAGCGACTCCACATCATGGAGTAATTTTGCTTCGGTGCCCAATCCGGGCATATGTCGGTTTTGTTCTGCCAAGCAGGGTAAGGCTCCGCCTGTATGGTGCAGTATAACCATAGGGGCAAGGGATTACCACCAAGGTCCTGCGTAAGGGGGTACGCGCTTAGGGCAGGGTGGCTACCAGACGGGTGATCAGACGCCGCAATAAGGGCTCGGCCTGCTGAGCGGCATGGAGGATTTCGGGAAGCGAGACGGGAGCCAACGCATCCGGCAGACACATGTCCGTGATGACAGAGATGGCCGCTACGGGAAGCCGGGCATGAACGGCCACGATCACTTCAGGCACGGTGGACATGCCGACGGCATCCGCTCCGATGGTACGCAGAAAGCGATATTCGGCAGCGGTTTCCAGGGAAGGGCCGGGCAACGCCACGAAGACGCCACCCTGCAA
The DNA here is from genome assembly GCA_025055795.1 of Gemmataceae bacterium. Classification (GTDB taxonomy): domain Bacteria; phylum Planctomycetota; class Planctomycetia; order Gemmatales; family Gemmataceae; genus Thermogemmata. The sequence continues at coordinate 17,894 of JANWVV010000034.1, forward strand.
CGGAATGCGTTCTTCCAGGGCCAACTGTTGTAACTGCTGCCGGAGGGTAGGATCGTAGGCACGACTCATGTCGGGGAAGCGTTCGCCGAGGCGTTCGTCGTTGGGTCCGATCAATGGGTTGTCTCCCAGCAGGTTGATGTGGTCCTCGATGAGCATCAGGTCGCCTTTGCGGAAGCGAGGATTCAGGCCGCCGGCCGCATTGGTTAGCAGCAAGGTAGAGGCCCCCAACGCCTTGAAAACCCGGATGGGAAAAGTAATCTGCTGCAGCGAATAGCCTTCGTAATAATGGAAGCGTCCCTCCATAGCCACAACGGGTCGTCCCGCCAGGGTACCGCAGACGAGCTGCCCCTTATGGCTGGGAGCCGTGGAGCGGGGAAAATGGGGGATCTGTTCGTAGGGGAGCACCACCTCAGGGACGATGTCAGCCGCTAGCGAGCCCAGACCCGTACCCAGCACAATCGCTGCCACTGGGGTGGACTGCCACTGCCGCCGGACAAACGCCGCAGCTTCCTGGATCTGCTCATACAGCCCGCTCATCACTCACGCACCCCCCCATTTTTCGGTTGCATGGTGGGTCAATCCCCTTGAGCCCACCGCAAACTGCAAGCGAGTGCCCCTGTTATTTCCTTCTCAGCCGACCGGCCGAACAGAGATTGGCCCCCTGGGGCGGTCTCCGCAGTCGCCTCGGCGGACCAGGCAATTACCGTAATATATACTGCCAGCCAGACTAACCTTGGAGCTGTTGCCGTTGGCAAACCAAGCGCTGCATCATGATTTTATTTGACAAAAGCAAATATTTGATACATAATTTCATATATCTAATTCCGAGCACAATGTCGTTGGCGATCCTTCTGGATTGCTCTATGTGTTGATTTTGGTTCCCATACGGGTGATAAGCTTGCGCAATGGGCGTTGGCAAGCAAATTAATGTCGATTATTTTTATTAATACAGTCAAGCGACATGCTAATTTATGTTTATGAGCACTTGACGATTCAGGGGATTGGCCAGGAAGAAGGGACGCCGGAGCACAGTCTGTACCGGGAAGGTCGGGCGATGTGGTCGGCTCTGCGTGAGGACCTTCAACGGGTGGGTGGCGTGGAGGTAACGGACGATGCAGCCGCCGCCGAGGCGGTTGTCGTGATTGCTCCCGAATGTGGCGGCCTGCTGGCGGATTTGTCGGCGCAGTGGGATCAGAAGGGTGTATGGCGGATTGGTCCTACCTTGGAGGCCATCCGGCTCACCAGTGACAAATGGACCTTGGCCCAGCATTGGCAAAGTCATGGTGTGCCCACGCCACAGGTAATCCGTTGTGGCCGTCCTCTGCCTGCGGATGACTATCCCTTGGTATGGAAACCTCGGGATGGCTGCGGCTCGCAGGCCACCTTTCTGCTGGAGCACGCGGAGCAACTGCCGCATCCCCTGTCCGCAATCGATGACCAAGAAATGCTGGTCCAGCGGTATGTCCCTGGCCTGGCGGCCAGCGTCGCCTTTTTATGTGGGCCGTCCGGCCAGACGCCGCTAGTACCTGCCCAGCAGTGTTTGAGTGCTGATGGGCGGTTCCGCTATCAAGGGGGAACCCTACCCCTGCCCGAACCGCTGGCCAGGCGAGCGCTGAGGCTCGCCCAACGGGCCGTGGCCTGTGTGCCGGGACTAAGGGGATATGTCGGTGTGGACCTGGTTCTGGGACCAGCCCCCGATGGCAGCCAGGATTACGCTATTGAGATCAATCCCCGCCTGACCACCTCCTACATCGGACTGCGTGCGTTGTGCTACGACAATCTGGCAGAATCCCTGTTGACCATCGCTTCAGGGGGTCAGATCCGGCCCCTGCGGTGGCGTCCAGAAATGATCCACTTCCAGCCCGATGGCACCTGGCAGTGTCTGCCACTGGACTAGGCGAGGCTGTCGCTTGTTTGCTCATCAGTCCATCCGCGATGGCGGTCACAGGTGACACTGTGCTTTGAGCAACGGTATTCATTTCACACACATTCGTGTCAGGCGTCGAGTCGATGGCGCCCACATTGGCCTGGCAGCGGCAGGACGAGAAGCGTCCGTTGCTTGCCGTCGAAAGAGCCGCAATCACATTTCCTCAACGGCAGTTCAGTAAATAGGTTAAAAACAATAGTGGGTGGGTGTAGCTGGTCGAGCGCTGGTCGGATGGAGGCAAGGCGGAAAGCCCCGGTACAAGGCGTAGGAGGAGGAACCGTAATGGCTGGCTGGGATCGGCGGCAGTGGCTGACGTTGATTGGCAGTCTGGGCGTGGGAAATGCTGTTTTTCAACGGGCCCTGGCAGCAACGGCAGCGCAGATGCCTGCCGAAGGGATTACGCCCGACATGGTGAAAAACGCGGAATGGATTGCCGGAATCACGCTCAGCGACAGCCAGCGGCGAGCGGTGGCTAACCGCCTGACGTCAAGTTTGCGGCAACTGCGGCAGTTGCGGGATACGGCGGTGGGATACGAAGTAGCTCCGGCCTTGTTGTTTGTACCCGCTGCGGGGCAGCCAGCAGGGACGTCGGAGCGTGGACAGGTACGCCTGGAACCGGTTGCCGAACCGGTCCAGAAGCCTAAAAGTGACGCGGATCTAGCTTATCTGCCCGTATATCAACTGGCAGAACTGGTCCGGAAGCGGCAGGTGTCGGCCGTGGAATTGACCCGGCTGTATCTGGATCGGTTGCGTCGTTATGATCCGGCCCTGCTGTGCGTGGTGACGCTGACCGAGGAGCTGGCATTGAAGCAAGCGGAACAGGCTGACCGGGAGATTGCCGCCGGGCAGTATCGTGGTCCGCTGCACGGCATTCCTTGGGTCGCCAAGGATCTGATTGCCTATCCGGGCTATCCGACCACTTGGGGGGCCGCACCCTTCCGGGAACAACGGTTGGAGCAGAAGGCGACCGTGGCAGCCCGTCTGGATCAGGCTGGGGCGGTGCTGGTGGCCAAGACCAGCCTGGGGGCCTTAGCGCAAGGAGACCAGTGGTTTGGTGGTCAGACACGCAATCCCTGGAACCCCAAGCAGGGTAGTAGCGGTTCGTCGGCCGGTACGGCCGCCGCGGTGGCCGCTGGTTTGTGCGGCTTTGGCCTGGGCAGCGAAACGCTGGGGAGCATTGTTTCCCCGAGTGCTCGTTGCGGTGTGACCGGTTTGCGCCCTACCTTCGGGCGGGTCAGCCGTCAGGGGTGTATGCCCCTGGCCTGGTCACTAGACAAAATCGGCCCCATGGCCCGCTGCGTTGTGGATTGTGCTCTGGTCCTTGGGGCCATTCACGGGGCCGATCCGCACGATCCAACCACGGTCGATCGCCCCTTCCACTGGCCGGGTAAAAAACCCTTGAAACAATTTCGGGTCGGCTACTTCGAGGAAAAAGGCGTGGCTACACCCGAAGCGGATCTGAAAGTGCTCCAGCAGCTCGGAGTGCAACTGGTACCCATTACGCTCCCCTGGCGGCTGGCTTCTACCATCATTGGTATCATTCTGGAAGCCGAGGCGGCCACGGCCTTTGACGATTTGACCCGTGCCGGTGTCCATGAAGGGATTGGTAACTGGGCTATCACCTTCCGCCGAGCCCGGTTCACCACGGCTGTCGATTACCTGCGGGCCCAACGCCTCCGCACCTTGTTGCAACGACACATGCACGAGTTGTTCGAAAAAATCGATGTCTACGTCGGCGGCAACGACCTGGCTGTGGCCAATCTGACGGGGCATCCCACCATCTGCCTGCCCAATGGGTTCAGTGCGGCGGGGACACCGACGGCCCTCACCTTTACCGGCCGGCTGTATGGCGAAACGGACTTGCTTACCCTGGCCCAAGCCTACCAGGAAGCTACAGGATACCATCGCCGTCGGCCGCCGGAAGATAAATGGGTACCTTTGGAAAAACCCCCGGCCAAACAGGACAAGCAATAGAAATTGCCCGTAAGGGTGTGAGCTCTCAGGAGCGGAGGCTGATACCAGTTTTAGCGGCCTTGGGGCAGACCGGGGGCAGGCGGCAGGGGCAGACCAAGTTTTTCCAGGGCCTGCCGCGCGGTCGGACCGAGAACCGGGTCACCGGTCAACTGTCGGAGCTTGTCGGCTGCCGGTTTGGCGGCTGGTCCTATGCGGGCTAATGTCTCGATGGCAGCTAATCGGACAGCTGGGTCGGGATCGTTCAGGAGCAGCAGTAGATGCGGGACCGCTGCTTGGGCCAATGATCCGAGCCGGCCGATGACTACAGCGGCTGCAGCCCGTGTCTCCGCTGCCGGATCACGTAGCAGACGTTGCAGTGCGGGTAGTTCGGCCGAGGTGGGAGGCACCACCTGCAGGGCTTCCACGGCGGCCTGTCGGACGTCGGGTTTGGGGGAGCTTAGTCCGGTGGCCAGCAAGCGGCGGGCACGATCCGGTTGACGGTCCATGAGAGCTAAACCAGCCTGCGCTAGTAACGATAGACTGTCTGGCGGGGTACGGTTGGCCACGTTTTGCAAATCGGTTCGGACCGTGGCAGCCGCAGGACCGAGGCTCAACAATGCCAGTAGAGCGGCACGGCGGGGAGGCAGGCGGTTGTCCTGTTGTGCCATGCTGGCCAGGCGTTGGAACGCCTCGACCGGAAGTGTTGTCATCTGTCCCAAGGCCCGCGCGGCAGCGGCCCGCACGTCGGCGTCCTTCTCCTGTGTTAGTTGCAGCAGGGTCTTGACGACGCTGGGATGGCTGGCATCCGCTTGGGGTAAAGCGGCGATCAGGCGCAATCGCCGCGCCGCGGGCAGGTGCTGATCTGCAGCGGCCTGACACAGTGATTCGACGACAGGTTTGGCAGCGGCGCCCATCGCTAGCAGGGCGTCAATCCAAGCATCGCGAAGGGCTTCATCCTTCTCCTGTTGCCAGGCGCGCGCCACGGCCTGGGCCAGCTCGCCAGCGATTGGTCCCAACTGCTGAAGGGTACGCGCCAACTGAGCTCGGATCAGCGGTTCGCTATCGGAGGTCAGTGGGGCCAGTTGCGCCACATAGGGTCGCCCCTGCTCAGGAGGTAACTGGGCCACAAGAGCCACTGCGGCGTAACGGGCATAGGGATTGTCACTGGTCAGTTTGGCCAGTGCTGCCGGGAGCAATGGCCTGGCCTGATCACCCAGGCGAGGCAGTACGCTGATGGCCGACAAGGCGACAGCGTTGGGAGCATCCATGGCTGCCCGAAGCAGGGCACGGGCTTCGTCCGTGGCAATATCCAGACGGAGCAGAGCACAGGCGGCTTCGATAGCCACATCGCTGTACTGGTCCTGCAGGAGTTTTTTCAGGGCGTCGCCAGCGGTGCGGGCCACTGCGGGTCCCATCTCGCCCAGGGTATAAGCGGCCAGCAGGCGGACCAGAGGATGACCGTGTTGTAGCAACTCGACAGCGGCCGCAGCTGCTTGGACTCCAATGGCACTCAGTGCTTGCCAGTAAGCCAGTTCGGTTCCCAGGTTTCCCAAAACTGGTTGATCGGCATCCACCATGCTGGGGTAGGTCTGGCGAATGGCGCCGATCAGGGCGGGAACGGCCGGTGCAGCCGCTGGGCCCAGCCGAGCCAGCAACTGGGCGGCGGCGATACGCACGGTCGGCTCCGATGATTGCAGCGCCTGAATCAGGGTAGATACCTCCTCCACCGGCACGCTAGTGATCAACGGGGCGAGTTCGGCGGCCAGCCGGGCCGTTTCCGCGTCCGGATGGTTAAGCAGACGGACATATTTACGTGGCTGACCGATGCCCACTTGGCGTACAGCGTCGAGTGCCGCGTGGCGTACAGCGGCCTCGGTATCCTGAGCGGCCTCGAGCAGGTCATCAGCTGCGGGCTGGGCTAATGGTCCCAATAGTCCCAAGGTGTAGGCCGAGTGTTCCCGGACGGCTGCCTGCCGGTCCCGCAAGCCGGCTCGCAGTGCCGCTATTCCATGCTCACGCAAAGCGGTTTCGCCCACCTCGCCTACCGCCAGCAAAGCCCGTGCGGCTGCCTCACGGGTGCTGCTGATCCGCCCCGGATGCGTTTTGCCCAGCCCGGCCGTGCCCGGATCACTCAACAGACTCACTAGCCGGTCGATGACCGCCGTATCGGCACCATGCTGGGCGAAATACGCGATGGCCTCACGGCGTCCCTGCTCGCTGGAGCTGGCTAAGGCCTTGCAATGCCGGTCGATGATCAAGGCCGCCTCCGGCACCACTGGCCCTGCCGAACCGCCTGTCTTGTCACCCGCTGCTTCCTCGACCATTGGCTTGTCATTGCGTTGGCATCCGTATCCGATGGCCAGGACGATGGCACTCGCGAGGACCGCTACGCGTGGCACCGTTGCTGAGAACTGTTCAGACATTTCCGCTACCCCCTGAATGCCCGAAAAACCGCTGGGATACGGAAAAGTGCCGGGAATACTCACTGTCCGGCTTTAAGGATCAGACATTCGACCTCTCTCGTTTGTTCCCTGATGAACGACTTTACACCCACGGGAACGACGGTATGTTGTGAATGGCGTGCATGCCGCTTGCTAAAAGAGCCGGTTTCCTCTGGCCGGCATGGTCTCCCCGTTCTGTTGCACCAATGGCTGATGGCCCCAGCAAGCTCGGGAGCGCGCCCCCGTCAGTGGTGACGGCGATGGGATTTGCCGGCCAAGCCAACGTTGGATAACCAGGCTTGCTTGCGGCGGTGTAATTCCTCCAGGACAGCAGCCAGTGGTCGGGTATTAAAGACCTGTTCGCGTTGCAACCAGCCCCGGCGGGCAACCATGACCCCATAGCGATAGAACGTCAGTTCATGGGTGGAGTGAGCATCGGGATTGATGACCAGAGGGACGCCTAGGTTCCGGGCCTGCTTGACGTGTAACCAATCCAGGTCCAGACGCAGCGGTTGCGCGTTGATCTCGATCATTTTGCCGTGTTGGGCGGCGGTACGGATAACGGCGTCCAGGTCGATTTTGTAGCCGTCGCGACGCAGCAGGAGCCGACCGGTCGGATGCCCCAGCATGGTTACCGCCGGGTGGGCCAGGGCCTTGCATACCCGGGCGGTCATCTCCTCTCGCGACATCTGGAAGCGGGTATGGACGCTAGCAACGACGTAATCAAACCCTGCCAGCAACTCCTCCGGATAATCCAAGGTGCCATCCTCCAGGATGTCCACTTCCGTGCCTTTGAGCAGGCGCAGGCCGGAAAGCTGGCCGTTGAGTCGGTCGATGGCCTCCCACTGGCGTCGTACTGCCTCGGGCGAAAGGCCTCGGGCCACCGTCAACGATTGAGAATGATCCGCGATCCCCAGATACTGCCAGCCCAGCCGCTGTGCCGCTTGGGCCATCTCCTCCAGCGTGGCCATCCCGTCACTGGCTGTCGTATGGCAATGGAATACCCCCTGGATGTCGCTTTCTTCGATCAGGGTGGGCAGTTCATGTCGTTCGGCAGCTTCGATTTCGCCGGTGTCTTCCCGTAGTTCGGGGGGGACGTACTGCAAGTCCAGGGCAGCATAAATGTCGGCCTCCGTGCGGGCCGGAATCGACTGCTTGTCCGTACCCATCATGTATTCGTTGAGGGTCCACCCCCGGCTCAAGGCCCGCTGCCGCAGGCGGACGGTGTGCTCCTTGCTCCCCGTGAAATACAGCAACGCATACGGGTACTGCGGGGCGGTCACCACCCGCAGGTCCGCTTGCAGACTGACTTTTTCACCATGGACGTAGCCTGATAGCCGGACGCTCGATTTGCTTTTGCCATGGGCCAGAACCTGCTCTACTTGCGGCAATTGGATGAACACGTCCATGACGGCTTCGGGATGGCTGCTACAGACCAGGATGTCGATGTCATGGATTGTTTCCCGTCGGCGACGGATGCTGCCGCATACAGCGATGTCCTGGACGTCGGCCACGCGACGCAGACGTTCCATTACTTCCTCAGCCAGGGGCAACGCCTGATCCAGGCGCACCCGCTGGTTCTGGGTCTGCAGAAAGGCGATTCCTTCCAGGATTTTCTGTTGGGTTTTCTCGCCGAACCCCTTGAGCCGAGCGATTTCACCCCGTTGGCAGGCGGCCTGAAGCTCGGCCACGCTACTGATGTGCAGTTGGTCGTGCAAGGCTTTGACCTTTTTGGGCCCCAGACCGGGAATCCGGAGCATCTCCACCAGCCCAGCAGGGATAGAGGACCGGAGCTCTTCCAGAAACGGCAGGCGCCCCGTCGTTACGAGTGTAATGATTTTTTCCTGCATAGTGTCGCCAATACCGCGGATTTCCGACAACTTCCCGGAAGCGACCAGGTCTTGCAGGTTGTCTTCCAGTTGCTGGATGATACGAGCGGCGTTGTGATAGGCGTTACATCGGAAGGGATTTTCCCCTTTCAGTTCCAGCAGGGTGCCGATTTCGTCAAGGGCGGCGGCCACTTCTTCTTTGGTCATGGATGATTACCCGCGACAGACAGCATGCGGATCCGGCCTGACGTTCCCGAGCCGCGAATGAGAGTCGGCTGATCGCATCCACCGCACCGGATCCCGATTCTTCCCTTTGTTCATCCTAACACCCGTCGTGCGACATTGTCAGACGCTTTCCGCTGTGAACCCGGCAGGTCTGTGATTGTGGGTGCGGGATAACACGTTGTTGCATGGAACAGAGAGGGGGTAGCGGGGATATGTATGCCCAGTGGAGCGATAGACAGTGGTCTGAGGGGGAGTAGTGAAACGATTTTATTCCTGGCTGAAAAAAGTGTACTAGAGTAGAAGCAGTAGGAAAAATGTGCTAGTTGCGGTGGCGGCTTCAGCGGCCTGGAGTTGTGGCGGTAGTGGGCTATCGGGTGGTACGGCCAATATTATTGTGGTTGCGGTCGACGCTGGCCCGGCAAGCACGAACACACAAGCGAGCGTTGCCTGTGGGTGGAGGATCGAGCTAATGGCGGTATTTTCGTTAACCGATTCGCCTTGGGAGAATGGTTTGCGGCCGCCGTACGTGGAGCGGGTGTACGGAACAGCGGAATTGCGAGCCGGTAGTGATGTGCTAGCAGTGGCATTCGATGCGGCTGGAACCCTGTGGTCGATCGAGGAGGAAGGGGTATTGCGCGGCTGGTCATCCCAGGGACGGCAGCAACAGCGGTATTACTTGAGTGATCTGATTACGGTCTGGAGTTTCAGTGCGGATGGGTCATGGCTGGCGGGGGGAAATGATGAGTTGGCGGTCTGGCAAGTGGGGCGGGGGGACACCGTCCGTCAGTTGGCTCGCGGCAATTGGATAACAGCTGTGGGTTGGGATTGGCAGGGGCGTCGGCTGGTTTGTGGCCGGGAGGATGGCGGGGTGGAAATCTGGCAAGTGTGCGATGGTCGCCTGGTGCGGCATTGGCCGGGGACAGGCACGCCGGTGGCGGCGGTCGCCTTTTCGCCCGATGGTCGGTGGCTGGCCGTGGCCGGCGAGGATCGGCACATCCGCGTCTGGGAAACCAGCAGCGGGAAGTTGCAAGTCGAGTGGCTGGGGCATCCGGACCGCATCGCGGCCCTGGTCTGGAGTCCGCAGGGCCACTGGCTTATCTCCGCCGGCTGGGACAGCTCTGCCCGAGTGTGGCGCCTGGATGCCTCCGACCCGCTGATGCTTCTCAACAGCCACGCCGAACAAGTGGTGGCTTTGGCCTATAGTCCCGATGGCCGTTACCTCGCCTGCGCTGATTCAGATAATCTGATTCATCTGTGGTCCGATCCGGAACGGGCCGTTCTGGCCAGAGTGCTGCAGGGGCATCCGGACGAGATCCGGTGTCTGACCTTTTCGCCGGATGGTCGACGATTAGCCAGTGGCGGTGCAGGAGGAGCGTTGTTACTGTGGGACGTGGACAGTGGCACCGTCGCCGCTGGCAACCGTCAGGGGTTGCGGCATCGCCTGGCCTATGTGGCCGGTGGTTGTCCCCGGCTCGCCTCGGTCTTCGCCGGTCAAACCCGCTTGTGGGAGGTAGCTACGGGCCGAACCGTGGAGCTGGACGCTCCCCCGGCTGCTCATAGCCTGGCCGCCAGTCGGGACGGCCGCTGGCTGGCCATCGGCGGAGCCGATCATTATACCCGCTTGTACGATCTGACCCAGTCCCAGTCCCCAGCGGTGCTGGAGGCCACCAAACCGCCCATAGGTCATCTGACCTTCGATGTCCTAGGGAGCCGCCTGGCTCATACCAGCCCTGCCGATGGATTAGTCTGGATCTGGGATACCACCAGCAAAAATCCCGAGTTGATCCTGATCGAAGCCGCCGATGGCTGCACCCTGGAAGGAATCTGCTTCCATCCGGACGGAGAACGCCTGGCCGCCGGTGGCCTGGACTACCTGGCCACCGGCCAGCGAACAGGAGCGGTAACCGTCTGGCACCTGCCGACCCGCGAGCAGCACTACACTATCGATGTGGGAGTGACCGCACTAACGGTAGATCCACAGGGCCGATGGTGGGCCGGAGCCGCTGTTGACGGTACCGTCTGCCTGTGGAACGCCGCCGATGGCGAAGAGCTGGCCGTGCTGCCCGGACCGGTCGGCCGCATCAGTGATCTGATCTGCTCGCCGTGTGGTCAATACCTGGCAGCCTGCGGCGAAGACCAGACCATACGCATCTGGACCGTGCGTGACGGCCAGACCCGTGTCATCCGTGAAATGGAAATGCCGGTCGATACCTTGGCTTTCTCCAGCGATGGTCGCCTCTTATTTGCCGCTTGGGTCAATGGTATGGCCTGTGCGATTGACTTTGCTGCGTTCATCGACGACTAACAGCGCCCCTGCACGAGAGGCATTCCGCTGCCCTTGCTATCGAGGCAAACTCATCCTCCTGGGCATCGACAAACCACGACCTCTGATCAGCAGGACACGGGCAGCAACCAGTGGCGTGTCGAGGAAGCGGGCAAAGGCAATGGGAGCAACTGCGACTAACGCACGCTTTTACGCTCGCCTCTTGCCCTTCAGGGGACGAACCCCGGAATGACCAAAGCATAAAGGAGGTGACCACTGCATTCAGGAGGATCTTGCCACCGCAAAAGCGTAGCCGGTGTCGACTCATGCAATTACTGCTTGCGTTCTCCAAGGAACGGTTGACCGTACACAGAGCCGAGTAGTGATCCGAGTGAGGAGGTGTATAATCATGAAACGATTTATCGGACTGCTGCTTACTGTGGCCGGTTTGGGTGGAGCGTTGTGGGGCGGCGTTCATGTTCTGACCGGTGGTGCTACCACCCGGCTGAGCCTGACTTCAGATTTCTCCCTGCCAGCCATGACCATTGGCCTGATTGGCCTGACACTGCTGACCGTTGGCTTCATCTGGCTTCGGGAATAACCCCGCTACCCCCCCATCGTTCGGATCATCATTCACGTCGGCTCAAGCCAGCCTGTCAGTCCAGAGAAGCATAGTTTCCGTGGTTGCCTTGAATACGTTTATGATTCCTAGTTGTGATTCCTTGCAATGTTGCCATCGTTTCAGCCAAAGATGGTCTGACTATAATGCTTTACAGGGAGGTACGGAAGACCGCCGGGATCCGAAGCAGCTAGCATTGTTACCCAACGGAGCGGCAAACGACGGGGGATGATCTTGCCATAGCCCTCCGATGGCAGCACAGAGCATGTCGAATGACCCAGCGCGACGGCCTCCATGATTTGATGTGAGTAACCTCACGGTAGTCAGTGAGAATCTAGCGTCAAGGGGTCGGAAACGTTTCCACGAACCCGATGTTCCGTTAACTAAAGCCTAGCAAGCAGGTAAAAAGTAAAGTAAGTGCAGAAATGGAATGAGGGCAGTGTGAAAGCATACAACAATCTCGGGCACAGTAGGATGGATTGACAGTGGCGAACTCGCGGGTCGGGTTGGATGAAAAAGGCACTGACGTTGTGGGCAGTCGGGCAGAGGCGACACCGTTGGAACAATGAGGCGTTGCGCATGTGAGGGATTCGGACGTGCAGCTTCGGGTGGGCGAAAGTGAGTGGGTTGTGGAGGTAGCTGCGGAGCGGTGCATTCCGCTGCGTCGGCAGCCGGTAGTGACCCCTGTAGGTTCGCCTGGAGAGTTGATGCGGGCAGCCTTGGAGCAGCCCCGCCGCTTCGTTCCGCTGCGGCAAGCGTTGACGCCCGACGACCGCGTTGCCATTGTCCTGGACGCTACCCTGCCGGCGGTGGGGGAGTTGCTCCAGGAAGTGATCGCCCATGTCCGCTCAGCAGGGGTGGCACCGGAGGCGGTGACCATTCTGACCCCGCCGCAGGCGTCCGGGCAATGGCAGGCCTGTTTACCGTCTTGCTGCCGGCAGGTGAACCTGGAACGCCATGATCCGTCGGACCGGTCCAAACTGGCGTATTTGGCCTCTACGGCCAGAGGACGCCGCTTATATCTGAACCGGACACTAGTCGATGCCGATTTTGTCATCGTGTTGAGCGGCCGACGCTACGATCCCCGTACGGGCTATGGCGGGGCAGAAACGTCCATTTTTCCCGATCTGGCAGATGCGGAGACCCGTTCGGCATTTGCCAGCCGCTTTTACGGGGGTGTGCCGGAACCGGAACCGGACGATTTGCGCAGCGAAGCCGCCGAGGTGGTCGGGCTATTGGGGGTACCGCTGTTTGTGCAAGTGATTGAGGGTGAGGGGGACCAGATCCAGGAAGTGATTGCCGGTCTGGCCGAGAGCTGTGGGGAAGGGATCGCCCGTCAGGATGCCCGCTGGCGGGCGGCCGTGGGGGAGCCGGCCGACACGGCCATTGCCACGATCAGCGGCACGGCGGAGCGGCTCCGCTTTGTCGATCTGGCCCTGGCTGCAGCCACAGCCGCCCGCATTGTCCGTCCGGGAGGACGCGTGGCCCTGCTCACGCAAGCGGCCCCGGAACTGGGTGCCGGGGCCCAGTTACTGTGCGCCCTGGAGCAACCCCAGGAGCTCCGCCAACGCCTGGAACAACTGCGGCCCGACGACTGGTCCGCCTGCCGGCTCTGGCTCCAGGCGGTGCAACGCTGCAGCTTGTTCCTGGCCAGCCGCTATCCAGATAGCGTCGTCGAACAGCTCCGGGCTACCCCCTTGCATTCCCCTCAGCAACTCCAGCGCCTGCTCGACGCCGGCGGCAAAGTCACCATTCTCCCGGACGCCCATAAACTAATGGTAACCTACTAATCATGCCCCGCCGCCCGATGTATTGGGTATGCCGCCCTCTCGACCGTCGACAGTACTGCCGCAGCCATTATGTCAGATACTCGGCAGTCCCCAACTGCCGCCTGATCGAAGGCTAAGTGGATGTCGGGAACGACGGATTATCCTTATGATGTTGATGAGTTGCCAGCCATGATGAACTATCCTGTCCCCGACGATTATGTGGCAGCCCTCGGCCGTGCCGTTGTCTTCGATCTGTCGAGTCTGGGCAAACTGCTGCTCAGCGGACCGGATGCCCCCCAGTTTGTGCACCGTTTGTGTACCAATACGGTGGCGGATCTGCCCTTGGGGGCGGGTTGTGCCGCTTATCTGTGTGATCCACGGGCCAAAGTCCTGTTCCCTTTGTGGATCTATCATCTGCGTTTAGGGGATGGTCGCCATGCCCTGTGGCTGGAGACGGCCGCCGGTCGGGCAGGCGAGTTGCTTAGCTGGTTCGACCGCTACCTGATCAGCGAACAAGTAGAGATGACGGATGTCAGCGACCGCTTTGCCCAGTACCACCTGGCTGGTCCGCAAGCGGGCGAAATGCTCGCGCGCGCCGTTGGAGATACGGTGCCCGATCTACCCCCTTTCGGCCACATGGAACGTACCTGCACGAACGGAGTCACGGTCCATGTCCGTCGCTTTGACCGTTTAGGTGTCCCCGGCTACGACCTAGTGGTGCTCCGGGAGCGGGCGGACGCCCTGACAGAGTTCCTCCAGCAGTTGGGCAGTGGACGAGGTACGTCCTCGGTTTACGAGCTATTACGCGTGGAAGCCGGCTTTCCTCTATTTGGCGTCGACTACGACCGGGAACGTAGCGTTCTGGAACTACCTTACTTCACCCAGGCCGTCAGTTACAGCAAGGGATGCTTTCCCGGCCAGGAACCGATTGTGATGGCTCGGGACCGCACAGGGCATCCGGTCCGCACCTTTGTCGGTCTGAAAGTGCTCCAGGGCGGCCCGCCTCCGCCTCGAACACGCCTCCACAAAGACCAGCATGATGTGGGAGTGATTACTTCCAGCGTGTATTCACTCCGCTGGCGGGCTCCCTTGGCTCTGGGCTACGTCCGCTGGGGACTGCACACTCCGGGGACAATCGTGGAAATTGGTCCAGAAGCGGGAAAACGTCCTGCCGAAGTACTCGGTCCGCCGCCGTTTCCACCACCCCTTGAGCAATCCCCCTGAATTTTGTCTAATAAGGCTTTGCCAGCTCCGGCTTACTCTGGTTGATCGTTCCGATCCGGATCAGTTCATCGCAAAACAAGGCTCGGGGGGCGAAGAGGCGGTAGGTCAGGTGCATGGAGCCGTTGGATCGATGGGAGGGGCCTGCCTTGTTGGTTCGGCCGCTGGTTGTTTTTGCTCGATGGGAGATGGTTCAGGCGAGGGGACGGCAGAGCTTGCACGTTGAAAGTCGAGCTCGGGCCGCAGTTGGGGACGCACCAGCGAAGGATCTGGCTGTAGGGGATAGCGAACCGCTGTGGTTGCCCAACGCTGTTGGGACCAGCTCATGTACCAGCGAGCGACGTTCAGTAGTCCGAAGACCAAGGCGAAGGCGGCCCCTAGGTTCAAACGCAACGGATCGTAGCGGGTGGCCCATTCGGGGGCCAGCCAGTGCCGGGCCCACAAAAAGGCGCTGGCACCCAGAAAAAATATCCCTACTAGCAGTCGCAGGGTGCGGATGCTCATACCCATGACCCCTCGCGTTTATTGTAACAGTTCTGCATCGACCTGCGGACAGGCTCGGGTTTGGCAAGGGGATAACAGATCGAAATGCTTAAGCGGCTCCCTGGCCAGACGGATAGGACAACCGTCAGCCAAGGGGTTTACCAAACGGTGCTAATCACGGGGACTACGGGAACTTGCGTCGGTCTTTGTGGTTTTCGTTCCGCAAGAGGAGTCCGGCCGGTTGGAATCATCTGCGGCCTGAAAAGGCCCTGTAACAGACGGAAGCAGGACTCATTACAGCGAAGTGGCTGATTCGAGACTGCCAACAATTTTTACCAGCAGTGTTGAGGAATTTCGTTTCACCGGCCGCGAATGCCATGATACTCCAGCGGATATTCATAGTCTTTACGCAAAGGGTGGCCCACCCAGTCTTCGGCCAGCAGGATGCGGCACAGGTTCGGATGACCCACAAAGCGGACGCCGACCAGGTCGTACACTTCACGTTCCTGCCAGTCCGCGGTAGGCCAGACGCCGCTGAGAGTGGGGACCTCCGGCAAGCGTCCTGGAACGTCGTCCTTCCAGCGAGGGAGTTTGACCTTCAGAGTAAAGCGACGGCCCGGATAGGTAAAACTGGATAGATGGTACACCACTTCTACATGGGGATCAAAACCGGCCTTGGCGGCTTTCTTGGAGTCGGGCTCCAGATAGTCCACGCCCGTGACGTCATTGAGCATTTCGAACCGAAGGTCCGGTTCATCCCGGAGATAACAAGCGATCTCTACCAATTTCTGTGGGTCTACTACCACATAGGGATCCAGGGCCTCGGGGTGTTTTTCCACAATCGCGGCACCAAATTGAGCTTCCAAACGGGCAATAATGTCAGCGGCGGTCACGGTGATCTTCCCTGGCTTCTGAGTATCTGGCAGCTCAGTCCGAGGACTGCCTAACCCTAGTGCCTACACCATCATCCTGTATCATCAAGTAGTAATAGGCGCAATACAGTAACCGAGACATGTCGTATGCACATGCTCGATTGGTATATTACAGAATACAGAAGCGGCTGATTTCCGGTTCGTACCTGTTCCAGCTCCACCATCATGCATGTATACTATGTTACAGCAAGTACACAAATCTTACGAATATGAGACTGAAAAGTTTTGATTTCTGTATACGCTATCACAAGTGATGCAAACGTACCCTAAATAAGTTATTAGCGGGTCAGACGACCGGAAGGTTGAACGAGTCGCTGCAACAAGAGGGTTATTGTTAAGGAAAAATTCGGAACGTGAATTAAAGTTGAGCTTGTGAGGTTTAATAGCCGACCGATAGAGTCAGGATGACCTGAGCAAAGCGGCCTAGCCATCAAGGGAAGGCAAACGGGGTAAGGCCGACGGGTAAAGCAAGCGCCCAGTCAGTATTCAAGCGTTGGTGTGGATGCGAGCGGCGGAAGAGATAAATAAGATGGTGGACAAGCAGCCAGGGTTAGGCCGGCACCCAGGCTTCGGGTTGGTGATAGTGGCCTTGGTGCTATTACCGGTCCTTGGCGGGGGACAGACGCCCCCCGCGGTCCCGACACCTTTGCCTCCCAATTCCGGCATGGATCGCCCCAAGGCCCCGTCCCCCTCATCGGAGGAAAAACTGGTTATAACGCCCGGCGGTCGCGGAGCCCGACCGCTGGAGCCGTCTTTGCCCCCAACGCTCAACCGTGACGATTTTATCATTATCCGACCCAACAGAACCGGGACGAACAGGGAGCTGAACGCCAGCTCCCCGACCGGGAACCACAACGCCGGCAGCGGCTCTTTGGCTCCGATGGGCGGAACGGTTGCACCGCCTGGTGGTGGACTTGCGGACAGTAAAGTAGTGGCACCAGCCCCGGCAGCAGGACAACAGGATCTGGAGTTTGATTATTGGTTTGTGGTGGCGATCGAGGGGCAGCGGGCCGGGTATGTCCACTGGTCGGCCCGCCTGCAGCTTCATAAGGACAAGCCGCTGTTGGTTTGTAGCCGTTACCTCCGTTTGACCGTGGCCCGGTTCGGTCAGACCGTGACCCAATGGGGGGAGGAATCCACGGTCGAGACGCCGGAGGGTACGGTTTTGTTGACTTCGATGCGACAGGGATTGGGCAAGGATGCGGCCCTGGCCCTGAGCGGGACGGTGGAAGGGAAGGTGCTGAAGGTTCGCGGCGAGGGAGCAGCGGCCGGGGCCACGGATACACCTTGGCCGGAGGGGGTCGTTGGCCTGGCCCGCGAGGTACGGTTATTCCGCGAACTGCAGCTTAAACCGGGCGAAACATACAGCTATCGGACATATGTGCCCACGGTCAACCGCGTGGTCACTATCACGATGACCTACGAAGGAGAAGAACAGCGGATTTTGTGGCCGGGAACTTCTCCCCGGCGGCTGTTGCGTTTCGTCAGCAAGCCGGAGGTCCTGGACAAGGTACGCTTGCCCGTTTCTATCACTTGGGTCGATGCCCAGACACGGGAACCGTTGCAGATCCAGACCGATTTTCCCGCCCTGGGGGGTCGGCTGACGTTTCTGCGAACGACGCCGCAAGCGGCTACCGCTCCCGTCACGCGACCGGTCGAAATTTTTGCCTTCCAGTCGATTCCGCTGGACCGTCCCATTCCTCAGGCGCATACCCTGAAGGAGATCGTCTACCGGGTCCACGTGGCACGCGAGGAGGAAGCAGAAGGGCTGTTTGTCGCCGATTCGCGTCAGCAGATCCGTAAGTTGGATGGTCCGGCCAGTGGCCTTGAGCTGCAGGTACAGGCCCGTCGCGGTCCGCTGCCGGGCCTCAAAGAGCCAGCACCCCCAAAGGAGTACCTGGAGAGTAATTTCTTTCTGAATTGGGACAACCCGGCGGTGAAGCGACTGACCGCCCAGGCCCTGGCCGGTTTGCCGGCGACGGCCGATGCCTGGAGCAAGGCCCGAGCCATCGAGCGCTGGGTCCACCAGAACATGCGGGCTTTCGAACTATCGCAGGCCCTAACTCCGGCTGATCAGGTAGCCCAGCACCTGACGGGTGACTGTACCGAATATGCTATGCTGGCCGCTGCGATGTGCCGCGCCGCTGGCATTCCCTCACGGACCGCTATGGGCGTGGTTTATGCCCCCGACAAAAATGGTCGACCTACCCTGGCTTACCACATGTGGTTCGAGGTTTACGTCGCTGAGCAATGGGTTCCTCTGGATGCCACCCGTGGTGAAGGAGGCGTAGGACCCACCCACCTGAAAATCACTCATGACAGTTGGCACGATGAGCGGTCGTTTGCCCCCCTTCTGCCGGTCTTGCGCGTTCTGACCGCCCGC
This sequence comes from Gemmataceae bacterium, assembly GCA_025055795.1. Classification (GTDB taxonomy): domain Bacteria; phylum Planctomycetota; class Planctomycetia; order Gemmatales; family Gemmataceae; genus Thermogemmata. Next base: position 35,939 of record JANWVV010000034.1, read on the forward strand.
CCCCGCCTGGAAGTAGTTCAGATCCGCCCCTGAGCCCTCAGTAGGTGTTCCTGTATGCTCCCTGTTCCCTGCCCAGGCGGTGTCAGTTGGCGGGCCGCTATCCGCCTCAAAGATGGAATCAAGAAAATTTGGCATAAAATGCTAAGTTTGATGGCAATCCGCGCCAAAGGCATTTATAGTGTTAGATAAGTGATAAGTGGAACCAGCGGAAGTGGTGCGCAAGCGGCTCGGCAGTCAGCGTTTTTCCTATGCAGCAACGCCCCAACCCGCGTGCAATTCTTCATGGGCCACCTGAAATCCCTACAGCCGGCTTGGTACATGGAACGGAAGCTCCATTAAGGGTTGATCCACGCAGACCCAACCAAGAAGGGATCATGAAGAGGAACACCGGGAATGCGGGGGTGTTTTGCCGGTCCAACTGTCGGAGCTGCCCACGTTAAAGCTGGCTGACGGCGCACTTAGGCGCAGATGAGCCGTAAAAGGACTAAGGCGACGTCGAAGGACCTAAGGGACAGTGGACACGACGGTGCTAGCAATCGCTTGCTAGCGGGCGGGCAAGACAACAACGGAAGCACGGCAGGGAAGATCCGGGCGATTGGCGTGAAAGATCAAGAGCTCTGCCTGCCTTTCCCGAAAAAGTAAGGCAAGAGGCCCGGCCCGGACGGTAAGGTCGGAGACAAGGGCACCCTCGACTATCATGAGCGGACGGGATATGCCACAACACGCGTCGTTGTGCGGATCCTATTCGATGAAAGGGGCACCGCGACACCCGCCACAAAGTTGGTCCGTCCGTTCGTTTCTCCTCTTGGTGATGCTGCAGCAATGATGCGTACGCCGTCCAGCCCGCCCACGCTTGCTCGCCCAGCCGGATCCCGCCCGGACGGTCCTGCATTGCCACGGGGCAGACGCGAGCAGGGCCAGCGTCCTTCCTATAAACCGTGGCCACTTCCCCCGTCGTGGAATTTACCGCCGGATGCCTGGCTGGCTCTCAGCCTGGCCGCCGCCTGCCCCGATCTATTTGCCCTGCATGTGGAGCATCCGGCTGTCCATGTCCCGCTACTGTTGGCCCTGCGCCATCTGACGGCCCATGAACGGTGGCTGATTCTCGTACCCACGTGGGAGCGTTGCCAGGAATTTCTCCGGCACTGGCCCCCGACGGCCGAACCGATCCTGATACTTTCTGACGGTAGTCAGGAACAGTTGAACGGTCAGACGGACACCCCTGGTGTTGTTCATCTGAGGCAATTGCGTCGCCAGATCGCCGCCGACATCCAACTGCAGCTTCAGCAACGTCTCCAGCAGTTGCAGCGTTTGCAAGATGTCACACTCGAACTGGTTAAATGTGATCTGTTGCAGCGAGAATGCCAGAGCGCTCTGTCGAACCTGGACGCGACGGGGGGAGATCCATCAACGGACACGTCCAACGCTGCAGCCTGCTTGGAGTTATCCGCCAGCCAGCACACGTTGCAGACCTTGCAGGAACGTGTCGAGGTCTGCCAGCATCGCTGCCAGCAACTGCAGGAGAAATATCAATCACTGTTGCATGCTTGCGAGGATGCCGATCATTCCCCTGTGGATGGTCAGCCGTTGGCGCCTGCTCGCGGATGGTTTGGTCGCTTGAAAGGTTGGATCCACAAAACGCTCGGAGGGCTATCTTCCACATCGGCCGCCACACCAGCAACGTCTGTTGTTACCGAGACAGCCGATCCAGCATCTTTGCAGACGTTGCGGCAGCAACTGCAAGCGACCGAGGCGGAACTAGCTCAGGCCCAGGCTACTCTGGCTGAGCTACGTCAGCAGTTCCACAAAACCCAGCACATGGCGCAACAACGTCAGAGCTGGTTACTCCGGCTCGACGAACTCCGTCAGCAACGGGAACGACTGCATGCTGAACGCCAGCAGTTGATCCAGAACTTGTCTTTCCCCGCGGATGATGGTCAGACCATCGAGCGGGAATTGGCATACGTCCGCCGGCAACTTGCCAACGATGAGGCGTTGGTCGCTACACATTTGCCAAAACAGGTAGCCCGGTACCCGATTATTCTGGGGATCGCTGCGGAAAGGGAGAATCTGTTGTCGATGAGAGCTATTACAGGGATGATGGATCGTATTGTGTACGAAAGCTACGAAACCTCTGAGTTGGGTGTTGTCGAACTGATGACGGACTGGGCCCCCCGACACCTGGTGCTAGGTCGGTTGACAGCGGAATCTTCGGCAAGCATGACAGCAGACGGGACCGGGCAAGCGGTGTGGCGGGTTCCGTCGCTGCATACAAGTTTGGCCCGCTGGATCGCCGAGCTGGATGAGCGGCCGTGGGTGACCGAAGGGGAAAATCTGGTGCTCCGACTGGTCCGTCTGCCAGCGGCAGAACGTGTCCAGTTGCGCAGCGAACCGTTGCTGGATCAACCGGAGGTAGTGTTACGGTTCCGTGACCTGTCGGAGCAGGTGACTGAGCTAGTGGAGGTCGTTTTTCCGCGTTCCTGGGGGCTGGAGGCCCGACGCCTGGTGGCCCAGCAGTTGCAACTGTACCATCCGTCTCCGTGTGGTCCGCATCAGTGGCAACAAGCGGAGGAGCCGGGACGGTCGGCCGCGCCTTATCCGTTGCGGATATGCTGGCCCATCGTCGAGGCCCTGGCGTGCCGGCATCCCGCCCAGTGGCTCGACTGGGGCAACGGCGTCCACGAATGGTGTGTTTACGATGGCCACGGCTTCTATACCGCGGCCCTGGCATTCGACCCGCATCACGGCTGGGACCTGAACCGGGCCCAAGCCTGGTTGACTGAACTGCTTCCCGAACACACCTGTCAGCGTTTCGCTCAGGTCACGACCGCTCACTGGCCGTTGCCAGCTACCATCGCTCCGACAGCCACGCCGGCAGCTGTTGGTTCTTTGGCCCTCTCCAGCACCGCCGAAAAGTGACAGACCTCCACCCTTTGCAAACAGGACCACCTCCCATCCGGCGTACTGAAGTCTGGGTTATGTGGCCTGTTTTTCTGACGGACCTTTCGGGCGACGCAACTCAGGTGTCTCACCACACAGCCGATGTGGCGATGCATGGTTACGGACAATTTAGTTTGGTTTGGTGTCCCGAAGCGGACAGCAGGCCGGTTTTATTGCTTGTCTGATTTCAGGTCTGATCATACCGTGAAGCTTGCCTGGTTGAGTGAGCTTTCGAGCACCACGGCATCGCAACAGCGGGGGGAATTGCCATGGCAGACGTCATGCGTTTCTGCATTGTCGGGTGTGGCATGATTGCCCGGTTTCACGCCCGGGCCTTGCAGGAGATCCCACAAGCCCGCATTACCGCTCTGGTCAGTCGGAATCTGCACAATGCCCAGCAGTTGATTGCTGAGACAGGTCTGCCCCCGTGTCCAACTTATACCCAACTGGAGGAAGCGCTGGCGCGAGAGCCGATCGACGCGGTGATTGTTACCACTGCCAGCGGTGCCCATCGGGAGCCGGCATTGGCGGCTGCGGCCGCGGGTAAACACGTAGTAGTGGAAAAACCCCTGGAAATCACCCCAGAACGCTGCCAGGAAATCATCGACGCCTGCGACCGGGCCGGTGTCCAGCTTTGTACCATCTTTCCCTCTCGCTTCGGCGATGCCAATCAGGCGCTCAAACAAGCGGTGGAGGCCGGCAGGTTCGGTCGCTTGACTCTGGCCGAAACCACCTGCAAATGGTGGCGCTCGCAGCAGTACTATGACGAAGGCGGATGGAAAGGAACCCGACGCTGGGACGGCGGCGGTGCCCTGATGAACCAGGCCATCCACAACGTCGACCTGCTCCTGTGGCTGATGGGACCGGTGGAACAGGTCTGCGGCTTCACCGCCACACTGGCCCATCAACGCATCGAGGTGGAGGATACCGCGGTCGCCATTGTGCGTTTCCGTAATGGAGCCTTAGGTGTTATCCAGGCTGCCACCAGTGTTCATCCGGGTTACCCCAAAACCATCGCCGTTCATGGTGACCGCGGTTCTGCCGTAATTGAGCAGGACGACGTGCTCCGCTGGGATTTCACCCCGGAAACCGAAGCCGATCGGCAAATCAAGGCACGCTTTGCCGTCAAGGTAGGTGCCAGCGGCGGAGCCGCCGATCCTAAGGCGATCAGCCATGAAGGGCATCGCCGGCAACTAGCCGATTTCATTCAGGCCGTTCGTACCGGTCAGCGTCCCCTGGTCGATGGCCGTGAGGGCAAACGTGCCGTCGAATTGATCTGCGCCATCTACGAAAGTCAGGCCACCGGCCGCATCGTCCACTTCCCCACCTGATTTTCCTTTTGTGCATACCAGGTCGCTGCAGGCAGCAAGCGGCTTTGCTTTTTGGTCAAAGCCTGTTGGCGGTTCTTCCTGGTTCCCCAGTGCAGCATTGGTCTATCTGAGGGGCAGCACACTCTCTCAGGGCGGGGCATGGCCCGCTGGCAAGTTGCCCGGATGGGTCAGCGGGCAGGTTCTGTTTTCTTACGACAGTTATAAGGTAAAATAGGATCGGGACGCAGAGGACGGGGCCAGAACCACGTAGTAAGCCAATGCACATTACCGCCCCGCCACTTTAACAAACGGGGACGGTACACCAGGAACAGCCAGGAGAACGAGGCAGACCGGTACTCCTGGAGGGTAGCAGGCATGCTCGTGGGGCAGACGATTGGTTCAGGAGCATATCGCTTCGAAATCGAGGCCGAGTTAGGAAGCGGCGCGATGGGCATGGTCTATCGCGCCCGTTTCTACATGGATGGCAAAGTTATTCCCGTGGCCCTGAAAATGGTTTCGCTCGGCCTGCTGGGCAACGAGCACGCCCTGGCCCGCTTCGAACGCGAAGCCAACATCCTCAAGCAATTACGTCACCCCAACATTGTGCGGCTATATGCCTCGGGGCAGTATCGCAAAATGCCCTTCATCGCCATGGAGTTCATCGATGGCGAGTCGCTGGACCGTATTTTGAGCCGCCGCGGCCGGCTCACCTGGGAAGAAGTGGTCAGCTACGGCAAACAATTATGCGCCGCCCTGCAACACGCCCACGACAAGGGGATCATCCACCGGGACCTTAAACCGTCCAACATCATGCTGACCCGTGAGGGGGTCCTCAAACTAACAGACTTCGGTATTGCTAAGGACATCGACGTCACCGCCCTGACCGCTGCCAATAGTACCATCGGCACCGCCGCGTACATGTCGCCGGAGCAGTGTAAAGGAGACCGTAACCTGACCCACAAGTCCGATCTGTATTCGCTGGGCGTGGTCTTCTTCGAGTTGCTGACCGGCCGCAAGCCATTCCGGGCAGAAACCACCATGGACATGTTCCTCAAGCACGTGCAGGAGGAGCCACCCCGTCCCAGCCGCCTGACGGTCGAGGTCCCCCCCAAGCTGGAAACCCTCATCCTACAGTTGATGGCCAAGGACAAGGATGACCGGCCTACGGATGCTGCTTGGGTCGCCCGCATGCTCGAAGAGATCGAACAAGACGCCCTGGCCCTGCGCAGTGCTGGCGAAGCCTTGCTCCATTCGCGGAATCTGGATAAACCACGCCATGCCGATGGTTCCCGCCTGACCGAGGAAGACCGTGAAGCCTTGCGGGCCCTGCGCGGCAAGAAAACCCGCAAGAAGAAGCGGACCGCTGACCTCCCCTGGTGGGAACGCCCCATCGTCCGTGCCGCGGCACTGCTGGCCGGACTACTCCTGCTGGTCGGACTGGCCGCGTGGGCTCTCAAACCCCCGTCTGCTGAACGCCTGTATGCGGCTGTTCAGAACGTAACCGAGGCTGAGCAACGGTTAGAAGCGGCCCGGGCCTACCTCAAACGCTACGGCCACACCTCCGAAGACGAACGCACCCGCGAGGTGGCCGCTATCTTCCGACAGTTGATCGTCCGGGAACGGGACCGGGTGCTGCACAACCGCTTTGCCCGGAACATGACCAGCCCCATCGAAAACGACGACCCGGATGCCTACAAACTGGCCTGGAAAGCCCTGGAATTGGAAAAAACCGGTAGCCTTGCTCTGGCCGAAGATACCTGGAAACAATTGCTTGAACGTTTCCGCGAGGAGGCAGAGCTGCCTTTTACCCTCGACGATACCGTTTTGACCAGGGCGCGTTGGGGCTGGCTGGCCCAGTTCCATCTGCATACGCTGCACAAAGTCAAGGAAGAACTCCAACGTCTCCGCAAACAGATTGAGGACATCCGGGAATTCGAACGTCCCTTCCCCGCAGACCTGAACCAGCCCGAAACCCTGGCCCTATGGGCCTTGCGACTGGAAACCTTTGGCGATCGCGATAAAGCCCTCCGCTTCTGGACCCAGTTGTACGACCGCACGGAAAAAGACCCCGACCTGCGTACCTGGAATCTGCTGGCTGGCGAACGCAAACAACGCCTCAAGGCCGCCGCTTCCGCCAGCATCGATCCCATCAAACACCGCCTCACCCTCCTGGAGGAGCAGTTGCACAAGGCCCGCCTACTCGCCCAAGCTCTCCAGCCGGATGACCCCGCTATCAAACGCAAACGGGCGGACGTCCGTATCCTTTGCCGCGATATCGTCGATCTGTACACCGACGAAGAAGAACGCGGCATCCAGCAACTGGTCAAAGAAGCACAAACCCTGCTGCAGAAAATGACGGATTAAACGTTGTCGAGTGCTCATTTCCCTGGCAGTATGGTTGAACCGGGTATTCTCGTGTGTCCCCGCGACGTTTCAGAAGGACACGGCCAAACCCGGTTCAGGTCTACCCCTTTTCGGCTCAAGCCGGAGGTGATTGCTTCCAGCAAGCGGTATCCGCATAACAATTTTTCAGGGAGGCACACCGATGCTGGAAGCAGCAGAGCCTGGTAGCGATCGGCCAACCCGTCCGTCCGGCTCCGTTGACCACCATTATCCGAAAACAGTATGAGGACACCTCATGCGTGAACGTCCCCGCAGTGCGGCGGCCTTTGCTCGGGCCCAACGTAGCATTCCGGGAGGGGTCAACAGCCCCGCCCGTGCCTTCGGAGCGGTTGGCGGCCAGCCCCTCTTCATTGCCCGGGGCGACGGCCCCTATCTGTATGACCTGGACGGGCAGCGGTACCTGGATTACGTCGGCTCCTGGGGTCCCCTCATTCTGGGCCATTGTCACCCGGCTGTCGTTGAGGCCGTGACGGTGGCCCTCCACAACGGTTCCACCTTCGGTGCCCCCTGCGAATTGGAAACCGAACTGGCTGAAATGGTGGTTGCCGCCTTTCCGTCCATTGAGATGGTGCGTTTCGTCTCTAGTGGTACGGAGGCGGCCATGAGTGCCATCCGCTTGGCCCGTGGCTTCACCGGTCGCTCCACCATCATCAAGTTTGCCGGTTGCTACCATGGTCACGTCGATGCCTTGCTGGTCGCCGCTGGCTCCAGTGCCACAACCCACGGCGTACCCAGCAGTCCGGGCGTGCCGGCAGGATGTACCCAGGATACCCTTGTTCTGGAATACAACGATTGCCAGGCTCTCCGGGATGTCTTCCGGCAACGCGGGGACGAAATTGCGGCGGTCATCGTCGAGCCCGTGGCAGGCAACATGGGACTGGTTGAACCAACGGCCGAGTTCCGGCAGGAATTACGTCGCCTTACCCTGCATTACGGTGCCGTCCTGATCTATGACGAGGTTATGACCGGTTTCCGCCTGGCCTATGGAGGTGCCCAGGAACTGTATGACGAGGCTGCTGATCTGACCATTCTCGGCAAGATCCTCGGAGGGGGTTTTCCCGTCGGTGCCTACGGGGGCCGCCGTGACATCATGCGTCAGGTCATGCCCGCCGGCCCAGTGTTCCAGGCCGGCACCCTCTCGGGCAATCCCGTGGCCATGGCCGCGGGCATCGCCACCCTGCGACAACTGCAACTGCACCCCCCTTACCGCTATCTCGAGACCCTGGGACGGGAACTGCAGCACGGCCTGCAACGGGCCCTCGACGCCGCCCACATCCCCGGACACGTCCAACGCGTCGGCAGTATGTGGACCCTCTTTTTCACTCACCAGCCCGTCACCAACTATACCACCGCCCGTCAGGCGGACACCCAACGCTTCGCCCGCTTCTTCTGGGAAATGATGGACCGGGGGATCTACCTCCCCTGCAGTCAGTTTGAAGCGGCCTTTCTCAGTGCCGCCATGACCCCCGAACACATCCACCAGACCCTCGACGCTGCCCAGCAAGCCTTGCAAGCCCTGCGGCCATGACCGGCCCTTGCCCTTGCCATCAATTCGTTGTCCTTGCCCCCCGCAAGAATCATTCTCCGTGCAATTCCCTCCGCCTCACTCTGCTTCTTCCTCCCTTATGCCCAAGAACAGGAGGCATAGCATAAGTCACCGCTCACGGATCGTCTGACAAAAAGCCTTTGCCCTTGCCAGAGCCGGTGTTTAAGGGCCACGGTCACTTGAATTCTCCATACGACTAGCCTGCGCCGCAGCAGGGACTGCCCCCACTGTCCACCCTTCAGAACAAGCGGAAAAAGCTAATCATGAAGACCTACGCAATTGTTGTCATTCAGAAACTGGGCGATCACCCTTGGCTGAGGCAATGGCTCGAACCTCAACCGTTAGTCACCTTTGCTTACGTCGGAGTTCGTCATTTGTCGCCACCTCCTTCCTGATACTGTTGGATAAGTGTCTACGTACATTCCACCCTCTGAGCTGCCACCGTTCTCCACTGCCAATTTGTACTTTGGAACACTTAATATAAATATGAATAATAAATTTTGATAAGTCAAGTGAAAGCGAATGCATTCATGAGGTATGTTGTTGGTGACAGGGAACTGATTGACGACGAAACATGAGTAAGTGCATCGCCTTTCATGGGCTTTACACGAAGGCAAAGTTGCCAGGAGGCCAACGCACAATTTTTTTCATGGGCATTCGCTTGACATTCCGACAAATTGAGTTATTTTGTATATCAAGTATTCAAAAAATCAGTTACAAGGTTTTGGTGGCATCGCTTTGCGGGGGGAAACTTGGACCCGCCTGGCAGGGGTTGGAACTGCCCAGAGGTCAAGGAAAGAGTGTAATGGTCCCGCCGTGAAGGTGTGACTGATGGGATGAGCAGGGGAAGGACCCAGGTGGAGAAGCGAACAAGGAACCGAAGTGGCTTTGCTAGCAGCCAAGTCAGCAGACGCATGGCCTCATCATGTAAGTGAGAGCGGTTCTTCTACTACAGTGGGCTCCTCGTGCACCTTGAGCAGTAAGAGAAGACGATTTGTGACCATAGACAGGCTTTTAGTTATCAAAAGTTTGTATAGGGTTCGGGGCGAGTGGGCAGCGGGACGGTGCCGCAAACGATACTGGGCTTCCGCGGTCAAAAGACAATGGGGTGGAACTATCGATACAACCGCTCCATCCCGATGGTGTCGGTGCTTTGAGGACAAGGTGGCTGGAAAAGGAGGGTTGGTACAATCGGAACAATCGTTTTGCCCGGTCCTTGGGGCCGGAAGGGTTAGACATAAAGGCGGGGTCGTCCCCAAGTCGCCGGGGGAGCGGGAACGATCAAGGGGAACGGATAGGGCGGATGCCCCGTGGGCCGATGGTCGGCCCCGGGCGTAGCCAACAGGTTCCCTACCTTTCCTAGAATCCGCCGGACCAGGAGATGGGTGGCGACTGCCAGCTTTTGCCAAAGGTGTGAAAGTTTGGCGGTTGCTCTGGTCGAAACACACTCTAGAGATTGCGGCAATGGGTATCCGGCCACGAGCCACCGCAGTTTCCCCAGCTTGTGCTCAGGCAGGGCCGGGGTGGGCGGTGGGGCACCGCGATCAACTGATGGGGTGTGGTGGCGGGGAAACGGGAGCCGAAGTTCTCACCCGGGCGATCCTGCAAGCCTGCAGGGCGATTCGAGCGCTGATTGTTCCCGGGGAGGGAACGTAGGATGGGTAGGGGCGATGCCGGTAAGCGGTTTAACCGCTTCCCCAGCCGATTCCGCATTGGAAGCCAACGGAGTGCTTCGCGATGAAAAAGGTCTTCACCACTGGTCAAGTGGCCAAGATTTGTAAAGTGGCCCCGCGGACGGTCTCCAAATGGTTCGACTCCGGACGCCTTAAAGGCTATCGCATTCCCGGAAGTCAGGATCGCCGCATCCCCCGCGAAAACCTCATCCGCTTCCTCAAAGAGCACGGCATGCCCTTGGGGGAGTTGGAAGAAGAAGAATGGCACAAAATATTGCTGATTGGCACCGAAAGCCTGTTCAATCAGCGGATCCGCGAACTGTTGCCGGAAAGTCAGGATTACCGCTTCGAGATTGCCAATAGCGGGTTTGAAGCCGGGATCCTGGCCGGCAGCTTCCACCCCGACACGATCATTATCGATCTGGCTTTAGGTCGCAGCGAGGCCATCCAGATCGTCAGCAACCTCCGCAAGGATGATGCCTACGCTTCCACCCTAATCATTGGTCTGGCCAGCGAAGACGAAGCCGCCCCGGAACAACTGCTACAATACGGCTTCAACGACGTCTTCAAAAAGCCCTTCGACATCGCCCTTTTGAGCGAAAAGATCAAAACAGTGGCCCAGGCCAAACGGGAAGACTGAATCCCCCGAGCAGTATCAGGCTCTGTACCATCGGCAGTCTCAAGCCGGTATTGTACTGGTAGCAGGTTTAACTCCGCTTAGCTGCTGGTACAATACCGGCTGTGTCATTTTTCTAAATGACTAGCAAGCGCCCCAAAGCGATACAACGGGATAAACCCCTCCAGGTGCTGAAGGAATGAATCGGCGGGCCTTTTTGTCAGCGTGGGCGGTCACCCCCTTGGTTCGTTGGCTGCCGGCCTTTGGGCAGCCGGGAGAACGCAACGCTCGGGAATTACGCGGTGACATTGCGATCATTGGAGCGGGTGTCGGCGGGATCGCCTGTGCCTTGGCCGCGGCACGTCGCGGACTACGCGTTTTACTGACCGAACAATACGATTGGATCGGGGGCCAGCTCACTGCCCAAGCGGTGCCGCCGGATGAACATCGTTGGATCGAGGAACATGGGAGCACTCACACCTATCGTCAGTTCCGCACCCAAGTGCGGGACTATTACCGGCGACACTATCCGTTGCAGGCGGCCGCGGCCAAATATGAACGGTTGAATCCGGGACAGGGGACTGTGTCGCGGTTGTGTCACGAGCCGCGGGTCGCCTTGGCCGTATTGCTGCAAATGCTTGCCCCTTACCTGGCAGCCGGCCGGATTACCCTGATCCAGCCATTCCAACCGCGACGGGTCGAGACGGACGGCGACCGCGTGCGGGCGGTGGAGGGGATGACCCGCCTGCGCGATCGTTTAGTCTTGCAAGCGCCTTACATTATCGATGCCACGGAAACAGGCGAACTGCTGCCGCTGGCAAGAGTGGAGTACGTCACCGGCGCGGAATCGCAACGGGAAACCCGCGAACTGCACGCGCCTCTCGATGCCCAGCCCCATAACCATCAGGCCTGCACCGTCTGCTTTGCGCTTGATTACGAGCCCGGCACGGACCACCGGCTCGAGGAGCCACCCAATTACCGCTTCTGGCGGGACTACGTTCCTATGCTGACGCCCCCCTGGCCGGGCAAACTGCTGTCCTGGAACATGTCCGACCCGCGTACTCTCAAACCGCGGGCGGTTACTTTCGATCCGACAGGGGCCGGGGCCAAAGGCGCACTCAATCTGTGGATCTATCGCCGTATCCTGTTCGCCGGCCATTTCACCCCGGCTAGCGGTATTCGCGACATTACCCTGGTCAACTGGCCGCAAAACGATTACTGGCTGGGTAATCTCTACGATGTACCCCCGGCCGATGCCCAACGCCATCTGATGGAAGCGTACCAGTTGAGCCTGGCCCTGGTCTACTGGCTGCAGACGGAAGCACCACGTCCCGACGGCGGCCAAGGCTGGCGTGGCCTGCGTGTGCGCCCCGATGTGGTGGGCACGGAGCATGGCCTGGCCATGGCTCCTTACATCCGGGAAAGCCGACGCATCCGTGCTGTTTTCACCGTTAGCGAACAACACGTCGGCGTAGAGGCCCGTTCTCGCCTGCTTGGCAAAAAGCCCGGTGAATTCACCGCCGAAAAATTCCCCGACAGCGTGGGTACCGGCTGCTACCGTATCGACCTGCACCCCTCCACCGGCGGCAACAACTACATCGACGTCAGTGCTTTGCCCTTTCAAATCCCCCTGGGGGCCCTGATACCTATTCGTGTGGAGAACCTGTTACCTGCCTGCAAGAATATTGGCACCACCCACATTACCAACGGCTGCTACCGCCTTCATCCCGTGGAGTGGTCGATTGGCGAGGCCGTGGGAGAATTGGTGGCCTTCTGCCTGGACCGTAAACGCCTCCCCCGCCAGGTGCGCAAAGACCCACAACTACTCCAGGACTTGCAGAAGCAATTGAGCGACGCCGGCGTCGATCTGGACTGGCCTGACGCCATCGCTTCGCAGATCGTCTAGATTCACGTCTCGAAATGACTTCCGGCTCCTCCACAGGGTTGGTACCCCGCGATCTCAGCGAAAACACTATCTGCGTCCAAAGCCTCACCGATTGAACCCAAAACTATCCCAGGAACCGACCACATAAGCTTGTTGTCCCGAACGCATCGCGGCATCGCTACCAAGCCGCCGCGGATTCTCGTCTACGGCACCGAGGGGGGTGGGCAAAACCACCCTCGGATCGCAGATGCTCCGCCCCATTTTCATTCCCACCGAAGATGGTCTCGACCAAGTCACCGCCGACAAGTTCCCCCTGGCGACCACCTACGATGTCTTGGCCGCCCTGGCCGAACTCCGCACTCAGCCGCACGACTACGAGACCGTCGTCCTCGACTGGCTCGACTGGCTTGAGCGGCTCATCTGGGATGCCCTGTGCCGGCAGTACGAGGTCAGCTCCATCGAGAAGGTCGATGGCGGCTATGCCCGCGGCTACTCCCATGCCCTGACCTACTGGCGCGAGATCATCGACCACCTGAACGGCCTGCGGCACCAGCGCGGCATGAAGATCTTCCTCATCGCCCAATCCAAGGTTGAACGCTTCGAGGACCCGGAATCGTCCCCCTACGACCGCTATTCGTCCCGGCTGCACAAGCAGGGGGCGGCTCTCGTTTGCGAGTGGTCCGATGCCGTGCTGTTTGCCACGCGGAAGTTCCGCACGCAATCCGAGGACGCCGGCTTTGGCCGCAAGCGGACCATTGCCCAACCAATCGTCAAAGATGGCGGCGAGCGGATCTTGCGCTGCATCGGCGGGCCGAGTTGCGTCGCCAAGAACCGCTTCGGCCTGCCCGAGGAGGTGCCCCTGTCCTGGCCGGCGCTCCTTGCCGCCCTGTCCAACAACCATCCATCCCACGAGTGATAACCATGGCTGATCTGCGTATCTTTGACGCCAGTCAAGTCGATCCAACTAGCGACTTGGTACCGAGCCCATCCAGCAAGTATTCTGCTGTCATCACCGAGTCAGGCGGAGTTGTCCGCCATCTGCCGGGCCGTTGGGGCGAGCCCGCGGCGACGCGAATTCCTGGCACATGCCGGCGGTGGTCACGGCCGTGTTCTTCAGGCCAATCTCGCCCAGCTTCGGCAGCCCGTGCAGATGCTTGAGGCCCGCATTGGTGACTTGCGAATGGTAAAGCCACAATTCCACGAGGTTCGGGAAGTCCTCCATGCAGGTTGCCAGATAGGTGAGGTCGTCGTCCGTCCAGGCCAAGTTCAGGGCGAGTTCCTCCAGGGCCGGGTATGTCTTGAAGGGGGGAAGCAGGGCCTTGCTCAGCGGCGGCAGTTCGATCAGGCACAGGTCATCAAACCAGGCCGTGCCGCTCATCGTTCCCGCGAACGCTCCAAGACGAGCCGCCACGTCCACGCTCTGCCGTCGGCCCGAATCGAAGATCACCGCGAAGTACGTCCAGTCCGCATTAGCGGGTACTGGCTTCGACTGGTGGCGATGATGGCCCCACACATACAGGTGGGCGCCCTGGTGATCGCGTTCCCAGAACTTCAGGTTCTGGGTCTTGATCCATCCCGACAGCAGATACCAGCGGTTCGGGTTGACCTGCACGGTCTGCTTGAGGGCGATGGAGTCATTGTGGTTGGCCCGAATCCTCAACGCCTTGCGGCCGGTGTGGGTGTTGTCCTCAACCACGGCGACGGTTGATCGGTCTTCCCGCCAGGACTCGAAGGTCCAACCGTTCGTGTCGCCGAGTTCGAAATCGCCGTTCTTCAGGAGATTCCTGGCCTGAAGCTCCCTGGTGAGAAACTCCGGGGAGAGGCGTCGGCGAGTTTCCGGATCCTCGACCTGCGGGAAGAGATCTGCCGGGGTGAACGACGTTCCATCGAGCGCGCAGACCGCCAGGTCCGATAACACGATACGGCCGTCCCCCGTGAGGCGAATCGCCGACGCTCCTTCGACAAATTCCGCATCGCTCCACTCGGTCATCTGTTCGCCGTTCATGTACACGGTCAAGTTGCTTCCATACACGGCGACGGCGAACTCCACGGGCAGCGTGTTGCTCACCCTCTTCAGTGAGATGGCCTTGTCTTGCCAGGCGCCGCCGACGGGAACCTTGCCGATGCCGCACGTGGGCCAATCCAGGTTCCGATCGCCCCAGTGAAAATAGCCGCCGTAGCCAGCACCGCCGTTCGGCTGAAGGCGGACGCGGAACAAGACGTTCTGCCCAGAAAACTCGTGGATGCGGGCGCGGACGGCGTAATTCGTTCCGGTGATGGGCGGTCGAAAGAACGCACCGTTGCCGCGCAGCTCCAGCTTGCCGTCCCGAAAGAGGACCGATCGGCTCGCATCGTTCTTGCTGATGGTCGTGCTTTCGACCAGGTCTTCGGTGGAGCGAATCAGGGGCGTCCAGATCGGCCTGGACGGAGTCGGCTCTTTCTTCGGCGTCTCCTCGCGCAGTTCAATCCTCGGTCCGGCGTCGCGGCTGACGGTGAACGTGAACTTGCGAATCACCTCCTCGCCGCGTTTCACCACGAGTTCATGCGTGCCGACTTTCAGTTCGATCGGTGCTTGCAACGACTCGGCCGGGACTTCCTTGCCATCGAGGAAAAAAGTGAGTGTCTTGTCGTTTAAGTCCACGTCGATGTTGATCATCACCGTGGCGGTCGGGGTGCGGGTGAAGAAGATGATGCCGGCCAGGGCTGCGAAGCCGCCGAAGAACAGCAGACCGAGAACGACCAGCAGCTTGATCGGCGGCCTGGTCCGCCGCATCGCCGCCTCGACGGCCGCTTCCGTCTCGGCCCGGCGATCGGCGGAGAACGCCGCCAGCACCTGGGCCATCCCGACGGATTGCTGCGCATCCGCTTCCTTGGCTTTCTGCGACGTCGCGACAGCCGGTTGATCCTTCAAGAACCCATCCAACGCACCGGCAAATGCCTTCATCGACGCAAATCGATCGTTCGGCTTC
>JANWVV010000035.1:0-48368 GCA_025055795.1 Gemmataceae bacterium
AACTAGCAATCGTCACACCAGCATTCGGGTTAATTCTTCGAACACTTCAATGTGGACAAACATTATGAAAAGAATGGAAGTATGAACCGCACAAGGCAGAATCTTGGCCTACCCTTGACCTTTTCTCTTGTACTATCAGCTCAAGTTCGGTGAAATAAGCATAGTTATGCCAACTATTTCGTTGATTATGTGCTTTTGTTGGGTGTTGGGATATAAAATCAGATCTGCGCTAGAGCGTTTTCGTGGGCATACCGGCTGTAGGGGAGATCGATTAGCGGAGATAGGCTTTCCATGCCGCGTTACGCTGCTGTTTTGTTGTTGGCAGCCCTCTATCTAGGCTTGGTAGTAACTCGGTTTGACAGCGAAGACGGGAAACGACTCCAGGCCGTGGCCGGAGTACTGCGTCACCAAATCGAGCCTTGTCTGCCGTCGATTGAGCAGCTTCACCATTTGGCCGGCGTTTGCTGGCAACGTTGGCCCCGACGCCCCGTCGACGACTTACACCTACGCCTGACAACGGACAGCCGCTTGCAAGGCCTGAACATTGCGGTTGCTGAAGAAGAAGGACAGGTTCACCTACGCGGCATCGTCCCCTCGGACGAGGTCCGCCGTTGCATCATCGAGTTGGCCAGCCACACCGTTGGTATCTCGAACGTAATCGATGAATTAGCCGTCGTTCAGTCAGCCAGTATGACTATTCCTGAGTCGTCCCCTTCCTCGCCTCCCTGAAATCTCGTTTGCCTTATATGACCCCTGCCGCTTAGTACCTCAAAATTCTATTATCACGATGCGTCTACTCTCGATTCAGATCGCATATTTGTGCATGTCATAATGGGCCGGATGGTGCTCTAAGCTGTGCTGGATATCATACGGTGTTCAGATTGTAATTAGACGACAATATATTGTCGGTGTCTATGCACAGAGTGCTATTTGCGGTAAGATGGTTTTGTATTTAAAAAATATGATGTGGCCGAATAGAAACATGGCTCGTCGTCAAACTAGCGACGAGTTTGACGATTGGGGCTGGAGCCGACGATTTTCACAAGCTCAAATGAAGCAAGCTGCCGGAACAGATCACGGGAAACCGACCACTGACAAACCAGCCGGGGCCGACCAGCCGGAGGGTAGCGTATCGGCTACCATTTGATTTCCGCCATCCAGCAACGAACCAAAACCGACAGTGACATTCGCTGCGCCCCAGTTGTTTAGTACTTGATCGTCGTCATCGCCCAACAGAGCGATCAGTAGACTCATGATGGCATCCCGCATGCCAATCTCGTCTTTGCCGCTGCCCATGTCAATGACGGTAGCGGCCAGGTCGACTGTCGCCCCAGTCATGCTTCCGGGCGTTCCAAAGATGACGCGATCATTATTGCTTCCCGTTTGGATCAGAGTATTGCCGTTAACCTTTAAGGTTGCGGGTGTACCGGGTGAGGCGCCATCCACAAGGACCCTGTCGTTTCCAGCACCAGTATAGATTCCCAAATTGCCATTAATGACTGATTGCCCCGGTATGAAACGGACCAGGTCGTCGCCCGCTGCCATGCTGATCATCAAATCTTGATTGAAGGCAGTACCACTGCCAGCTATGTAGACCTTATCATTGCCGCTAGTCAGATTGATGAAGGAATTCAAATTGGCCCGGGTATTATCAATAGTAACCGTATCATTGCCGGTTATATCACGGACAATCAACGCTCCGCCCACATTGCAGGCACCGACATTTAATTTGTCATTACCATTACCTAGAGAGAAAACCTGATTGCCACTGGATGATAGACTGAAGGCCCCCACTACATCATCGCCATCACGCATGTCGACAAACAGGTTGCCTAAGGTCGGCGGATTGTTCGGACCATTCGGATTCAGTACGATCAAGGTTGGCGTTTGGCTAACTACCCAACTGCCAGGCGTGTTCGGACTTAAAGTAAGGGTGGTAGTTCCGTTGGCTTGAATGCTGATGCCGTTGCCGCTCATGGAGATCGTTATGTCGTTGGCCAGATTGTCGCCGACAATCGTAATGTTGTCGGGACTAGCACCGATGACATTTACCACCCCTGCGGGAACGCTACGGTCCTCCAGTAATTCCACTCCCAGCTGCGATCGTCGCCACCCCATGGTACACCTCTTTAGTTAAGGGAAACAAAAGATTGAACGGCTTTCCCTCTCTCACCGTTCCTGTCAGTACTCAGGGACTTCTGAGCTCCTGAAGTACTACTGCGAGGACGTCCGCCGTGCCTCTACGTCCAATAATGCGATTTGCTAATCACCCGCGGACACGTCAGTTGACCAGAATTCGTACAGTTTCTCCCTGATGCTTTGAATCTAACCTCTATTTCCGCTCATGCTGGCAAAATTGTTAATTCTTTTGTGTCCCGGCTTACCTAATGGGATGAATTGATCAAAATGCCGAGTATTATTGTGATGATTTGCTGCAGCCTGTTCAGGGTAGGAGGTGGCTGTGGGTGGCAGGGTCTTCAGTGGACTCGAATTGTTACGTAGAGCGAAAAACTGACAATCTCAGGGGAATGATGAGTCATTGGCAGGTGTGGTCTGGTGCCAAAAATCAGGTGCGGCCTTGACAAACAGGAAGAAATTGACGGCAATGCGTTATTTGGCGACCACAACAGCATTGCCCGGGTTCGAAGGGTGTTCTAGGTTAGGGTGCCGAACGACGTGGTAAATCCCTCAGGTTCGCCCAGGTGTCTGGTGATGATAAGGCTGAGACAGGATAGCTGTGCCGAGGCGCCATGACGAGTAGCTTGACTTCAGCAGAGTTGGTTCGTCTGATTCAGCAGAGTGGCGTTGCCGAGGAGCGAGCCATCCGGCAGCATCTGGCAGGCTTGGGCGTGAGTGTGGACGGGGGGGATGCCCGCCCGTTGGCCGAAGTGCTGGTCCGGGATGGATTGTTGACCCAGTTCCAAGCAGATCAATTGTTGCAAGGCAAATGGCGTGGTTTCCAGGTAGGCAAGTACCGCATCCTGGAGCGTATCGGCAGCGGGGGCATGGGACAGGTGTTTTTGTGTCGGCATGTGCACCTGCCCACCCTGGTGGCCATGAAGGTGTTACCTCCGTCCAAGGCGTCGTCGCCGTCCGCTTTGGGCCGTTTCTATCGGGAAGCCCGGGCGGCCGCGGCCCTCGACCACCCCCATCTGGTACGCACCCACGACATCGGTCAGGAAGGCGAACTGCATTACATCGTCATGGAATACGTGCACGGCCCTAATCTGCTGGACGTGGTCAAAAAGTTCGGTCCTCTCTCCGTGGAGCGGGTTGTCACTTATCTATATCACGTGGCCGATGCCCTCGATTATGCCCATCACAAAGGATTGGTCCATCGTGACATCAAACCAGGCAACATCCTGGTGGACCGTTGGGGCAACGCCCGCCTGCTAGACCTGGGCTTGGCTCGTTTCTGCCATGACGAAGAAGACAATCTGACCGTCATGTATGACGACAAAATGGTCCTCGGGACGGCAGATTATGTGGCTCCGGAGCAGATCGCCAACAGCCATGCCGCCGACATTCGCGCCGATATCTATTCGTTGGGGGCCACAGCGTATTACCTGCTCGCAGGACATCCGGTCTTTCCCACCGGCTCGGTCTCACAGAAATTGATCTGGCATAGCACTAAGGACCCAACCCCGTTGCAGCAGGTACGCCCGGAAGTTCCGGAAGCGTTGGCGGCCATCGTGATGCGGATGCTGGCCAAGGACCCCCGCCAACGCTACCAAACCCCCGCGGAGGTCCAGGCCGCTCTGCTGCCGCTACTGCCCCTGGAGCCGCCATTGCCCGCTGCGGAAGAAATGCCTCGCTACTGTCCTTTAGTGATGCGCCTTCTGGGCGAAACGGCCCAGCCGATTTCCTCGCCGGTTCGGACACCGCCTCCCCTGTTACGTTCCCGCACAGCTGTTTCCTCCGTCAGCCATGGAGGGGCCGGCTTGGGTGACTCGGCCACGAGCAGTCCTGGCGTAGCTACGACATGGCGGAGCCCAGCCGCTACCCTACTCACGGTTACACCGCCCCCCCGGTCGGGGTCACAATACACTTCCCGATCCGCCGATACAGATCGGGCTGCTCTGGATCAAACCCCCTGCGTGGTCCGTTCGTCCTCAACCCATGCTCCGCTAAATCCTTGTTCCATTGCGCCCACGCCCGACCCAAACCCCAACAATCAATCTGCTACTGCCCCCTCAAAACCTCGTTCCGCCCCTTCACGCTACCGCTGGATAATCATCTGCACTCTGCTTACGCTGCTTGCTGTGATCGTTGGGCTAGTCCTTTGGGTAGGCAACGTTTTCCCTGTGCGGTAGATGCGGCTCAGCGGGTTCGGCACAGTGCGGCAAAAAAACGTCTGATGTGCCTACCTGGCTACTATTAAGCGGCTGGACGGAGAGCGGAGACTTGCTCCGCCCGGCTGAGCAAAGCGGCCAAGGGCGGACCGGGCTGGAGGCGAAGCTCCTGGAGCCGCCTGGCCTGGGAATCGTAGACGATCAGGCGTTGCTCTTCCGCGGCCCAAATGGCACTGGGACGGATCTGCCGGGGCCCCTCCACCACGTACAACAAGCCACAGGGCCGACCCCGTCGATAAACAACCTCGCTGCGTAAAGGGGACTCATCTGGCTCCAGTACCGCCCATTCACACAACAACTGATGCACTAGCTTATCCAGTTGCATAAGCGTGGAACAAGCACGGGTTTCCATACACCAGGTCTGTCGGGCTGTGACGCATGGCTACCTTTTGCACGCATTCCTCTAGTTCGGCTATTGTCAAGGCTCAGTCCCATGGTCCAGAGAAAATACACCCTGGGATTGACCCGGATACAGAACTGATTGTGCCAGATGTGTGGAAAAGAGGAGGGGTAGGGGGTGCAAGGAGTCTGTGGCTGGATTGAAGCTTGCGACTCTTACCAGCGGTGGATCCGACGTAAGGCATCGTAAAGGACAATGGCGACCGCGGTGGCCAGGTTGAGGCTGCGGACTTTACCGGCAGGCATGGGAATGCCGATGAGGGAGTCAGCAAACCGCTGACGCAGAGAAGGGGGGAGGCCTCGGGATTCGTTGCCGAACAGCAGGCAGTCGCCTGCGGCGAATTCGGCTTGCGTATAAGGCCGTAGCGCCGGTGTTTCCACCAACCACAATCGAGGCTGCCGCCCCGCCGGTGCAGTCGCTTCCGGAACTGTAATGGTTGGGGTTACCAACGCGTCGACTGGAAGGACCGTTGGGTCCTGAACGTCCTGGCCCGGTTTCGCTCCATGGCCGATGGTGCCAGTCGTTGCTGTCTCCATTGATTGGGAGGCAGTGTCAGCTGCTGACCCGGCATTACCTAGCGGGATCATCGGGGCATGCCGACGCCAACAGGCCTCGAACTCGTCGAAATCACGGTGGTGTACCCAATCCACGGCCGGCCAGTAATCCAAGCCGGCCCGTTTCAAGGCCCGATCATGAAGACGAAAACCCAGACGACCAATCAGGTGCAGCCGGGTACCCGTGGCCGCACATAAGCGGGCGATGTTTCCCGTGTTCGGGGGTATTTCCGGTTCATACAGAGCTACGTGCAGCATGATTTTTCCGACCAGAAGTTCTGTGCTTATTGTAGCGTCCGTAGCGTCTGACAACGGGATGGTCCGGCTGGTAGCTATGTCTGCTCTGATGGGTCGCGAGGCGTCTTTAGAGAAAATAGTCAGGGAGGCAGCCACAGTTCGGCCTGAGCTGCTGGTACGGTCAGGTCTTGCGGCAGGGACGAGCTGTTGTCAGGCCTTGAAGATATGTGTCGGCAGGAATCAAGCATGCTGCTGCCGGAAGGGACATGACTCGACGCAAGGACCATAAGCAACGGTGGCTTTATCTGGATGCAGTGGCCCTGTTCTGGTGGACGGTTGGTGTAGCCGGGGCCTTGGGTAGCATTGTGTTCTTGGGAGGGTGGTCTGGGGCTTGGTGGTTGGACTGGTTAGTGGCTCAAGCGGTTGTGGAGGCGCTGGGCTGGGCCGCCCTGGTGTGGTGGATTGGCTGGGCGATGGTAGGCGTCCGCCTGGTCCTGCACCGTCGCTGGCTCCGGGTAGGCAGTGCCCTGAGCGGCTGGACGTTACTGACCGCTGTAGCAGCCCCCTTGGCCGACGCCCACCTTGGTTTTCTACCACAGGCCACGTTGGCCGGGGCGGGGGGAACGGTAGGGGCCTATCTCCGCTTCCAGATCGAGGAAATGAGCGGAGGTGACCTGCTCACCGTGCACCTGACCGTAGCCGGCCTGGCCCTGCTGGGATTTTTACTGGCCGCTGATCGTTGGTTACGGTACCTGCTTCGCCTGTTGTGGTCCCTGAGCCGGGCCGCTCTGCGGTTGCTGTTGTGGGTCAATGAACGCCTGGCCGATTTGAATGAGTGGCTGGTGCTTCGCCTGGCAGAGTACGGCCGACGCTGGTGGGCACGATGGTTCCATTCCGGTCACAACTCTTGTTCACCGGTGGCGGCTAGCGGCCCCGTTAGCCCGGACGAGGCCCTTCCGTTCGCGATGGAATGCGACACCGAGGCACCGCCTCTCGGCGAACCAGGGCCGATTCCGGTCCATGGATCGGTTCCGCCACCGACTTCGGCGGATCCGGCCCCTGTCCCACCACCATCGGCCACGGTTAACGCCTCTTCCGATTACCCTTACCCTCCCTTGAGCCTGCTTCGCGACCCCGACGGGTTTCCTGTTGAAGAGCAGGAGCAGAGGCTGCGCGAAGTGGCGGCACTGCTGGAGAAAACCTGCCAGGACTTTGGCATTCATCTGAAGGTAGTCGGCATCCATACCGGTCCGGTCATCACGCAATACGAAGTAGCCCTGGAAACCGGGCTGCGTCTGAACAAGGTGACCGCCCTTGCGGATGACCTGGCGTTGAACCTGAAAGTGCCCGCTGTACGCGTGGTCGCTCCACTACCTGGTCGCAATACCGTAGGCATCGAAGTGCCCAACGAGATTCGCCAGACCGTTCGGCTCAAAGAGGTGGTGTCCGCCTTGGCGAGTACCCCCAAGGTGTCTCGCTACAAACTGCCGATTTTCCTGGGCAAAGACGTAGAGGGGCGGCCGCTGGCCTACGACCTGGCCGCTATGCCCCACCTGCTGATCGCTGGACGCACAGGGACGGGTAAGTCCGTCTGCCTCAATACCATCATCGTCAGCTTGTTGCTTACTCGAGCACCCCGCGACTGCCGCTTGATTCTCATTGACCCGAAAAAAGTCGAGTTAAGCGCCTACGCCCGTATTCCTCACCTGCTGACACCGGTGGTGACCGATGAGAAGAAGGCCGAGGCCATCCTCGCCTGGGCAGTGGAGAAGATGGAGGAGCGATACGAATGGCTCCATCGCGCCCGGGTGCGGAACATCGCCGCTTTCAACGAGCTGGGCGAAGAGGAAATCCTCCAGCGGGTTCAGCCCGCGGATGAGGAGGAACGCCGGACCCTGCCCCGCCACATGCCCTACATTGTCATCATTATCGACGAAGTGGCCGATCTGATCCTACGCATGAAAAAGGAGATCGAAGGCAACATTATTTTGCTGGCCCAGAAGTCCCGAGCGGCCGGTATCCATCTGGTGCTAGCCACTCAGAAGCCCACGGTCGATGTGGTCACCGGCCTGATCAAATCGAATCTACCCGCCCGCATCTGCTTCCAGGTAGCCAGCCGGTCCGATAGTGCGGTTGTTTTGGACGAAAAGGGAGCCGAACGCCTCCTCGGCCACGGAGACATGCTCTTTTTGCAGCCGGGCACCAGCACCATTATTCGGGCGCAAGGGGCCTTGATCGAAGATCAGGAGATCGAACGCGTCGTGCAGCACATTGCCACGGATACCCCCGACTACGATGCGGAATTGCTCCAGTTACGGGTCCGCGAGGCCCGCGACGGAAGCGAACCGAGCGAAAATGGTCTGCGCCCTCGCGAACGCGACCCCCTCTACGAACAGGCCGTGGAAATCGTCGTGCGCGAACAACGCGGCAGCACTTCCTTGTTGCAACGGGCCCTCGGCATCGGCTATGGCAAAGCTGCCCGCTTCATCGATTACATGGCCGAGGATGGCATCGTCGGACCGTACAACGGCAGCAATGCCCGTCAGGTCCTGATCAGTTATGAACAATGGCAGGCTATGCGGCAAACCGCGACAGCGGACTAAACAGTGCCACTTCCAGCCGCTGATCACCTTCCCTCTACCAGCGGCAACAGTCTGACGGCCAAAGTTTTTTACTATCAGAGCGAATACTCGTTATAGTGACGGCAGGATTCGGGAGCCGCAGCCTGCAACGGCTTTGTCAACAACGGCTGACAGGGAGCCTCGGACATGCCGGTGGTGGAGACCGAAGGGCTGGTCAAAGACTATGGCCGGGGGGTATTGGCCCTGCAAGGGGTCAGCCTACGGGTGGAACCCGGGCAGATTTATGGCCTGCTCGGACCTAATGGAGCTGGCAAAACCACTTTGGTCAAGATTTTGCTGGGGATTGTTCACAAAACGGCCGGTCAGGCTTACGTGTTGGGCCAGCCGGCGGGTCAGGTAAGGGTCCGCTATCGTATCGGCTATCTTCCGGAAGACCACCAGTTCCCGCCCTATCATACCGCCTGGTCGCTGCTGGACTTCTATGGTCAGCTGTATGGCTTGCGACGTTCGGAACGGCGGCGACGCATTCCTGAAGTTCTCGAACTTGTGGGGCTGGCACCTCGGGCCCGCTTCAAAATCCGCACCTACTCCAAAGGAATGAAACAACGCTTGGGAATCGCCCAGACCCTGTTGCATCAACCGGAAGTGTTGTTTCTGGACGAACCGACCGACGGCGTCGATCCGGTCGGCCGACGCGAAATCCGCGAACTGATGATCCGTCTCCGCGAGCAAGGCCGTACCATCTTTCTCAATTCTCACCTGTTAGGTGAAGTTGAGCTGATCTGCGACCGGGTGGCTATTCTCCGCCAGGGAAGGCTGGTACTGGAAGGGAGCGTCGACGATCTGACGCGGCAGCGGGGCTGTTTCGAGATCGGCCTGGCCAGTGGTGAAGTTCTGCCTGTGGAAGCCGTGCAACAATTAGGTTATACGGTCCGTCCCCTGCCGCTTCCTCCGGCACCGCCAGGGGGCAGTCCGGCCATATCTCCCCGCTGGGAGATCCTGTTGCGGGACGGCCAGAGCATCGATCCGCTTGTGCACTGGCTCGTCCAGCAGCAGCTTCACCTCCGCCACCTGGTGGAGCGACGATTGTCGCTGGAGGAGGTGTTCGTCGGGACGCAAAACAGCGGGGCTCTACGCTGAAAGGTGCTCACAAAACGCCAAACCCGCCAATGCAGGCAGTAGACCGGTTGAGTAACCTACAAGGCGAAGCCGGTTTGGTTTCCTTCTCTAAAACTCCAGACCGGATACCCGCTCTTATCGATATTCCCTCACAACCGAGGACGTACCATGCGGCAATTCTGGGCAGTTATGCAGGATTCGTATCGCGAAGCAGTCGACGGTTGGGTCATCAGCATCATGCTGGTGTTGAGTCTGGTGGTAATCGGACT
Source organism: Gemmataceae bacterium (assembly GCA_025055795.1). Lineage (GTDB taxonomy): Bacteria > Planctomycetota > Planctomycetia > Gemmatales > Gemmataceae > Thermogemmata. The sequence continues at coordinate 9,514 of JANWVV010000035.1, forward strand.
GGTGGCCAGCATGTCGTTTGAAGCGGTTCCGCCGGAGGAGGCGTTGCCCACGATTGTGCGTCAGTTTTCACAATTTTACCCTTCGCAGGGCCGGGAGCGGGTCATTCGGTTCGGCAATTGCCAGTTTACGGCCGAACAGATCGAAACGACGGAAACCGGCTTTCGACTGCTGGTGCAGGTGCATGCCTATCCTTCGGACGCGGGTAACAAAAGCGAGCCGGGCACAGGCGAGACACCGTCTCTTCCACCGGCCGACACATTCCGGGAAATGGTGGCGACGGCCTTGCGGAAGGAGACTGGTGAAGTACGCCGCATGGAACTGGGCGATAAAACCATTGCTCTGGGCGGACCGGCTAGGGCGACCATCGAAGAACAGCGGGCCGTGCAGGTCAAAGACATGGAACAGTTTCTGGCCCAGCAATTCCAGGATCACGCTGGCTTACCCGCCCGCCTCCGCTGGCGCCAGACCGTGCCCGGCGATTCGATTGTCTATAGTTTCGAGGCTATCTTGGAGGGGGGTGTTTCGGTTCGGGGCTGGCCCCATACCATGCGTATGTTCTTCGGCACCGTCACAATCACCCGACAGACCAACCTAGGTATGATCCTCTACATCATTGAAGATCAAATAATCAACGGTCTGGGGGGAGCTTTTGCCCTTTTGATAGGTGTCATCATTACCTCATTCTTTATCCCCAATATGCTACGTAAAGGAAGTATTGATCTGATTGTCTCCAAGCCGATTGGCCGGATGACTCTGTTGACCTACAAATACATCGGCGGTCTGATTTTCATATTTTTGATCACCAGCTTTACTGTAGGTGGGATCTGGTTGGCCTTAGCGTTACGGAGCGGCTATTGGGATCCCCGCTTCCTGGCCGTTATCCCGCTTTTGACCTTTACTTTTGCCATTCTTTACGCCCTTTCGGTTCTTGTCGGTGTGCTTACCCGCAGCGCGGTGGCCTCTCTGCTGCTGACCCTCGTCTTCATGCTCTCGCTTTATATCGTCGGCCAGGTTAAAAATTCTTTTGACACCTTACGCAAACAGGAAGACTTCACAGGCATTCCTCCATGGGCTTATAACCTTGTGGATACAGTGCATAATATCCTTCCCCGCTATAAGGAAGTCGACAAATTAATTGCGAAAATTATTGCGGATGGCACACTCACGCCCGCTGAGATGAACATGTTGGGACTGAGTTGGTTACAATATCCCAGTTGGTGGAATGTGATTGGTGTTTCATTCGTGTACATTGTGGTAATGGTTGGCTTGGCGGGACTATGGTTCCGTAGTCGCGATTATTAATGCAGATTGCCGCTATCGATCGAGGACAGACTACTGCTGGTCGTGCGGACAGGGGTGCCAGAAGGTATCATCAAGGTGGCGACCGGCCAGGAGATGGAACTCGTTTGTGGAGATAGGGTAGAAACGCACGCGGTCGCCTACTTTTAGTGGGAAGAAAGCCTGTTCTACATCGACGATAGTAAGGGGGGTGCGACCGATGAGGTGCCAGCCGCCGGGGCGGGCGAGGGGATAAATGCCGGTTTGCCGACCAGCTATTCCGACGCTGCCCGGGGGCACTTCGCGTCGCGGTGAAGGAAGGCGTGGCACACCGCTCAGGCCCGCTGGCAGATAACCCAGGTATGGGAAGCCGGGAACAAACCCAATGGCGTAGACGGTGTAGATGACACTGTAGTGAAGGCGGATCAGTTCGGCGGGGGCCAGGCCGGTGTGGATGGCGACCTGTTGCAGGTCCGTCGCAAAAGGCTCTTCATAACATACAGGAATCGACCAGAGGCGACCGCTAAGCCCTGCCGGACGCGACACCTCGGGCAGGGGCAATCCCTGAAGATAGGCACACACCTGCTCATACGACACTTTGTCGGCCTGATAAAAGACGCCTACCGTCACGTAAGCGACCACGACGTCCTCCAGCCAGGGCGGGGCGTCTGCTTGGAGCCGCTCGGCCCATCGCTGAGCTTGCTCCTCCCGTGCCCAGTACACCAGCACCGCTTGGTCGCCCAGTGGCACCAAGGCCAATTTGTTGTTTGCTTGCATGGCTCGTTAATGCTACGGTACAGGACTCCGTGAGCACTTCGACTTTCTTTCCGGCCAAATAACAGTTGGCAAATCCTAGCGGCAAGAGCGACGTTGTCCAGCGGCAAAAAATTGTGCCTGAGTGACAAGATCGCGTGCCTTCCTTCGAACTAGTCTGTTGTGGAGGTTGTCGGACGAACGAGATGACACACTAGCCGCTATAGCTGTGAGCTTCGCTCCGAAGTAGTTGCATACCGCAATAAACGTGCGTAAGACCAGCAATTTCGTTCTTACACTTGCGAAAACATAATAGAGAAACCAGCCTCTTGCTTACTCGTGGACACGAAGGTATGATGCTTGCCGTATCCCGTAAAGGTTCAGCTGTTGGAGGGCGGAACAGAACACAATGTTGCTTTCAAGAAGGCCGCAGGGGCCGGTCTTTGCTGGCCCGCCTTGGTGTGTGGGTGAGTACCGCACAGTGCAAGTGGGGGGTGGACTTGAGGGTTACGGTCTGAACTATTCAGCCAGGGGCATGGGTTTATTGACACGCTCGCAGGGAAATATGCCATGAGGACGACGCTGCAGTTAAAAGATTACGAAGAGCGGGCCCGCCAGGTCCGAGACGAGGCAAAGCGACTGCTGGAGAGCGAGCTAGGGGCACAGCCGCCGTACAAATCCATCCTGGAAAAAATCAGTCAGGCAGCAGACCAGCTGGAAAAACAAGCCGCCTCTCCAGTGAAAATCGGTATAGTTGGAGAGTTCAGTGCTGGCAAAACGCTGCTTTTGAACAGTCTAGTTGGTTATACGGACGTGCTGCCGGTTTCCGAGCTGCCGACCACGGGCAACGTGACGGCCATTCACATACGGGTTTGTGAGGAGGGACCAGTCTTAGCCCCGCCGACGCATTTTCGCGTCCAGTTCCTGGACGAACCGGGCTTTTTCGAATGTCTCGACTACATGCTCAAACATGCGGTGGAACAGGCCAGGATTGCTCAACTCCGCCCCGACCTGATCGATCACCTGAACGAGATCAGCAACGATCCGACCAGCCAGTGGCCCAAGATCGAGCAGTGGGCTCAGAAGAGCTGGAAGGCCAGCAACAATCCCAATTGGCGGAGTCTGCTCCGTGAGCTGATCCACTTTGTGCGGGCGTATACGGCTTATGGTCACATCTTGTGCTCGACGCCGGGCGAGTATCAGGTTGCCGCTGAGGTGATACGAAGCGGTTTGCAACTGTCAGTCGCCAGCAAAGGGGTTCAGAACATCGACTTTGAGGAGCTGCCGCGACCAGGCCGGCTAAAGAGTCGTCCCGCCGAATTGTCGGATCGCCTCTTGCAGGAAGCCTTCTCGCTGATCCATCAGGTGAGCACGGAAGTGGCAGTCTCCCGCCAGGTGTGGGACTATTCGGCCGAAATGGGAACCGAACACTTCTGCCTGCTGGACTTTCCCGGGTTAGGCTCCGAATCCTCCGGCATCCGTGACCGCTTCCTCTGTTTACGGGAGCTGAAACAGGTTCACACAATTTTGATTGTTCTTAACGGCATGCGGCCCGGCAACAACATGGGACCTCAATTGTATGACGAGTTGCAGAAGCACCGAGACGGCCAGGACGTGCGTGACATGGTGCTGGTAGTGGTGGGCCGCTTTGATCAACTGCCGTTGCAAAGTGAAGGAGAGGCCGGCAAGCTCGAGGAATATCTGGAAGGGCCGCTGGTGGAGGATCCGCGGACGGCCGAGGGGGTAATGGAGAACCTGTTGCAGGAGTTGAAAGTTCTGAGGACCTGTGTGACGGGGGCCGAATCGCTGGCCGCCCGCAACCGTTGGGACCGCATTGTGCTGGCTTCCCCCCTGTACCATCTCCACTTCCTCAAAGACAAACAAGTGATCGGGGAACAGCAGAACCGGAATTTTTTCCAGGATGCGGAATTAGCCGCCAAAGCAAAGCACACGCTGGAAAAGTGGCAACGACTGGTGCGGCGTTTCAGGCCCGCTCTGTCCTCGCAGCGCGATGGCAAAAGCCGCTGGGCTGCCATCCTCCGGTGGTTGGACGAATGTTCTCAGGACGGAGGCATCAGCCAGTTGCGACGCCTCATCCTGCATCACGTCCAGAATCACGGGTTAGCCCAACGCCACAAGGACATTAAGATAACCGCTGAAAAATTGCGGTCCGCCTTACGTGAATTGAATAGCGCTGTGCCTACCCCCTCGACGATCTCGGGATGCCCTTCCGAGGACCGCCTCCAACTGATAGAGCAGGAACTGCGAGAACTGGCAACGTTGTACCGGGAGTGGAAAGACAAGCTGGAAAGCGAACAGAATTTGACCGTTGTTCATGAAGGTGTCGAGCGGCCGCTCGATGAAGTTCTGCAGCAGGAGGTGGTTTTCCGCGTTTTCGAATGGCCGGAATGGCGCTGCCTGTGGAAACACGTCAAAAATGGTTGCATTCGTCCCCCCGCACCCGACGCGAAACAGAGTGTGTTTGCCGGCTTGGATGACGATGACGGGACGGACGACTCTGTCCAGCGATTGCCGGACCGCAGCGAGGATTTCTTCGAACCATTTGCCCGTTCCTTTGATAAGCTGACTGAGTTTGCTATCCAGCTAGTGGATCAAGGGGTGGACCATTGGTTGGATCTACTGCATCGAGCGGTTATTCCCTTCCAGGGCGTACTCCAGGAGGCTGTGTCGCGGCCAGGTTTGAAAGAGGAGTTGCAGCGGCTCCGTCTGGAGCAGGGACGTAATCTGGTGGTGGCATTGCACTATGCCCTTAAACCTGTCGCTCTCAAGGGTTTGTTGTTCAAACCCGAGGGTCGCCTTGGCCGTCAGCATCTGGCAGAACGTCAGTTTTCGGTCGATCCGGCCTTCTTTTTCCCCTTGACGCGGGCAGAAAACGGTCAGACCGGGGATCAGAAGGGCGGTCGCTTGTTTGCTTGGGCCCGGGAACTGACCGAGCTGCCCAAGGAATATCAGCCGGAGCCATATTTGTCTCATCAAGCAATGATTATCCGGCTGCGCAACTGCCTGCTGGAAAGCCTGCTGATCGAGACGGCTCAGGTCCTCAATGGCCTGATTCAGTTCGCAATCCAGCAAATCGCCCGGACACTCCAGGAAATGTGTGACAAGCTGACCTCCGCTGCCTCTTCACCGTTGGTCCTGCAAACCTTGGCACAAGATCCAGCGGTTGATCCAAGCCAAGAGACTACAGATCCCTGGGTGGAGTTGCGTCGATTGGCCCAACTGGCAGATAGTTTTGATTCTGCTGACCAGCAGAACATGAGGGACGAAAAGAAGACACCCAGTGGAACGATAGCTCAGACGGCTAGCAACCGTGTTTCAGCAGAGTAACGGCTTGTTTAGTCAAGGCGGAGCACAAGCCGCAAAATCCGACGGCATCGCCGCATAAGGATCCCCAGGAGAGATGAGGTCAGACAACGACGATGGGCTGTGTTGGTGGTGGTAACCGCATGGGCGTTGCCTTGTCGTGTGACGACCACAAGCGATCTTCCGCCGTGGAGCAGCCCCGCAATACCCCAAAGCTGAGGTGACTGAGCCATGAGCACCAAGTCGCAGTCCGAGCAAATGCAATGGGCGGTCATTGTGGAACCACCCGAGGCGCAAACAGCCAAAGCTGTCAAGATCTCATTCCTGGACGAATCGGGAGCGCGATTGCGTCGCTTTCCCCTGCGTCAGGAGGGCGAATTGTGGATTTGTCCAGAGATCGTTCTGGAACCTCTCGCGCCGCAGGTGGTGATCAAACAAGTGGAAGTAACGGTGCAGGGCACTCCCGAGAACCTGGTGAAGCGATTGCAGGCCGCCTACCACTTGTGGCGGTTGAACACGCCAGTGCATTTGACGCAGGCACGCTCCTGGGCCGCTAGCCGTGTGTGGGCTAACATCCCCCTGTCTGCGGATTTGGCTGCTGAACTTAAGGTACGTGTCTACTACTGGCCTCAGGCACTGCTCGAAGGACAAAGGGAACAAATCTACTTTGTGGAGGAAACGTGTGAGCTGTATGCCGGTTCGGTTCCGGATGTGTGCAGTTTGACGGTGCACACGCAGGAACTGGTGGTGTTGATAGGAAAGGTCAGTATGCAGGTGATTGAGGTGCGCTCGACCAACCGGCCTGTGCGCACGGCACCGCGACTGCGTTTGCGGTATCCGGAGACAGTGGTCAGTCCGCAGGATCCGGTATTGCCCCAGTTGACCAATGTTGTGGAGGAGTTGCGGGAGAAGCTGCAGCGTTGTTTGAGCGAGTCGGTGCAGCAGAGTGTGGTGTCGGCAACGGTGGTGCGTTATTCCTGGGCGATTGATTTGCGGTTATCGGATTTAGTCAAGAAGGTGATTGGCGAGGTGGATGGGGGCTTGAAGATACCGGTGGTGACGGAGTTGGCAGGGGCGAAGCCGCAGCAGTGGTTATTGCATCTGGAGGCACCTAACAAGGTGTTCCCCGGTTTGGTGGCCCTGGACTTCGGCACATCAAATTCCACGGTGGCCGTATATGACACCTGGAAATACATACCGACGCAAGGTTTTTCCCAGGAGCAGGAGGAGTATTTGTGTGATCGGTTGGAGGAATGGTTCAGTCAGGGGGTGTCCGAGGCGTTGGGGCGGGCAAGTCAGGAACTGCAGCCCGAGTGGCAACGCTGGCAACAGTTGATCGTTCAGCGTCTGGGTCTGCATGATACCCGCCAGGTGTGTGCCTGGTTGCGTCAGCCGCAGGATCCGCCGGCGTTGCATCAGCTGCTGTATCAGATGGAGTTGTCCTTGCCACTGCAAAGCGAGCGACTGCGGCGTGCGGTGACGGGGGCGTTGTACAAGATGTATCGGGCAGCGTTGCGTATTCCGCCGTTGCAGCGGTTCAACTTATTCGCGATGAACATTAATTTGGATACGCGGGAGCAGCTGGTGCCCAGCGACATAGAGGTGTGTGATGTGCAGGTGTCGGCTAACAATCCGCAGGATCGCTGGCCGGTGATCAGGCTGGGTCGGCAGGCGCATAAGAACAAGCTGGCGGCGATTGATCGGGCGGATGCGCAGACGGTGGTGTCGCTGCTGCAGCGGTTTCCGCCGTCGCCGAAGCGGTTTTTTGGCACGGATCATGGAGGTTTTCGCATCCAGTTGGACGGCAACCGGCAGTATCAGATCAGTGTGGACGAGTTGATGCGGGCGGGTTGGCAGAAGTTGTTGGAGCTGTGTGATGCGGCCCGGCGAGACGACAAGCGGTTCAGCGAGGGGCCGATCCGGCGGGTGATTGTCACTTATCCGACAGTGGCCCCGCCTGCGGTGCGGCAAAATATCCACAAGCTGGTGCAGAATCTGGGGATTGCTGACATACGGACGGATTACGATGAAGCGATTGCGGCAGCGATCTTTTACTTTTTCCGCGAGTATACGTCGATGCCGGAGTTGGGAATGGAGCGGTTCAAGGCGCGGTCGCGGCTGCGTGGAGAGGGAAGTTGGTCGCAGAACGCCTTGGTGTTGGACATAGGCGGGGGGACGACCGACATTGCGTTGATTCGGTTGACATTGACGGAGGAGAGGGTTTTTGCAGCAGGCGAGTCGCGGGGAGCAGGAGGTAGGTATTACAAGATCACGCCGCGGTTGTTGGGAGCCACGGGGCACATGCAGTTGGGGGGTGAGCTGATGACCCTGCGGCTGTTCTATCTGCTCAAGGCGATGATCGCTGATCAGTTGCTGAGTTTGGCCCAGCAGGACAAGGTTGGTAGTGCGAAGCTGAAGGAGATATTGCAGACGCAGCTTCCGGAGGAGGCCCGCAAGGGGGGCAAATACGAATCTGGGTGGTTGCAGAAGGTGGTGGAGCGTGAGAATCCGGACGTGCGGTCGCAGCTATGGCGGGAGGCGACGCAGTTGATGGACCAGGTGTTTCCGACGCGTTGGCGGGAAGCGGGGTCGGCAGAGGAACAGTCGTTGCGGTTGCATTGTTTCTACAACTTGTGGGACCTGGCCGAGGACATCAAAAAGCAGTTAGGAGGTCGGGCCAAGTCAGAAGATTCCCTGCAACAGGTCTACATTGCAGATGGGGACCGCAAAGGGCGGCTTTTGGCGCGCTTAGCGTCGCGGTGGGGTGCCAAGGATATCGGCAATCTGGTCAAAATTCAGGTGAACCGGGAGCAGGTGGAAAAGTGTATACGACCAGTGGTGGAGGAGGCGGTCAAGATAGCGCATGCGGTGGTGCAGACTTTACCAGAAGGTGAACAGCTAGACTGGTTGATTTTGTCGGGTCAGTCGTGTCATTTGCGGCTGGTGGATCAGGTGATTCGCCAGGTTTTTTCCCAGTCGGACAAGTTTGTGTGGAATCCGGAGCGGGTGACGTTTTTGCCGGAGTATGCCAAGTTGTCCACCGTCCTGGGAGCTTGCTACGCTGAATTGCTCCGGCGGAGCCGTTTTGCTCCCGAGGACTCCAAAGATCTTCTGCGTCGCGGTGTCAACTTCATTTACTTCGATATTAACAATTTGTTCTGCTATCTACCCTGTACATTTTACATTCGTTTGCCGGATGGATCAAAACACCTTATCTTTCAGAGGGGTTGTGAGTTGCTGGAGATCTACGGTGACGATCTACCAGCCGATCAGCAGCGTAGTTGTGCTCGGAGCAAGTGGGAAGGAGCTGCCCTGACCGTCGATTTCTATCGGGAAGACTATGCCACCACTCAACAACTGCCCTGGGGCAGTTTCCATGCCCAGGAGCTAGCCAATCAGTTGGGGAGCAGCGACCAGCAATGGCAGGAGCAGATCCGTTATCAGTACGAGGTTGACCATCGTCTGAACATTCAGGTGTTAATGTATCGGCGGGATGGTGCTAATACGGGACCGCATTATCGGTTACGGGGCGATGAGCCACAGCTGGCGCTACCTAGTTCTCACGAGACGATTATGGCCCGTCTGAAGGGATTGTTAGGGCGGGGGACGGCCAGCAGGGCACCGGCGTCGGTCTCTGCTACGGCTGCACCGACATTAGTAGCGTTGTTCAGCAGTCAGGGGGTGTTGCAGTGGGACATTGGTGTGGGCACCTTGCAACAGCCCACGGTAACCTTGTTTGAGGCGGGGCAACGCTTGAATGTTGTTTTTCATACGGTGGGTAGGAGTGAGGGACTGGTAAGGGGCGTGCTCAGCAAAAAGTACGTGGAGCATTTTCCGCAGGAGGACAATCAGTTGTCGGTGTGGGTGCGTCAGCGAGAGGCTGATGGTCAGGGTTCGTGGATCCCTGCGGGATTGCTGGAGCGTGCGGGTAGCAAGTGGGCGTTGCGTCGGCGCTATCGCATGAGCTTGGATGAGAAAGGGGTATTGCGGTTGCACAATGGGGAACCCCATTATTATGAGACATCGGAGCCAAAGGAGATGTGGGAGCATCCCGGTTACGTCCTGCGTTTACCCATGGAACTGAATAAGCGTGAACAGACGGAGGACCGGGATCCATTTTCGGGGTGGCACTGATGAAGGCGTTGTGGGAAGAGTTCGGGCAGTTGTTGGGGGAGTTGGTGAGGCTAGGTGAAGGTGGGACGCCGCTGCAACGGTTGGTAGCCAGTGGCGTGGCCGGTTTGATGGCCCAGGTGGAGTATGGTTTACGGCATTATCCCGGGGATCCGGCGGCGGTGCGGATGCAGCGATTGCTGGAGGTTTTGAAGAAGGAAGTGACGAGTGGGGTGGGGACGGCTGATAAGGAGGCGTTGAGCGGTGTGTGGGGAGCGGCTGATAAGGAGACGTGGAGCGGTGTGTGGGGGGCGGCTGGTGCCGAGGTGTCGGCTGGTCTGGTGATGTCGCGGGAGGGTGTAAAGGCAGCGGCTGAGGGGTCCGGTGGAGGAGGGAATGGCGACTGGCAGAAGCTGAAGGCCAAATGGTCGGAGACGAAGGAGTGGAAGGAGTGGGTCGGGCAGGTGGTGCCGGAGGCAGCAGGGGAAAGTTTACCGCAAGTGTTGTGGTTAGTGACGCATCGTGTTGCCGCCGAGGTGGCGGAGAGATGGCAGCGGCAATGGCGGGAGTTGGCGGGTGAGCTACGGGAACACCCACAAGTCCCCATTGCCGGTCCGCGGACTGCCCTGTTGCTCCCCCCAATCGACAAAACCGATGCCCCGGTCGTCCGGATGGATCCGGGAGCGGCCCTTGACCAACGCCTGCCATTACGACTTGGCGATCACCCCTTGCTCCAAGGGATGGCTCGGGCTTGTTCCGCCGCATTGTGGTTCATCGAAAACGATCCCCTGCTGCACTATGCCTGGCATCCGATTAACCGCTTCGGCCTCCGCCCGTTTGACGATGACTCCCGTAACCGTTACATTGAGGCCCTCATCACCTGCTTCGCTGCTTTGCAAGAAGCCGTCGAACGGAACGAAATTAGGAATGTGGTGATAAAATGGCTAGAACTGGATGAGGGGATCAACAGCCTGATGTATGATCCGGTTCCTCATCCCGATTCGCTGTTTGCGGCTGTGGGCAAGCACTCGCGGCAGTGCATGACGACCATCTACCAACTGGCGTCTGAGCAAAATCTGAACCTGACTTTCAAGGAGCCCAACGGCCAGTACCGGGATTGTGTGAGCTACACCGATCCCGACGAGGACGTTGAGATGCGTTATGGGGGCCAGCCCGGCCAGGTGGTCCGTTGTTTGCGGCTTTATGCCAGGATCGACAAGGAAGTTCGCAAGGCCCGCTTGGCCTACCGACCCCGCTGAACCTTTTGGGAGAAAGTACACAGCCCGTGTCTGACCGTATGCATTCCAAGAGGTGTCCCGTACCATGAAAATCCTGTCATTCCTTTTATTTGGTGTCGTTATCTGTCTGGGGCGCTTGATCCGTTGGTGGTGGTGGTCCTTCAGATCCTGGGCCAGTCAAGTCTGGTTGAACTGGGCGTCGCGGAGTCTGGGCCGACGTCTGCAAAAGCAGAGGTGGGGTGATCAGGTGCTGCTGACTCAAATCGATCAGGCTCCCGATAGCCAGCAGCGTGGCTACTACCTTCAACTACTCGGATTGTCAGTCCTGATGAATCGTTATCCCCCTCTTCTGGTGGAAACGGAGTACAGCAAACGTCGTCCTCGTTACGTTAACTGGCAGGAGAACACCCGCAATTGGCAACGAGCTCGTCAAAACATTTGGCCCACTTCGTTAGCTGAACAAGCTGTTCTCGTTTTGCACATCGGCTTGCTCATCGGTCTGAGTATTTGGTTGCTGAACCGGTATGTCTGGTCACCCGCAACGGTCACCTGATTGGCTGAAGTTTCTGAGCCACCTTAGCTGGTCATTTTTTTGTTTGTTTGGACCAGGGAGAAGATCTCCCTGACGTCCCCGGGCTTATCCTGACCAGGTGCACGCCTGGAGCGGCCATCGTCATGCAACGGATGCATGGTTGTCACGCGTTTCCGTCAGTCAGTTCATTCATGTGATGGGAGAGTTGCATTTAGACGGACCGTTTTGCTGACACAGTGGCCCTATCATACCGACAAGAGGGTGAAGCGATACGCCGGCCGGCTCCTATGCGAACACGGAACGACAGAATAGCCCCCCGGCAACGGCAAGGACAAAGCGGCTGAGACTTTGGCCTGAAGTAGAACCGAGCTAGCAGAGCGGGAACGAGCAATGAACCGGTGGCGGACCTTGATGCTAGCTTTCTGGCTCGGCTGGCAACTGGAAACGAATTGGGCCCGACCGTGGGTGTTTGTCGTCTACGTATTTGTCAAGCCGATCTGTGCTTCTCTGGTACTGGCCTGCATGTTTTATGCTGCCCGGGCCGCTGTGCCGGGACGAGTGCCTGCCGAATTCCTTCCTTTTGTCTACGTTTCCAACGCGGTCTATAGCCTGGTCGGGCTGGTCATGTTTGGCCTCAGCTATGCGGTCATCCGGGATCGCGAGCATTATCGCATGTTGAAATACGTTTACATCAGTCCGGGCGATTTCCGCTTTTACGTCGCCGGTCGGGGGCTGGCCCGAGTAGTGGAAGGAGCGGTCGGAGCCCTAGCCAACGTAACGGTCGGCCTGGTCCTGTTCGCCGAACTGCGTCAGGAAGTAACGGTGCAACCCGGTTGGCTGACTCTCTTTGGGCTATTGGGAATAGGGGTGCTATGGGCGGGGGGACAGATCCTGGCAGGAATCTGCTTGAATCTGTCCCGGCAGGGCATGTTCTTGAGCGAAGGGGTGGCCGGCGTGGTGTATCTCCTCAGTGGTGTGCTGTACCCTCTGAGTATCTTGCCGGGCTGGCTGCAAGGGTTGGCGGTGGTGTTACCCACCACCTGGTGGGTGGAAGGGATGCGTCGGGCGCTGCTGGGACCATTGCCCGAGGCCTTGCAAGGGCCGCTGAGCCACTACAGCACCGCTGCCGTGGCTGGATATCTTGCCCTGACTACCTTGCTGTTGCTGGCCGGAGCCGACTGGGTGTGGCGGTATGGCGTACGACGAGCCTGGCAAAGGGGATTGCTCGAAGAAAACGCGGGAGTGTGACCCGTTCACGACAGTGGGCAAAGAAGATCCACGGTAAGTCAAATTGGTCCAATTGAATCGGATTGGCCATTGGAGACAGGGACGCTGGATCATGCCCGATCAGCCGTGCAGGTTGGCCGGCGCTGATCCATGTTCGACGGGCAGGCCTGCTTGTACCCAGGCCCGCCACCCCCCGGCCAGGCTGACCACATTCGTGTACCCCATCTTCTGGAGATTATCGGCAGCCAGAGCCGAGCGGTAGCCACCACCGCAGTAAAGGACCAGCGGCGTGTGGGGGTCGGGAAACTTGCTTTCAATGTCGCGTTCGATCACGCCCTTGCTCAAATGAATCGCCCCCACCGCGTGGCCGGCCGCGTATTCACTTTCCTCCCGCACGTCGATCAGAACCAGACGCTCGCCAGCGTCGATCCGCTGACGGATTTCCTCCACGGAACATTCGCGGATACGGCTTTTCGCCTCGGCCACCAGTTGCAGGAAGCGGGGAGAGTGTTGCTTGACCATGTGAAGCGTTCCTCGCAGGCAAGCTGCAGTCCAAGCGGGGACGACCAGTATGCCGCTTGCGGCAGGCACCGTGACGCGGTACTGGCCGCCGCAACGTCGGGCCTGGCAGGTTCAGTTCAGTAGCGGAAGATGGCAGCCAGACCGGTTTGGGTGGGCATCCGTTCCGCGGGGACGACAACAACGTCGCCGCCGGTACGCAAGACCATTTCCGCCAGGTCATCCAAGGCATCGTCCACTTTAGGATCGGCCAGCTCGGCCGGGCGCAGGTCGCCGCTGACCGGATCGATAACACCAGGGACGACCTTGTCGGCATCGACCAGCAATACACCGATGCGGGCCGCTACGGCCGCGTGGGCAGCATCGGCCAGGTCGGCGGCGCCCGCGCCACGGCTGTAGGCGGTACCAAAGTCCTCGCACAACTTCTGCAACCGCTGCAGATACAGCGGTTCGACCACCTTCCAGGCACGAGTTAATAGTTCTTCCGGACTCAGATGAAAAGGATCTCCGATCACCCCTTCCGGCAGCACGTCGTGGTTACGGTGACAGGCAGCCCGAAAGGGGGATTGGTGCTCGGCCAAAGCGGCCAGCACGATCGGTACACCGTTACTGGGCAAGCGGTCGGCCACTGCCCGGAAGAATCGTTGGGTGTCCAGGTCCAGTTCGTCTTTGCGCGAGCCGCTGCCATGGGCAATGGCATGATGACCGGCGTTGGAGGAATGGCGGTCCCGGTGGGGCTCGGTCAGCTCTGTCCCCAGTACTTCTGTTAACGTTACGGGGAAGCCGTTGCCGGTGAGCGGATCCAGTTTGTAGCGGTTGCCTTCGTAAAGCGCTGCACGCTCGCGGGACAACGCCAGCACGCGGAAGCGATCAGCCGACTGCACGTACCGCAACAAGGGCTTGACATGGAAGGAATCAGCCACTACCGCTCGCTCGGGCATGGTGCGTGGCAACGTGAACACATCGAACCGCTGGGGCGAAGCCAGCACCACCGTGCCGTCCAGGGTATGTCGCCAAAACAAAGCATTAGTCGCCAGCTGGTGCAACTTCTGACGCAGCTCCTCCGTTTCCCGAGGTGTATAGCTTCTGGCCAGCGAATCCTCTACCTGCTTGACCAGATTTTTGTACCGGATCGGATCCTGCTCATTTTCCGGGTAGGTCCGGTGTGTCGGTAGATAGATCGAAACACAGGGAACTTCCTGAGCTTGCAATAATTGACGCAGATATTTAGGGCTAAGCGTTGGCATGATGGCAACTCCCTGGGAATCGGCTACCAACAGGGCCAGCGTTCAACCGCTCCGTGGCCCTGAGGATCAAAAGCAGCACCCTCTGTTTCGGAATGTAAACGCTGGACCCATTCTGAATATAACGATCATTAACAAGACTGGTAGGTGGACTGGCTGCCTTTCTGGCCGGCCGATGTCTGAACAATGAACGTCGCCGGAACTACCACCCTCTATTTCTGACTGTGTCTGGTCACCCGGAGGTCCAGCAACGCCTCAACGGAAGTAGCGATTGAGTACATTTTCCAGATATTCCTGTCGGCCGGAAAGATTGGGTGCGGCATCACCTTTGGCCAGGATGTAAGCCTCAAGGCTTTCGAAGCTGGCCCGGCCGCTCTCGATGTCGGCCCCGATGCCGCTATCCCACGAAGCATAGCGCTGGCGCACAAACTCCTGCAGCAAGCCGTCGCGACGGATGGCCGCGGCAATCTTCAGGCCCTGGGCAAAGGCATCCATGGCACCAATGTGGGCGTGGAACAGATCCACTGGCTCGAAACTTTCCCGCCGCACCTTGGCATCGAAATTCAGTCCGCCCGGCGCTAACCCACCCTGTTGCAAGATTACCAGCATGATCTGGGTGGTCAGATACAAATCGGTGGGGAACTGGTCGGTGTCCCACCCCAGCAGCAGGTCGCCCCGGTTGGCGTCGATCGAGCCGAGCATGCCATGGAGACTGGCATACAACAGTTCGTGCACCATGGTATGCCGGGCTAAAGTGGCGTGATTAGTCTCCACGTTGAAGCGGAATTCCTTCTCCAGGCCGTAGGTACGCAAAAACGCCAAGGCGTGGGCACAATCGAAATCGTACTGATGAGTGGTCGGTTCGTGCGGTTTGGGCTCGATCAGAAGCGGTCCGGTGAAACCGATCTTCTTTTTGTACTCAACGGCCATGTGTAAAAAGCGGGCATAATGGTCCAGTTCCCGCTTCATGTCCGTGTTCATCCAGGTGACGTATCCTTCACGGCCGCCCCAGAACAGATAATTGGCGCCGCCCAGCTCCAGGGTGACCTCCATGGCCTTTTTCACTTGGGCAGCAGCGTAGGCGAATACGTCGGCATTGCAACTGGTAGCCGCCCCGTGGACATATCGCCTATGACTGAACAGATTGGCCGTGCCCCACAACAGGCGGATGCCCGTCCGCTGTTGCTGCTCCTTCAACCGACGCACGACCACGTCCAGGTTGCGGTTGGTTTCTGCCAGGGTTGCTCCTTCAGGGGCCACGTCGCGGTCGTGAAAACAGTAGAAGGGAACGCCTAGCTTTTCCATGAACTCAAAAGCGACGTCTACCCGTTTCAAAGCCATTTCCAGCGAGTCGCTGCCGTCCTCCCAGGGACGGATGGCACAGCCCGGACCAAACGGATCGCTACCCGTTCCCCGGAACGTGTGCCAGTAGCACACAGCAAACCGTAAATGGTCTTTCATCGGCTTGCCTTCTACTAGCTCGTCCGGATTGTAATGACGGAAAGCCAGCGGATTTTTCGTTTCCGGCCCCTCATACTGGATCTTGGGTATGTCCGGAAAATACGCCATGATCTCTGCTCCTCTACGACAACTCCTGGTGACAGTGCTGATCAAGCGGTTGGCCCGGTTGTTCCCGCTGTGGCTGGCCTCTGCAACGCTGGACCTGCTAGCCCCCGGCAGCCTTAGCGGAACTTCGTTATGACCGCTGTGCAGTGAGCGTAGCGGATTTGTCCCTTGTCGGGTAGGGGCACGTTTGTGTCGAATGGCCGATCCGTGAAAACAACGCTTACCAAGTGAGAAACGGATTCCAACATATCCGGCAAAGGTGCCATCCTGCTCCCCTGCTCTGTCAGGGAACCGGACGCTTGCGGAATACCACAATGTGCTGCCAGGGAAGGGTGCCGATCGTTCGCTCGTGCTCCAACTGCGGAAACAGATTCATCTCTCGCAGCAACTGACGTTCGCTCATTTTGTGCACCTTCAGAATGGGAACACGGTCATCTTCCAGGCGAAATTCGACAAAAACAATCCGTCCGCCGGTTTTAAGGGCGTGCAACAGTTTTTCCATCATTTCGTAAGGAAATTCGAATTCATGATAGACATCAACTAGCAAAATCAGATCAACGTGATTGGGAGGCAGTTTGGGATCGGTCGGTGTACCACGGATTGTTTCGACATTGGTAAGTTTCAAGCGTTGGGCCTTGGCCGTGATCAGATCGAGCATTTCCTGCTGGATGTCACAGGCCAGTACTTTGCCGCGTGGGGCCACACGCGGTGCGATGCGGACGGTGTGGTAGCCACTGCCCGCACCCACGTCAGCAACTATCAGTCCATCCTTCAGTTCCAAGGCGGCGAGTAGTTTTTCCGGTTCCTCTTCCTTGATCCGTTCGGGGCGCTCCAGCCAGCCGGCACCGCGATAGCTCATCACCCGGGCGATCTCGCGACCCATGTAAAATTTGCCAATCCCATAGGGGTCATGCTGCTGCCGGAACTCATAGAGAGGCCGCGGCGGCGGTGCCTCTTCCACCGGCTGTCCGCTGGCCACCCCCCCTAGCCAAGCCAAAAGCAGCAGCAACCATCTCCTGTTTCCCCTCTGGCTGGCCAGTACCAGGCGGGGTGGTCTGGTCCATTCCGTCGAGTCACTAGTCATTGCTTGTCTCCATTTCGCTGGTGCCGGTTCAAACACCGTTACACGTCCTTACGCGGGTCCACATATGGCCGGGCTCCCTTCATCACGATGACAAGTATGGGCTGTTCCTGGAGTGCCTAAAAAGCGTATCCGGTCCGCTCACCCTCCCCTCGCAACGCATCGGAAAACTCATGCCATCGGAGAGTACCTTTTCCTCGGCGGATGCACGGGAGGACCTCCTCCATTTATATTAAGGTAGACTTTTCACCGCGGGACGGTTGTTGACCGCGCTCTAGCAGGAATCAGGCGAGAGGCGGAGATGCCCTCAACCATGCTGTGAGAGTCACATGGAGTATATCAGACGCCTATCGATTGCCATTCATTCTGACCGGCGGCCCCTCTGTTAGTAGAGGGATTGCCTGGGGATCAACCGGGCTGAAAAATTTTTCTGAAAAAATTTCCATTTCCGGTTGACACGGTCGCTTTTTTGTGCATATGTATACTATACTGATAAAAAGAACACTTAGAACAGGAGAACAAGAATGCTTCTTCCGTCAAATGCATATGACGAGAATTTTACCGGTTCTGGTTATCGGCCAGATGAGGAGGAATTTTTGCGGGCGATGGCGTTGTACCAGAAGCGGCAGGGTCGGCGTTATCCGACGTGGTGTGAGGTCCTGTATGTGCTGCATTGCCTGGGGTACCGCAAGGTGGCTCCGGCTGTCGATCCTCAGGGGAAGTCCCGACGGCGAAGAAGGAAAGAAGAACCCAGTGGAACATCTGCCGAAACGCTTGCGGGCAGCGAAGCCGCCCTGGAGGAGTTGATTGGGCGGTTGCGTCAACGCTGGCTTGATGAGGCGGGCAGGCTATCGCGGTAGGCGTCGTCGCCGGGGTACTTCAGCACTCGCAGGGGGAACGAGCCATGTGGCGACGTATCTGGCAGTGGTGGAAAAGCAGTCGGTCTCGCCCACGTTGGCCTCGACGCAGTAGCGGAGGGCATTGGCCTTGGTCAGCAGCCGGCTGGTGGCACGACAACCCGGTCGAGCAACTGCATAATTTCCGTTCCTGGGTCTACGTTGCGGTTCACACAATCGCCCAGGAGGCCGCTCGCTATCAACCGCGGGTGTTCCGCTCCACGGGACCAGCCGACGATGAACAGTTGCCGTTGCCGCAGCACCACCCACTGTGCCGGTTGTTGCACCATCCCAATCCCTGGTTGACACCATGGGAGCTGTGGTACCTAACCGTGGTCTATCTCGAACTGACGGGCAACGCCTACTGGTATGTGGTGCAGGCACCGCAGGGCGAGGACTGGCTACCGGTGGAGTTGTGGATCATCCCGGCAGCATGGGTCCGAATCATACCGGACGCCCGCCAGTTTGTGCGTGGGTACGAGGTGGCTGCACCCGGTCGGCCAGCGGAACTATTCACCACCGAGGAAATCATTCATCTGAAATACCCCAATCCGTTAGATCCTCATTACGGTCTGTCTCCATTAAAAGCCAATGCTTTGACGATTGATGCTAATACGGAGTTGCTCAAAGCACGCTATCAGACGTTTCAGGCCGGACCACGGCCGGGCATCGTGTTGCAGACGGAGCAGATGCTGACGGAGCAGACGGTGGCCCGCCTGGAGGAGCGGCTGGAAGCAAAATTCCAAGGACGCGAAAGCTGGTATCGACCACTGGTGCTCGAGCAGGGACTGCGTGCTAGTCCCTGGACGCTAACACCCGCTGAGATGGATTTTGTCAATTCCGCCCGCATGACGCGCGAGGAGATTTTTGCTATCTACCGGGTGCCGCCGCCCGTGACGGGAATAGTCGAGAACATGGGACTAGGGGCGGACATCTGGCTTGGAGCCCGTGTCATGTTTTGCGAAGGTACCATCCAGCCGAAACTAGATTTAATTGGACAAATTTTAACTCGCCACTTGGCATCACGTTTTTCTCAGGATATCTGGATCGAATTCCCGGACTGTTCGCCGCGGTTGCGGCAACAGCAACGAGAGGAAGACGAACAGGATATGCGTTGGGGGTTACGGAGTATCAATGAGATCCGGCGTGGCCGCGGTTGGAAACCTTTGGCGGATCCTCGCTTTGACCAGCCACTGGTGCCGCGGGAACTGGCACCGCTGGCCTCGGTGGGTCGAAAAAGGCGCCGACGTCAGCGGCACCAGCCAGTTGAGAGTCTGGAGACCAAGGACGGAAAAATCGGACCAGCGGTGCAGGCCTGGTCGAGGGTTAGTGCGGCAGTGCCCTCCTTGTCGACATGCGGGGAAGACTACGTTCCCCTAAGCGGCGAGGAAGTGCCGGCCGGGGCCGACTAAACAGAAAGGAGACCACACCATGCCTCTGACACGCGCGGAAGCAGCGGCGCGGACGCTGGCTGTCGATCGGCACCGTTATACCGTCCGGGCAGTAATCAGCACAGCCGATCCGGATCGGGCGGGCGACGTGGTCGAGCCTACCGGTCTGCGCAACCTGGAGGAGTACATGCTCAATCCGGTGGTGCTGTGGGCCCATCAGCGGGGTCCGTTCCCACCTATCGGTACGTGTCAATGGCTGGACATCCAGCCGCGGCGGATTGTGGCGGAGACCCGCTTTGCCCGTGGCGTGGCCCTGGCCGAGGATATTTTCCGGCTCTACGACCAGGGTGTGTTGCGTGCCTGGTCAATCGGGTTCATTCCCCGCGAGGTGGAACGCCACACCCGCGCGGATGGTTCCACGGGTCTGCGAATCCTCAGTTGGGATCTGCTGGAATATTCAGCGGTGCCAATCCCTGAAAATCCCGCTGCGCTGACCGTGGCCCTGGAAAAGGGATGGATCCGCGACCGCCAGTTACTACGCTGGTTGCGTCACTGCTGCAACGATGTGCTGGCCCCGCTGTATCATTTTCCCTCTCCCAATAGAGATACGCGACTCGAAGCCTGGTGAGTTTGATTGACAAATATCCGAAATATAAACAATTTTTTATAATGAACTAATTTATTAAAACAGACTTGGTGTCAAGTATGAAGCCAGACCGAGGTGAATCGGTGAGTGGTTCGTTTTTGCTGTTTCGTGGGTTGTGGGTGCCATGGTGTCATGGTGCCTGCGAAAGGAGGAGTTGACGATGAGTACGATGATGAGCGGCGATGGTGCCGCGGCGGACAAGTTCCACAGCCGGGAAGAGCTGGTGAGGTTTATCGAGCAGGAGGCACGGACGGCGGTGACGAAAGCGTCGCAGAGTCTGAGCGGAGCTGGACGAGTAGAGCGGCGGTTGCCGTGGGTTACCAGTGGGCCGGTGCTGCAGGATTCCGCCGGCTATTCTGTGTTGAAGGCAGCGGCCTTTGCGCTGGGTTATGTCGGTCCGGAGCAGGCCAAGGAAGAAATCCAGGTGCATGAGCAGTTGCGGCAGTTGTATGGCGGGTATGGGTTTGTCCCGCATCAGGGGCAGCAGTCGTTTCTGGTGCCGCTGGCGAGTGCGCATTTGCCGGCGTTCGAGCCGTTGGGACAGCGCTTGCGGGAGGAATTGCGGCAGAAGCTCAACGCGGGCGTGGAGCGGTACGATCCGGAAGAGGCCCTGTGGTTGCGACGTCGCAGTCTGCCCTGGGGCAAGGCGTTGGGCACGTTGTCGGACAGCGCGGGGGGCACGCTAGTGGCTCCACCGTTTCTGGGTGAGTTGATCGATCTGCAGCGGAGCATGGAGGTGTTTTCCGCTGCGGGGGCTCGCGAGGTTGCTCTGCCACCTAATGGGCGGTTGCAGTTTCCCAAATTGACGGCTGCTAGCACGGCCTATTGGGTAGGCGAAGGCACGAGCATTCCGGAGAGTCAGCCAGCCACCGGCGTGTTACAACTGCAAGCCAAAAAGCTGGGCGTGCTGGTTCGCCTGAACAACGAGTTGCTACGGTTTGCCAGTCCGAGTGCCGAAGGGCTGGTGCGGTACGACATGGCCCGGGCAGCCGCTCTCAAGGCGGACCTGGCCATGCTGGAAGGGAGCGGCGGCACCCAGATCCAGGGGTTACTGACCTATCCGGATCTCCAGGTTCATACGGCGTCGGCCCCCGGGGCCAACGGCGATTTGTTCCTGCCCCAGGACGTGGCCTTGATGGAAAGCCGCCTGCCCGATGCCATCGAAGCACCGACGGCCTGGGTGATGCGCAAAAGCATGTATGCGGCACTGATGAACCGACGTGCTGATGCAGTCAGTACGGGCGATAATCGCGGGGCTTTCCTGTTCCGCGAGGCTCAAGGGGCTGATCCGAATCCGCCACGGTTGTTCGGTACTAAAGTGGTCCGCTCGAGCCAGGTATCCAACACCCGCACCAAAGGATCAGCGGCCAACCTCACCTACATCTTACTGGGCTATTTTCCGGACTGGATCATTGCCCGGCTGGGCATCATGGAATTTTTGGCTAGTGGCCTGGGCGATAGTGCCTTGCAGAACGATCAGACCGTACTGCGTGGTATCCAGCACATCGACGCCGGACCACGCCACAGCGCCAGCTTCGTGCTGTGTGATCAGTTGATTGTTGCCTGAGCGTGACGTCCAAACGGACAGGCAGCAACGGCAAGTTTATGTCACAGAAGATGAGTGGCTCTGCGGTGCGAGGGGAAGCAACACCATCGGCAAGAGGGGCGCGGGTGGTCCGCGGCCGAGGGGGACGAGGCTTCCACCCCGCACCGCTTGTCTATTTTGGACAACAGTTAATTGAATTGTATGTCAAATTTTACTTCTAAATTTCGTTGACAACGAAAATATTGTCAAAATTTTATTCTATCAGTCTATTAACCATTATCAGGAGATTGTTTTATGTTTGAAACCTTGGCCACGGTGAAGCAGGCACTAGGAATTACGGGTACGGAAAGCGACGTTCTTCTGGAACGTCTGATGGCGGGTGCGGGGGAGTGGATCACGGAGTACACGGGGCGGAATTGGCACGGGGGGACGTTCACGGAGGTTCATTCGGCTGGTCAGGCATTGCTGTTTTTGCGGAACTTTCCGGTGGAGAGCCTGATCAGCTTGAAAGTGGATGCTCAGCGGCAGTTCGGGCCGTATACGGAGCGTCCGGTGACTAGTTTTGTGCTCCATCGGGAACGCGGGGTAGTGGAATCGGTAGACGGTCCGTTTCTGCCGCCTGGGGAGGGGGCAGGGGGTGATTGGCCCGGGGCGGTGCAGGTGGTGTACACCACGCCGGAGGGCACTATGCCCGTAGCGGTGCGCGAAGCGTTTGTACAACTGGTGGGGTATTGGTATCGTCTGGCTCGTACGGCCCAAGCCCAAAGCCACGAGTTGCTGCTTAGCCAACAGAGCGGTACGGAGCTTAAGACGTGGTCGTGGACAAGTGCAACGGGGCTGCCGCGCGTGCCCGCCGGGATAAGGCAACTGCTGCAACCATTCCGCTGTCCGCCCGTTTGAAGCAAGGGGCTTGCCGCTCAGGCGGCGCCAACGCCTGTGATCGTTGCCACGTTACAAATGGTGAGGTATCCCCTCCTTAAAGGGGATGAAACGAGAAGTTTGCTCGCGTGGCAGAGAATGGCGGATATACTGGATAGTGCAAGGGTTGCGAACGAACGGAGCGGTCGCCGGGTCAAGCAGCGGCAGCCAGGTGGCGAGGATCGGTACACGGGTGAGTGGGGTAGACGAGGAAGCCGGCTGGATACGGGCTGCTCAAGCGGGGGACCGTACGGCCTTCGCTCAGTTGGTGGAGCGGTATTGGGAACGTTTGTACCGCTGGTTGTATCAGTTGACTCAGGATCGGCACGCGGCGGAAGACCTGACCCAGGAAACTTTCCTGAAGGCGTTAGCCGGATTAAATTCGTTCCGGCTAGGGAGTAATTTCCGGGCCTGGTTATTCCGCATTGGGCACAACAATTTTGTCAACCGCAAGCGTGGGGAACGGCACCGTGCCGGTCCGTTGCCGGAAGAGGTAGGCTGGTCCGGTAACACCGCTGAGCTGACCGCTGAACAGCGCGAATGGCTGGAGCGGGTGCAGGAGGCGGTGGCCCGGCTCCCTTTGGATTTCCGGGCGGCCCTGCTTTTGCGGGTGTACGAGGAACTCTCCTTCCGGGAAGTGGCCCGCATTCTGCACACCACCGAAGAGACCGCCCGGTGGCGGGTGTTCAAAGCACGGCAACTGCTGCTGCAGCAATTGGCACCGGAACTGTTACCTCCCGAGGCGGGTGGCAGCAGCGAGGAATAATGAGCAAAAGCGACTGAGACGTGGAGGTCCGGACTTGGGTCAGTCCGGCCAGGAGGAGTTGATGGAGGATAATCGGGTGTCGGAGTCTTGGCGTTGCCGGCAGTTCCGTCGGGCCGTTTTGGCGTTGCCCGATCCGCGGCAGCCGTGGCCCACTGCTTTACGACGGCACAGCCAGGTGTGTGTCGAGTGCCAGCTTTGGGCCGAGCAGGCCCGGGAACTGGAAGAGGCATTGCGTCGGCTGCCGGTGCCCGCGGCCCCCAACGGCAAAGCCCAATTGCTAGCACTTCTGCAGGTGGAGGGACGGACCGGAAACGATCCGCAGCTACCACAGCGGCGTGCGGTGAGCCGGTGGACCGGTTGGCATCTGGCCGGTTGGGTGAGTCTGGCGGCGGCTGTGCTGGTGGCTGTCGTAGTCTATCGCTGGCCGGCCGAGCGAACAGGCCAGCAACCGCCGGTGGTCGAGCCACCCCCCTACTTGTTCCTACGACAGGTGGTGGACCACGACGTGGCCTTGGCCCGCGCCCATACCGCGGAGCAACGCTTACGCATCCTGACAAGCCTGGCCGAGACCCTGGTCCAGGAAACTCAGGCCCTGGCCCGTATCGCCGCGGCCGATGAACTGCGCGACCTGGTCCGTTGGTACGACAAGGTGATCGAGCGCGGAGTGCTGGTGCAAGCCGGGGAATGGGCAGCGCAAATGCAAAGCGAACGTGACCGGCAACCGCTGCTGGAAAGCGCCCACCGGCTGGCTGCGACCGCCCAAGCGGTCGAACAATTGCTAGGTGACGTACCACCGCATGCCCAGCCGGTGTTACGTCAACTGGTACGCAGCGCCCGCCAGGGCGAAGACCATTTGAAACGTCTCAGTGGGGTATAACGTTCGCTCGCCTGGTCAAGCAAAGGTGTTTGCGGCAAGGAATACTAGGCGACCGACAGAAGGAGCGCAATTGGAGGGCAGGAACCACGCCTGAGCAGTCAGGACCGCCGATGGGGAAAGCAAGTATGACGGTCCGTGTGTGGGGAACGGTGGGAATTTTGCTGGTTATGAGCCTGTGGGCAGGTGCACACGGTCCGCCGCCGGCGGTGGTGCCAGCGGCCGAGCATGCGCGGCTGTTCCGGCAGCACCGTGCTCTGGTGGAAACGCTGGTAGTGCACGGTTTGGATATGGCGGCGTCCCGGGACTCGCTGCAGCGGGCCGAGGAATGCCGGCGGACCGCCCGGACCTTAGGACAATCCTTGCAACGGGCCGCCAGCGAACGGGATGCCTCCCGCCTGCGACAATTGACGGAGCTTTTGAGCGTAATCATTGTTGAGGGCCTGGCGCCCAATCTTCAAGAAGCGGCCCGTTTGATCCCGGCCGATTCGCCCGATGCCCGTCGCGTGCGGGACATACGCGACCGCAGCCGGGCCGAACTGTCCGCCTTGCGTCGGCAACTGTCCCCCGAACCGTCCACGTTCGACACCTGGCAGCCAGTGCTGGAAGCCACGATGCAGCAATTGACCAGCCTGGAAAGCCAATTGCGCTTGCCCGATGAGGAAGCTGCTACACCCTCCCCTTCTCCTGCCCGGAATCGCTAGCTCACTGGGATCCAGCTTTAATCATCGCCTAGTCCAGCCAAGGTGGCGTGACGGGTGCGTCCGTCAGTAGCGGTGGGGGTTTACTGTTTGGGTAGTGCGGAAGGAAGCTGACGTTTGAACTGTTCGGCCCATTTGCGCCAGTTGGCCAGGAAGTTGGCGAACGTGGGATCGCCACGCTGGGTAAGGGGAATGTCGATCAGTTCGCGTCGTTCGACAATGGTAGGGTCGAAGAAGGCCACCAGGTTGCCCAGGGCGGCCTCGCGGATGACAAGATTGGGATGGTTGAGCCAGTCCACCAGTTGATCGACGGCCTCGGCGGCGTCACGCCGATCGCGGGAAGAGTAGCCTCGCAGGAGGTGGAGAATGATATCGGCCTCCTCGTCGGGCAACTGTTTTTTGCCGGTCAGCACGTCCCAGAACAGTTTGGTGTTGGTTGGTTGGCGGGCCAGCCAGGCACTGACCGCGGTGTGTGCCGCCCGGCGGACGTAGGGCCGGTCAGTGTCCCTCAGCAGATCGAAAAGGTTACTGGCCATGTCCGCTGCTTCAGGGCCTTCGACGATAGCGGCGTAGGCGTAAACGGCGAGGGACACCTGGAGGACGTTGACATTCTGGGACAGGGGTGCGGGTTGCAGCCGGCTTTCCAGGTAAACCCGCAAGCCGTCACGTTCCTTGAGGTCTGTGGCTAGCGTGTTGAGGGCCGCTAGAACCTGTTGCCCCGCATTGGCCGGCTGCAGGGGGAACCGGGTGTAGCGTAGATCCTCTTTGGGGAGCGGTTGGGGGTCGGATAGCTGACCGCTGAGACTGTCCCATTGCAGCAAGGTGCCCGTGGACAGATTCTGGTACTTTTTGAAGCGTTTGGGAGCATGGAAGCTGATGGACTCGCGCATGACGGCCACAACGGCACTCAGGCGGGGGGGCTCGCCTCCTACGCGGGCCAAGGGGGTGCCGGGCACAAAGGCCTGATGCAACTGGACCATCAGCTCACTGTTCGGTTTGAGGGTGCAGTCCCAGACTTCGTCCGCCAGACGTAAACGCACCCGTATGTCGTCGGCCTTGCGACTATTGGTGAGATAGATCCGGCCACGTTCCAAGGTCAAGTCTGCATCCAGACCAGCAATCGGCGGATGTAAGCGGACGCAGGCCTCCAACGGCGTAGCCAGAGGTGCGGCGTATTGCTCCGGTACGTTACCCCATAGATGGACGATCAGATCTTTTTTCACGACCAGGTCGGTCCTATAGCCGGGCAGGGCCATGAGGAAGTCGTCGGTAAACAGTGCGGGATTTTTCAGATCGACTCGCAACCAAGAGGCGTCTGGGCGGTTTTCACGGACGATGAGGAACACATTCAGGTCAGGTTGGGCCCAGCGGCCGATCTCTTCACGTCCGGGCAAGGGGGGAGCGACCGCAACGCCTTCCGCGGGGGGAAGGGGCATGGGAGGTGGAACGACCGTTCCTTCTTTCCCTTCCCGTGGTGGGAAAAATTCTTTAGGCGGGCCGATTTCATTACGGAGCGGTGTTGGTCTCGCCTTTTTCGGGGCCTGACCGGGGGACTGAGGCTCAGAGGGATCCGTTTTACCAGTAGTCGGAGAGCTAGACGCTTCTGGGTGGTCGCCGCTGGTAGAGGGAGCCTGGGCCAGATCGGTGGCGGCGATGCGGGGCAAGTCGGGCCCGGCAGGGGTCGACGGCAGAGCCATCCAGACCGCCACGACCAATAGCAGCAGACAGGCGGCGACCGCACTGAATAAGCCAACGCGTCCTCGCCAGGTGTCGGAGGCATCGTAACGTTTCAGGCCCAAAAGCAGGGCTATATCCGGCTCGTCCGCGTCGGCGTATTCCGGGGTGGGCGGGGGCAAGGGCGTCAGGGAGGGGGCTTTGCCCGGCCTGCGCTGGTGATCGGCTAGCGGCGCGGGCACCAGACGGTACATGCGCTGATAGGCTGCTGGGGGTACCCGCACCGGCTCGGTCAGCACCAGTGTTAGAATCTGGTGGCAGGCCGCCACCTCGGCCAGCAGGGCATCCGATTGTAGGCAGGCGGCTTCTAGTTGCCGCACCGCCTCGGATTCCAGAACGTTGTCGAGATACTCGGCCACCGTATTGGGATCGGTGACGGCGTCTTCCTCGCTGACCGGCGAGGGGGCCCCCAGACCCCGACGACGCGTCACACGCTTGATCCGCTCGATCAGTTGCTGGGCCTCGGGATTGTCGGCTATTTTCTGACCCAACTCCCGAGCCTCTTCCGCCTCTAACGTGTCATCCAGATAGGCCAGCAAGGTCCGTAGGGTCAACCGTAGCATCGATCCGGCTCCTGCTTGTACAGGCCGACCACGCACCGCCGCTGCCACACGCTGGCAGCAAACAGTTGCTTGCTACAAAATTAGTGGGTGCCACGGAACTGTTTTCTTACACGAATTGCCTGGTCCGTACCGTTTTTTCTTCCTGCCGACTGTGCCCCTGGATTATCATGACGGATACCCCCGCAGTTGCGACACGCAGCGACCGTCCTCCACCGCAACGGATTAACCCTGACTCCTGACTAGCCGGCATGTTTGAGGATCTTGGTAAGCCAAGGCCCCCCAATTGGCCGCTAGGGTAGACTCAACTGTGCAGGCAAAAGGCAACCTGCCGAGGAATACACTAAAGGAGGTAACAGAAAGTGAAGATGCGACAACGAATGGCTCCCTATAGGCTGACGTTTTTCAGCACGGCACTAGTGCTGGCTGGTGCCGCGTTACTGACCAGGGTAGCGGCGGCCCCGCAGGCTGCGATACAAACCGGCTCCGATAAGGGTCGTTTGCGCGCCGGTGCCTTCGCTCAGGACATCACACCCCGCAAGTTTCCGATTTCGGTCAACGGCGGGTTTCAGGATCGACAGGCCGTCCGGGCCAACGATCCGTTGTATGCCCGCTGCCTGGTATTAGACAATGGTCAAAGTGCCGTGGCCCTGGTGGTCGTCGATAGCTGCATGATTCCCCGCGAGATTGTCGATGCGGCCAAGGCCCAAGCGGCCAGAAAAACCGGTATTCCGCCGGAAAATATGCTGATTTCGGCCACGCATACCCACACTGCTCCGACAGTGGCCGGTGTATTCCAGAGCGAACCGGACCCGGAATACGTTCAGTTTCTTACCGAACGGCTGGCCGAGGGAATCATCCAAGCTCACTCCCGGTTGCAACCCGCCCGGGTGGCTTGGGGGGTAGCCGAGGAGCCCCGCCAGGTGTTCAATCGCCGCTGGAAAATGAAAGCCGGCGTGCTCAATCGCGACCCGTTCGGGAACACCACGGATCAGGTACGCACCAATCCGCCCCGGGCCAGTGCCGACCTGCTGGAACCGGCTGGTCCGACCGATCCCCGGGTGACCGTGCTGAGTGTACAGACAGCGCAAGGCGAACCATTGGCCCTCTACGCCAATTATTCGCTGCATTACGTAGGCGACCTGCCGCCGCTATCCGCGGATTATTTCGGGGTGTTCGCTGGTGTGATCGCCGGCAAGCTCAAGGCAGGACCGTCGTTTGTCGCTATGCTGTCCAACGGGACCAGCGGCGACATCAATAACATCAACTTCCGGGAGCCAGCCCCCAAGCGGCAGCCCGGGGAGCAATCCCGGCTGGTGGCCGAGGCCGTGGCCGAGGCCGCTCTGCGGGCGGTGGAAAAAGCCTCGTACCGCCACGACGTGCCCCTGGCCGCCCTGCAGCAGCAAGTGCGCCTGCAAGTACGCAAACCAACCCCACAAGACGTTCGCCGCGCAGAAGACATCCTCAGCCGGGCCAAAGAGAAAGTGCTCCGCAATCTGGAGGAAGTCTACGCCCGTGAAACAGTCCTCCTGGCCAGGTATCCCGACGCGGTAACGCTGCCCCTGCAGGTGATCCGCGTCGGCGAAGGGGCCCTGGTGGCGATCCCTTGCGAGGTGTTCGTGGAAATCGGCCTGGAATTGAAACGCACCAGTCCTTTCCCGATCACTGCCGTTGTGTCCCTGGCCAATGGTTACTACGGGTATCTACCCACCCCGGAGCAACACGCCCTGGGTGGTTACGAGACCTGGCGTGCACGGTCGAGCTACCTGGAGGTTTCCGCCTCGCGTACCATCACGCAAACGCTGCAAGCGATGCTCCGCCGTCTAGCTTCTGCCCAACAACAGTGACAGGGAATGCGTCTGCCGACCCACGGTTTTGTTATCGACCATGGTGCGCCGGTCTGCGTCGGATGGACGGTTCGGGAAAAAGGCGGTAGTGTGTTTCGAAGGGACGGGTTAGTGGAAGGCTTCCCACTCCTTGCCGAGCAGGGCAGCAGCGATCTTGAGCTTGAGGATTTCGTCGGTACCTTCGTAGATGCGGCAGACGCGGACGTCGGCCAGGTGACGGGCTGGGCGATACAGGGTGCTCCAGCCCCGACCGCCGAACACCTGGACGGCCCGATCGGCCGCCTCCCAGGCTGCTTGTGAGGCGAAGAACTTGGCCTGAGCGGCCAGCAGATCGGCCCGCTGGGCCAAGGCGACGTCCCCCGGCTGAGCGGCTGCCTGGTCCTTGGCCACGGCCGCCTGATGCACCAGCGCAGCTGTGGCCGCACGAGCCACTTCGATCAGGGCGATGTGTTCCTGGACCAGTTGATGCCGGCCGATCTCCTTGCCATGCTGTACCCGCTCCTTAGCGTAGCGCAGAACCTCGGCCAGACAGTCCTCAATGACGCCGAGGCAGCCGGCGGCCACGCTGAGCCGACCGCTGACCAACGTGCCCATGGCGATGCGGAAGCCATCCCCTTCCCGGCCCAGCAGGTTTTCCTCGGGGACCGCCAGATCATGCATGGCAAACATCGCCGTGTTGGAAGTAGGCAGCCCTAGTTTGGCCTGGGGGGTAAAACTTTCGACCTCGAACCCCGGAACATGGGTGTCGATGACAAATGCCGAAATGCGATAACGCGGATCGTTCGGTGCCACGTCGGCCGGATAAGCAAACACCACGATGGCGTCGGCAATGCCTCCGTTGGAAATCAGGTATTTGACTCCGTTGAGGACATAACCGTGGGCGGTGCGCCGGTAGGTGCTGGTCATCTGGCGAGGATTGCTCCCGGCCTCCGGTTCGGTCAGACCGAAGGCTAAGATGCACTCGCCCCGGACGGCCCGCGGTAAATATTTCTGTTTAAGTGTCTCACTGCCCCAGGTCTGTATCGGATAGGCACCGATACTCAGGTGTCCGGAAAAGAAGGTCCGCACGCCGGTACCTTCCCGGCCGATACGGGCCAGTGCCTGCAGATACGTAACGGTGTCTGCTCCCCGGCCGCCGTAGGTTGGAGCCACGTTCATGCCCAGCAAGTTGTACTTGCGGGCCAGCGGCACAAGCTGATCGTTGTAGCGCCGCTCCGCGTAGGCAAATTCCTCGTGCGGACGAATCTCCTGACAAAAGGCTTCGACGTCTGCCAGAAGGCGTTGGGCTTCCGCGGGGTTCATGGCTACCTCAAAAATGACTGAGGCCAGGCCGGGGACCGGTCCGCAGGCCTTCTACACCATTTTAGGCCAAGGGCGCTTGAGGCATGCCAAGGATGGCCGAACGGGGTCAGACCCCGGCCGCTCCATAGTGGTCACGCAGGAGGCAAGGACCATGAAAGATCGGCTGACCGCAGCCGGTGTCGTGGACAGGGCCTGGCTTGCTATAACCTACTGCAGCCTAAAGATAAGGAGTAACCCCGGCGGCGAGCAAACCCGGTAGAACGTAGGGAGCGAACTTTTCAGTGCCAGGATCGATCCATGCCCAGAGGACAGATGCGGACGGGGTTGGCGCGGAAGTGGCCGCGTCGTACCGCTATTGCCGGCGTTTGTGCCGGCAGGCACGCAGTTCGTTCCCCTTGACCTTCTGGCTGCTACCGCCCCACCAGCGACGGGCCATGCAGGCTTTATACGCTTTTTTGCGGCTCAGCGACGACCTGGCCGATCTGCCTGCGGTCAAGCTTGACCGCGGTGGTGTTACCAGCCCCATAGGGGACGACAACGAGCGGCTGAAACAAGGGACAGCAATAGCACCGGTACCCGGTATTGATGCGGCCCCGATACGCACTGCGTTGTACCAGTGGCGGAACAGACTGGAAGAAGCCTTGCAAGGCCGACCGACTCATCCGGTGCATCCTGCTCTGGTCGATACGCTGCGGCGTTTCCCTGTATCGCCTCAGTGGCTCTACGCAGTCCTGGAAGGAGTAGCTCAGGACGTCGGGCCGGTGCATTTCCGCACCTTTAGCGAACTGTATGCCTACTGCTGGCGGGTAGCCGCCGCGGTGGGCCTGGCCTGCCTGGCCGTGTGGGGATTGCGGCGTGGCGTGGCCTGGGAGCAGGCCGAGCCGTTGGCCGTGGCGGCAGGCATTGCCTTTCAGTTGACCAATATCCTGCGCGATCTGGGCGAGGACCTGCAACGCGGTCGGGTCTATCTGCCCGGCGAGGAACTGGAGGCCTTTGGCTGTCCGGTCGAGAGTTGGTCCCGGCCGTGCGCACGAGCGGCTCTCGGTCGGCTGCTGGATTGGCAGGTGGCTCGAGCCCGCGACTACTACCGTCGAGCCAAGCCGCTGGCCCTGTTACTGCCCCGCCGCCCCCGTGCTGTGTTTCGCCTGATGCTCGAATTGTATCAGCAATTGCTCGACCGCGTGGCCCAAGCCGGCCCGGACGTTCTGTACCAGCGGATCCGCCTGCGTCCCTGGCACCGCACTCTGGCACTACTCCGCGTTTGTGCGGCCGGATGGTAAGTGGTCCACCGTTCTGATGACCTAGCCGATATAGCGGAGCGGCAACACGTTGATGCTGTTGTCCGCGGTCACCGCCCGGTAGATTCCTTGGTTTTTTTTCAGGCGGTCGGACAGGGTAAGGCCTGCTGTTGGCGGGCCCGCTGCCACACCTCGGCGGCCTGCTGAAGCCAGTCCCATGAAGGGATACCGTAGGGCCGGAATTTCTCCGGGCGTTCGCTTTCTTCGTTGATCAGCAACGCTCGGTGACGTCCCAGGCGAGCGGCCGCAGGCGAGTCGATCAAATGACTCGAATCGTTGGGACTCATCTGGAACAGCACACGCCAGGCGAAGTCGCGTAACTGGGTGCGTTCGAACGTGCGTTGCAGGTTGGTCAGCGAGTCGCACCAGACCAGTACGTGGATGCCCACAGAAGCGCCTTCGCGCAGCAGTGCCGCCAGGTGCTCAGCCGGACTGGCCGGACGCTCCGACTGGCGGCGACCAAACCCGAAATCATCCTCGGTTTTCCGCAGCTCCCGGAAACGCTGAATACCGAAGATAAGCAGGAAGCGCGGGGCCGGTTCAGCGCTGAGTGGCTGATCCAGACGCTGATGCAATTCGTTGGTCAGGGCCTGGAGGGTAGATTGCAACTGAGTGCGTAACGGCACAGCGACCATGGCAGGGAACAAACGGCCGACGGCAGCAAAGAAATCGGCGTGTTCGGCATCGTCCGGGGTACCGTCGAGCAGGATCAGGGGCGGCAGGGCTGGATCGTACTGCTCGGTCCGTAGTTGCGGAATGAGGCTAAGGCAAGTGGCAGTGAACAAGCCGCGGGCCGCTTCTTCGTTCTGGCCGATCAAGAGCAGATGCTGGCCACTTTGGGGTCGGAAGACTACGGCTGTGGCCGGTTGAATGGCCACGGGTTCGCCCACATAGGCTACGGGGGCTTTGACCGGTGCGGGATGGGCCAGCAGTTGTTGCACCGTCGCATTGCTGGTCAGATCGGCGTGGGTATGCCCGGCAAAGACGATGGGAGCGGGCCAGCGTTCCTGGGCCCGTTGCCGTAACTGCTGCAGGATTTCTACCCGTCGCGGTTCGGGCAGCCAGACCACCTGGAACGGTTCGTTCCCTTCCACCAGGCCGCTCTGGTCGTTGTAGATAGCTTCGCCCGGACGGGATAGCAGGCGAGCAGCCGTGTTGTCCTTGCTCAGGATCAATTGGGCATCGGCTTCGGAACACTGCAGGGCAATGCGGACCACCATCTGATCGAGGGTGCTGCGGGGCAAGGAGTAGGCTCCGCCAAGGGTCTGCGAGCCGAGCAGCACATGGATGCCGAAGGCCCGACCTTGCCGCACCAGCCGGTCCAATAGCAGGGCGGCTTCCTGGGCGATCTTATCGTCCTCAACGAACAACTGCTGGAACTCGTCGATAATCAGCAACACACGCGGACAGTGACAGGCCTGGGGCGGCCGGCGACCGGCCGCCACCTGCCGCTGCAGCCACTGGCGGTAGGCCGCCAGTTCATTGACCCCCGCCTGTCGGAAACATTCGCCGCGTTCGCGTAGCAGGGCATCCAGTCGCTGCAGCACGCTCAGGCCGAATTCCCGTTCACTCTCGATGGCCACCACCCGGGCGTGCGGCAGTCGGAGCGTGGCGTACCACTGGAACTCCACCCCTTCCTTGAAGTCGATCAGGTACAATTCGACTTCATCCGGGCTGTACAGCAGCGACAGGTTGGTGATCAGGGCGTGCAGCAAGGTAGACTTGCCGGAACCGGTCTTGCCCGCGACCAGGGCGTGCTGAGCGGTGCCTTGGCCCAACCGGAAGACTTGTCGGCGGGTGGCCCCGGCCCGCCCGATGGGCACGGCCAGGCCCTCCGAGGCGTCTGCTTGCCAGATCTGCTCGGCGGGCGGAGCGATGAAGTCGAAGGGAACTTCGACCCGGCCGGCGGCCCGGCTGGCCTCCGCGTACCGCTGCAGCAACGGGACGATCTGATCCGACGCCGGGGGGGCTTCCACGGCCAGCGGGAAAAGGGCCAGCAACGGGTCTTTCACCTGCAGCCGTCCCTCCTTCCAGGCTAAAGTGAAGCTAAGGGCCTCCAGTTGCTGCAGGTCGAAGTCCCGGGGCATGGGCTGACGGGTATCGGCACTGAGGAACACGCACACGCCACAGGACGGCCCCGTGGCCGCGATCCGCAACAGACGCTGGGCCGCTTCGGAGGTAAAACCGCAGGGGAAATTGGCCACCACCAGGATGCGGTACGGCTCGGCTACTTCCCCCGCAACGGCGTTGTATTCCTCGATACTGCTGTACTGGTTCCGCAGGTATTTCTGGAGTACGCTGGTGATGTGCTCGGTCAGATCAGTCAGTTGCTGCTCGATGTCGCGGGGTTCGGTCCAGATCTGACCACTGATGAGCCGCTCGTCGACGTCGGCCAGGTGCATGAAGGCGGCAAAGTTTTCCCCCAGGCCGAGGGGATCGCACAGGGTAAAGCGGACTTTGCCGGGTGGTAATCCGGTCAGGCAGCGGAGCATCAGATTCTGGAGGAAGGCCACTCCGGCATTTCGTCCCTCGTCGCGGACGCGGACCAGTACCGCCGCCCGCATGGGAAAAGGAACGTATGCGGGGACGGAGGCGGTCAATTCGGGGGGAACGGCCAGGCGGGGATCGACGGGGGGACCCCCGGGCAGGGCGGCCAGATCCACCTGATAGTCCCCGCAGCGGATGCCCCAGGGGACCCGCCCCGGCCAGGTCGCACGGCCATTGTGCCAGTCCGTCCAGGGCGGAAAAAACTGCTCGTTGGCCTGACGCAGTGCCGTAAAGGTGGCAGCCACTGCGGTGACGGCCTGGTGCCACTGCTGCTGCAGTTGCTGCCAGCCAGCGTCGCGGACCTGTTCTGCCTGGTTGAGGCTGGCGGCGTAGTTCGCTTCGGCTGCCGCTAGTTGCGTGGCGTAGTCGTTTTCCACCTGCTGACGAGCCGCCTGGTACTGTTGTTCCAGTTGTTCCGTGGCCTGAAGGCGGTGTTGCTGGAGCAGTTGCTGCCGCTGATCCAATTCGTCGAGCAGGCGACGCCGTTTGCTCTCGTACTGTTTGTGCAAGCGCTGGAGCAGGGGCAGGTAATGCTGGTCGGCCCGGCGACGGCGTTCGGCATGTTTTTCCCGTTGTTGCAACAGCTCCTGGGCGTACAGGGCATTGGCGTGATCGGCCAGCAGGCGTGCCGCCCGTTGCACTTCGGCCAGTAACAAGCCCATACGACGGCCCCATACCTCCACGCGCCGCCGTGCATAGCCACGCCACAGTCCGCTGGCCAGGACGGCTCCGATCACCGCAGTGGCCAGTACAACGCTACAGGCCACGACCAGCGACAGTGCAACAAAGGCCAGCGGAGCGACCCCAATGGCACTGGCTGCGGCCGCTACTGCCCCTGCCCACCACCAGGACCAACGCAGCCAAGGTAGTTGCTGCCCTTGGGCTAGATGCTCCCGCGCCTGGCTCAGACTTTGTTCCAGCCGTACGCTGGGATCGACCGTCATGTCGGCAGGAGGAAGTTCTGCGGTCCAGCTCAGGGTATCTCGGCTCCCGCCATGGCGGCAGAGTAGTTCTTCTGCCTCCTGTCCGAGTTTTTCCGCTTCTTGCTGGGCGGCCGTGGCCCGACGCTGCCAGTTTTCCCAGCGTTCCTTGGCGGCCTTTTCGCCGGCTTCCCACAGCGAATCGGCGCGCCACAGACGGTCCTGGTAGTGCTCCTCACCGCGCTGCCGAGCCTCCCGATACCTCCGCTCCAGCTCGATAAGTCGTTCTTCCCGCTCGCGGCTTAGAGCAGCCTCCTCGCTCTCATACTGTTTTTTGAGAGCGGCGAACTTTTCGCCATATTCTTTTTCGATCTGGTCAAGGCGTTCCTGCCGCTGGGAGGCGAGTAGACGGCGTTGCCGTTGGATCTCCCACTGGGCGTTCTCACTGGCCTGGGTCCAGGCCAGGTGTAGTTGTTCCTCGGCCTCGGCCCGGGCCTGATTGGCGCTCAGCAGCAACTGAAAGGCGGCCCGGGTTTGCTCGTACCAGGTGGTCGGTCGCTGGCCGTCGTGGTCCGCCGCTGGCTCTGCCGGAATGGCTCCGTCTACCGTCGGCCGGGGTCGCACACTCGCTTGACTCATGCTTTTCCTCCTTGTTACAGCGGCGTTGGCCTGATGGCAGCGACGTCTCCCCCGTCACGGTTCATCTATATACGTGATCACAAAACGTGGTTTTGTCAAAAAAATCACAGTGGTCCTTCATCCAGGCATTCCTGCCGCATCTGGGCGACGATGCAGCTTAACTGATCGATAGCGTGGAGCAAGTCGCTAACGGCCTGGTCCAACGGTTCGACCAGCTCTTCCCGGTGCCGCTGACATACCACGTCGTGCCAGAGGGCTTCGGTGTCTGCCCACAGGCTGCGGGCCGTTTTCTGAGCGTCGTAGATCTGACTGCGTGTCCCCCCGAATCTCATGATACCTGTTCCTCGCCCGGTTGCTGGTGCTGGTTATGCGCGTGCGTTAGTGGTGTGGGTGCGGGAACTGCTGGGGTGCTCGTAGGCGGTGGGACAGATGAAGCGATTCTGGCGTCCCCGGCGGCCTGCTGCTGCATGTAGGCTTCCAGGGCGCGGAGCCGTCGGTCCAGATCGTCCAGGGCGGCGGGTATGGTGCTTTCGAGCAGACGCTGCAGGCGATGGGCAGCACCGCGATACGTTTCCTCGACGATTTTGGGGAAGCGCATCTGCCAGCGGCGGACGCATTCCACCTGAGCCCGCGCGTGGTCCAGACGGGCCTGGGCCCGCTGCAGATTTTTACGCTGGACGGTACAATCCGGTACCCGCCCATCCCAACCGGGAAATTGCCGCTGGGCCAGTTCCGCCTTGGCGCGGACCACCTCCTCTTCCCGCTGTCGCACCATCCGCTTCCAGTAGATCAGTTGTTCCTCCAGCCAGTCGTGGACCCGTCGCAGTTCCAGCTCCACGCCCGCCAGGGCGTCCGTCAGGGTCTCGCCGTAGCTGCTCAAGGCGGCACGCCACTGCTCGATCGCCCCCACCGACAGTACTTCGGCAGATTCAGCCATTGACTATCTCATCCCATGCAACCGGTCCCACCGTTTCTGCCCGTTGATCAGCCCCGGCTACGCAAGCCCTCGGTCGTCGTCTTGTCCTCGGAGCAGGGACAGAACTCTACCGCTGGGACAGATACTCTTCGATCCGTTCTGCCTTGCGCAGCAGAAAGGGTATGTGTTCGTTGCTGATTTCCAGGAAACGTTCCAGGGCACGCAAGGTGTTTTCGAATTCCTGCCGGAAGCGTTCGTGCTCCTGGTCACGCCAGGTTTCACCAAGGGTGAGGAACTGACCATGCAAACTGGCCATGGCTGCCTGCAAATCAGCATTGAACCGCCGCAGTGAAGCGGCAAAGCGGCGGAGTTCGCCCGGATCGACTATGGCCTGCGACATGGTCTTCCCCCTTGCCCGCCCGGTGCCGCAGCAGCATGGTCCGCAAACGGGTACCGTCCTTATTGCGCTGCAACTAATTGCATTATACGCCATCGCGGTAGTGGGGTTTTTCCCAGCTTTATGGGGGAGCCTGTCGGAAATGAACCGGCCGTGATACCCAGGAAACGGGCAAGCTGTTAAGATTGAAGGTAACCTGCCGGCTCCGCGGAGCCAATGCCCGCCCAAACCGCGGCCAGTGGACAGTTGTCTGTTACCAGGTAGATGCCAGGGTACACCATTGGGGATGGAAGGAGGATAGGTCATGCGCCGGGTGTGCTGGTGTGTAGGAGGCGTACTGCCCTTGCTGTTGCTCGCGTGTCTAGCAGCGCTGGGAGGATCGCTTTGGGCGGACCAGACGGCAGCTCCGTCAGCTAAAGCCGCTGCCAAGGAGGAGCCGGTCAGTTTCATCCGGGACGTGGCGCCGATCCTGAAAGAAAATTGCTTTGCCTGCCATGACGCCAAGAAGAAGTCCGGCAAGTATGACATGACCACCTACGAGAAATTGCTGGCCGGCGGTGTTAATGGCGAGGCCGTCATCCCCGGCAAGCCGGAAGAAAGCGAGCTGTACACGTTGATGGTTAGTCAGGACGAGCGACGCATGCCGCCCCGGGACAAGGGGGAAGCGGTGGCCGCAGACAAGGCAGAGGTGATACGCCGCTGGATCCTGCAGGGGGCAAAGCTGGATGCCGGCATCGAGGCCAAGGCCGATCTGAACAAAGAACTGCGGATACGCTGGCAACCGCCGCGGCCGCCCCAGGCCTATCCCTTCCCCGCCATTATCAACGCCCTGGCCTTTACACCGGATGGCAAACGCCTGGTAGCCGGTGGCTATCACGAGCTGACCGTTTGGGAGGCAACCACGGGGAAACTGGTCCAGCGCGTCTGGACACGGGCCGAACGAGCCTACGGCATGGTCTTTGTGCCGGACGGGCACCTGGTGGTCGCCGGGGGGCGACCCGGACAGGAAGGAGACGTGCGGATCTATCAGTTATCCGCCCCCGGCCCAACTGTTGATGGAGTGGTACAGCTGGATGGCGTGCATGATCCCAAAGTGCTGGTCAAGCACCTGGTGGACGTGGAGGATGCCGTTTTGTGCGTGGCAGCGACCCCGGATGGCAAAGTGGTGGCCGCCGGTGGCTGTGATCGGACCGTGCGGGTCTTCGACCTGAGCAAGGGGCTGACCCAGGCGGAACTGGTCCAGACGGTGGAAAACCACGCCGACTGGGTACTCGGTTGCGCCCTGACAGCAGACGGCAAATATCTGTTGACGGCCAGTCGGGACAAGACCGCCAAGGTGTGGAATCTGCAAGCCCGGGAATCGGTGGTGACGTTCCCGGAGCATCAGGCCTGTGTGTATGGTGTGGTCGCCAAGCCGGATGGCAGCTTGGGCTATTCCGTAGGGGCAGACAAGCAGCTCCGCGCCTGGCGTGTGGCAGGAGACGGCAAGCAACTGACCAATGCGGGCGGTCATACCGATGAAATATTCAAGGTGGCCATCAACCGGGCCGGTACACGCCTGGCCACGGCCGGAGCTGACCGGACCGTCCGCCTGTGGGACGCCGGGGGCAAACTGACAACCCTCCGCCAATGGACAGGCCTGACGGATCACGTGTTTGCCTTAACCTTTTCACCGGATGGTGAACTAATCGCTGCGGGGTGCTACGACGGCACCGTAGCGGTCTGGAAAGTGGCCGATGGTGCCCTGGTCGCCCGCTGGAATGCCAGTCCGGGGTGGACCGGTAAATAATTTTCCACTATGCTTGTTTTCTTGGGGGTTTCGAACGTATCTAGTTGAGCAATCGAAGTTTGCGTCTCAACGTGCACTGAATTGCCGTTTCGTGCCGCTCCCTGCTGCGTCGGATTTTGCGTCGGGTTGTACGTCGGATTTTGCGTCGGGGGTGGGCAGGTCCACCAGCCGGCGGCTTGGGTGAAATGCTCCTCGGTCACCATGCGATAGCACTGGTTGGCGATCTGCTCGCTGTGCCCCATCCAATCATTGCAGACCTTCGGGTTGAAGTGGTCGGCCAGTTCGGTGGCGCGGG
>JANWVV010000035.1:48378-48717 GCA_025055795.1 Gemmataceae bacterium
CCCGCATGTTCTGAAACGGTTTGGGCCAGGGCTTGATCCCGAGTTGGCGGCAGTGCTGGTACAGGGCGGTCCGCAGGGCGGTCTGGCTGGTGCAGCGGGGGATGACCAGGTCGGAAGGGCTTGCTGCAGGGAGTGTTGCCCGCAACTGCTCCAGGTAGTACCGCAGCTCGGGGAAGATCGGGATGATACGGGTTTGCTTGCCGCGGTGCCGGGCCGTTTTGGGGGCGTGCACCAGCATGCGGTTGTTGGCCAGGTCGATGTCCGACCAGCGTAGGGTGAACACTTCGGAGGGGATACGCAGGCCGCCGAAGCGGGCCAGGGCCACCACCAGCCGTAGCT
>JANWVV010000036.1 GCA_025055795.1 Gemmataceae bacterium
CTGGAAGCCGCCGCGACTCTGAGCGGTTTTCGCAAACACAACCGGGATTTTTGCAGACATTGTTGCAGACACGGATCTGCGACGTAACTGCTTTTTTAATAATGACTTACATTACATAAGGTATTTTTGCAGACATGCAGACACATTCAGCAGGTTCACCAATTGGAAGTGGTCGGTGTGTCAGGAAATCCGATAGTTTGGTTAGTCCTGTAGGATGGTCGGAGGACGTTCCGCATACCAGGTGGGCGGCGTGTTTTTGGAGCTGGCAGGTGTGGTGTGTGGGTAATCAGCTGGCGAATTGTCGGGCCAGTTGGAGCAGGCGGGCCTGAAGGTGGGGCGGAATCCGAGGCCATAGCCGGGTCAGCTCCCCCAGCAGCCGGTCAATCGGATAGTAGTACCGAGGTTGTGCGTCGGATTTTGCGTCGGTATCAGGTTGGATCTGCAGAATTTCCGAGTAACTTGCGGTGGATGCCATTCCTAGAGTGATTAACTCTAATTTTTCCGTTCGCCATAGCCGGATCGTATGACGCTACAAAGTTGTAACGGAATAAAAAGAGGTATTGTTTTATGGTATGGGCACGCCAGGTTGTGATAGTGGAGCCTTACAAAGTAGCGGTGCGGGAGGTGGAACTTCCCGACCCCGCTCCTGATCAGATTCTGGTGGCCGCTGAATATACGGCCATCAGTGCCGGTACGGAACTGGCTGTTTATACCGGGACCCATCAGTGGTTAAAGGACCCAACACTGCCCGAATGGAAATTTCCATTTCGCTCCGGCTATTCCGCCGCCGGACGCGTGCTTAAGGTGGGGCGGGACTTCCCGGGCGGTTTCCGGGAGGGGGATCGCGTGAGCTTTCCGGGCAATCATGCCTCGGCCGAACTGCTGACCGTGGGACAAGAGCGCTGCCGGGTGTGGCGGCTACCGGAGGGCCTGAGTACGGAGCAAGCGGCCTGGGCTTGCATCGCTCGTTACGGACTAGGGGCCGCTATTCGGGTGGGGATCACTCTGGGACGGAGCGTAGCCGTTCTTGGCCTAGGTATCATTGGACAGTTCGCTCTCCGTTGTTTTCTGGCAGCAGGGGCGGCACCTGTGGTCGGAATCGATACCGTACGCCGACGCCGGGAAGCTGCCATGGCCGCCGGCGCCGATGAAGTTTTTGATCCCGCAACAGGAGATGTTCAGCAGCAACTACGTCGTTACCTGGGAACCAAAGGGGCTGAAGTGGTCGCAGATGCTACTGGTGTACCATCGGCCGTACCAACTGCCATGAGCCTGGCATGCGATGGCGGACAGGTGGTCGTTGTTGGCAGTCCGCGAGGTCTGGCTAACAACGTCAACTTCTACGACGACCTGCACCGCCGCTATCTTGAGGTCAGCGGGGCCCATGGAAATATGCTCTTTGAACCCGA
The DNA here is from genome assembly GCA_025055795.1 of Gemmataceae bacterium. GTDB lineage: Bacteria > Planctomycetota > Planctomycetia > Gemmatales > Gemmataceae > Thermogemmata. The sequence goes on from JANWVV010000036.1 coordinate 1,410, forward strand.
CCACACCCGGATCCCCGGCCATTGGGACATCCACAAAGCACAACAGTGGTTGCTCCATCATCTGGCACGAGGACGCCTGAGGCTCGATGGCCTAGTCACTCATGTTGTATCACCCGAACAAGTGGGTCAAGCTTACGAGGGGTTGCTCAACGACAAGGAAAACTATCTCGGCGTGCTGATCAAGTGGACGGAAACATGACCAATCGATACACGCTTGATTGTCCCTTGCCCGCTCTGTTCTCAACATTCCGGTTTAGTAATTCCGGTTACTGCCTACTACTTCGTAATAATAGGCAAATCCGGATCAGTTGGTGTAAATGTATTACTTATGTGTTCTGAAAAAATGTTAGGAAGCGAGATCATTAGCCCAAGGAGGAGGTAAAAGCACAAGCCGCTCTCCCAAATGCTGGGGGAGGAGCGAGACCGTCGCATGGCGAAGGGAAGTAAAAAGCGAACCGCGGGCAACGGGGCCGCGATGCTGATCCAGAAGTGAAGTGGCTAAGACGATTTAATCATCCTTCTTTTTGAACTTGCCCTTGCCGAAATCCCCGAAGCCAAATCCCCCTTGGAACATGCGACTGCGATCGAAGGGAGCACCGACCAGTTCTTTCCAGGTCTTCTTCTGGTTATCGTCCAGGACGTCTAAAATTTTGTTGATGGCTTCTTCCTCAGCCTTGTTGACTTTGGTTTGTACTTCCTGGAAGCGTTTGGCCATTTCCTTGAAAGCCTCGGGGTCAAATTTACCTTTGCCGCCACCGCCCTTACCAAAGCCGAGATCTGCCATTAGTTCCCGCCGTTCAGCCTGGAAGTCGCTGATGACACCCTTGACGGTGGCTTTCTGGCTGTCCGTCAACTTCAGGGCATCGACGATTTCCTGAGTGGTAAAGGCGGTTACCCCCAGCATTTGTCGCTCGAGTTGCTTGAGGCGGGTGATCTGGTCCTTGTTGAGGATATCGCCCAGTTGTTTGTAGGCTTCCTGAGCAATGGCCGCGTTGGCTTTCTCCAGCTTAGCCTTGTCCTCGTCCGACAACTTCCCGAATCCAAAGCCTCCCTTGCCACCAAACTTGAACTCCACGCCATGTTCCTTGCGAATTTCCATGGCGGTCCGGAAGAATTCCTTCGACCATTCATTGATCTTGGAGATCTGTTCTTCGGTCATTTTCAGCTCTTCCTGGACTGCTTTGTTAATAACCAGGAAGCTGGGACCGCCCCCACCGAAGCCGAACATTCCTGGCTGCGCTTGTACCACTGCGATCATCCCCGCTGCCAGCAGTCCCGCTACCCAATACCTTGAGCGCATGGGTCGTCCCTCCTGTCTGTGTGTGGCTTGTCGTAAAGCGTGACACGATAAAGGTGGCCCGCCTCTTCAGAGAGGCTCCCCATTAGACTAGCGGACGCAAAGTGAAAAGATCGTGAGAAAACCGCTCTCCGAAAAAGCTGTTACAGAGGCAGACCTGGTGAAACGCAGAACAAGATATGTATCATAACGCACTTGTCTTCTTACGTTCATAGATAAGTTAGGATGAGAGGTGCTAAGTTTTGACATGCACATAACCTGTTCCAGGCTGGGCTCATCGCTGCGGCGGTCGTGGAGACTGCGGTGCAGCCGTGGGGGGAATACCGGTGGATGGTTGCCCGCTTGCGGGAGGTGCTCCTCCACTGCCAAGCGGCCGGACTGGGACGCTGGGGGGCGACGACTGCGGAGCTTGACGGCGTGTGAAACCGGGTACGTCCTCGTAGCGGAACACCTTTTGCGGGTCGATTCCGGCTATGTTGATCTTATGATTACTGATCGTCCACTGTTCGATAGTATCGTTCGACTTAACAATATATGCCTGTACCGGTAGGTAGGCTAATGCTCCTGTTCGCGGGCCGTAAAGTGCCAAACGAAGCTGCTTGAACTCTTCCTTGTCTTTGGCTAGCAGTGGTTTGATGTCCAGATAGATGTAATACTGATCTTCGTTGAACAGTGTAATTTGAAACCGTTTTTTAAGGTTTTCGGCCTTCATCCCCCCCAGAAAATCCACCATCAGATTATCCGTAGAAGCATGGGGTTGCGTGCTTGGGTCGGGTAGTTTCCATTCCGTAATGGTTTTGTCCAAGCCGCTGTAGGCGTAGATTTCTCTGCCCGTACAGATGAACGCCTCGTAATCCTGACCGGTTTTGTCACCGGTGTAGACCAGACGCATTCGGGCGTAGCGTGGTTTCATGCAGAGGAGTTCGCCTTTGTATTCCTTATCCGATTTGAAAATCCCGGTCGCAGCGGGATCGGAACGTTTCAGCGTCAGGGTGACAAAGATGTTGGTTATCCCCTCCATGGCCTTTTGCCAATTAGTCAAATGAGCGTCCAGGCGAGCCTCCGCGGTCGGGTTGGTCGGATTGCTAGCCATGGGTGTGGAAGCGGCACTACCGTTCGGAGGTTGTTGGGCCGCCAATTGGGCAGCCCCGACTGCTACCTCAAGGGCCATTAGGAGGATTAATCCTGTCACCTGGATGTTCACCTTGTGCATGACCCGTGTTCTCCGTTAATCCCAGTGGCCGCTTATAACCACATCATAGGGACGGGGAGCAAGCTACCTTTTCCATAACAATCAATCATCAGCAGTGCTCTAATACCATCCGGACCTCTTGGAAAAAAGCCCGATCGAAATGGCTTCATTAGTTCATGTGTAAAGACGTTCTATAAACGCTACCACATTAATGAATGATCAGAAACATCGCCAGTCCAGTTAGGATTCCAAATGGTAGATTCATACCACGCAACTCGGTCTACAGCATTCACAGGCGGTAAAAAAGTTGTCATGGATAAGAAGCCATTTCGAGCAGATTAGTTGGACAGCGGATAGAATAGAGTTAATCGGTCACTGCTTGTGGTGTCAACACCTGCAGGTGTCCGTAGGGAGAAAGACACTGAAATGTTGGAAAAAACGCAAGTACGGATTGTAGCGGGGCGATTGCGTGGGCGGAAGTTGCAGGTAGTCGTCAAGCCGGGAATGCGGCCTACGCCCCAATTGGTTCGGGAAGCTTATTTTAGTATTATGGGCAACGCTATTCCCGGTCGGATTTTTTACGACGTTTTTGCAGGTACCGGCGTAGTTGGCATGGAAGCAGTTAGTCGGGGAGCCACAGCAGCCCGGCTGATAGAGAATGACGTTCGTCAGGCGGCCGACATACAAAAGCACGTCGATCGGTTTGGCATCAGCCAGGAAGTTCAGGTACTCAAGGTCGACGCATACCGTTGGGCCGAACATTGGCAACCCAGCGGTACGGCTCCGGTTAACTTTTTTCTCAGTCCGCCCTTTGCAGACCTGCAGGACCGCCTGGAGCAGTTCTTGGCCCTTGTTCACGGTTTGTTGGCCAAGGCACCGGCTGAATCTGTACTCACGATTCAGGTCGAGCGGGGTTTTCCGGTGGAACGCTTGCCCGATTTGGATGCATGGGATATTCGTCGCTACGGCAGGAACCTGCTGTTGGTCTACGTAGTGCCCGAGTCCGCTTCCAACCAAAAGCAAGCGTAACTATCGAAATAACAACAGGTAGCGAAATTGTCATACGCCGGTGCCTCTGCAGGACGTTGGAAACATCGATCAGCCCTATTGAAATGCAGACGTTCTCGTTTTTTGAGGAAGCGTAAAGTCCGGACAGAAGCGAACTGATCCGAGATACTCAGCTCGGATCCTTCAAGCCCAGAGGGTTATTCATCAACATAGGTTGTTAATAGCTTTAGGCGTGCTTTTGCTCACTGGGCAAGGAATGATGGTGGCTAGTATCGATCAATCATCGTAGATTGACCAGGTGTTGTCGATCGTGGCATGACAACAACGGAACATGGGTAGGACCAGTGATCAAAACACGTTGTCGTCAAAAAATAGTTCAAATAATCGATAGCGACCACCGCCCTGTCCCTTGGCGAAACTTAAACGTTAGCGGCTCTGTATTACTCGAACCAGTCTTGCCTTCCTGTCCCGCTCAGTCTATATTGGATGCAGCAGAAATAGCCGTGTTTTTGCTTGCAACTAGTGGGGATTGGTGTAACGGTAGCACGACTGACTCTGGATCAGTTAGTCCAGGTTCGAATCCTGGATCCCCAACACACCAAGTACGACACTCGTTCTGATTGATGTTGCCATATCCCTGAACGACAAACTAATCGGTTGTACTAACACCAATCCAGTAATTATTGGCATTCTCTGTATGACTATATCCTAAACCGCCCGCTCAGAAGACCCCTTCTATCAAGAAAGCAGCATTAGTGTCATCCATTAAGATAACTATGTTTAGCGTAATTTGCTTGCAATCACAAAACTTACGTTTCCTTACCCTACGGATGATCTATCGGTAAATATGGTGTCGCCAAGTCACACAGTGGCGGTGACGGTTGGAAATTGTAACTCATTCAAACTCTCGATCCTCGAGGGGCCGGTGCGTTTTGACCTATACAAAACGAGCATGAGGTGAAAATGCACGGTATGCATGAATAACAAAGTGCCGTCCGAAGATCACTCAGGCGTTGTAAAATGTAAGCATGAATACTCTGTTGTTAACGGGCGCGGCCCTAGTGGGGCTGCCAATTCTACTGCACCTGTTGTTGCGTCAGGAGCCGAAGCGGCTGCGTTTCCCGGCTTATCATTTTCTCACCCAGAGGTTACGCACCAACCAGCGGAAGCTTCGACTGCGTCACTTTTTACTTCTTTTGCTACGAATGGGGCTGATTGCGTTGTTTTGTTTGTCGCTGTACCAGCCGGTGTTGTATAGTGAGCGGATTTATTTTCTGGGCGAACAACCGGTGGCGGCAGTACTCATCCTCGATACCAGCCCCAGTATGGGGTATGTGAGTGAAGAAAAAACACGCTTGGAGGAAGCTCGGCGTCGGGCCCGGGAATTGGTGGATGAGCTACCTGCTCGCTCAGCAGTGGCGATCATCACTACCGATGACCTGACCGGGCGCTGGGGCGATGTTGGTGAAGCCCGTCAACTGCTGGACAAGATCGATCAACCCGCCGCTGTCAGTGCCTCGCTGAGTGCGGCCTTGGCCGTCGCCTACCAACTCCTGGCCCGCATCGAGACGCCCGAAGGGGATGATCCAGCCTCGTGGAACCGGCTCATCGCCATCTTTACCGACCGCACCGCCAACTGCTGGGAGGCCGATCGTACACCCGATCTGATCAAGCTACGCGATACTCTGCCTGATCCCAAACCGGTACACACTGTCTTCGACGTCGGCGTGGATCAGCCCGTTAACTTCGCCCTGACCGACGTCACTATGAAACCTCAGGTCATCGCCGCTCATCAGACGGCGGTGATTACCCTGACGATAGCAGCTACCGGTCCCTCAGCCGCCGATGCACCCGAACTGGTTGTGACGGCCGTGCTGGACCAGAACCACCAACAGATACAGAAAAAAGTGCAGGTTCCCTTCGGGCAGTCGCGACCACTACGGTTTGAATTTGCCTCGCTATCGCCGGGTTTCCACGCTGTCACCTTCAAGATCGAAACGACCGATCGTTTATCTGTAGACAACAGCCGCTTTCTCACTTTTCAAGTGGGGGCCAGCCGCAGCCTTCTGACGATTAGTGACCACCCGGAAGATGCGTTGTTCTGGCAAGCGGCCCATGCGGCCAAAGGGGAATTTGTGTGTCTGACTGTGACGCCGGAGCAACTGCGACGGACCCCCGAAGGGCGTATGGTGGTGGAATATGCCGATCCGGTTAATCCGGGCGCGGTGCTAAGCGAGGAGCTGAGCCGCTTCGACGTGGTAACCCTGCTGAACGTCCGCAATCCGCAGCACGTTGTGGGCGGGATGTCCCTGTGGGACAAGCTCCGGTCCTATGTGTACAGTGGCGGTAAATTGATCATCATTCCCGGCCCCGAACTGGACCGTGACGGCTACCACGCAGCGGGTGATTTACTCCCTGCTCGCCTGGGGCCGATCATCGACACGCGAAAGATGGATCCGCCTCCTCCACCGCAAAGTGCACCCGGTTGGCCTGAGCCCCGCAACGGCAGCTACGGGGTTACCTGGCTCCTCGATGACCGGGCCTTGCAACATCCTCTGTTACGCGACTTCCAGCAATGGCGGCAAAAGGGCAACGTTACCGATGTGGTCAATCCGCGTCGTACTTGGAAGTACTACGCGCTGACTCCTTTGCCTGAAGCAACTGTGATTGTGCGATACCATGACCACGCCGATCCCAATCAGCAGCACCCGGCCGTGGTGGAACGTGGCATAGTCGACCCCCGGCATCCGGACAAAATTACGGGGCGTGTGCTGTTACTGTCTACCCGCCTGGACGTGCCTGGCGACGAATCGCCCCCCTGGAATGACTATTGGGAAAAAGAGGGGGCCACCTGGTATGTCGTTTTTCCTTACCTGCTCGCTCGCTACCTGGCCGGTAACCTGGAGGACGCCCAGTTCAACCACACCTGCGGCGACGTGGTAACATTGTCGTTACCTAAAGGGGCCCTCCCTCGTGGCAGCAAAGCGATCCTCGAAGGTCCCGGTGTTGTTGGCAGTGATCAGATCCTCGATCTCGGAGAACAGCAGGCGGAGTTGCGTCTGGGACCGCCTCGTGTCGTTCAGCCGGGCAACTATGAGGTTACTTTGGAGGCGTTGCGTTGGCGCGAAGCCTTCAGTCTCAACATCGCGCCCCAGGAAACCAACCTGGAACGCCTACCTCCGGAAGCCATCGAGACACTCACCGGACCGGGCAGCCTGGTGCCCTTAGATAAAAACCGTTCGCTCCGTGAGATGATCGAACAAACCTATGGCGGCCCCATCGATCTTTTCCCCTGGTTGTTACTAGGTTTGTTCAGCCTTTATGTAGCTGAGGCATTTCTCGCTAACCGTTTTTACGTCACCCGCCGTTTGCACACACGCTGAACGCTTGGCTCTCTGTCATTCCCCAACTGGTGATGGTTTCACGCCCGGCAAAACTACTAAACTCAAACCTTATTGATTTGTTCCTAGTGTGTATATATACAAATTATCAGTTATGAGGGTATCGAGAAAAAAGAACGGAAGTTGAATAGGCGAGCCACGAATTCCGTCTACACAAGGGGAAGGTGGAATGGGTTCGCCTTCCGCGACCGCAGACTTGTAGGATGGAGTGTGCCATGCGTCTTATTCAACTGCTAGGCATCGCAACGCTGGTCATCGGCTTGTCGACCGTAAGGGCGGACGAGATCCAGTCGGGACCGACGGACAAGATCGGAGGGGCCTTCTTCGTCAAGGCCATCACCGGTGAGAAAAAGGGAGAGTCCCTCTGTTATGTTTGCAAGTTCAATGGGGAAGCCCGTCCAGCGGTGGTGCTTATCTTTACCCAGAAAGCGGATGATTATTTGGCCGAACTAGTCAAAGCCGTGGACACTGTGCAAAAGAACAACAGTAAGCTAGGCACGGTAGTAGTGGGGATCCGCGGTGTGGAAGCAGCTGACTTTGAGAAACTTCAAGCAACCCACAAGCTAACCACCGCTCTAACTATCGCAGAAGAAAAGGAAGGCCCTAGCCGCTATAAGCTCAATCCTGAAGCGGCAGTGACCGTGCTGGTTTACAAGCAGGGCGGAACAATTGTTAAGAATTTCGCCTTCAAGGACACCAAGAGCGCGGCGGAAAAGGCCAAGGACATCGCTGCCGCTGCCGAGGAAGCCTTGAAGTGATCCTTTCAGAGGATGTGTTGACTGGCACAAGGTGACTCTGCCGATCTACAGCACTGTAACTGTGAACCGGTGAGATCCCGGACCGAGGGGTTTCTGGATCTCACCGGCTGACTTTTTTGGTTTGATTTCCGAACTAACCATACCCCTATCTAGGCCTTGTGGCCCAACAGCCCCCTTGTTTTCCTAGAGCTGTCAAGCATGCCTCGAACTTTATAGTGGTAGTATCATGCAGGTTCCATGAAGCTGTATTTGGCAGCGTTCGGGACCGGATTATGATCCGGAATATGTTTTCAGCACTAAACTGGCTCTGGCGTGCAGTGGATGGCAAAGCGGAACGAACGGTACCCCACAACTGTTTAGTAAAGTGAATCTTCCTAACTACATGTGGGTTACTAGTCTCTTATCGTGGCTAATAGTAGTCGGCAGAGAGCTTAGGATAAACCGGATCTGATCGGGGGATCCCGTAATGGACATTTGGCGTCTTGGCGGTCTAGTATTGGTTCTTACTCTGGGAAGTGTCTGTTTATCCCAGGAAAAATTGACAGAGTATCCAATAAAAGGACCTTTATCTGTACAGCCACGTCCTGTAGGTCAGGATCCGGAAGTAAAAATCGATTATGACATCGTGTACGTCCGGACGCCCCGCAAAGGGGACCGCGTGGGGACCAACTGGGCGGAAATAGCCAATCCCCATTACATGGATCCCGGTGGTGATCTGGTGTTGTTGCATCCCGATGGGACGGAAGAGATTCTGGTGCGAGGTGGCCACGGCTCGGTGGCGGACCCGATGGTCTCCTTTGACGGAGAGTGGGTCTATTATACGTTGTTTCATGACCTGCGGGATGCCTCGCCGATACTGGCTAGTCCTAGCGGCGCGGATATTTACAAAATCCACGTGAAAACACGTCAGATTAAACGTTTGACGCATCAGGAGTTTACGCCGAACACCGGTGCTGCTCGTTGGTCGAAAGACTTTCGCACCCCGGAAGAGGGGAAAAACTGGCTCGGTTATGGTGTTCTCAACCTTGGTCCCTGTCCGCTACCGGGGGGCAAGGTGGTATTTACCAGCAATCGTAATGCTTACAGGCCGCCCAAGCGTCTGCCACATACCTTGCAATTATTTGTCATGGATGACGACGGTGCCAATGTGGAGTGCATTGGCCATTTGAACCTGGGGTGTGCCTTGCACCCTGTCGTGCTCCGGGACGGCCGAATCATGTTTTCGTCGCTGGAATCGCAGGGTTTACGGTCGTCTACCCTGTGGGGACTATGGGTCATTCATCCGGATGGTACTCGCTGGGCACCGCTAGCGAGTGCTTTTCTCCCGGGGGCCAGCCCCACCGCTTGGCACTTTCAAACACAGATCTCAGACGGCTCCATTGTCGTCGAAGAGTATTACAACCAGACCAGCAGCGGTTTTGGAACCTTCGTCAAGTTTCCTGTTGAACTGCCGGCAGGCACCCCGCCTTTCGGACCCGCCTGGGTAAACGACCCGCGTAACCCCCCGCTGATTCACGGTCGTCTCGACACTGGTCAACCCCGCTTGCGCCGCCTGCCCTTCAGTCCCCTAGGGATCGAATCGCTTACCCGTTTTGCCCGAGCGGACGAAGGGCCCGCAGACTTCGCTGTTCCAGGCCGCCGGACCACGCCCCGGGTTGGTAAACTGACCCACCCCGCTGCAGCACCCGATAACCACTTGCTGTGCGTCTGGTCCCCTGGACCGGTCAATGGCGGCTACACCGTCCACGTCCCAGCGCCTGATGCAGGCATTTATCTGATTAAAAAATCGCAACCGATCGATGAACCAGGTCAGCTGTTGCTGATCAAAAATGACCCCAACTACAACGAGCAATGGCCCCGGGCGTTGGTGCCCTATCAACGGATTTACGGCGTGCCCGAACCCCGTCGGCTGACCCCCTTGGCTAATGACGGTTCGTTATCGCCTCATCTGCCTGCCGCTACTCCCTTTGGTCTGGTGGGAACTGCTAGCCTCTACAAACGGGAAAGTTACCCTAACGGCCGGGTACACCCCGGACAAGTAACGGCCACATTTGCCGGGGGAACCGATCCCTCCGGTTATCAGGACCTGGATCCCTTTAACTTGTTAACCGATGAGCCACGCTCGCTCAACTGGTTCAATCAAGGGGCCGACGCAGGTCGTTATCGAAACGAAGACATTCATGCCATTCGCATTCTGGTGATGGAACCGACCACGGATCGCCATCGGGGTCCAAAAAGCGGTCGGACCTTCCGGAGTCATGCCAACGAGCGGTTGCGCATCCTGGGGGAAATTCCGGTCCGCAAAATAGGCCGCGGCCCAGATGGCCAGGAACCTCGAGATCCGGACGGCAACCCCGATACCAGTTTTCTGGCTCGCATCCCGGCTGATGTCGCCTTCACCTTTCAGACCCTGGACAGGCGTGGCATGGTGCTCAACATGGCCCAGACCTGGCATCAGCTCCGCCCCGGTGAAGTCCGCACGGATTGCGGCGGCTGCCATGCTCACAGCCAGAAACCGACCGACTTTGCACAGACCTTCGCCGCCCGGCCCGACTATCCGTTGTTTGATCTGACCCGTCGCACCCCTCTGTTGACCAGTAAAAACCTTGACGAAAGTGGACAACGCTGGGATGCAGCAGATCGCACAGGACTACGGTTCGCCAAAGGCGTATACAATGTTGAATTCTGGCGCGACGTTAGACCAATCTTGGAGCGCAGTTGCGTACCGTGTCACAGTGGTCCTAAGCCGGCAGCCGAACTGGACCTGGGGGATTTCCGTACGGTTCGTCTGCCCGATGCCGACGATGTCCCCGGTACCTACTATCGATTGGCGATGGATCATGCAGGTCGTTTTGGCTACAAACCGATTGCCGGGGCTTGGCGGGCCCCGAACGCCTCCCGCTACATCCGCATGTTCCAGTCACGTCGGAGCCTGCTGATCTGGAAGATTTATGGTGAGCGTCTCGACGGCTGGAGCAACGATGATTTCCCCACCGAAACGGTCCCAGGCAACCCGAATACATTGCAGTTGAAGGGTCAGCCAGTGCCTAACACCCCTGCTAATCGTGCTCGGGCTGACCTGGACCTGACCGGCAGCATCATGCCCCCTCCAGAAGCTGTCCGAGCCGGCAAAGTGGCCCCCCTATCGGATGAAGACAAGCTGACCCTGGTCCGCTGGATCGATTTGGGATGTCCCATCGATCTGGATTACGACCCAAACAAACCAGACCAGACGGGTTATGGGTGGATGCTGGACGATCAGCGGCCAACCCTGACCGTCGCCTCTCCCAAACCTGGTGCTAACCCACCTCTGAGCCGTATCCTGATTGGGATGTACGATTATGGCAGTGGTCTGGATCCTGCAAGTTTTACCGTCATCGCTGACTTTGCTGTCCGCGATGTGCCGCCCGGACACAACCTGGCTCCCTTGTTCCTGGCCAAAGGTGATGGTGTGTATGAACTGAAATTTGATCGTCCTTTGGAATTAGGCCGAGGACGCCTGATAGTATCCGTGAAAGATCGGCAGGGGAACACCACTTTGATTAACCGCGTTTTCTCGGCCGGTCTGACTACCGGATCAACTGTGCCAAATGGTAAGTGAGATAGACACCGCTGGGATCGACATTTCTTCCAAACATGTCACCGTGAGCGGAGACCTTAAGCAAGATAGTTCATGCCACGACGGAGAAAATACCTGCAAACCACTAGTTAGTGAATTTAGTGACTTGCAACCTTAATCGATTTTTTGATTGATACGTTTACGCAACAATCGTTCTGGCAGTAGTGCTACAACGGAGCATTAGGCTAGGCCTGTTTACAGTCCGTTGCTAAGGGCTGGGGGGCACTGTGCCGGATAGATTTTGCTGGAAGCTGTTCAAGAGTCAGGTGCAAAGGGACCGCGCGGTGTAAAACCGTGAAGATATGCGTTATCATCGCAAGGAGTGACGGTAACCTGGGCTAGTTGCAAAGCGTCTTTCATGGTGGCTGCCGACCGCCCATAGAGCGGGGACGGGCCACCGCCCAACAAAACTGGTGCTACAAATACGTGCCATTCATCAATAGCGTCAGCCTGCCAGAAAGAGCTGAGTAATCCAGTACCGCCCTCGACAAGGATGTTTGTACATCCTCGCTGATACAAATCAGTGAGAATGGCCGCTACGGGCAAGCGGATCAGCCCGTCTTGATTGTGCTCCTCGGCGATGGGGACTACCTCTACTCCTGCCTGTTGCCAGGTGCGGGTTAACGGTAACGCCTCTGAGCCAACGTATAGCAGGGTGGGAACCTCGTGAGCTGTACGGAGAAGCTGGCAATCAGGGGGCAACTGTCCACGGGCGGAGACGACGACACGCCTAGCCACACGTGGACCGGGCGGTCGGGCTGTCAACAACGGGTCGTCTAGCCACACCGTACCAGCACCGACCAGGATGGCATCCATTCGCCCCCGTAACTGATGGACTAGTCGTCGGCTTGCCTCATTGCTAATCCAGTGGGCGGAGGCCTGAGGGGGGGCGAGGCGGCCATCCAGCGTCATGGCCCATTTGGCATGTACCCACGGCTGTGCCTGACGCAGTCGCTTCAGATACGGGGCATTCAATTGGCTGGCTGCTCGCTCGCCAACGCCGACGATCACTTCGATACCAGCCTGACGCAGCCGCTGGAACCCCTGACCCGCGACGTGTGGGAAAGGATCTGTCAGGGCAGCCACCACTCTGCGGATGCCGGCTGAAATGATCGCCTCGGTGCATGGAGGCGTCTTGCCGTAATGGCAGCATGGTTCCAAGGTGACCACGAGTGTGCCGTTACGGGCCCGGTCGCCTGCTTGACGCAACGCGATAACCTCGGCGTGCGGTCCGCCGAAGCGTTCATGCCAGCCAACGGCCACCACCTCCCCCTGGCTATCGATAATCACTGCCCCGACCAACGGATTAGGTTCGACAGTTCCCCGGCCGCGAGCCGCCGCTCTCAGGGCTTGTTCCATCCACCGCTGGTACTGTTCGGGCATATCCATCAAATTTACTGGGGCTGAATTTCGCACGCTACCGAAAAAAGATGCTTAACTAGCTCGATGATGAAAGAACCGCATGAGCTAGCGGTAATTATATTTTGCTCAGCGGTAGATAGCTCGTGAACTGGCAAGACCCTGCCCCAGGCGATTGAGGAATGGTCTATGCCCGGCACATCTTCTGTTTGCACGCAATCTTGTGCTGTTTTTCTTGGGTTGTTTTCTACTGACCTTGCAGCGTCACAGTCAGGTGGTTATGGGAATGCACTGTCAGTAAATTTTTGCCACTCATACCTGGGATACCGGTGATGATGGTCAAATTGAAATAGAAATATTCATAAAGTATTATGGTCAGTCAGTAAAGGTTGAATACAACAACATCCGTGGATTCCAGAGTTGAGGGAAGCTGGTCATATAACTCCAGTGGTGTCCAATGATGATTGCACTTCGCGAAGCGCGTCCGGTAGCCCGCATGCTGGCTGGGTTGAGCGAACCGACTCGGCTGCAGATCGCCTTGTGTTTGCTCCAGCGTCCGCACTATGTGAGCGAGCTGGCAGAGATATTGCATATGCCAATGGTGAATGTGTCCCACCATTTGGGCGTGATGAAACAAGCAGGCTTGGTCGAAGACAGCAAGGAGGGGCGCCGCGTATTGTATCGTCTGCGTGAGGAAGTGCTGGATGCTACGGCCGGTCCCGATCAGCAGACCGTGTTGAATCTCGGGCCATATCGCTTGTGGATCACCGCGCCACCGCCCATCCAGCCCATGCCGCAAAAGCCGGGCGGACGACGACGAGGTCGGCCACGTCGCCGTGCGGCCGAGAGTTGAATCCAGGCAGAATCCCGCTCCAGCAGCTCGCCAATTCACCTGCTGAGCGGAACGGACTGTTCACATTTCAGCTGCAGACGGGCTTGCCAATTCTGGACAGACTCCTTGAACTAGTTTCAGAGTATATTGGCCGCCAGCAACGTGGGATGCCATGGGGACGTTCTATCGGGCCGGGCGCGAGCATTTTGGCCCTAGCCACAGAAGTTGGCATTTAAATGAAATGTTGTGCGTGCAATGATCAATTTGATGCTAAGCATTTCGAATTGCGGAATTACCCGCCGCGTGACGGCATCTTGGGTGAACATTCGGGCCAGCAATAGAGTTCACTAGTACATCAGGAGGGATTTATGTCAATTAACAGGAGATGGAGCGACGGGTGGTGGTTTGTCCTGGGTTGCCTAGTAGGTACAGGGCACGCAGGATCCGCCGTGCGGGCCGATGAAGGAACGGCCCTGGCCGCTGATCGGCAACTGGTGCAAACGGTGCAGGGCTTGTTCCGCAACCTGCAGATGCACACTCTGGACAACGGCCTGCGGATATATCTGCTGCCTGTGCCCAACTCGCCCATTGTCACCGTTATGGTAGCCTACCGCGTAGGTTCGGCGGACGAAGAAAAGGATCAGACCGGTTTATCCCATTATCTGGAGCATCTATTGTTCAAGGGAACCGACAAACTGATGCCCGGTGACATTGATCGGATCACCCAGCGTAATGGCGGCCGTAATAACGCCTACACCACGGAAGACATGACCGTTTATCATTTCGATTTTGCCGCAGACCGTTGGCAGGTCGCTCTCGAAATCGAAGCCGACCGGATGCGCAATACCCGTATTGATGCCCGACACGAATTTGAACAGGAAAAGGGGGCCGTAATAGCCGAACTGGACCGGAATGAGGATATGCCTTGGGATCTGGAATACAAGGCCATTTTGCGGCTGTTATACCCCCCGGACGCCCCCTACTCCCATCCAGTGATTGGCCAACGGGAACACGTACGGGGGGCTACCGCTGAAATCATCCGTCGCCATTACGATAACTGGTACTATCCCAATAACGCCGCTTTGGTCATCGTAGGGGGCTTTGATCCCTGCGCAGCCTTGAAGAAGGTGCAGCAGTTATTCGGTCCGTTGCCGCGAGGGGATCTACCGCCTCGGAAGCCCGCCCGGCAGTTTCCGGAGCGTCAGGGACCAGTCCGGCACGAATTTCCCTCCAAGTTTGAAGCCCCCCGCATGCTTATGGGCTTCAACACGGTCACCGTGGGTACTCCGGAGGATGCCATCCTGGACCTGATAGAGAACATCCTGGCCGGGGGACGTACTTCACGGCTGTATCGCCGACTGGTGGAGCAGGAACGTCTGGCTATTGCCGTCAACGCCGCCAATCACGCTGGTCGTTACCCGGGTTGGTTTGCCATTCAGGTAGAACTGTTGCAAGGGAAAAGTCGACAACAGGCAGAAGAATTGGTTTTACGCGAGTTAGAACAACTGGCCCAGCACGGGGTGAATGCCGGGGAACTGGCGCGGGCCCGGCGTCGGCTTTTGGCCCGGTTCGTCTTCGCTGCGGACGATGGACACAACCTGGCCAACGCTATTGCACGGGCCGCTTCCTATCCGGGGGGAGAAGATGTGGCCCGCTTCTACAACTCCTATTTGGAACGCCTGGTCCAGGTGCAGCCCCAAGATGTACAACGCGTGGTTCGACAGTATTTGACTCGCCGCCAGGCATGCATCGTCTGGTCTGTCCCGCCCGAGAAGAAAAGTAAGTCATCGCTGGTCCCGCGGCAGTCTCTGTTGCAGCCCATCGTGCCGCAACAGGCCAGAGCCAATGATCGCCTGGGGCCGTCGGTTCCCTTAACACCAGCTCAACGGCCTGGCCGAAGATACCAACCTTGGGTATCAGTCCCTCAGGTAGCCTGGGGGGTTGGGCGAGGTACAACCTTGTCGCCACAGGTACATGGGGAAGGACAATCGGAAGTTGCTAAAAACGGGCGTCCGTTTTCATTGCAGGCGGCTCAAAGACATGTGTTGCCCAACGGATTAACGGTATGGTTATGGCTGGATCGCCGCCTGCCGATGGTGGTCGTCCAGGCAGAGGTCGCTGACGTCCGACTCAGAGAGCCTGCAGAGAAAGCGGGAGTAGCGGCACTGATGGGCAGTTTGCTCGAAGAAGGAACCCTGCATCACAGTGGTCCCCAGATCGCCGAAATGATTGAAAACGTTGGCGGCAGCCTGACGCTGCAGTCGAATGGCGGTACCTTGCAGGTCCTCAGTCCGGATACCGATATTGGTCTATCGTTGTTCATCGAATGTCTGACGTGTCCCACGTTTCCGCAGGAGGCGTTCCAACGTCTTCAGGCGCAACAGTTGGCTACTCTTGACGATATGGCCACTCAGCCCTTTGTCAAGGGAGCACACCTGTTCCGCAAAAAAGTATACGGCGACCATCCTTTAGGCCGCCCTGAGCTGGGTAGCCGCTCGACAGTTGAAAAGCTCACTGCGGCAGACTGCAAGGCTTTTCATGAGGCCACGTTCGTCCCGAACGCGACCACTCTCGTCGTAGTTGGCGATTTTGACCCACCAGCGATGCTCAAAAAGATTGAAAACTTGACCCGCGATTGGAAAGCCAAGCCCTTGCCCCCCCTACAGCTACCCCCCCTTACACCTGGTCCTGGTCAGCTCGAGATACTGACTGATTCCAACGCGGCCCAAGTCCACGTTTTCATCGGCCATCTGGGTATTACCCGCAATCATCCCGATTATTACAAACTTTTAGTGATGGATAACGTCCTGGGTACAGGGCCTGGGTTCACCGATCGCTTGTCGGCCACATTGCGTGATCGGATGGGACTGGCCTACACCGTTCAGGCAGCGATCACCACCACGGCCGGCAAACTCCCCGGTACCTTCAGCGGTTACATCGGTACTTTCCCCCAAAGCTTCCGGGACGTTCAGCGTGCTTTTGTCAAAGAAATTGAGCGAATCCGTCAGGAAACACCCACGGAACAGGAGGTGGAAGACGCCAAAAAATACCTACTCGGCAGCCTCCCTTTCCGCTTCGCGACGCGTCAGGGACTGGCGGCACAACTACTTGCCATTGAGCGATACGATTTGGGCATCGACTACCCCGAGCGGTATCGCCAGGCTATCAGCAGTGTTACCCCGGCTCAAGTGCAGGAGGTGGCCCAAAAGCATCTGGATCCAAAGCGTTTGATTATTGTGGCGGTCGGTCCAATCGATGCAAACGGTATGCCTTTACGCAAATAAATCCTGCACGATTTGTCCCGCCTGCAAGTTTAACGCAATTTAATGTAACTCTGCAATGTGGGCAAAGCCTCGACAGTTGTGGTAAACAAGAAGTGACTGGTCGCCCATCCTCGCGAACGGTTTTAATCGCAACAGCGTACAATGGGATAGTATGACGTGATGGGAAACGGCTGTTGGAGCAACGACTGCCCCAAACTTAATCGTGGGTAGCAGTTATGAACAGGGTGGCCTCAGCCGGGGAATGGGCAGACTGGATAACGCGGACTCGGGCCGCATTGCGGCTGATCGTTCCCTTGGCCGCACTGACCGCCGTGGTTTTCGGTGTTACCTTTTTTGCCCAGTATTCCCCGCGTGTCGAGGAGGAAGAAAGGAACAACGCCAGCCGTAGCGAGCGAAGCGCTAGCAGTGGTGAACCGCCGTTGCGTTTTTTTTCCTCGGAACGGCGTTGGGATCCACCCAGTGAGGAAGCGGGCTACGAGGGTTTATACCTTTTGGCTCCATCGGCATTTGCCGCCCGGGATGCTTATGACCGTTCGCAGTTCAACCTGCAGGATCGTCTCTTTCCCGGCTTTTTTGAAGCTCGGTCTGAGCCTCGCAGTGCCAGTTTCTGGTGTGAAAACCGTCACGAGAAAGCCGTGGTCTTGCAGTTGGAACGTGTCAGTTGTCGGGCCTGTAGTGGCGGCCGCTTCGCAGCCATTCCGCCGGATGTGACACGGTCCATGCTCCAGATGCAAGCTGTCAGCAGCTTGCCCCAGGGGTTGGTCAATCTCCTTCCCCTCGGTCAAGCAGGCCCCGTGGCCCGCTTAGGCGAATTCCTGCAGCAGCCAAACAATTGGCAAGCCTATCGTTTTCGTGAAGCCCCCCATGCCACGTTCCGGGTGCCCCCTGCTACCAATGCAGATGGCTGGTCGCCCCAGTGGGGTATTCTGGAGCTGCAGTTTCAGGTGGAAACGCTCGGAGCCCGTGAACCGCTCCAGGCCAACTTTGTCAGCGCCGTCGAAGGCTCCGGACAATATGTCAGTAATACATTTACCATTCACTTCGAGGGGGTGAATGCTTTTGAGGTCAGTCCCACAACCCTTAACATCGGGGAACTGAGCGAAACAGCACCACCGCGTCAGTACGAACTGATTGTTTATTCAAGTAGCCGTGGTTACACAGCGGATGCCGCGGTGGCCGAAGCGTTGGTACCTCCGCACGTCGATGTCCGCTTGCCGCGGGGGTTGCCTGGATCCCCCGGCCCCTTTGTCCGGGTGGGCCCTCCCCAGCCCCTATCTCATGACGAATTGCAAGCGTTTCGACGACGCTTGCTGGCCGAGCTGAAGCGGCCTATGCGGGTAATGGCCGCCTATCGCTATCCAGTCCTAGTTCAGCCTGATGTCGACGGGCAGCGCATTGACATTGGCCAGTTGGTCCGGGAAATTTGGTTTGCCGCACCAGGAGCCGCAGAACGAGTAGTGCGTCTGACAGGTATCGTACGGGGACAGGTCTGGCTGGATGATAACGCCAGCGAGATCAACTTGGGTGCCTTTCCTCTGTTACGAGGGGTAGGGCCGCAAAGTGTCTATGTGTTGACGGAACGTCCGGACATCCAATTGGCAGAAGTGGAAAGTGAGCGGAGCCCCCGCTACCTGCAGGTGCAGCTGCAGCGTTTGCCGCCTGCTGGTGACCGTGGCCGCTACGAGCTGAAACTCCGTGTGCCGAGCCGCAGCGAGCAACCAGACGTCGAGGCCGGACGACTCAGCGGCGTTGTAGTCCTGGAAATCCAAGGACCGCAGCCGCAACGCATCCGTATCCCTGTGCGGGGAGAAGCCCGCATAGGCCGTTGACAAAAGTCCGTTTGTTATCGCCTCCATGGAAGTAATCCCAAATGGGCCGGAAGATATATATTCCACAATGATAGCGGCCTCTTCGGGCACGCCGCTTATCTGCCATAAAGAAAATACTCGGCAAGTGTTGGAAAAGTACGGACAGTTGGCGAAATCAAAACAATGGTCATGATTAAGTTGTGCAATTGGGAGTTTGCCCTAGCACACCACGAGCACAAATATCTTAGGGCGAAACAACTGTCCAGCAACCTTGCGGCGGCAGGAGTAGAAGCATATGAACGAATCGACGTTTATCAGTAGTGCGACGGTTTCGTCTCCGCCTCGTCTGCCGGGAAGCGGTGACACACAGGGGTACGTGCCAGTTTCGTGGATGGCCGTAGCCGCCGCTGCGGTGAGTGGATTGTTTGTACTCATTCTTGTCTTCAGTACTTACACTGCCTTTACCACCCGTCGACCGTTAGTATTGCCGGAACTGCTCGTGCTACCGGCTATTGCCATCGTTTTGAGCTTTGCCGCCCGCCGGCTGATCAACAACTCGGAAGGAACGCGCACAGGGTTGCTCTACGGGATAGACCTGGTGAATACCTCGTGGTGGTTGGCGGTGATTGGTGGTTTGGGATACGCTGCCTATCTGTTTGCCATCGACTATTCCATCCGACGCGACGGCGAGGCAGAAATCCAGCGTTGGCTAGAGCATTTAACCACGGCGGAAGGGGATCCGGAAGTGAACTTCAACCGCGCCTTCCTACGAACCCTGGAGCCCGGCCGACGCACTGGCTTACGACCGGAAAACACCCAACAGCTCCGCAGTGAATTCCGCGATCCCTACACCCAGTTCCGTCAATGCGACCTGGTCCGTCTGTGCAGCCGGAACCGAGGTGTATGCCAGGTAAATATAACAGGGGTACGGAACTGGTCTTCCCGCCCGTGGGGGGTGGAGTGTGAATTCAGTGCTACATTAACCTGTCCAGAGGGGGTATTTCCGCTCAGCATCCCGGTAAAAGGTATGGAACCGACTACGGCCGCAGAAGCCGCTGCAGGCCGGCAATGGGCGGTTGTCATACCGGCCAATGGGTACATCATTCGGGATAAGGTGCAATACACCGATTATGGTGCTCTCTTGGCGGCCCTGGAGATGTCCGGCGGCAAATTCGGACGGGATTTCATTACAGCCAGTGTCCAGGGACCGCACATCCAGCATTACCTCTATCACCGGACCATTGCTCCCCTCGAACAGTCCGAACTATGGGAGGAACAGGCCCGAGCCAGTCTCAGTCGGATGGCCTTGGTCGGAGGACCAGCAGGCCCATTACCCTTTTTCACCCGCGACTCGTTTGCCTACTACCGGGACAAGTTTTTGACCTTGCCCAACGAAGGGATACCCTCCCCGGAGCAGAAGAATCTCTTTCGCACCATCTGGTACGGTTCCGGTTTACTTCCACCAGGGTCCCGCTTGCGAAATAGTCCAGATACCCAGGACATTCTGATGGTTTATGCCGATCGGGTAGAGGTTCAGGTTCCCTGTGAATTGCCCTTCCCCGGAGCAGGAGCGGCATCTTTGGCCGCGGCTCGCGGCCGCCTGATCGTCGTCAGCAGAGACCCGGCCTTGCTGGAGAAACTCCGCCAGTTACGCGAGCAGGCACGACCCGGTCAGCTGGCTAGCAACGCTACGTTGGGACAAATCTTGCAAGAGGATTTCCGCTGGCGGGTTGTTCGCTTGGAAAGCGATATGTATCGTATCATGCCGACGCGAGCCATGCCGGGAGAGCCGGGAGCCGAAGTGCCTTAAAATGGCAAGGTGGACGCGGGCAAATCCCCTTCACCCCTTGCCCTGTTAGCGTTTGTCAACCTCGGCCTGAGGCTAGGTGATACAGCCTCGATCCAATATCGGCCAACCCGCTCAATGAGTTCCCCGGTTCCCCACATTATTATCATCCAGGTGTCCTGCAACACGGAGATGGAGGTACCGGTCTGCGTGCTCCCTCCCCTACCATTGACGTTACGTCCAATCACAAGTGATCTGAGCCAGGGATGGATCAACTGACTAGTAAGACCAGTTTGTTTGAAGGAGCTGCAATGGGAAGCCCTACAATGGTAGTGGATCGTTAGTCTTGAGTGCCTTCGTGGCGCTTGTGGTCGACATATAGCACCGAAGTCAATCAGTCCTGTTTCACCAGCATAACGTTCCCGGCACGGGAGTGAGCTGAGCTGATAAAGGTAAACAACTGACAAACCGCATTCCAGTCAGAGATATTCGAAGGGGAATGCGGACGCGGAGCGAAGCGATGAACCCATCAGCCGGTTTTGCCAGTATTGAGGAGGCCTTGGAGGAGCTACGGGCAGGACGGATGATTGTGTTGGTCGACGATGAACAACGGGAAAACGAGGGTGACCTTGTGATGGCGGCGGAAAAGGTCACCCCGCAGGCGGTCAATTTCATGATTCGTCAGGCCTGTGGCCGGCTATGTGTCGCAATGTCCAAAGCCAATGCGGATCGTCTGGGCTTGGAACTATTGCCCGGCGTGAATCTCGATCCCTCCGCTACGCCTTTTACCCATAATTTCGATGCACGCTATGGGATTACCACCGGTATTTCAGCTTACGACCGCTGTCGGACCATCCAGGTATGTGCCGATCCGAACAGTGGTCCGCAGGACCTGGTGCGGGACAAGGGACATATGGACGGTTTGATCGCCCGTCCGGGTGGCGTGCTGGTACGCGCTGGGCATACCGAAGGCAGCGTCGACTTGTGTCGATTGGCAGGTTTGCGTGAGGTGGCTGTCATTTGTGAAATTCTCAATGAAGACGGGACTATGGCCCGCCTACCCGACCTGCAACGCTTCTGCCACAAACATCAACTCAAACTGTGTACGATAGCCGACCTGATCGAGTACCGTCGCCGACGGGAAAAACTGATCAAGCGGGAGATCGAACTGCAACTACCTACAGAGTTTGCGACATTCGACCTGATTGCCTATTCGTCCTTGGTAGACCCGGAGCCGCATCTGGCTCTGACGCTAGGAGGAATCGGTCGGGAGACCGCTCCGGGCATAGTACCGGTCCAGAGCGAACCGGTCCTGGTGCGTATGCACAGTGAGTGTCTGACAGGTGATGCGTTGCATTCGGCCAAATGTGACTGTGGAGCCCAGCTTACCTGCGCTATGAAGCAAATTGCCGCCGCCGGCCGTGGCGTCATTGTTTATATGCGTCAGGAAGGACGGGGCATCGGCTTACTAAACAAGTTGCGAGCCTATAAGCTGCAGCAGGAAGAGGGGTTAGATACAGTCGAGGCCAACCGCCGCTTGGGCTTTGCTCCTGACTTGCGTCATTTCGGCATCGGTGCCCAGATCCTGCACGACTTGGGTGTACGCGACATTCGTCTGCTGACGAATAATCCCCGTAAAGTCATTGGTCTGGAGGGGTACGGCCTGCGGATTGTCGAGCGCGTGCCTATCGAGATCCCACCGGGGAGGCATAACCGCCATTATCTGGCCACCAAACGGTCCAAACTCGGCCATCTTCTGGATCACGTGGACTACGAGGCCGTCGATTGACAAGGCAACAAATAAAACTTGCGGATCGTCCTACTAAGCGGTAGCAGCTTTTTTTTAATATTCAGGTAGCAGCAGGGTGCCGTCAGGAGCGAACCAGCCCCGGCCGTCGATCTGGTATACGCCTTGGGTATGTTCAGCTAAGTAGCGGCAGGTGTGCTCGAGTACGGCTTCGACCGCGGCTTCGTCCCGGTTGTCGGCGGGACGCCGTAAGACGATCAACTGTTGAGTCTGAATGGCATGTTCCATCAGTTGCTGATGGTTGGGATGGTAATCGCAGGTTTCTAGTTCAGCCGCGTAACTATTCAGATCGTGGCGAATGTCGTCGATGCTGGTCAGATAACGGTTAATATAGATGGGGGTACCTCCTCCGGGTAGGCGTAGCTCTCCTTGGGTCCAGCCCAGATCATCCCCCCGAAAATGCGGTTCGACTATCAGTCCTTGGCGATGCAAATGTTCGACCAAAGCCAGGGGTGATACTTCCTGCGGCGACAGTCCAAATACGCGGTACCACATTACTTCCCTCTCCTCAACGGCCGTTTATTTATAGTAGGGTATGCTCGCAAACTTCGCAGGGAAACAAAGGCGAATTGGCCCAAAAGTAACTTCTGCTATTCCGTAAGACGCTAATGAATTTGTGTCCCGGACGATTCGGACTATGAAAAATAGCTGGACATCCATGCGATGGAAGATAGCGAACCGAATCATAACTTGCATCATAGGCACGGTAAAGCGTGCATGACACAAAGGTGCAACTAGTAGAGGGCGACGAGCATGAAAGCCAAGCACTTTGTATGCGTGGCAATTGCTGCGTGGCTGGTAGCAGTGAGCGGGTGGGAATCCTATCAGTTATGGGCACATGCCAAGCCGGGTAAATTCAACAAAGTGCTATCGCCCGGCGACATAGCTCCCGCATGGGAGAATCTGGAGGGGACCGATGGTCGCAAGCATTCCTGGAGCGATCTGAAAGATAAAGACCTCGTAGTGGTGGTGTTTACATGCAATAGCTGTCCTGTAGCGGTTGCCTACGAGGAACGTCTGAAGGCCTTTGCAAGTCGGTATACACTCGGCCCGCAGGCCCGCGTCGCCCTAGTAGCTATCAACGTCAATACAGGTCCGGAGGACGCGTTACCTGCCATGCAGCAACGGGCGCGAAAGCAAGGATTCAATTTCCCCTATCTGTACGATCCTACGCAACAGATCGCCCGCCGCTATGGCGCTGTTTTTACGCCTGAGGTTTTCGTTCTGGATAAGGAGCGGCGGGTGGTCTACACTGGGGCGATTGATGACCGGGCCCCGCCGGGCGAGCCACAGCGGCATTATCTACGCGAAGCGGTCGACGCCTTGCTGGCCGGCAAGCCGGTTACGGTCGCCGAAACCAGTGCCGCGGCTGGTTGTCGCATCAAGTATCACTCGACGAAACGGGAGGAAGACGATTCCCCGCTGTCTGACCCCGCTGGTTGTAGCCAGGAGTCGGATCGCGAGGCGATACCAGATAATGGCCCATCAGTAGCGGCTCCGTTCGCGACAAACTGCATGCAGCCTATCGGTTCCAAGGCGGACTCTGAGGCACCAAACACACTGAGCGAGGAAGAAAAGAAAGCCGGCTGGCGTTTGCTGTTTGATGGTCGTAGTACCACGGGCTGGCGGGGATATCGTGCCAAAACAGTGCCTACCTGCTGGAAAGTAGAAAATGGTTCGTTACTATCGCGACCGCAAAAGGGGGACAGCCGTGGGGATCTCATCACCATCGACCAGTTTGATGATTTTGAACTGCGCGTCGACTGGAAGATGACCCGTGGCGGCAACAGCGGCATCATTTACCGGGCCACCGAGGAATATGAATTCGTCTGGCAGTCCGGGCCAGAGTATCAGATTTTGGATAATCAGGGGCATCTGGATGGGTTGAATCCGCTCGCCTCGGCCGGGGCCTGTTATGCCGTGTTTGCACCGGCCAAAGACGTAACAAGGCCGCTAGGCGAATGGAACCAGACGCGCATCCTGGCCCGCGGCAGCCATGTGGAGCATTGGCTCAATGGCGAGAAACTCCTGGAATACGACATCGGCAGCAATCGCTGGTTGGCTCACGTAAAAACCAGCAAATTTTTCCAGTCGGCCTATGGCCAAAGCAAATGGGGCCGAGCGTTGAAGGGCCACATCGGGCTGCAAGACTACGGGGGAGCCATCGAGTTCCGCAACATAAAGGTCCGTAGTTTGTCAAACGCAGCCACAAAGGAACCGGAGCAGAAACGGTAAGCTGTACCGTGTCGTTGTCCTGGGTGTGTGCAATGGCTTACACCCAGATTGGATCGCCCCACTTTAGCAGGAGTGATTTTGCCTCAGCCAACTGGCTTATCGTGTGTTAACTACCCCCTGCCGCGTTAATTGCGGGGCAGAGCGTGCTAAGGTGGAAATGTATGACACATCGAGCAGTAACTACGATTGAAGGCGAAAGGGGTTGCCGTGTCCATACTACTGTTGTGGCTGCTATTGGTGGTGATTTTGTTAGCGTTATTTTGGGGTGGCGGACTGGTGGCCCAGGGGTGGTGGTACCAGGACATAGCTCGCTACTTTCCGCTACGGGCCGCAGGGGCAGCCCTGCTGGTAGGAAGTTACCTGACCCTGTGGACAGCTCTAGACCGTCGCTCTCCGGGCAAGTACGACACACTATTCGAATTCACTGCCGAGGAACGGGTACCGTTTAACGAATTTGATGCGATTCGTTGGGTGACATCCGTCTCGTCCAAACTGAAGACCGACGAGAAAGGCCAGCCGGTAGAGGTGGCGGTCCCTTTTCGCAGAAAGCAAGGGAGCCGTACAGAGCAGTTCATTGCGGAAAAAACTGGTGAGCCTTTCCGCCTCAACGGTGTGGACCGCGCGGGCGAATCCTTCATGACGGTAGCGTTGCTGATTCGTTTGGAGCCCCAAGGCGAGCCAGTGCGGTTCAACGCCCTCCTGCAAGAGGATTCCCGCGGAAACAAAACGTATGTCAGCGGTCCCGAAGGACGACGCTTCGTCGAAGCGGGGGGGAACCGTTACATCCTGGCCGATCAGATCGGTACTGTCTATGTTCCTACGCCGGGAGTGGTGGCCGCTGCATTATTCCTTAATCTGGCAGTGTTCATCGTCTGGTTTGTGGCCCTGTGGGCCATTTTGCAGTTTCAGGCGGGTCACGCCGCAGGGCTGACCCTGGCTTTAGGCTTTGCTACCTTATTGCTGGTCATGCCGCTGTTATTCAAGCCGAATCGGCAACCCGCTGCTGCTGGACCACCCCCGGCTGCGGCTCGGTGGGTAACTCCTGAATCGTCCCCATCCGTCCAGAGTACTACTTGGGCAAACTCCGGTGGGTTTGTTCACGCCTGGAGCGAGGGGAGCACTCAAGGGTTTGTATGAGTAACTGGCCTTTGAGGAATACGACTTGGATCAGCGAGCTCATAATGCAGGAGGACCAAAGACTATTTGGGGACGTGTGTTAGAGGGGTAACGGCGGTGTATCCATCGGTTCCACCGATTGCGCCACCGACAGCGATGAATTATGTTTTTTGCGGCCTTATGCAACCGTCGGACCAGTTGCTGGCCCGTTTCGTACACAAATCCCCACGCGAAGCCGAAGTGGATGCCGATGAAGGCAAGCGGCACCCGCCACCGCACTGGCCAGGGGTGCCGATAGGCTACATGAAGGCTGACTAGCCCAAGCAGCAATACATAAGCCAGCAGGGCAAGCAAGACGATCAAAGCAAAAGGGGGCCACAAAGCACTAACCAGAACACCAGTGACCAACAGCATAAGACCTAGCGGTGGTATCAGGGCCGGGAAGGTTAAAGCGTGGGGGTGCTTGAAAGCTAATCGGGCCCGGCCGGTTCCGTAGCGGCACAGTTGCCGAAACAACGCGGCAAAGCTCCGCCGAGGCTCGTAATGCACCCGCAACTGGGGTGCGAAGTAGCAGCGCAGTCCAGCCGCATCGACCCGCGTGTTGAATTCCACGTCCTCGCAGGCGTCGAAGGATTCGTCGAACAATCCGACGCGGAAGAACACTTCACGACGGTAAGCGACGGCTGTATTCTGAGCGGGAACGAACCGGGGGATCTGTGCAAAGATGTCCGAATCCGGGTTGTGTCCCAGCCAACTACGTCGGGCCAAGGCAACCGCTTGCTGAAACGGGGTAGCCTCTGGAACCTCCAGGGGTTGCGGTCGTGCTAGACAGTCGGCACCCGTGGCCGTAAACAGATCAGCAACCCGACGCAAATACTGATCATCAGGTATGTGACAATGCCCGTCGACGATCAGGATCAGTTCTCCGCGGGAGGCCTTCCAAGCCGCATTACGGCCGGCCGATGACCAACGTCGCGGATTGCACACCAGTCGCAGTTGAGGATACTCCCGTTGTAAACGCCTAACGATGGCGACTGTTCCGTCTTCAGACATGCCATCGGCTACAATCACTTCGTAGCGTTCGGATGGGTAATCCTGGGTGAGCAAGGCCCGCAGAGTGCGCTCCAAGTAGCGTTCCTCGTTACGGACCGGAACCAGAACGCTGATGGTTGGTAATAGCTCATGCGAACAGTTGGCTTCACAGTTTCCCAAAACAGCAGGCTTATTTGTATCGGAGGGACTTGGTTTCGAGCTAGCGTAGCGAGAGGAAACACAATCGCGGCTCGAAACTGCCGGAGCAGAAAACTGGCGTGTCGAAGTCTTTTCCCCAGGACGTTCGGGAAGGGGGGTAACGCAAGGGGTAACCACTGTAGTCGGATAATGTTGATTCATAGGGTGTATGCTGGCAACAGTTTCCAAAGTGGGCAGAGTGTGACAGACCATCCACCCGATGGTCAGACGTCGGCCATCCGCGTCGGAATAACAGATGCCTAACCGAGTGTGTAATCCAAGCCGTAGGTCTCATCCAGTGGGATAACGAGGAGGACGATGGTAGAGGAATCGCAGGCCGAATAATTTGAGCAGGGTAGCGGCGAGAATGTAGAGATCGAAACGCCAATGGCGGCGGCGGATGTAGAACAAGTCGTAGGCTAATTTGTTTTTGACGCTGCGTAAGCATGAGTCGGGGGGGAGGTGGATCTGAGCGAAACCGGTGATACCGGGCTTGACTACGTGGCGTCGATCATAACCGACGATCCGTTCCCGCAAGCGTGCGACGATTTCGGGTCGTTCGGGTCGTGGTCCGATCAGTCGCATGTCTCCTCGGATAACGTTCCACAGTTGGGGTAATTCGTCTAGGTGCAGTTTGCGGAGAACGCGGCCGACGGGTGTGATGCGTGGATCACCCGGTTGGCACCAGCGGGGGCCGGTGTACAACTCGCAGTTGTGATACATGGTGCGGATTTTGTAGAGGGTGAAGACCCGCCCACCACGGCCGACGCGGCTTTGACGGTAAAGCGCCGGCCCTGGGGAGGTCAGGCGTACGATGAGGCAGCACAAGGCCAGCAAGGGGGCAGACACGACGAGCATCCCGGCAGCCACTAAGGCCTCGCCCAGATCACGAAGACGCTCGGCCAAAGTCGGTGGCGAAACCACCACCGGAACGTAGGCGGTTCGACCCCGGACGGGTGGATGTGCAGTGGTGCGGGTAGTCGGACGACTTGACCATTTGCTGCTGACTGGTATGAGTGTAGGTGGCATAGGGTGTCGATCCTTGACGAAGGTAATGGTACGGGCTAGACATCCGTGTCCATGCGTTGGACACCGGTCAGGGTTGTGCTAACGCACGAGCGTACTGGGCAAATACAGCACGGGTGAATGATTGCAGTGCTTCGCTATCTACCAAACGGGAGGTTTCCTCGCCTTCGGGCAAGGGTGAGGCGATGTAAAGTTTGAACAGCACGGGGGCCAGTTGCAGTCGGCGGGCAAACTGCCAACGGGGCCGCTCGGGTGCCAACCAACTGCCGTTGTCACTCCAGCTCCAGCGTACCCGCACCCGCTCCTGCTGCGTAGCAGTACGTTTTTCGAAATCTGCCACGTAGTATTCAGCCGCTGTACCATCGGGTAGCGTTATGACTTCACGCCGCGGGCCGCGGAGGATGCGGTAACCGCTGGCGGGATAACAGACGTCTGGAGTATGGGTGGTTACCGCACCTGGTGGGCCGCTGATCAAGGTAACGACAGCCCCGTCGCTGCCTGTGCTGGGCCCATAGTGCCGAGCTGTGGCCCGACTCCGCTCGTGGGGGGGCAATTCCTCGGTAGTCAATACAACCGGACGCCAATCGGCAAAGCGGATCTCCAGAGCGTGCAGCCGCTCCACACGTTGGGCCTGGGGTGTGGCCAGATTCCACCGCTGGCTGCCCCATCCATGTCCTAGTGCTGCCGCTACAATCAGTCCGATCGCTACAATCCAACCACCTGTTTGCATCCGTGCTCCTCTTCCTTGCTCATCGGCTGGTAAGGCGGTTTCGACCCATCGCAAACCTTGCAAAATCATTCGACCATTATCACGCTCTCATCCTACAGCAGCTAACTTCAGTTAACACAGACTCTCCGCTGGGTGTGCACCTACGTAAACGATACCACTGTAAGGGGCCTCCATAGTCTGAATCCGTTCGGCCGTTCGTTGCAGTAACGGCAAAGTGGTACTCCGATACTGGCAGCAGACCAAAAGCACGTCACAACGTCGTCCCACTTCGATAGCCTCAGCGGCGTCCAACAGGGCGTGATTGTGAATGATGACACAGTCGTAGCTGGCTTTGAGGCGATGTAGCAGTTGTGACAGGCGTTCGCCAGTGGCCGCGGCACAAACATCCTCACTCCAGGCCCCCGCCGGGACAAAGTGCAATCCATGCGTCAGGAGCCGGACGGCGGCCACTGCATCCGTCTGTCCCCGCAGCAACTCGCTCACGCCATTGCTGTTGTCCAAGCCGACGAGGCGGTGAAGTTGAGGTTGACGTAGATCGAAGTCGACTAGCAACGTCCGCACACCCGTCTGGGCGATACTGGCCGCTAATGCCAAAGAGACCACTGCTTTGCCGTCGTCTTTCAGGGTGCTGGTCAACGCGACGGTCGTGGCTCCACGTGTTAGCCAGGCCTGAGAGACGTAGGCGCGAAGTTTGTCAATGGCTTCCACGGCCGCGGTCCGCTCGTGTGAGGCCCGGCCGAAAATCCCCTCAGGTTTACCCGGAATGACCCCTACAACGGGCATAGCTGTAGCCTGACGCACCTCCTGGACGGAACTGACTCGCTGAGCCAGGCTTTCGACCGCGATGATCCCCAAGGCTACCAGCACAAAGCCGAGCATCCCCGCAAATACTGTACCAATAATCTGTTTTTTCACGTCTCTTTGGAGGGGTGTTGAAGCCGATTGGATTACCCGTACTCGCGGAGGCGAATCAAGCTCCAGCCGGGTCAGGTAGTATTGTTGCACGAGTCGGCGATAGATGCCGTCGGTGCTATCCAGATCGCTCAGCTCGGGGCGGTAGACCCGGCCCTCCGGGCTGTCCGCGGACTTTTCTGCTAGAGGCAGATTGACCAGCTGGCGTTCGGTGCGTGCCAGCAGGGCTTTGGCGGTATCGAGTTGTTCTTGCAGTCGCTGGATAGTACGGATCACTTCTTCCATTTCAGCGGCCACTTTCTGGGCCTCGGCCAAACGCCGGTTCCGCTCCAGCGCATCGGCTTTTTCCTTGCGTAACCTGGCTAGCGCTGCTTCGTGAGCCTCATAGCTAGCCTTCAATTCCTTCAGTTTGGGCGCCTCCGGATCGGCGGCGGCATTGCGTCGGAATTCGTACTCCCTTAATGCCTGGCGGACCCGCTGAACCTGAGCGATTACCTCCGGATCCTTCTCCACTAGTTGCAAGGTTGCATCCGCGACTGGAGCATTTTTAATGGCTTCCATCTTTTCGCGTAACACGGCCAATCGCCGCTGCGCATGGTTGATTTCAATCGGCAGGCGCTCGACTTCCTGTAAAAGAGCTGTAACTTTACTGACCACGATGCCTGGATTACTACGAATAAGGCGATCCCAGCCGGCTGGTTCGGCAGGGAGCAAGGCTGAAGCCGGTACCAGGCCTGTTGGTCGGGCCGCCGGGGCAGGGGGGGGC
Source organism: Gemmataceae bacterium (assembly GCA_025055795.1). Classification (GTDB taxonomy): domain Bacteria; phylum Planctomycetota; class Planctomycetia; order Gemmatales; family Gemmataceae; genus Thermogemmata. The sequence goes on from JANWVV010000036.1 coordinate 31,576, forward strand.
GGTGCAGTGGGGCCCCCACCGGGTGGCGCTAGCAATCCAGGTCCGGCACCGGGTGCCCCTGCCAATGCGCCGCCGGCTGCTTCCAAAGGTGGCGGGAGCGCAGGACCCTGACCTTCGCCCCGCGCCGCTACACCTCCCTCGGCAGCTTCCTTGGCTACGCCGGGACGCTCCGCCTTTCGTTCTAGGATGCGACGCAACTCCAGCTGTGCTTCCTCCACCTTACGCAGAAACAGTTGTTTTTCCTGCACGTCCTTTTGAATCACTTCGGCCATGAACGCTTTCTGAATCGCGTCAACGATGCGACGTGCATCATTAGGTTCCCGGCTTTTGAAAGCTACACGGACTACTTCCGAGCCGTCTTGCCATTGCACGATCAGTTCTTCGTCCAGGAATTTGATTGGATCCTTCTGATGACGCAGGGTAGGCAAATCGCGGATCTCACGCAGAGCCGCATTGAGTACAAACTCGGAGCGTAACAGTGCCGCTGTCGTTTTTAAATAGGTGACAAAATCAGTACGGGCTTGAGCCGGATTATTCTGATTGGCCAAAGCGGTGGGAACCGACGATACTTGCAACAGTGCGTACGACTCATACTTGCTCGCCAGCAGGTGCCAGGCGGCGTAAGCAGCTACCGATCCCAGCAGGGTACCGCAAAAGAGGATCATCAACCAGTGCAGACGCAGATAATGCAGAACCCGGTAAGGATTGACGGATTCCTCATTCCGGACCACCCGGCGGACGAAAGACGAGTGCCCGGACGTTGGGGATGGACCGGCCGAGGCGGAAGCCACAACTCCCTGCGGCGTACTCATAGTGCGATCCTCAACACTTGTTGGAGACGCTTATTTCACGCATGCTGGTGACGGTTCCAAAGGTGCTATTGTTGTTCCCATTGCGGTAATTGCCGTTGATTGTTGCCATAATGGTGACTCGGTTGGCTCTTCTACGATCAGACGACGCAGCACCCATAATTCCAAAGCCAGCAGCCCCAAGCCCACAGGCATCATCAGCCAGCCATGGAAATCATGTAGAAACTCGACCACCTGTGGGTGGGAAACGTACACATGGCTCAGTCCTGTGGCGGTGATCCGCAGGATGTTGGACACAACGGCGATAGGGACAATCCCGAGCAAAATCATCAGTTTTTCGAAGCGACTACGCTGTACCAGCAGTGCGGCGCCCACCGAGAAAGCCGCAAAGGTCATCAGCATTTTCAGGCCACTGCAGGCATCTACGACCCCTAGGCGTACCTCGTCGATCAGGATCACGTAGCCATCTCGGATAGCGGGTTGTCCCAAGGTTTGCAGTAGAAAAGTGCTCCCTATGGTGGCGGCCACCTTGAGAGGTTCGCCAACGTTGCGTTCCCACTCATACGGCAGGGGGATCATGAACAGCAGAAAGCCAATGGCTGTAACAGTGCGGCGTAACAGTGCCCAGCCGCCCACCAGCAGCACGATAGCCATCAGTGACACGAGAAGACTCAGAGCATCCAGTTGGTGGAACAGCAGGCGGCCGGCCACTACTCGCATCACCCCGGCGCATAACAACAAAACGATAGCGACTATGCTTTGAGGGCGGGATAGCCACGAATCGCCTTGACTTCGCTGACGCCATAACAGATATGCCGAAAACAACGGTACCAGGGGACCATGGGAATATTGCGGGTCGTGCAGCCATTTGTCCGCGAGAACTTTCAACAATGGCCAATAAGCCCAGACCAGAGTGAGCAGCAGCCCAGCTATGGGGAGCCAAATCCCCCAGGGTCGTCGAAGTTGCCTTGTTGAAGTTTGCTCGGACGTCATCCGTGCACCTGGTCCAGTGTGGTCTATGTCGTTCCCGCCGATGAGTGGCCTTTGCCCAGCAGGGGGAAATTGGCCTCACTGCTTGGGTATCCCCCACCATCCGGCAGGGGCCACATCCTCGCACACACCGCGGAACAAAATCAACCCCAGTTTGTACCCCTTGTAACCGTGCTCCACAGGGAGGTGAATCGGATGTGGCTGGATGACCTGCGAGTTGTCCCAATAGCACTGCTGAGGTAGAACCCCGATGCAAAATCCGGCCCTGCAAGTTTCGGCACCACGCGGCACTTCACGGCAAGATTTACTGGAATTGCTTATAGGATCAACCAGTTAGGCACGAGCACCAAAGAATGCAGGTGTAATACAATAAAACTGCAGTGGGTGAGGCGGGACTCGAACCCGCACGCCCTTTTGGGGCAAGGGATTTTAAGTCCCTTGTGTCTTCCTATTCCACCACTCACCCACATATAAGACGTGATCGCCTTAAGGACATTTTACTTACTCTGCACACTCGCCGTTATTGGGGCACCCCGCCTACCCCAATCCCTGGTCGTTTGTAGATTGGCACTAGTTGTTTATGTATTTATGAGCATTCTATTCGCAACCGGGACAGATTGCCATAGCAACCCGGTTTCATCAAAATGCATTCGCTATGGTATCCACTGATCTGGCGATGTGAGCATCTTCGATGGCCCTATAAAGGCGTAAGCTCAGAGACAGCACGAATTCAACGGCAATTTTCTCTCGCAATTGTGGGCGAGAGGCAATAAACTAATATAGGACTGTACTATTAGTAGGTTGCAGGCCCCGCCTGATGCTTACTCGGTTGCCTGTTCCTTCCGATGTCGCCCCGGCTGGTCGTCGGAAGGGCAACCGACCCGCCCCAATGATTTTCCCTCCTTCTTGGCACTTTGTTGAGGACTTCGTTATGCGGAAGTGGTGGTTATATGGCTTGACTGTTTTTGGGGTCTGGGGCTGGGTATCGTCTGTGACGATGGCGGCACCACCCCGGGACGAACAAGAAAAACAGGCTATCATTGGGCAGCCCATACGATTGGCGGTACAGCCAGAAGCGGTTAGTTTACAGGGTCGGCATGCAGCCGCGCAGGTGCTAGTAACAGGCCATTATAGTGATGGCTCAGTCCGCGATCTGACGCATTTAGCCGCTGCACGGGTAGAGCCCAGCGACGTTGTTACGGTGCAGGACGGTTTGTTTTTGCGGCCACGGCGCAATGGACAGGCCACTCTGGTAATTCAAGCGGGTGGCCAGATGGCACGTGTGCCGGTTACCGTTCAAGGAATGGAGCAGGCGACCCCTGTCAGCTTCCGTAGGGACGTGATAGCCGCCTTGAACGTTGGTGGCTGCAACATGGGGGCCTGTCATGGTACGCCCAGTGGCAAAAACGGCTTTCGCCTCTCGTTGCGGGGTGATGATCCGGCTTTCGACTATGTGCAGTTGACCCGGGAGCAATTCGGACGTCGTACGGGACGTCACAATCCCGAACAAAGTCTGATCTTTCTCAAAGGTGTCGGGCGTGTGCCCCACGAGGGAGGGCAACGATTCAGTCCGTCCAGTCTAGCGGCCGAAATGCTCCTGACGTGGTTGGCGGAAGGGTTACGCGATGATCCGGCGGACCTGCCGCCACTGCAACAGGTGACCGTCCTGCCGGGCAATCGCGTCCAAACAACACCCGCACGCTGGCAGCAACTGACCGTTCTGGCACAATTTGCCGATGGATCGCGCCGGGACGTTACACGCTTGAGTAACTATTCCAGCAGCGACCCGGCAATTGCCGAAGTGAATGCCCAAGGTCTGGTTGAGTTCAAGCGTGGTGGAGAGGTCGCCATCCTCGTTCGCTATCTGGACCGTCTGGTTCCAGTCCGCTTGACTTGGCTGGAACCGAAGCAGGGATTCCATTGGCCCAATCCCCCAGAGCACAATTACATTGACAAACATGTGTTTGCCCGACTCAAACAGATGCACCTGTTGCCTTCGGAGTTGTGCAGCGATGGGGATTTTGTCCGTCGGGTCTATCTGGATGCCTTGGGCCGTCTGCCAACGGTTGCCGAAACGCAGGCCTTTTTGCAGGACCAGGATCCGCACAAGCGGGACAAATTGATCGACCGTCTGGTCGACATGCCGGAATTTGCCGATTTCTGGGCTCTTAAATGGGCCGACGTCCTCCGCAGTAGCCGTAAGACGATTCAGTTGAAGGGAGCTCACGCCATGCAAGCATGGCTGCGGAGCCATTTGTTACGCAATACGCCTTGGGACGAAGTGGTCCGTGAATTGCTCACCGCCGACGGTCATACATACGCCCAACCACCGGCCAACTACTACCGCATCGCCCGGGATCCGCAAAGTCTTGCTGAAACGACGGCTCAATTGTTTTTTGGCATCCGCCTGCAATGTGCCAAATGCCATAACCATCCGTTCGAGCGTTGGACGCAGGATGACTATTACGGTTTCGCAGCGTGGTTTGCTCGTGTCCGGTTGCGTCCTGAGCCGGTGCTGGGCCGCCGGTCCGAAGGGGTTCCAGCGGCTGAGGTGGTTTATGTCGAACGGAGCGGGGAAGTCACACAGCCCCGCAGCGGCCGCGTCATGAAACCGCGTTTTTTGGGTGCAGGCGAGGTCGACGTACCCGCCCATCAAGACCGCCGCGCAGTCCTGGCAAGCTGGCTGACGGCACCCGACAATCCATTTTTCGCCCGCTCGATCGCCAACCGCGTCTGGTTCCACCTGATGGGCAAAGGAATTGTTGATCCGGTTGATGATTTCCGGGACTCCAATCCCCCAAGCAACGAGGAGTTGTTGCAAGCCCTCGCAGCGGACTTCGTGGCCCACAAGTATGACCTGAAACATCTGGTTCGCACAATTATGAAATCCCGAACCTACCAATTGTCAGCACAACCAAATGAATTTAATGCCGATGACGACAAGTACTTCTCCAAAGCGATCACCCGCTTGCTAACCGCTGAGCAACTGCTGGATGCCATCTGTGACCTCACCGGCATGCCGGAGAAATTCGCTGGTTTGCCCCTAGGTACGCGTGCTGTCCAGTTGCCGGATGGAGAAGTAAATCATCCTTTCCTCAAGGCGTTTGGTCAACCAGCACGCGAATTGGCTTGCGAATGCGAACGGGAAAGCGAGGGTAACCTCAGTCAGGCCTTGCAGTTGATCAACGGGCCCACTGTCAACGAAAAAATCCGCAACCCCAACAACCGACTGGGCAAACTTCTGGCATCTCAGGCCAATGATGAGGCGATCATGGATGAACTTTATCTGGCCGCCTATTCTCGCCTCCCCACAACTGAAGAACGCACCAAGATCCGTGACCACCTGAGCAAAGCCTCGGATCGCCGCAAAGGCTGGGAGGATGTGCTCTGGGCTATCGTCAACACACGCGAATTTCTGTTCCGCCACTAACATACGGAAACCGGGCAATTGACGGCAGGTTGCGTGGCCACCAGCTACGGGTCGGCCGTTAGATCCGAGCATAACTCCAGCATCAGTGGTTAAACTGGTAATAGCGGACGGTGTATACCGTCCGCTTTATCTTGCAACTCTCATGAGCCAGGTGATCGTTCGAGCGGCTCTTAATCGCTCTATGAACCCTTTCCTCGGGTACTACTCACATGGGGCGGTTGCGCGTACGCAGGTCTGTAAATTGAATTCTGATCAACGGAAAGTGCCCGTCCCACTTGACAAGCTAGTGTTGAGATCCTGGTGCTGTTTGACGACTGTCCTAAGGGAGGAGGCGACGTGGAATTTGTACTTCTAGTAGTATGGTAAGTAGATGTAGCAATCGGCGTTGAGGAATCACTGTGTGAAGAAAGTGTGAGCTCTGCTATGTTTCAACGGCTTTTCCTGACATATCTGTTGCTGGTGGGTGCGGTGGTGGGTCTGGTAGGGGCTGCCTTGTATCAACGTGCGGAGGATTTGTTTTACGAATCGGTACACGAAGTAGCGGCCGTGGTAGTGGTTGTGTTCATTGTGGCGGGCGTGGCGGCGTATGTGTTGGCTCGGCGGTTCACTCGGCCGCTGCACGCCTTGACGGAGGGGGCACGCCGGATCGCTGCGGGCGATTTTGATTATCAAATCCGCAGTCAAGGGGCCCGCGAGCTAGCCGCCCTGGCCGATGCTTTTAACGCCATGAGTCGACGTCTGGCGGAAACCTTTGACCTGCTTGAACACGATCGAGAACAACTACGGGCCATCCTGTCCGGTATGGTCGAAGGGGTGATTGCCATCGATGAACACCGGCGCATCGTGTTTGCTAACGATCGGGCCGGCGAGTTGCTCGGATTCAATGTCAAGGCAGTTGTCCATCAGGCCTTGGACGAAATGCTACTGCAACCTGGGCTGCTGGAAATTATTCACAAGGGGTTGTCGGCCAACGGGCCCTATCGCCAGGAGTTGGAGTGGAAAGGACCACCACCACGCAACTTGGGTGTGTACGTGTCGCGTTTTCCGGGTCACGGTATGCCCGGAGCGGTAATCGTTTTACACGATACCACGGAATTGCGTCAGGCCGAACGCCTGCGGCAGGACTTTGTTGCGAACGTGTCCCACGAATTAAAGACCCCCCTGGCGGTGATCAAATCGAGCGTCGAAACGCTAGTCGATGGTGCTGCAGAGGAGCCGGAGTCACGCCAGTTGTTTCTGCAGCAGATTGTCCGGGAAGCTGATCGATTGGAGGAGCTGATTAAGGACCTGCTCACCCTGGCACGGATCGAAGGGGGACATTTGCGTTTGGAACCCCAGGCCATCCCTCTGGACCGGGCCATCAGCGAATGTTTAGAGCGGCATCATCCGCGGGCGGAGAACAAGACGTTGACTTTGGTGGAGAAGCCCCCCAAGGATGGCCCGGCCGATGTGGCCGTCTGGGCTGACGCCGACGCCTTGCAACAAATCCTTGACAATCTGGTGGACAACGCCATCAAGTACACGCCCAACGGCGGGCGGATTACCGTGCGCTGGAGCGTGGCTGAGGAGACGGTCAGTTTTGAAGTGGAAGATACCGGCGTTGGAATTCCGGCGGCGGACCTGCCCCGCGTGTTCGAACGCTTTTATCGGGTGGACAAGGCGCGTAGCCGGGCGGTTGGGGGCACGGGACTGGGCCTGGCTATCGTCAAACACCTGGTGCAAGCGATGAAAGGTCAGGTCCGGGTCAGTAGCAGCGTAGGCAAAGGGACCACCTTCCGGGTGACATTACCGCGGGCCCACCCGTTGGCGGCACAGGCGGTAAGCGGGACCGTTGCTAATGAGCGTCCACCGGAACCATCAGTTGTTTGAAAGCAATACCAATCAACCGGTGGATCTGCCGAGGGATGCGATGGCACCCACGGCTGGTCCTTCGCCGATGGTGGTTTATCAGTAGAGGGAAGCATGAGTGGTCGCTATGCGTGCGATCTGGCCGCTGTGCAAGCCGCACGGGAACGGCTGCACGGCGTTGTGCACTGCACGCCGGTGATGACCAGTAGCAGTTTTGATAAGCGGGCTGGCCGGCGCGTCTTGTTCAAATGTGAAAATTTGCAGAAAGCTGGAGCGTTCAAGTTCCGCGGTGCCAGTAACGCAGTGCAGCTTTTGACAGCGCAGGCGGCTGCACGGGGGGTAGTCACCCACTCCAGCGGTAATCATGCTCAGGCCCTGGCCCTAGCCGCCCGGCAACGGGGTATCCCTGCTTATATCGTCATGCCGCATACTGCTCCACTAGTTAAGCGGAATGCCGTGGCTGATTATGGTGGACGAATCTTTTTGTGCGAACCGACGCTGACAGCACGGGAACAAACGGCTCAACGGATTGCCGAGCGGACAGGGGCAGTACTTATCCCACCGTTTGATCATCCGGACGTGATTGCGGGACAAGGCACCACGGCCCTGGAGTTTCTGGAGCAGGCGCCCGAACTGGAAGCTTTGGTAATTCCCGTCGGTGGCGGTGGGTTGATTGCCGGTTGCACCATAGCTGCTCAAGGCGTCCGACCCGGTATCCGCATTTTCGGAGCAGAACCAGTTGGAGCCGACGACGCCGCCCGCTCCAAGGCAGCCGGACAATGGCTACCCCAGACCTCGCCCCAAACCATCGCCGACGGTCTACTCACTAGCACAGGACAATTAACCTGGCCGGTTATCCGCGATTGCGTGGAGCGGATCTTCACGGTCAGCGACGACGAAATCCGCGTCGCGATGCGCTTCATCTGGGAACGCATGAAAATAATCGTCGAACCCAGTGGCGCTGTACCAGCAGCCGTGGTCCTGAGCGAGACTTTTCGTGCGTTGCCCGGATTGAGCACTGTCGGGGTAGTCCTTAGCGGCGGCAATGTCAACCTGGATATGTTGTATTGGTAGTGGTCCCTGGGCAAGCCGGCACGATTCAGGATCCCTAATTATTGGCACGCAGCAACATGCATCGGGAAGCCACCCGCATCAACGATCCCTTTCGCGTTGAACCGCCGTGGGGATTGTATCTGATCACCGCGGTGGTGGTGATGCTGCTTATTTTCGACGTGTGGCCGGTAGTGGCCGAACAACTTGAACAGTGGGGTGTCGGCGTCTACAGTTGGCCGCGGTCGCTTGGCGGGCTGCGATATGCCCTGTGGGCCGCTGTACTAGGCGGCGGACGCATTTTGTACCTGTCATTGGAAGGGTTGTTTGCCGGTCGGGTGGGGGTGGATCTGGCCTTGGCCGTGGCTGTGCTGGCAGCCCTAATGCTGGGTGAAGTTCTGGTTGCCGCTGAGGTGACGGCTATCGGCCTGATCGGTGAATGTCTGGAAGCATTCGTCTTTGGACGCACTCAACAGGCATTGGGACGACTGTCGGAACTGTTCCCCCGCCGTTGCTGGGTATTGCGGGACGGGCAGGAGGTTCGTACCTATGTTGCCGACTTGCAGATCGGCGATCAGGTGGTCGTCAAACCAGGGGGGCGGGTGCCAGTCGATGGCATAGTGCTGGCCGGTCGTGCCGCTGTGGATGTCAGTGCCTTGACCGGTGAGAGCCTACCTCAAGAGAGACAGGTAGGAGATCATGTGTTGGCTGGTAGCATCGTCTGCGACGCGCCCCTGACCATTCAGACGTGCAAAACAGGACGCCAAACACTAGCCGGTCAGCTAATCGATCTGACGGTTCAGGCGCTGCGGGATAAACCGCCGCTGGAACGCCAGGCGGATCGTTGGGCACGCTATTTCCTTCCAGTGGTGGGGGTGCTGGCTTTGGTGACTTTTGTTGGCAATTTTTTGGTGCAGGTGGGGTCGGCTCCGTCCGCACCCGACCTGCCTCGGCCTGGCTGGCGAGCAGCGGCGGTGAGTGCCCTCTACCCTGCCTTGGCAGTCCTAGTGGTTGCCTGTCCGTGTGCTTTGATCCTGGCCACGCCTGCTGCGGTCATGGCGGCACTGGCGCGTCTGGCCGGAAGTGGTGTTTTAGTCAAAGGAGGAGCCGCCCTCGAACGGTTGGCCGCTGCACAAGTATGGGCCTGTGATAAGACCGGAACGCTGACCGAAGCTCGCCTCGATGTGGTCCGCGTCCATCCATTCACAGAGGAAGTGACACCAGATCAGCTCCTGTTGATAGCGGGGACGGCTGAACAAGGCAGTGAGCATCCCCTGGCCCAGGCCATCCTGGCTGCGTGTCGACAGCGCGGTTGGCAATTACCGCCCGTGGAGCAGTCGCAGACCCACCCGGGCGGCGGCATCTGTGCTAACTGCAGTGATGGTAGTCGACTACTGGTGGGGAATTATCGCTTTCTGAGCTCGTGTCAGGTGAACATTCCGGCGGGTGTCGAACAGACACTACGACAAGCCGATGAGGAAGGATTAGTGACCTTGCTAGTGGCCCGCGATCAAGCCGTGTTGGGATACATCGGTTTGCGGGACCGCTTGCGTACCGAAGCGGGACCAGTTCTTGCGGAATTGCGTGAACTGGGTTTTGACCCGCTGGTGGTGTTGACTGGTGATCGGACTGCGGCGACGCTAGCGGCGGTCGAAGGCCTACCTGTTACCGAAGTGCATGCCGAAATGTTGCCCGCCGATAAGGCCGCCTGGGTGGCTCACCACGCTGAACGGGGCGTCGTTTTTGTGGGAGACGGAATCAATGACGCCCCGGCCCTCGCCCGGGCTACGGTGGGTATTGCTGTGGGTAGTGGTACCGACCTGGCTGCCCAAGCGGGTGATATCGTTCTGCTGGCGGAACCGCTACGTCCTTTGCCCTTCCTTGTCCGTCTGGCCCGGCAGACCGTCCGCATTATACGTCAAAACATCTATGTATTTGCCTTTGGTGTTAATCTGGCTGGTGTTCTGCTAACAGGCTGGCTGTGGCCGCTGTTGGCTTCGACTCCGGAGGCCCTCCTCCATGCTCCATTGATCGGAGTGATCTACCATCAGGTCGGTTCCTTGCTGGTACTACTCAATTCCCTGCGTTTGCTAACCTTTGAACGAACGAAATCCGGCCGGTGGCAGTGGTTGCTGGACCAGCTCCGCGTTTGGGAGCACCGCTGGCAGCAGATATCGGTTGATGTGGTGTTGCACGAAGCATTTCACCGCTGGCGTTTTATTGCGGGGGGGATACTGATAGTCGGTGCTATGGCCTTGGGAACATCAACATTGACAACAGTTAGCGCAGACCAGGTTGGAGTGGTCCTGCGTTGGGGTCGTCCTGTGGCCGAATTGGATCCCGGCCTGCATCTTCGCTGGCCCTGGCCGGTAGAGACGGTTATCCGCTTGCAACCAGGCCAAGCGCGGACTGTGCCGCTAGGATTCCGGCCCATCTCCACCGCTGTCATCCCCTCTATGGCAAAAGAGCTCTCTCTCACTTGGGCGAGTGCTCATGGAGGCACTATTGTTCCCAGAACCGATGAAGCGTTGATGATCACCGGCGACGGGGAATTGATCGAGATCTTCGCGACACTACGCTATCACATAGGTGAACCGATCGTTTTTCTGTTCGCCGTTGCTAACCTGGATAATCTGCTGCGGAGCGAACTGGAAGCGATTCTACGAGAGGAAATGGCGGCCCGTCCATTTCAAGAAATTCTTACCCGCCAGCGTCTGGAAATTGAAACAGCTGCGTTACAACGCCTACGCTGGCGATTAGCCCATCTGACACCGGCTGGCCTGGGTATCGTTGTCGACGGCTTAACCATTCACGATTTGCATCCACCCCCTGAGGTGGTGCCAGCTTATCACGCAGTAGCCCGAGCCATCCAGGAACGAGACCGCCTGATCAATCAGGCCCAGGCAGATGCTCTACGTGTGCAACGGCGTGCTGGGGAACAGGCCGATCGGTTGCTGCGACAGGCCGAAGCCGACGCCCACGAACGTATTCAGCTGGCTCGGACTGAACGGGACGCCTTCCTGACCTGGGCACGAGTGCGCCATTCCCTTAGCGATGACGAGGAAAAGGCCTTGATGCAGGAACGTCAAGAGCGGCTCAGTCGAGGCGAACCAATAGCCGAGGTGGAAGCCGATCTGATGCGTCGTCGTCAGCAGATCTTGGCACAACGTCGCTTGTTGATCGACACACGTCTAGCCCTCAGGGCAGCTGCCGATGCCCTGCGCCAGCGGGACAAAGTAATCGTCGATGCCACCTTGGTTACGGGCCAGCGTCATTTGTTCCTTTTGGATCCCGAGCTACTTCGCTTACCGGGGTGGCCCCTCCCTGAGGGGTCATCGAATGGCCGGCAACCCCAGTGATTTTCCCCGTGTAAATATGGAAAGCTCCCTATCCTAGCTCCCTTCGGTCAGTCCGGAGGCCAGCCAGGAGGCGAACCGCTCCGGTTCATTTATTTTGCCCTCGTCGTAAGCAGCACGGACGACGACCCGGCCATCGGGCTGAACCTGCAGTACAACGTAGAGTGGTAACTGGTCGTTGCCAAAAAGGCCTATCTTAAACAGACGATTGGCTTGTGCCTCGCGGGACCGGAGCGTCTGGCCCGGATCGATTGCATACAAAGCAGCGGGGACTTCGTCTGTATACAACTGCACCCGGGTATAGCGTTGAAGGAGCTGACGGATGCGAGGCTGAGTAAAGACTTGAAATTCATTATACTTACAGTTCGTACAGGTAACGCCTGTAAAATCCACGAAAACAGCTTGGGATCGACCGGAACTGCGGGCTTGGGCCAGCAACCGTTGAATCGTCTCCGGCAGGTCATATTCCCAGTGCAGTTCTCCTTCACGAGCGGGCTCTGGCAGTAAGAAGGCATCGATCCAGGCAAAGACAGCTCCGTGTGGTCGTTGCGGCTTGCCGTCTGGGCCAACAAACAGCGCGGGGGTCATGTAGATGGCAAGTGTCAGGAAAGCAACGGCAACCAGCAACCGGAGCACCCCAATCGCCTCCTGGTCACCGTGATCAGATAACCGGCACATGCCTAGCAGGTAAAGTCCGCAAACGGCGCTCAGAGCAATCCAGCAAGCCAGGACAAAGTCGTACGTACAATAGGTAGGCTCCGGTAACCAACGAAGCTCGGCCGTCCGCAAAAATTTGAAAGCAGCGGCTAATTCCAAAAAGCCCATCACCACTTTAATGGTGTCCAGCCATTGGCCAGAGCGGGGTAATCGCCGTAACCAGCTGGGGAATAAAGCGAGCAAGAAAAACGGTGCAGCGAATGCTCCTGCAAAAGCCAGTGCTCCCAGCATCAGCTCCAAGGTACTAAAACGTCCTGACGCGGCCATCCCGGCGAATCCACCCAGAAACGGGGCTACGCAGGTAAACCCGACCAGGGTGAAGGCGATGGCACCGAAAACTGTGCCTATGATCCCGCCACCGCTCTGCTTCTGCTGGAGATAATGCAACAACACACGCTCGCCACCGCTGCGACGCCAAAGTCGATAAACCACCAATAAAGCCGCAATCGTTCCAAGGATACCAACCAGCAATACTTCGGGACCGTGGACTGTCAACAATCGTGGTCCTAACACCAACGCCGTGATCACCGCTGCCAGCAGAATTACCGTGGACAACGTCACGTCGTATAGTCCGAATAAGCTCAAGGCGAAAACGACAAACAGAAGGCACAATCCCAGGTTCATCCAGGGATCAGTGCTTAATTCCACAAATGTGGATAGTAGGAAGAAGGCAGAAACACCTAGAACGATGATGATGGTAAGCGAATAGGCAGCGGCCAGCACCAACGCTCGACGGGGTGATTGATCCCCTTGTTTTAGGAAGATGCTAACCGTGATGGGGATCATGGGAAACACGCAGGGGGTCAGGAGTGTGATGAAACCCCAGGCTGCCGCTGTCAGCAGAAATCCCCACAAACCGCGGTTGGATCGGGCGTCGCTATTGCCGGTATCGGCAAAGTGCAGACGCTGCTGCAAGGCCTGCAACTCTGACTCATATTGCTCCACCGGCTTGGCGGGCCGCAAACGGGAAGAAGGTGGAGACGGCGGTGGTCCGGATGGCTGCTGTGGCTCCGGATTGATGTTCGGGTCTGAGGGGGAGGGAATGGTGCCAACGGCTTTTTCCACAGCAGCCCGGTAGGCCTCCTCCACAGGAACAGGGGGGCTATCCAGTACTTCCAGTTCCGCGGCGGGAAGATCACGACCGTCCGGTCGGCTATTGACGCAACCGTAGTCGTTGCAGACCGACAAAAGAGTGGTCCGGTCCAGCTTGATGCTGTGTCGACCGGGAGGCGCGTTAGGTGATACTACGGCCTTCAATTCCCATGTGACCGGCGAGGAACTGTATTGGATTACCTGGAGAGGATCGTCCGCCTCGCTTTTTGTCTTCCACGGATGGTTCGGCGGATCGACTGGGGGAGCGACGAAGATCAGTACGCCGGGTGGGGGTAAGACAAGGCGAGTGACGGAAGCCTGGCCCGTTTTGGGAGCGATTGGGTAGGTCCAAGCACCCGGCTTGGGAATAACCGTCAGACGATACGTTACGGTCTGTCCCCTTCTTGCCTGAGCCGGGACTATCTCCGCCCGTACCTCAGCTATGTCCGCAAATTTTCGCGGCACTTGGGCCACAGCCTCACCACCCCCTGACATTATTGCGGCCCAAGCGCCCCACCATATGAACCACCGCCACGACATGCGTCACTCCCGCTGTATATCCTGGTTCTGTCTCAGCTACTGGTTATTCCATAGTTATTGTCTGAGTTTTCATTGACAGGTGCCATCGATCACGCTGTGCTCTTTTCATACGCTCCAAAAAGTGGCCCGATGGAGCATCCTTAGTGCGATAGCCGCTCCAGGACGAAGTACCAATATTCTGTCGCAAGGCCGCATTCCATCCAAAGTTAGAATTATGTCGAGGAATTTTCTTGCAGAAGGTAGTTTCTGACTCTCCTAGAGGGGGGGGTGCCTCGCCCAAATGGAGCTTAGCTTCATGGAGAATAAGTCGTTGTCATTTTCATGACGGATGCCTTGGTTTGTTCGCATGTTTTTGTGTTGATGTTTGGTATGGATTTTCAGAAGGGAGGAACTAGTCGCGAGTCCTTCCTGACTGTGTAGACAGGGGTCACGGAGGGGCTCACTTTTTAGGGTGAGATTTGTCGATGATTCGCCGAACTTCATCGGCATAGGTCGCCTCAATTGGCACGGCGGGGCCCTCAAGGATGGTGAGTGTCGCTGTTGTGTCGATTTCTTTAGTGGGGAAGCAGTTGTTTTTGTCACAAATGTTCAGACGTACCTTGGGCCCCTTGATGGTAACGGGACCGGGTCGGGCCTGGGGATGAACCACGGCGGGCCGAGAGTAAACCACGACACCACTGCAATATCGTAGAGACAAAATGCCCAGTTCTGGTTCCGCTCGCGTCTGGACATTTTTAGGGTCCTGCACGGCACCAACGAAAATAACCTCGGAAGGTTCGGGAAAACGGAATTCGTTAACGAAGGCCGCTGCCTGGGGATCGGTTTGTCGAGTCGGGTAGGTGTGATAGCCTTCGTGTAGGTGTAAAGTAAAGGTCCAGGTTACGGTCTGACCGGGGCGTGCTTGGGCCGGTGTGAAAGCGGCTTCGACGCGAGCTACCGCTTTTTCAAACCATTTTTGCATGGTAAAGGGTGAAGCAGGTGCTATCGAGCTGTTAACCGCAAGCGACAAAACAACTAACCCCGTGCTCAAGAAGCAGACTGAGACAGCCAACAACCCTTGGCTAAACTGCCAAAGGCCGCGGCGGCGATTGCTGTGTGCTGCAAAAGAGGGAAAATCCATCAAGGAAAACCTCCTGCTTGCGACAGTGATGCCTTGGTATGTCCCAACATAATGACGCTGTTGAGCTATGATGCGCACTTGACTCCTTGTCGGTGCTTTCAATGGTTGGATATCCCTCCCATTTCGTCACGATGACAATTCGACTATTGTGCGGGTGTCGTTGCGGGTGTCAGACTCGACACGTCCGTCCCGGAGGCGGACCACCCGGCGGGCCCAAGCCGCAATATCGTTTTCATGAGTCACCATGATGATCGTTTTGCCTCGCCGATTCAGTTCGCGGAGCAGTTGCATTATTTCGATGCTGGTTTTGGTATCCAAGTTACCGGTGGGTTCATCACCCAAAATCAGATGCGGATTATTAACCAGACTACGGGCAATGGCGACCCGTTGTTGTTGACCACCTGAAAGTTGCAGTGGCCGGTGATCCAAGCGTTCACCTAGCCCCACCATTTCGGCCAAGGAAATACACAACTGTCGTGTCCGTTCGTCCAGACGTACCCCTTGATACAACAGCGGCAACTCGATGTTCTCGACGACGGTATATTGCGGTAGTAGATTGTAAGACTGAAATATGAAGCCTAGATAGGAGCTTCGGATTTCGGACAACTGATCGTCGGTCATTTCAGAAACGTCCATGCCGGCCAGGTAGTAGCGGCCACTGGTGGGCCGATCCAGACACCCTAATATATTCAACAATGTGGATTTGCCGGAGCCTGAAGGACCCATTAAGGCAATGAAATCCCCTTCATCAAACGACAGATTCAACCCTTTGAGAACATGCACCGTTTGGGTGCCCATGTGATAGTCTTTGACCAGATCAACAATACGAACAATAGCAGGCATAAGTTCGTTCCGCAAAGCCGAATAGCAGCGGGTACTGTTCAACATACGCCGCACAAGCGGCGAAACAAGCTTAAACGTCACATCGCAACTGATGTATCCTCCAAATACTTTGTGTCCTACCATCTGGAGAGTACCTTCGAGGGGTAGATTAGCTTACTCATTTATGCTGCCTAACTTTGGCGCTTTTGAGGCCGCCCAGTGATAGCCACACCAATGTTGGGAGCAATTTGATAACCACTTGAGATGTAGATGCTTCGGCAGCAGCTACCTTCGTCAGATGCGTGGCCGTTGACTTAAGGGGTCTGTGCCACTCAGTTTGATCAGAGAATTCATATTTATGGGAAAAGTCACAACCGACCGACGGGGTAACTCGTCGGAAGGATGAGAGGCATTCTGCCTGACAAAGGGAATACCAGATATCAACTTTTTTACAAACCGGAGGGCCTTAGTTATGAGGCGTGGGAAGAAGTGGTATTGGTTAGCGGGGGTCAGCCTGCTGGGACTGGCCTGTGGC
>JANWVV010000037.1 GCA_025055795.1 Gemmataceae bacterium
AGGGGGGTGACATTGAACCGGGTAGGGCCCGATGGCTGGATGATGGAAAGAGACGATTTGGGGGACACTTACGGTGCGTGCAAGCAGAGGGGGCGTGATGGCCGGATAGTGCCTGGTAGGCGTGGAAGGCTCGGCACAGAGGGCTTGTGAGCTCAGGTATACCAGTGGCCCCGCGGCAGATGCGACCCACCAATCCCTCCGCCCAAGCCATCAATGAAAACTCTAAGTCTTTGAACAAGACATCCTTAGGCAAAATTTGTCAATTTAGTAGTTGTTATATATGGTTGTAAAAAGAATTGTCCTCTTCTGGCGATGTATCAAGTGAATAATTTGACGGTTCCATAGATCAAAGGGGATATAAACTACCGTACAATGCATTAAGACAGGTTAAAGGATGAAGTTCGAGATATTGTATGAACATTATTCGCCGCAAAAAATACAGATTTGTCTATCATCATAATTACGAGCAATGTAGTCATATCGATATACAGTATCCATGGGTAACTCATACAACGAATGGGGTAGTGGTTGCGAAGGGAGCCCGTAGGGTATAGCGGTCCGGGTTTTTGCCTTGGTGTCGCTCAAGAGAAGGTGCCACAATGGTGCTACTGGGAGTGTCCGGCTTGGCAACGGTAAGCGGGGAGCGGATGGGTCAAGGGGCCGCTATGCCGTTACCTCAACGAGCAGCGGAGTGGAGCCGGATGGCAGTCGGACTGAATGGATAGCGGAGGTCCCTGGGAGCGGCAGTTATGCACGAGACGATTCTGGATGCGATCGGTCACACGCCCCTGGTTTTGCTGCAACGGATAACGCAGGGTCTGCGGGCGCGTGTGGCCGTGAAAATGGAATCGCTCAATCCCGGTGGCAGCATCAAGGACCGAGTGGCCTGGGCGATGATACAAGATGCGGAGCGAAAAGGGCTGCTGGCCCCCGGCGGGACGATTATTGAAGCTACGGCTGGCAACACGGGCGTGGGACTGGCAATGGTCGCTGCGGTGCGGGGATATCGCTGCATTTGCGTGCTGCCGGACAAAATGTCACAGGAAAAAATCGCTTTGTTGAAGGCGTATGGGGCGGAGGTGGTTATTACGCCTACTCAAGTGCCTCCTGATTCACCGGAAAGTTACAATGGCGTGGCCGACCGGCTGGCGCGGGAGATCCCCGGGGCGTGGCGCCCCAACCAGTTTGGTAACTTGTCCAATCCCGAGATTCATTATCTGACCACGGGTCCTGAAATTTGGGAACAGACCAAGGGCAAGGTAACGGTGTTTGTAGCCGGTGTGGGAACGGGGGGTACGCTCAGCGGCGTAGCCCGCTACTTGAAGGAGCGTAATCCGGCAATCCGGGTGGTTGGTGCCGATCCGGAAGGGTCGGTGTTATCGGGGGGCAGTCCTAAGCCCTGGAAAGTGGAAGGAATTGGTGAGGATTTCGTACCCCGTACGTTTTCCAGTCAGTACGTGGATGAGTGGGAACGGATCAGCGATGCGGAATCGTTTCATGTGGCGCGGCAGTTGGCCCGGCGGGAGGGGCTGCTGTTGGGCGGCAGTAGCGGGACGAACGTAGCCGCGGCATTGCGAGTGGCCCGGCGTCTGGGTCCGGAACATCTGGTGGTTACCATCGGCTGCGACACCGGCCGGAATTATCTCAGCAAATTTTTTGACGATCGTTGGTTAGAGGCCAACCAGTTGACCTATCGTGAGACACCACGGCACTCGGTGGCAGACTTACTGCGGCGACGGGGATCGCGGCAACTGGCCGTCATTGCACCGGATGCGACGGCGGAAGAAGCCATCCAGGTTATGGAACGTCTGGGGGTGTCGCAACTGCCTGTGCTGGAGCAGGGACGCGCCATCGGCAGCGTGCAGGAAATCACGCTGGCCCGTCTGCTGCATGACGGTCGGGATCCCACCCAGGTGACCATCCGCGAGGTGATGGCCCGTCCGTTGCCCCTGGTCGACATCCACACCGATCTGGACGAAGTGTACCGGCTGCTCATGGCTGGTTACAGCGGAGTGCTGGCCACCGACAAAGAGCAAGTGCTGGACATCATCACCCGTATTGATCTGATTCACTACTGGGATCAAACCCGGACACAGATGGGTTCTCGTCCATCCGGCAACGGGTCGGATGGGGAATTGGGGTAGTGAGCACCGCGAGGAACTGCTCAGTGTCGGGACAGGCTCCTGGCCTAGAAAATCGAAAATCACGCAAAAGGGGGCAACCATGGGACGAGCCACAGGGAACTACGGTGAGTGGGGCTTCGCCACGCGGGCGATCCATGCAGGTCAGGAACCGGACCCGGCCACGGGGGCCACGATCGTGCCGATTTATGCCACCAGCACCTTCACGCAGGAAGCGCCCGGTCAGCACAAAGGGTATGAGTACAGCCGGACGGCCAATCCGACGCGAACCGCCTTGGAAACCGCGTTGGCCGCCCTGGAAGGCGGGGAATGCGGTCTGGCGTTCGCCTCGGGCCTGGCAGCAACCACGGCAGTGCTAGCGGCGTTGCTCCGCCCGGGGGACGAAGTCGTGGCCGCCGCCGATCTGTATGGGGGTACTTTCCGACTACTCGATAAGGTATTCCAGCCCTGGGGGGTAACCGCCCGTTACAGCGACGACCGCTCGCCAACCGGCTTTGCCAACTTGTTGACGGCTAAAACCCGGCTGGTATGGGTGGAGACACCCACCAATCCGTTGTTGCACATTCTGGACATTGCCGCCATCGCCGAGGTGGCCCACCGGCATGGTGCCCTGTTGGCCGTGGACAATACGTTCGCCTCACCCTACCTGCAGCAGCCCTTGCGTTTGGGGGCGGATCTGGTTGTGCACAGCACTACCAAATATCTGGGAGGACACTCGGATGTGGTCGGCGGGTGTGTGGTGGGTAGCCGGCAGGTGCTGGAACCGATCCAGTTTTATCAGAATGCGGCGGGCGCCGTAGCCGGACCGTTCGACGCTTTTTTAGTACTCCGTGGTCTGAAGACGCTGGCGGTGCGGATGGAGCAACACTGCGCCAACGCCCGGGTGCTGGCCGAGTGGCTCTGCCGCCACCCGGCGGTAGAACGGGTGTATTACCCCGGCCTGCCGGATCATCCCGGTCACGAGGTGGCCCGCCGACAGATGCGTGATTTTGGCGGCATGATCAGCTTCCGGGTACGCGGTGGCGGGGAGCAGGCCCGCCGCGTTCTGAGTCGGTTACGGCTGATCAGCCTGGCTGAGAGCCTTGGCGGAGTCGAATCTCTGGCCTGCCACCCGGCCACCATGACGCATGCCAGCATACCACCCCAACTGCGTGAAGCCCGCGGCATCGACGATGGCCTGATCCGCCTGAGCGTCGGCATCGAGACCGTGGACGACCTGCGTGCCGATCTGGCACAAGCCCTGGCCTGCTGAGGACAAGCGAGCCGCCGGGGCCCGGAGCAACCTTGATCTGGACACGAAAAGGGGGGACCGTGCGCAATAAATCCGGCTGCTATCAGCCGACGGATACAACGACCCGTTCCCGGCTGTCGGTGCGTGTGTTTTCGCGGAGCTTCTGGTGCCGCAGGGCTGCGGCGATGAAATCCCGGAACAGGGGATGGGCCCGCGTGGGCTTTGATTTGAACTCCGGATGAAACTGCACCCCGACAAACCAGGGATGTTGTGGCAACTCGATAATTTCAATGAGCTGATGGTCGGGACTGACCCCCGCGATGCACAGGCCGTGCGCTTCCAGGATTTCCCGGTAGCGCGGGTTGACCTCGTAGCGGTGGCGATGGCGTTCGCTGATCTGTTCACAGCCATAGGCCTGGTGGGCCCGGGTCCCGGATCGCAGCAGGCAGGGATAGGCTCCGAGGCGTAAGGTGCCGCCCAGATTAACCACTTGTTCCTGCTCGTCCAGCAGGCAGACCACCGGATGGGGCGTTGTCCTGTGGAACTCGGTGCTGTTGGCCTCGGGCAGCCCGACCACGTGACGAGCAAACTCGATGACCGCACACTGCAATCCCAAGCAGATACCGAAAAAGGGCAGACCGGTCTCTCGGGCATAGCGGATAGCCGCGATTTTGCCCTCGATGCCCCGTTTGTCGAATCCGCCCGGCACCAACAGACCGTCGACATGGGCCAAGGCAGCGGCGGCCGCTGCCTCGGAAGTCAACTTTTCCGAATCGATGCGCAGCACCCGCACCCGGACCCGATGATGGATGCCGGCATGGTCCAACGCCTCATACACCGATTTGTAGGCATCCCGATGCTTGACGTACTTGCCGACAAAGCCGATGACCACCTCGCCATCGGGATGGATCAGCCGGTCTACCATTTCCCGCCAGTCGTCGATCTGCAACGGCTGGGCCTGCGTCAGGCCCAGTTTCTCGACCAGCAACTGATCCAGCCCCTTGTCGGCAAAGCCGAGTGGAACCTCATAGACGCTGTATTCCTTGTCCTTCTCTTCGATAACGGCCCGGCGTTCGATGTTACAAAACAGCGCGATCTTTTCACATTCGCTTTCAGGTATCTCGCGTTCGGTGCGACAGATAAGCAGGTCTGGCTGGATGCCGATGGCCCGCAGTTCGCGAACGCTGTGCTGCGTCGGCTTGGTTTTCAGTTCCCCGGCTGCCTTCAGATAGGGTACCAGTGTCAGATGGATAAACAGGCAATTATGTTTACCGACTTCCAGGGCAAACTGCCGGATGGCCTCAAAAAAGGGCATGCCTTCGATATCGCCGACGGTGCCGCCGATTTCCGTGATGACTACGTCGACATCGGGCCCGGCCAGCTTGCGGATACAGTTTTTGATCTCATCAGTGATGTGAGGAATGACCTGGACGGTTTTGCCTTTGTAATCCCCTCGACGCTCTTTTTCAATCACGGACAGATAGATTTTGCCAGTGGTATAATTGCAGTCTTTGTTGAGAGGTGCGTGGGTAAAGCGTTCGTAATGTCCTAGATCCAGATCGGTTTCCGCCCCGTCATCCAGCACGTAAATTTCCCCATGCTGGTAGGGCGACATGGTACCAGGATCGACGTTGATATACGGATCCATCTTCTGCATGCGTACGCGTAGTCCGCGGCGCTCCAGCAGCATGCCGATGGAAGCAGAAGTCAATCCTTTGCCCAGGGAGCTGACAACGCCCCCGGTCACAAAAATATGTTTGGTCATTTCCGTTGATTCCTGACCTTGATGAAGAGAGTGGGGGCATCGCGTGAAGAATGTGGCGTGACCCCACATCTAAAACAATATATGACCCGGGTGTCGTTGGCCAATGGGAAACGCCAGCGGCAACGCCCCGGCGGGCTCAAGCGGCCTGCCGCGGTTGTTCCCCACGGTAGAACTGGACAAACTCCGCATAGTCGGCAGGAGTGTCGATCCCCTTATGGGCGTGGGAAACGATACCTACCCGGATAGTGACCCCCAGGGCCAGCGCCCGCAATTGTTCCAACTGTTCGGCTTGTTCCAACGGATGCGGTGGTGTGGTCGCCAACTGCAGCAGGAACCGCCGGCGATAGGCGTATACCCCCAAATGTTGCAAATAGAGCGGCGGCTGACGTTCGAAATCCGGCTGTTGCGCCCGGTGCCAAGGGATCGGTGCTCGCGAAAAGTACAACGCCCGCCCCTGATCATCACAAACTACTTTGACCAGGTTCGGGTTGTGATAATCGGCGAGCCGACGGAGGGGGGCGGCCAGAGTGGCCACCACACAATGAGGGTCCTGACGCAGCAGCGTCAGCAACTGTTCGATGGCTGCCGGTTCGATCAGGGGTTCGTCCCCCTGCACATTAACCACCAGATCTGCCGTCAGTTGCGCGGCCACCTCGGCAATGCGGTCGGTACCAGATGGGTGCTCGGCGCGGGTCAGCACCGCCTGTCCGCCAAAGCTGTGGACGGCCGCCACAATCCGCGGATCATCGGTGGCTACCAGAACTCCGGCAACACCCCGTACCTGCATCGCCCGTTCATACACATGTTGGATCAGATACTTGCCTGTTTCCCGCAACAAGGGCTTGCCCGGTAGGCGACTCGAGCCATATCGGGCCGGGATGATAATGACCGCTTCCATGCCTGCTTTCCTCGCCCATCCGGAAGCTGCAGTACCAGCAACCTCAGACCGATGGACACAACCGACGCCAACGGCTCTCCTTCCGTCTTCAAACCGCCCCTATTAGATCACAGGCACGCCATCAGGCACAACCGCAATCGCAATAACGCCTGGTTTGATCGCCGCCACCCCTGGTAATCGCCCTGCCACTGCCGCCCCAAGAAACCCGCAGAGTAAGCTAATAGACGCGTTAACTAGATATAGCTGAACTACTAGCCGTAGTGCAGCAATGTTTTACGATAAATCTGAATGTTCAAAGCGAAAATAATTCGAATGATCTGCTGGCAACTTGGCTACTATGATAGTCGGCCCGCATCAGGAGGCCCTATACTCCGTACCCTCCTCACTCGTCTGCAGCAGTCGCTGGAACGCTCATTGGTTCACTTCTTGACGGATTGATTGTACCGCCGAGAGAGGGACTGTTGCCGTTGTCGCTTTGGCTGGGCAGTATTTCGTCATCCGGGTCGCTGGCCGGCTTGTCGCTACCCCGCTCCCCCACCAGGGCCTCCCATTGTTTGCGTAGTTTGTTGTGGGCCGGCGTGTCGCCTTGAATCAGAAGAGCCACCTCACTGAAAGTCAATTGCGGGTCGGGAAAGGGTAGATGCTGGAGAGCCTCTTCCAGAGTTCCCTGAAGGTGGTAGCGATGGTCCGCACCGACTTTGATGGAAATTTTCAGTTGCCGCAAGGTCTCCAGATCCCGGTAAAAGCCGCGAATGTCCAGCTGCAGCCGTTTCATGATCTGTTCCCGTTTCAAGGCGCTCTTTTCGACCAGCTTCAAAAAACGGAACAAGCGGATCAGACGTCGACGGGATAGGGCCGGTAGGGCGCGCGTTGCTTTGCGTCTCATTCTTCCTCCTGGAACCTGAAGATGAATTTCCTTCTGTCGAACGCCTCATCCGAGGTAGCACTCTCCGTGCCAGCAACAATGCATGGAGGGGCACTTCCGCGGCTGGATGGGCATGATCGTAAAAAGCCAAGGTGCCGAAATCAAGCTGATAATTGGTGCATAGATCAGAATTTTGCTGTCATCAAAAATTCTACCATAGTCGAGCCCCTCAATGTCCTCACTGAGTAGTCAAGAGAATCCCTATTATGAGGCTTTTTGACAAAAAACTGCCGGCTGGCCGTGTTGGACAAACCCGCATCGCTAGAGAGGGGATCTGCAAGGCCGAAGTTCCACCTCAGTCGAGTCATCGAGGCATTGGAGTTGCTTATGGAGACGCTCGGCCCGGCAGACGGCAGGAGACATCGACAAGGATGGAAAGGCCAACGCGACACAAGCAAGGTCTGAAGCGGCCGTCCCAGGGAAAGGCCTCAGGTGTGGCCAATTTCGAGTTCAGGAGGGCTGTTGCTGCTGCAGGCGGCGGACGGCCTCTTCGGCTTCCCAGACCAGAGGGTGCCCCTCGAAGGCGGTAACGGCTTTGTAGTGCTGGATGGCGCGGGGCAGGTCACCCAGGGCCTCGTAGCAGCGAGCCAGGTGATAGAGGGTATCTGCACCGCTTTTGTAATATTCCTTGTACTTCAGGAAGCAATGTAGAGCGTTTTCCGGTTTACCCAGTTCATCCAGGTAGAGCTGGCCCAGGAGGCGAGTAGCGGCGTACCAGGCTTCTTCTTCGCTGCCGGAGCCTTTGTCGCTGTCGTAGTGGATGTCTTCCAGCAACTGGAGCGCTTCGCTACGCTTGCCACCGCGTAACAAGACACGAGCTTGGACCAGGCGGACGGCGTTACTGGTGGGTTGCATCAGCACAGCCAGGCGGGCCAGGTGGGTCGCCCAATCCAGCAATTCCACACTGGTTTCTTTAGCATTGAGCACGGCCGTGGCCTTGCGAACGCAGTAGTCGACGTCGAACCAAGGGGCAACCTTATCCCGCACCTGTTCCAAACGTTGCGGGTCCAACGAGTAGTAGAAGGTATCCTTTTTGCGTAGCAGATCGGCATCGGTCGCATCGTAGGTCAGGCCGGTTTCGACCATCAGGACCGCATTAAGGGGATCGCCGAGGCGGCCATAAAGTTCGGCCAACTTGCGGTAGGTTTCCAATGCCGCGGGGCCGCCATCTTCCAGATACTGGCGGTACAGGGCAATCGCCGTGGTGTAGTTTTGTTGCTCTTCAGCGTGGCGTGCCA
The DNA here is from genome assembly GCA_025055795.1 of Gemmataceae bacterium. Taxonomy (GTDB): domain Bacteria; phylum Planctomycetota; class Planctomycetia; order Gemmatales; family Gemmataceae; genus Thermogemmata. The sequence goes on from JANWVV010000037.1 coordinate 8,199, forward strand.
GGCGTTGCAGGGCCTCCAGGTAGAGGCGACGCTGGTCGTCGCTGAGACGGCGGGGCCCGAACTGCTGACCGGCACGGCGGGCCATCTCCAGCGCCGCGTGAGCGTGGTCCGTGTCCCCCTCCTTGTCGTAGGAGTCGGCCAGGCGGACGTACAAGCCAACGGCCTGATCGGGCAGTCCGCGGGCCGCTATGCGCAGGTAGCTGCGGCCCCGCTCCCGACGCTGCGGATCCGGATCGTCCAACAGGGCCAGCCCCAGTTGCTCGACATAGGCGTAGTCGAAGTCGGCCGGTGGGGTACCATCCGGGGCCACCACCGCCACGAACTCCTGTTCCTGCAAATGAGGGTACAACCACGTTTTCAGCTCTCTGGCGGCGGGGTCTTGCGGCTGGCTGCGCAACCGTCGTTCCACGGCCGCGATCGCCTCCATACATCGGCCTGGCTGATGCAAAGCCACCCGCCCTACCCGTTCGATCATCTGCGGATGCAAGCGCAGGGCCAATTCCCAAGCATCGAACAGCACCTGCTGACGCACACCAGGATGGTAGCCGGTCGCTGCGGGATCCAATAGACGGTGCAGCAGCGTGGCCGCTTCCTCATAGCGATGCTGATGGAGCAGGGCCAGGGTACGCAGATAGTCGACGCGTGCTTGCAGGGCCGGCTTTTTCTGCTCCACCAGTTGCAAAAAGGCTTGTGCCTCCTGGAGTTGCGCTGCTGTTGGGGGTTGCATCAACAGGGCCGCCGCCCGGTCGAGGCACAAATCGTAATCCACCAGCGCCGCCAAGGCCGCATCCGCAGCGATCAGTTGCGGCGTCAGCCGGCGATGTACCTGCAGCATTCCCTCTTGGGCCAGCCGGCTGCGCGGCTCCAACTGCAAGGCACGCCGGAAAAACTCCACAGCGATCCGCAACCGCCCGACCTTCAGGTAGCTGTAACCCCGCAAAACATGTTTGAAAACACGCAGTGGCGTCAGCAGGAAGACGGAATAGACATAATACAGCAGCAACGGTAGTAGCAAAACGGTAGCCCCGGCCCCGGGGATCTTGTCGTCCAAGCCCAATAAGTAGAGGGCTGCGCCCAAAGTGGCGGCCAGGGCCATGATTTCCACCTCCGATTCCTCCGCTTCGCCGCAAAACGCCAGCAGATAGAAAAAGGGGATACCCACCAACAGGTGAATACCCAGGTACCAGCGGGTGCCTGGATCGCGGAGGAAATCGAGACGCTGAGCAAAACTGACGGCCAAGTAGGCCAAGGCAGCGGCCAGGATCAATCCCAGCCACAACCGCCAACGGCGGTCCTCGGTCCGGCGGAGGCGATAAAAGCCAAATCCCAGTAGTAACCCACCGCCAGCACAATAAAGCAGCCAGCGGGAGTCAGGCGTGCGATGACGAATGTCCTCGAAGCTCAGGCCGAGCCATTGGACCAGCGGTTCGGTCCAGTCCCGGAATGCCTCACTCCCGGATACCACGCCCAGGACCAGACCGCCTACCACCCCTGCATATACGAACGTCGGGCTTTCCAGCAGCACCAGCAGCGGGAAGGCCAGCCAGTTGTGCCAGGGGCGCAGGCCTTGGATCATCTGCCATAGCGCAGCCAGAGCAAACGCCAATAGCAGGCCAATCCCAATCCAGCCCACTACCCATACGATGTTGATCCACGGATGGGCAGTCGCTTCGGTGGGGACTTGCAGGGCCAGGAACGTCCACAGGCCCAGATACAAACCCTTCAGGAGATATTCGTTGATGACCCAGGGAGTCATAACCGTCCTCGGTTCAGCCTGTTAGAGCCGTGGTGCCCGGCAAGGAAGGTGTCCAGCCCGGCCAACGATCCCGCCCCCCTATAGAGGGGGCCGGAAGCCACTGGACTGATGCCGCAAGCCCTGCTTGCAGACCGAAAGGTCGGTCCCTGTTGGGGCGGAACGTCTGCGGGTTGGGTGCAATGCTTACGATCTGTTCACAGCTTATGAGTGTTGATGGGTTGCGGCAGCCGCGGAGCCCGGTCGATCCCTGCTGTCCGCGGGGGCGGTTCCTTCCAGCGGCGGCAAAATCGTGGCAGACACCGGATGGGGGACCGGCCTAAGATGATTGGCATCGGGCCCGATGAAACGCAAGCAGCGGGTGGTAACCATGAAAATCCATGAGTATCAGGCCAAGGAGTTACTGGCCGCGGCGGGGGCCGCCATCCCTCAGCACATTGTGGTGCGCAGCGGAGCCGAGGCAGCGGCCGCCTTCGATGTGCTCAGCAATGGCGGTGGGGTGGTGGTCAAGGCTCAGGTGTACGCCGGGGGACGCGGGGCCGGCCAGCTCCTGGATTATCCCGACAAACTGGGAGGGGTCAAATTCTGCCCGACCCGCGAGCTGACACAAGCGGTGGCCGAGGCCATGCTCCGTCACCGGCTGCGGACCCGCCAAACCGGACCCGAAGGCGTTCCCATCCGTACCTTGATCGTCCAAGCCGATGCCCAACCGGACCGCGAGTACTACCTGGCCATGGTGCTGGACCGGGCCGCCGGACTACCCCTGCTGATGGCCTGTGCCGAGGGAGGCATGGAAATCGAAGAGATCGCCGCGCGCCATCCGGAAAAAATCCTCAAGACCTATGTCGCTCCCGAAACCGGTTTGCTCCCCTTCCAGGCCCGCCGACTAGCCTACGAGTTAGGATTCACCCCTGCTCAGGTTCCCCAGGTGGAAAACATCCTGCACGCCTTGGCCCGTGTCTTTCTGCAAAAAGACGCAACTCTGGCCGAAATCAATCCCCTCGCTCTCACCCGCAACGGCCAGATCGTCGTGCTGGACGCCAAAATCGATTTTGACGACAACGCCTTGTTCCGTCATCCGGACATTGCTGCCCTGCGGGATGTCCAGGAAGAAAACCCACTGGAGATCCGCGCCGCTCAGGCTCATCTCAATTACATCCAATTGGACGGCACCATCGGCTGCCTGGTCAACGGGGCCGGCCTGGCTATGGCTACCATGGACATCATCAAGTACTACGGAGGCCAGCCAGCCAACTTCCTGGACGTGGGCGGAAGCGTCACACCCGAGGGGGCCATCGAGGCCTTCCGGATCATTCTGAGCGATGCGAAAGTCCGTGGCATTCTGGTGAATGTCTTCGGCGGGATCGCCCGCTGTGACCTGATTGCCGAGGCCTTGGTCCAAGCCGGGCGGGAAGTAGGCTTCCGTGTCCCGGTGGTCGTGCGGCTGGAGGGTACCAACGCCGAGAAGGCGCGTCAAATCCTGGCCGAGGCGGCCAACGAACTGCCCACCCTCAAAACGGCAGCTGACCTGGCCGCCGCCGCCCAATTGGTCGTAGAATTGAGCCGCTGACCGCTTGACCGATGGCCCAAACGCCACCGCTGCATTCGGGCAACATCCATCTATCTAGGATGGTAGGAGCCCTCTCGCTAGCGACAGACCACTTGTTAAATATAGTAGAATCGAATCCGTTGCAAACTTGTCTGGCGTTGGTTCAACCAGGCGAGAACGGATGATAGCTGGGCGCCAACGCTTGCGACGCTACGGCCGCCTACCGCTGGGGGGAAGCCCTGATGTGGTCCACTAACCAGGACGACCGTATGTACGGCCCGATAGTTTGGCAGACCCGCCTCTGGCGGCACAGCGGTAGTTGTCCTGCACCAGGCCTGACCCCCTCCGCCTGCCCCTCCCGATTCTCCGCCTGGCTGCTGGTAGTGTTGATGGCACTGACCGGTTGCGGTGGCTCGGTTGGTCCCACCAGGTCGGCTTCGTCCAGCACTTCTACTTCACCGCGTGCCGTCCCGGAAAGCAATAGGACCAGTGCCGATACGCACTCATCAGCGGAGCCGGCCAGTACGTCATCGGGGAAGGCATCGAAGGCCTCCGACAAGTCCGCCACCTCGGGCTGGCGACCGGTCACTTCGGAAGACGCCAGCGTCACCGCGGCCATGGCTTTCCTGAAAGAGGTCAGTGCCGGCACGCCACGACTGAACCAATTGACTCCCGCGTTTGTGCGGCTTATCGGCCGGCCCTGGGAGCTGCCGGCAGACAAGGACAAAGGGTACAGCGCTCTGGCCGCCGAGAGCTGGCTAAAGCGTCTGGGCAGCGGCCGCACTTTCGCCCCACCCACCGGCAAGGTGGGGCCTGCTTTGGCCTTGCTCCACGGCAGTAGCACGGGCCCGGACCAGATGGCCCACTACTACCTGCGACTGCAATTGCACGCCGGTCAGTGGCAAGTAGATCATTTTGTCGTTAGCTCCGCCGCCCTGGAGGTCGACTTACCCGAAGAGGAAGCCGCTTTGACAGCTGGCTTTGCCCTGCAATGCTGGCTGGCTGCCCTGGCCGACCGGCAGGTGCTCGCACCGGAGGATCGTGCCGTGCTGGCCGCGGCCCTGCTGACTCCGGCTTTACGCCAGCAATGGGCTCCCCCCTTCGATTCCGACCGGGCCCATGGCTACGACTTCAACCGGGGACAGTTGCTGCTCCGCCTGGAACCTTTCAGCTCGGCACAACGACGCTTTCACCTGCGTCCTCTCGATCCGCCTCGCCACTGGCAGATCGAAGCCCTTCTCGACAAAGCCACCAGCAAACGCTGGGTGCTGATGCTGGAAAAGATGGACGATACACCGCAATGGCTCATCACCCGGCTTCAAGAAACCCCTTGAACAGATAAGCAACGGCTCTTGCTCCGTCCACTTCCGTTGCAGGCGAGGACACTTCGGTCAACGACAAGGGCAGCTCCCAGCCATTGTCTCCCTCGCCCAGGAGCCGGAGCATTCGTACCTTCAACCATAATGACCCTACAGGTGGGGCCGGCCGGTACTCCCCTCCGGGTTGACACTGCGGAAACAACTGGAAACAACTGCGAAAGACAGGCAAGCAGCCGTGTCATCCCCAGCGGTACCGTCTCAGATGTTCGGACCAGGCTAGTATAACCTGGCAGACCGGTTTGCCGCCGGGATCCGCCGCCTGGCACATGGGTCGATGCGACACTCAGTTGCCGGCGGGGATACACCAGCCTGTCAGCAAGGAGAAATGTTCAGCCATGAGCATACTGGTCGACGCAACGACGCGGGTCATCTGTCAAGGGATCACGGGCAAAGCGGGAACGTTTCACACGGATCAGTGTTTGCTATACGGTACGCAGTTTGTGGGGGGCGTTACCCCTGGACGGGGAGGAACCACCTGGCGGGGACCGCAATCGGGCAAGGAGTTGCCTGTATTTAACACCGTGGCCGAGGCGGTGCGACAGACTGGTGCAACGGCCAGCATGGTCTTTGTGCCACCGGCGGGGGCCGCCGATGCCATCATGGAAGCTGCCGATGCGGGTATCACCCTGATTGTGGCCATCACCGAGGGGATTCCCGTCTTGGACATGGTCCGGGTCAAACGCTTTCTGACCAGCAAGCCCCAGGTACGTTTGATCGGACCTAATTGCCCGGGGATTATCACCCCCGGACAGTGCAAAATTGGCATCATGCCCGGGTATATCCATACGCCCTGTGCCCCCGGCCAGGCCGGCGTAGGCGTGATCAGCCGTTCCGGCACCCTCACGTACGAGGCGGTCTTCCAGTTGACTCGTTTGGGCCTGCCCCAATCCACCTGTGTGGGCATTGGCGGAGACCCCGTGCCGGGAACGACCCAAGTGGAGTTACTCGAACTGTTCAACAACGACCCAGGCACCTCGGCCATCCTGCTGATTGGCGAAATCGGTGGTGACGCCGAGGAGCGGGCCGCTGCCTACGCGGCGCAGCACGTGCGCAAGCCATTGGCTGCTTTCATAGCTGGTCAGACGGCCCCCCCCGGCCGACGGATGGGACATGCCGGTGCGATTATTTCGGGCAGCAGCGGCGGGGCAGCCAGCAAAATTGCCGCCCTGACCCAAGCGGGCTTCGAAGTGGCGGCCACCCCGGCGGAAATGGGCTTGGCCGTTCAACGTGCCCTCAGCCGACAGCGCTGATTCGGCTTCCCGAAACGCTCTGAGTTCTCTATACCCTGCGTCCCCTGTGGGCTGCCGCTGTTTGTTTGCGGCACAGCGTCCTAAAATACTGTAATGGAACACAGAGAACCTTCGGAACATGGCGTTACGACGCCCACCGTCACGTTTTGGGGAGCGGCCGGTGACGTTACCGGTTCCATGCACGTTCTGCGGGTCGGCCGGCAGGACTATCTGCTCGATTGTGGCTTGCACCACGGACGCAGTCTGGAGGCTCGCTTACGCAACAGCCGCTTTCCCTTCCATCCGCAACAGATTCGCGCCGTTTTGCTCAGCCATGCCCATATTGACCACTGCGGCAATCTGCCCACGTTGGTCCGGCAGGGGTTTCGTGGCCCCATCTATTGCACCCCGGCCACGGCCGATCTGCTGCCTATCATGCTGAGCGATGCCGCTCGCATCCAGGAGGAAGACGCCGCCTTCCTGAATCATGCCCGTCACTTTGTTGAACCCCTGATTGAACCGCTCTATACGCAACGGGACGTCGAATCGACTCTCAAACACATTCACCCGGTACCCTACGAGCGTGATATGGAGCTAGGCCCCTACGTCCGTTTCCGCTTCCTGGAGGCCGGCCATATCCTGGGAGCAGCCATCACCCATCTGGTCATTCACGGTCCTAGACGTGAGCATCACCTGGTTTTCAGCGGCGACTTGGGGCGCCATCATCTGCCCCTGTTGCGTCCCACTGCTCCGTTGCCCCCGGCCGACGTACTTATCTGCGAAAGCACCTATGGCGACCGCTGCCATCCTTCCTTTGCGGAAACGGTGGAGCGGCTGTACCAGGTTATTCGGGATACCGTGCAACGCGGCGGGAAAGTGCTCATCCCCGCCTTCAGTCTGGGACGCATCCAGTTGATCATCCACGTCTTGCAGGCCGGCTTGCGTCAGGGCAGTATCCCGCGCATCCCGGTTTACGTCGATAGCCCCCTAGCCCAGCAAGTGGCCGAAGTCTACCGCCGCCATACGGACTGTCTGGCACCCGAAGTGGCCCAGGCCGTCCGTCAGGGCCGCGGTCTGCTCGGCGGCGATGGCGTCCAATACGTCGACGACTTCCAGCTCAGTCTGCGGCTGGCCTCGCAACCTGGTTCGGCCATCATCATTGCCTCCAGTGGCATGTGTGATGCCGGACGCATCCAGCATCACCTCAAACAACTTATTGATGATCCGCGTTGCTCCCTGGTTCTGGTCAGCTATCAGGCAGAGGGCACGCTAGGACGACGCCTGCTCGAGCCACGCCCCACCGTCACCTTCCAGGGCCGAACCTGGAACAAATGGATCGACATCATCCATCTGGATGGCTTCAGTGCCCATGCCGACCAGAAGGACTTCGAAGCTTATCTGCAGCCGATGATCGGTAAAATCCACAAGATTCGCCTGATTCATGGCGAACGCAACCAGGCAGAAGTCCTGGCGGATCGGCTGCGTCAGATGGGCTTTCCCGACGTCGAGGTCCCCTGGCCCGGCGACTCGGTTACTATCGACTGAACCCTCCCGCATTCCCCCTTGGCCGGTGGACATTTCTGTCCGTCGCTGTTGCCCTCTTTTGCCCTGTAGGCCCAGGCTCCGTTTAGCTCAATCAGGCTTGCTGTGTACCGATGATCCCTGTTAAAGGTTTGATCGGCCAAGGGCCCCGCGGGTACCTTGTGCCAATGTTCCAGGCAGTAGTGGGTCCTGAGCCTTCAGCTGGCGAAAGGGGCTAACGGACTTGTCACAAGGGGGCGGTACAATAGGGTCGGGGAGGGCAGCAGCGGAGGGCCAACCGAAGGATGAAGGAACTGGACCTATTGCTGGCCGCCATCATGGCGGCCCCTCAAGACGATCTGCCGCGGTTGCTGTATGCGGACTGGCTGCAAGAGAATGGCCAGGTCGAGCGGGCCTGGTTCGTGCGGGTGCAATTGCAACTGGCCCGGCACCGGCCGGACCATCCAGAGTGGCCAACCTGGGAACAGCAACAGCGTCAACTGCTCGAACGCTACGAACAACAGTGGACGCAACCGTTGCGGACCGCCCTGGGCCTGCCCCCAGGAGTGTGGGGAGGCTGGGTGTTCCGCCGCGGCTGTGCTGAATATTTCCACCTGCCGGCCGCCTTGCTGTTGCAGCGGGGAGCCGCCTTGCGACGGGTTACACCACTGCTGGCCCTGTACCTCTACCCCTGTTCCCCAGCCGAATTGCGCCAACTGGTGCGACAGGAGTGGTTCGGATCCATCATCGAGCTGTACGCTCCGCACACCGTACTGGACCAGGCTGCAGTGGTACACCTGGTGGATAGTCCCTACACCCGCAAGCTGCAGCGTCTGGAAGTGGCGGGTCTCGAGGCCAGTGTCGATACCTACTGGCAACACGCCTGCGAACAACGGTTCGGGATTACCCTGCCGCGGAGCCTACCGGCGTTACCGCCGGCAGACCGGAGCCGACGCCTTTTCTGAATACCGGCCGCATTCTAGAACGATGGCTACCAGGAGCCGATTGGTACCGACAAACAGCAGCGAGCCTAACCATGCCCACCTGGTTCCAGACCACAGCGATCGACTATCCTAATAGCCGACCCCACATTGGCACGGCGTTCGAAAAGCTCGGGGCGGACGTCCAGGCTCGTTACCGCCGCATGGAAGGCTATGATGTCTTCTTCCTGATGGGCAACGACGAAAATACGGCCAAAGTGTCGCGGCAGGCAGCCCGTCTGGGACTAGACCCGCAAACCTATTGCAACGACATGGCTCGGCAGTTCCGCTCCGTCTGGGACGCCCTCGACATCAGCTACGACGTCTTCATCCAAACCAGCAGCGAACGCCATAAACAATGCTGCCGTAAATTCATCCAGAAAGTCTACGACAACGGCTACATCTACAAGGGTAGCTACGAAGGCTGGTACTGTCCGGAATGCGAGGAGTTCAAAACCCAGAAACAATACGACGACAGCGGCGGCCTATGCCCCAACCATCGCCTGGCCCTGGTCCGCCGTACCGAACCGTGCTACTACTTCAAGCTTTCCGCCTTCCAGGACCGCCTGCTGCAGCATTACCAACAACATCCCGACTTCATCCAACCGGAAAGCCGGCGGAATGAAATCATCAGCCTGATTCAAACGGAAGGACTGCGTGACGTGAACATTTCCCGCCTCGGCGAAGACTGGGGCATTCGTATCCCCTTTGATCCGGAATTTACCATCTACGTCTGGTTCGATGCTTTACTGACCTACATCACCGGTATCGGCTACGGGGACGACGAGAGCACCTTCCGCAAATACTGGCCGGCGGACGTTCACTTTATTGGCAAGGATATCACCCGCTTTCATTGTGCTCTGTGGCCGGCCATGCTGTGGGCCGCTGGGGAGCAAGCTCCCCGACGTGTCTTTGCCCACGGGTTCGTTTACGTCAAAAACGAAGAATCCGGCGTGGTGGAAAAAATCAGCAAATCCTTGGGGAACGTCATCGAACCGATGGAAGTGATCTCCAAGTTCAGCAGCGAGGCGTTCCGCTACTACTTCCTGCGGGAGTGTCCTTATCCGTCGGACGGTGAGTTTTCCTGGTCGCGTTTCGCCGAGGTATACAACGCGGAACTGGCCAACAATCTGGGAAATTTGCTGAGTCGTTGCGTCAATCTGATTGTGAAAAACTACGAGGGTGTCCTGAGCTGGGCAGAGGGGCCGTTACCACAGGCAGTAGTGGCGTCGGGAGAGCTGCCGGAGTTTGTCGAGCGGGTGCGGCAGCAGGTGGAGAGCTTCCATTATCATCTGGCGTTACAGGCGATCCTGCGGGAGCTGCTGACGCCGACCAACCAATACCTGGAAGCTCAGGCCCCCTGGAAGCTGGTCCGGACAGATGCCGCCGCAGCGGCCCAAGTACTGGGCCGAGCCGTGGAGTCGCTGCGGGTAGCGGCGATACTGCTCAAGCCGTTTCTGCCACGCACGGCAGCGACGCTGTATCACAGTTTCGACTTTACCGAGCCGTGGGAGCAGGTCCGTTACGCCACGGCCGCCCAGCCACCGGTGTCTGGCCGTCAACGCCGTGTCATCGCCCCTCTCCAGGATGGCAAGCTCAAGCCACTTTTCCCCCGTATCGATCTGAGCGAAGCCAACTTACACACCTAGAACCTCGCGGTAGGTGGCCTCGTGGTAGCCAACGATCAGGGTGTTGCCGATCCGCAGCGTAGGTGCCCGGAGATTGCCCGTCGGACCCAGCACCTGCGACACCAACTCATCCATCGACACCGTCGGCTGCCGCAGGTCCCAACGCTGCACTTTCTGCCCACGACCAATCACGATCAGTTGCTCAATCCCCTCCAACAGCCGCAGGACTTCGGCTGGACCGTAAGGGGTTTTGCGGGCATCCACCTGTTGCCCGACGCTAACCGCAACGGTGCCAAGGAACCCTTGGGCCTTCTGGCACGTCATTCACCCTTTGCGTTCGTAAAGCCAGTCGATCTGTCGGGGCCCGGCTGATCCATCCGCACGACGGCGACCCATGCTCGTTCCTCCTGCTATGGGGGCCAGAGAGCCTTCGCTGGCCTGCTATCCGGGACCAATTACATCCCTTTATCGATTCTAGGGGCGTAGCCTCGGGAATTTTCCGCTCGGACTAAACGTGAAGTGCGAGCGTCCGCCTGTTGGGCACCATTAAAATCGGCACTACCCTGCTACAAACATCACTCTGATCGCACTGTGGTACACTGACCGGGAAAGGAGGTGGAGCTGGTACGTTGGTTGTTCATCAAACCGACGGGGTCACGGCAGTCGGCAGAGCTAGTTGGAAGTGTTCGGCATCGCGGTACCGGTCAGTATCCGGATCATAGACCCGGCGTAGCACGCTCAGGTGGGTTTCGTAAAAGGTGTATTCCAGGTAGCCGGCCCGGCCGCTTTGGGTAGCGCTACCGGCACCGATTGTCGGACAGGGCAGGTTCTGGTCAGCGGCTAACCAGTACCAACGATGCCGGTGTCCGTGCAACCATAGGGCAATGCCGCAGTGGCAGACCGTTTGGCAAGCGGCCGCCCAGTCGCGGAGCCGGCGGTGCCAAGGCTCCGGCTGGCGATCCTCAGCCAGCAGCGGATAATGGCATACCACCACGCGGGTACCCCCCTCTAGTTGCCGGCACAGCCGCTGCACATCTTGCAACTGACTGTTGCCAATCCGGCCGCTGGCATCCCACACCGCTACATGGGGGTGGGCCGCTTGCACCGCGATCAACCACAACGGTCCTAACCGCACCGCAAAGGGATAGGGGCGGTTTTCCAGCCGCACACCCTGCTGCCAGACGGCAAAAAAACGTTCGAAGGCACCACTGGTCGCTGCCGGCCCGACGTAGTAGTCATGGTTCCCCGGCACCGCCACGCCGGGAGGCAGACCGGCACCGGCCTGCAACCCCAATTCGGCTGCCGCCTCACTGATTTCGGCGGCAAAGCCGAAATGCGAGGCATCGCCACTGAAAATGACTCCCTCCGGTTGCCGGGCGAGAATTTCATCCCGAAGCCTCTGAACAATGCGTGGGGCCTGAGCAAAGCGGCGGCCCCGCCCGAGCATATGAACATTCAGCCAGCCGAAGACCCGCTTGTTGAAACAATCCCGCCACGACCAGCCCAGCGGCCTGACCGTTAAATGAATGTCGCTGAAATGAATTAAACGGATCATGGCAAGTTTCCGTGGTCCCCGTTTCGTGACCGACCCACCAGCTCCGGTACGAAAGTCAACAGAGTAACGCGATCTGGACCCGCCTGTGGCTTCCCGAACTACTCCTCCAAGTAGTGACAAGAGCAGTCCACGGAATTATCCCTCCGGCGATCATCTAATCCTTCTATGTGGTTAACGCTAGTTATAGTGAGCACTAGTTGATAAAACCCCCGCAACACGGCATGGTAAGAAGATATGCTGATTTGCCTGCAGTTCTCCGAGAATAGTCGAAAAGTTGGTATACAACGGTCGGCGGTCCGGTCAGCATGTTATTAGGCGTTTTGTGTAGGAGTACACCGCGATGATCCGCTATGATTTCACGGGAAAAGTGGCCCTGGTCACGGGCAGCTCGCGGGGAATCGGAGCCGCCATTGTGTCGGCCTTTTCCGCTTCCGGGGCAACAGTGGTGCTCCATTACTGGGATGATCCTGAGGGCCAGAACCGGCAGGACGCCCAGGCTCTGGCCGCCCAGCTCCAAGCGCAGACCGCCCCAGGGACAACGGTCCACCTGCTGGCAGCCGACGTCCGCGAACCGGACCAGGTACAATCGCTCATGCAGCAGGTGCAACAACACTGCGGCGGCCTGGACATCCTGGTAAACAACGCCGGCATCCTCCGCGACCGTAGCCTGCGCAAAATGACCCTCGACGATTGGCATGCCGTCCTACGCACTAACCTCGACGGCGTTTTCTACTGCTGCAAGTACGCCCTTGACATTATTCGCGATGGTGGACGGATTATCAATATCGCTTCCGTCGCCGGCTTGGTAGGCTTCCATGGTCAGACCAACTATGCTGCCGCCAAAGCAGGGGTAATTGGCCTGACGCGGGTACTGGCCAAGGAACTGGCCAGGCGTCAGATCACAGTCAACGCCGTGGCCCCTGGCGTCATCCAAACGGCTATGCTCGGTGAGCTGCGGCCGGAAGTGCTTGCCGAGTATCTCAAACAGATTCCCATGGGACGCCTGGGCACCCCCCAGGACGTGGCCCATGCCGTATTGTTTCTGGCCAGCGAAGAAAGCAGTTACATCACTGGTCAGGTCTTGCCTGTAACCGGGGGTTGGATCTGATATCGGCTGTCTGAACCGCAAGGAGACGAACAGGCCCGCTAGGGCAACGCCGCCCAAACTGCATTTGACATAAGATCAATTTCCGCATTTACATTCACATATATAAAAATTTTCACCCAAATATGGTTGAGTAATCGACGGAATGCCTGGATGGCAACGTTTGTTTAAGGTAGCATTGGCTTGAATGGGGGAGTGGGTAAGGGGGATCACTTTTCGAGGGATATGGACCGAGTTGTTGGACGGACAGAGGTCAGGGAGGTTGAGTAAGGGGGATGGCTGGACTTTGCTGGGACGGAAATCCGGGGCCATGGAGCAAAAAGACAGCCGGACTGACAGTAACAGAAGGACGCTGCCCACCTTCTGCCCCATCAGTCCGGCCTGTCGCTCCCACATGAGAGGCGACGCTGCCACACGCCCCTCATCAATTACGATGCGCAACGGTTGGGTTTTATTGTCTGCTCGGCTCAAAATTTTTCCCAGCCGGTGGCGAGGGGTGTTTGTCCCGGCTCACGCACCCCCCTAGCTGCCCCCGTAAACCAGCGGCACGATAAACAAATGTGGGTGAAGTAGACCAGATGGAAAAGGTCAACTTCGCTGCTTGTTTAGCTGCATTGGGCAAAAGAGGAGGGGAAGGTCATGCGTACACGGGATTCAGCAGGTCATCTCTGGCGGCGTCGTGAGTTGTTACAAGCGGGCCTGGCTCTGGCAACGGGCGTGCCGCTGAGCCGTGTAAACGCGGCTGGGGAAAAGATAAACACGGCCTTGTCTGGCAAACCGCGACGTTTCCGTTTGGGTCTGGTCACCTATAACGTGGCCAAGGATTGGGACCTGCCCACGTTGCTGAAGGTGTGCCAGGAAGTGGGGATCGCGGCCGTGGAGTGCCGCACCACACACAAGCACGGGGTGGAGCCGCATTTGACCCCGGCGGAGCGTCGGGAAGTGAAAAAACGCTTTGCAGACGCAGGGGTTGTTTTCTGGGGTTGCGGCACGGTGTGCGAATTTCATGCCCCCGACCCTGCCGTTGTGCAAAAAAACATTGATGAGTGCAAGCGGTTTGTGGAACTGGTTCACGACCTGGGTGGAAAAGGGGTCAAGGTACGTCCCAACGGTGTCCCCAAGGGAGTGGACCCCGCCCGCACGTTCGAGCAGATCGGCAAGGCCTTGGTCGTCTGTGGCCGGGCGGCTGCCGAGGCGGGGGTGGAGATCTGGCTGGAGGTCCACGGGGCCGTCACGCAAATTCCCAAAAACATTCGCACCATCATGGAGCATTGCGGCCACCCGGCGGTAGGCGTATGCTGGAATTCCAACCCCACCGATGTGGTCAATGGCTCCGTGGCTGCCGCGTTCGAACTGCTGAAACCGTATTTGAAGTCATGTCATATCAACGATCTGGAAAACGACGCCCGCGGCACCTACCCCTACCGCGAACTGTTCCGCTTGCTCCGCCAGGTGGACTACGACCGCTTCACCCTGTGCGAAGTGGGACGTGCCTATCCGGATGTGGCCGAGGGAACTGCCTTCCTCAAACGTTATAAACAATTGTGGCAACGCCTCACAGAGGACTGATACCCCTCCAGGCCACCAACCGCTGCCTGTCACCGGGCTGGAACGGGCATTGTTTTGACCATTTATCCCCCTGAAATACACTTTGACTGAGGCATGTTCTGAACTTTTAATCATTTAGAATAAATTATCATATATGAATTTAAAATCAGTAATATTTTCATGACCATTTAGAACTTTTTGGCACTACTGACATCGCATTCTTGCTTGACCCTTGGAACAATCGCTTCCAAAGGGACTAGTCGCGTAGTCCTCATCATTAGCAATATTGGCAGTTGCGTATGGGCTTTGTGCCTCGGTAACGGTGGGGCAAGGCCGGAGGAACCAGATGCTCCTGACGAATCGCCAGCTTGCCGAACGCTTGCGGGAAAGGGCCAATCGTCTGGCCCAAGAAGGGGGAAACGTGTATCGCGTGCGGGCATTACGGCGGGCAGCCATGGCCGTTCTCGGACTGCCTTGGGAAGCAACGGTAGCCCTGACATCAGCAAAACGCCACAAGCTTAGCAGCGTGCCCGGCATCGGACCAGGTGTTGTCCGACTTCTGCGGCAATGGTTAAGTCAACCTCTAGCCGCTACGGACGGGGATGGTCAGCAACCAGCAATGCTCTCCGGTGATTGATACTGGTCCCGGCGATGTACCGCCAAGTGCCATACGGGCCGTCCTGCTGAACGAAGTTCATACAATGCCAGTCTGTGGGTTGGGGACAAACCCGAAACTATAACGCCTACAGTTCACACCTGCCGGCCTGGCCCTGTCCTCGCGCCTGACCAGATTCTGTTTTCTGCCTTCCTCGATCAAAGTGATTGATCAGTATGGGCATTGAGGCGGTAGAATGGAGGCGCGGAAGCTGGCGAAAGAGGGATGGATGCACCAAGTGTATGATTTTTGCGGCCTGATGCTAGTCCAGACGGTTATGCAGCCTCTGAAAATACTTTGATTAGCCCTGACGGCGCATTAGTCTAAAGATGAAGGTTGATGATGAGTGCATGGAAACTCCAAGGGACGACAGCCATGACGCAACGATCGGCTTGTCTCCTCGTGCTGAGTGTAGTTGGTGTAGCAGGCTTAACTGGCACCGTGCAGGCGGGATGGGACAATGTTTTTCAGGTGTGCTGCTTCGGCTGCGACCGGCCGCGGGTCAGTTATGCGGTCCCCTGTCCGCCACCCTGCCCGCAACCGGAGGTACGGGTCAGCTACATCCAGCGGACCTACTACCAGCCAGTGACCGAGTACGTGCGTCGGACTTACTATGAACCGGTCACTCAAAACGTGGTGTCGTACTATTATGAACCGATAACGGAGTATCGCTACACGACTTACTACGATCCTTGCACGGGTTGCCCCATCCGGGTGTGCCAGCCTACCACGTCGTATCGGCTGCGCAGCCAGTGCAACACGGTGACCAGCTATGTCGAGCGGACGGCCTTGGTGCCGGTAACCAGTTATCGACCGGTGACGGTGCAGCAGCCGGTGGTCAGCTATTACTATCCGCCCACCAGCGTGTCGTATGGAGCACCGTTAGTTCCCGCTCCGCCACCGGCAATCCCTCCGGCGGCTCCTAGCATTCAGGAACTGCGGGATCAGGTACCCGGCACAATGCCTCCCTCGAGCAGTAACGATAAGATACCGCCGCCTAACGTACCGACCCAACCGGGCATGTCATATCCTCGCCCGGCTTATCCGGTGCAACCTCGACCCGAACGCACAGCCAGCCGCCCGCGCACTACCACCGTGACAGTGCGTGGTGAAGTAGTCCTCAATGACCACATCACACCGCGTAGTGGCGCCCGCCTGGTATTTGTCAATGCCGATAACTTGCAGCAACGCGAATACGTGACAGCCAATGCCTTTGGTGAGTTTGATCTCTCGTTGCCCGTCGGCCGCTGGTATCTGTATCTGGGTGGCGATGAAGGTCGGGCCCTCTACCATAAGGCCATCCATCTCACGGGCGAGCGGGAAGTGGTCGAGTATAAGGTGGTCAGCCGCTGATCCCGAGGCGGGCAAAACAATCTGACCATACCTGCAATGTTTGCTCCCAGCCAGAACGTGATTGTATTACTACGGTCTGGTTGGTTGGCGTTACTTATGACGCCTGTGCAGTTGGCTTGAGAAATCCGGACCTGAGCGAGATAACGGCTGCCGCCGCGAGGGAACGGCGGCACGACGTGCTATTTTGCCTGGGGGGACCAGCAGGGGCAATCGGCACTGAGGGCAGGGACGCACCAGCGAACTCAACGCCTGATGAAACAGTGGAGTCGCAGTATCGTCGGGGATCATCTCCAGAAAATCGTTGAGGAAGCGGAGCCAGTCGCGTAAGCGTTGAGGTAGCGTATCGGGCAGTGGTTGCCAGGTATAGAGCCATTGGCCGTCGTAGTTGAGGGCTCGTCCCACAGCTTTCAGTTCGATTGTGGCCTCCGGGTTGAGGCTGCGATAACCGGCCAGGCAGACGCCGCTTGCGGTAATGATGATGGGCCCCAAGGCCGGTTCGTGCTGAGGATCCCAGCGTTCCAGCCAGAGCAGATCGGGATACTCGGCCAGCCAGTGTTCGGCCAGGGTGGGCCAGCGTTGCACCAGTTCAAACACGGTAATGATCTGCGGGGACCAGGCGGGACTGTAAGGCAAGTGCCACAGGGCGTAACGCTGAGCGAGTAAAGCGGGGGCATCAGGTCGCAGCCAATGGGCGATGGCCGGGGCCAGGTCACACAACGTTTTCAGTTGCCGAGGGGTCCAGCCCAGTTGGAAGGCGACCATTTGCAGCATGATCTGTAATCGATGACGGAACTTGTTGGCGTCATTCCGTAGCGGCCACGCGGCCAGGAGTGCCTCGGCGTACAACCATGGTGCGTCACCGCGGAATACGACTTCCAGCCGCTGGAGGAGTGCGGCTAACGTTTTCGTTTCGTCCATGGCCAGGTCGTCCAACCACAGGGCTTCCGCGGCCCCACGGGTACGCCATCGTTCGGGCTGATCCGTCGGGCTTGTCTCGCTCAGCCGCTGGAGGATCGGATAGAGAACGTCCTGACGTACAGCGGGGGATCCCTGACCCATGCTGGCCTGGCACAGGCGGGTCAGCCAGCGGAGATGATCGTCGCGATCCAGCCGGGCCTGGGGTACCAGGTATTGCCAGGCAGCGTCGATGAGCTGATCGATGCGGTCCGCCTGATGACGTAACAGGAAGCGGACCAGGCCGTAGATAGTCAGGCTGATCAGCAGCAGTGGCCAAGGGACCAGCCGAGCCGGGACAACGATCAGTACCACCGCAGCGGCTGCCAGAGCTGCCAGGCAGGCCAACAGGCGTGGCGACGGACGGATCTGGACCAGTCGGTAGTCCTGGTCCGGGGCCCGTACACGAGTGACGTGCCAGCAGGGACCGGTCAGGATTTCGACGCACCAGTCGAAGGTGGACAGGCGGTGGGTGGTCACCGTCAGAGGAGGTAGTTCCGGCGGCAGCGAGGCGGGCAGTTCCGTCAGGCAACGGGGACACAACCCCTGGTGCCGCACCCCGGCCTGGCCAAGCAGAGCATGCCAATCTTCGGGGGTTGTTGCTGGGGAGCGTAAGCAACGTCGCAGGCCTGCCGTACCGTTCCATAGCCAGACCTGGTCCAGTTCAGCGTTCTGGCCGGTTTGTTGCCAGCGGCGGGCGGCTAGCCGGGCCAGGCGGTGAGGCATGCAGACCCGTCGACGCTGATGGTCATAGATCAAGCCGTGGACGTGCCACAGATGGGTCACAAATTCCGGTCGTGGCAGGTATCGCTGGCAGCGGGGGCATCGCCAACGCCGCCGTTGGTCCCAACGGGCCAGCCAGCGATCCAAGGCGTGGCAGCGTGGTACGGCCTCCTGCAACCAGCGGAGACATTCCCACTTCTGCTGCGAGGTCAACCCATGGGTCAACGCCTGGAGCAGCGGCCGGACATACCGTAGCCGATCCGGCACCAAGCGCAGTAGCCGGGCCGTTGCCTGACGACGAATTTCCCAAGGAATGCGGCTGTCCGCCAGCAGTGGCAGCACTTCGGGCAGCCAGGCCGGCCGCGCCTTTGGCGACAATGCGGCGGATCGTACCACCAGCCGCATCAGTTCCTTGCGTGGGTCTGCTGCCTCCATCGTACGGTTTGCTAGGGGTGTCCCGTGGATCCGATTCAACCGGTCTCAGGGCGGTTGGCCAGTTTCTGGTAATCCGGCGGCTGCAACGTACAGCCTTGCTCGGCACCGCTCCAGCCCAGGATGTGAGCAGGTTTGCCGCCGTGGTGACTGCGTTGCCGCCAGCGGGCCAGCCAGTGGGCATCTGCCGAAACGGCCCGCTGCTGTTGGGCATCCCATCCTAGGGCCAATCCTTGCTCCAGACTCTGCTCGGCCAGTGCCAGCAGCACGCTGGCAGCGGCGGCCAGATCAGGGGGGCAATACGTACTTTGGCGGCGTTGCCGCACGCAGGCCAGAAAATGCCGCCACAAGGCTTCGGTCTCGTGCCGCGGTGAGGCGACGGCCTGCTGGTAGTGCGGCGTCAGCATTCCCTCCAGCCGCGGCGGGTAAACCGAGCCCCGCGACGGATCGTCCCGATAAACCTGGAACCCACCCCGGACAAACTTGATGGTTCCCAGGCGACAACGGATCAGCTCCTCCAGCGGGTAATTGCTGAGGGTGGTGGCCGTAGCCAGCAACTGGCAACCTTCGTCGAAGTCGGCGGCAACGGTGACCACATCAGGCACGGTGCGTCCATCGTACTCCAGGTACAACCCTCCTGCCGCACTGACACGCGCGGGGAATCGCACTCCCATCGCCGCCAACAACCGGCAAACAGGAGCGTAGAGCAACTCGTGGAACGGACCACCGCTGAACTGCTGGTAACACCGCCACTGGGCGAACACCGCCCGGTCGAAGGGGCACTGCCGCGGTGACGGACCAATCGGCTGGCCGGCCACCTCGAAGCGATGCCCCAAAAACATGTCCCAGTCGATACTGCGGGGATGCATCTGTTCGACCAGACGATAGAAGCGCCATTGACCGCGGATGTCGTTGCGGAAGGCACCGGTCTGGCCTTGGACGACGTGTCCCAACTGACCACTCCGCAGGTAGTCCCAGGCCTGAACCCACAGCGGATCGGCCAGATTCTGCACGCCGACCACAACCACCCGCTGACTCTGCTGCCAGGCGTGCAGTACGGCGACGGCTTGGGCAGCCGTCCGACCCAGCGGACGTTCCACAAAAACGTCTTTGCCAGCCGCCAAGGCGTCGAGCGTCATGCGGGCATGCCAATGATCAGGCGTGGCAATGCAAACCACGTCCACCTCCGGCAGCTCGAGCAGTTGGCGGTAATCCTTGGTCACGTGCCGGCGATCCGCGGGGTCCAGGCCGCATTTGCGGGCCGCGGGGTACAGACCCTGGGCATAACGCCGCCGACTCACCTGTCCTCCGAAAACACTGGTATATTCCTCTTCGTGACCGTCCCAGACGTCGCAAACGGCCACCGGGGCTACTGCCTCGCCCGCTGCCTGCAGGCGTCGTACCAGGTCCATATGGGCCTGCGCCCGACCACCACAACCCACAAAGGCGATCCCCACACGCTCATTGGCCCCCCACACACCTGCGTAATTGGCCGCCGACAGCGATAATGCCGCCGCTGAACCGAGAAACGCCCGCCGATCGACTGTCTGGCTCATGATAAATTCATCCAGCGGTGCTGCACCTGCTGCCCCCGTTCCGCCCCATCCCCGGTTGGATAGTACTGCCCCAGTTACAAACCATCATACACATCTCAAGAGAGCTCAGGGCGGCCTGCTCCGGGTCATTTTCCACCAGCCGGTCACTTTCCTAGCATAATCACAATGGTTTTGGCACCAAGGGCATTGTCCGCGGTTGGGCCGCGCGTAGCGTTCGCCCCGATAGGTAGTACCGGGGCTACCTGTCACGGTTCCCGGTCGCTCGCCTATCAACCCCTGCGGGCAGGTCCTTGGCTTTCCCGGATGCTTGCTCAGCCACGAGTTAATCGCTATGCACGCAAAACTGGCTTTGGAGGACGGCACGATCTACAGCGGTCAGGCAATCGGTGCTGCTGGCGAAACCAGCGGCGAAGTCGTCTTCAACACGTCGATGATGGGATACCAGGAAATCCTAACCGACCCTTCGTATGCCGGTCAAATAGTCACGATGACCTATCCGCACATTGGCAACTATGGAGTGAATGCGGAGGATCGCGAATCGGCACGGGTTCAGGTAGCCGGTTTTGTGATTCGTGAGTTGACGGCGGTACCCAGCAACTACCGTAGTCAAAGCGACCTGGACACCTATCTGAAGATGGCCGGTGTGGTCGGCATCGCCGGGATTGATACACGGGCCTTGGTGCGACGCTTGCGGTTGCGGGGCACGATGAACGGGGTGATTTCGACCAGCGATCTGGAGGATGCTTCCCTGGTAGCCAAGGCGCGGGCGGTCCCCTCCATGGCCGGGCTGGATCTGGTCCGTCGGGTCACGCCGGCCGAGCCGTACACCTGGCAGGAACGCCCGGGGCTGCTGGCCCGGCACCTGCTTCCGGCTCGTCCCCCGGAAAAACACGTCGTGGCCATCGACTATGGCATGAAATGGAACATCCTGCGGCTGCTCACCCAGGTAGGCTGCCGCGTTACCGTAGTACCTGCCACCTTTTCCGCCGACGACATTTTGCGGCTTCAGCCGGATGGCATCTTCCTGTCCAACGGTCCCGGTGATCCAGCCGCCGTCACTTATGCCATTGAAACCATCCGCCAGTTGCTGGGCAAACGTCCCATGTTTGGCATCTGCCTAGGTCACCAGTTGCTGTGTCTGGCGTTAGGTGCCCGAACCTACAAGCTCAAATTCGGCCACCGCGGCGCCAACCACCCTGTCCGCAATGAACGGACCGGTCATGTGGAAATCACTACTCAGAACCACGGCTTTGCCGTCGATCCGCGCACCCTGCCTGCCGACGTGGAAATCACGCACGTCAACCTCAACGACCAGACGCTGGAGGGGATCCGTCATAAACGGCTGCCTGCTTTGAGCGTGCAGTATCATCCGGAGGCCTCCGCTGGCCCCCACGACTCCACTTACCTGTTCCAGGAGTTCCGCCAGTTGCTCGGCTGAATTGCAATCCCTCCGCGGTGTTGCCCATCGGACCCCGGTTGCCGACTGGCACACCGACCAGGGCTACGTTAATCCCCCATTTCCATCGCTGGTACCCCAGCCGGGCCGCAAAACAGATGATTATTGCTAATTTTCTTGAACCTGGAGGGCACGGCTACAGCCCTGGAGCGCTCACTACGCCTGAGCCGGTATAGAGGGTGCCCTAAGACTCTCAGAGAGGAACCTGGCCGGGGCACCGCAAGCGTCACCTGACGCATACGGAGCTAGCCGGGCGTGGCGGACCCGGATTGCCGGCTTGTCGGAGCTACACTCCGAGCTGTTCCAAAAGATCAGGTCCATTCGGGAGCGTAGGGGACTTTCAGGAGGTGAAAGTGTCTGATGCTGGTGCAGGGGCCTGAGCGGTTGTCGCTTTATTCAAGGCCGCGGCGATCTGTGCCTCCAGTTCGGGGGATACCTTGGCTTTGCCCTTGCATTTGGGATACTGCGAGCACCCTAGATAATACCCCGGGCCGAATCGGGATTTCATCAGTTTCATGGCGGCGCCACACTCTGGACAAGTCTGAGTGACGGCTACGTCGGGCACTGAAGCAGCAGTGCGGGGCCGCGGGGGCGGGAGCAAATCCTTGAGTTTTTCGCGCAATTCGGCCGTTAAGGATTTTGCGTTGCGGCACTTGGGGAAGCCGCTGCAGGCCAGGAAAGGTCCCCGCCAGGCCGTGCGGATGACCATGGGACTGCCACATTTGTCACAGCGGATGCCGGTGTCCGGGGGCTGGATGGGACGCCCCTGATCGTCAGCATCGGCTCGGAACTTGCAGGCTTTGTCGGGGCATTCCACGTATTTTTTGCCCGTTTTACTGGCTTTGAGCAGCAGTTGGTGGTTGTGGCACTGCGGGCAGGTGACGGTCGTAGGCCGGGTGGTCACGACCGGCTGGCCATCAGGCCCCAGGTTCATGGTAGTAGGGCAGTTAGGGGCGGCCGAGCAGGTGAAAAAGACACCGAAACGACCACTTTTGCGTACCATCGGCTGGCCGCAGGCCGGACAGGGAATGTCTGTGGTGGCCGGTCCTTCCTGCTCCTGACCATTGCTGCCCCGTTTGTACTGGCAGGGATTGTCCTTGTCTTTCCAGCCACTGCAGCCCAGGAAGTAGCTGCCGGTTTTCGGGGAGTAGCGTTTTTCCAGGGGTCGGCCGCACTTGGGACATGGCTCATCGGTCAGCATGCGGGCCGGTTCCATTTCCGCGTCCGCCTTTTTCAATTCCTCGGAGAACGGCCCCCAGAACTCGTCGAGCACCTGGCGATACTGGCATTTGCCGGTTTCGATTTCATCCAGCTCTTCCTCGAAGTGGCTGGTGAATTTGACGTCCATGATGCGGGGGAAGTGATGGACCAGTTTGTCGGTGACCAGTTTGCCGATGTCAGTCGCATAGAAGCGGCCGCGTTGCTGGGTGACGTAGCCGCGTTTCTGGATGGTCGAAATGATAGTGGCATAGGTGCTGGGTCGTCCGATGCCTTCCTTTTCCAAGGCCTTGACCAGGGAGGCCTCCGTGTAGCGGGGTGGGGGTTGGGTGAAATGCTGGGTGGCGAACAGGTCGAGCCGTTGTAAAGATTGTTGCTCCTGTAAGGGGGGCAGAAGGGTGTCTTCCTGCCGGCTGACTGGCGGCAGGACGCGGCGGTGACCATCGAAGCGGATGATCCGTCCGGAGGCGCGGAACAGGGCCTGTCCGGCCCGGATGTCCACAGTGGTGATGGCCAAAACGGCCGGCTTGCACTGACTGGCGACAAAGCGACGCCAGATCAGGTCGTACAGGTGGTACAAATCGCCAGTCAGGCCAAGCTGTCGGGCCTTTTGCGGCGTGAGCGTCACGTCGATGGGGCGGATGGCCTCGTGGGCTTCCTGGGCGGTTTTGCCGGAGGAGTAGTAGTTGGGCGTATCTGGCAGGTAGCTGGGCCCCAGGTGCGGGTCTTGGGCGATGAATTGCCGCACCGCTTGCAAGGCATCCTGGGAGACACGCGTGCTATCGGTACGCATGTAGGTAATCAAGGCGGTTGGTCCCAGGCCGGTCAGTTCGACCCCTTCGTAGAGCCGCTGGGCGGTCTGCATGGTGCGGCTGGTGGAAAATCCCAGGCGGATGTTGGCCTGTTGCTGCAGGGTGCTGGTAATGAAGGGAGGCGGGGGGCGGTCCTGCCGGTCCTTTTGCTCGACCTTGACCACCTGGAAGGGCGAATGCCGCAGAGCGGTCAGGATCTGGTCCGCGGTGGCCTCGTTGGGAATGCGGACGTCCTGTTCTTGCCAGCGGATCAACTCGGCAAAAAAAGCGCCGGCGGGCGGTGCGGGCAGACCCGTCAGGCCGCTAGTGGCACCGTTGTTCCCATTGTCCCCCTTGTCTTCCAGTTCCGTATCGACGGGCGTATCCGGCGAATCCGCGGTGGGGTCGTTGTCGGCCTTTTTCCGAGCGTAGACTTTGCAGCGTTGGGGATCGGACTTCCAGGCAACGCTGGTACCGGCAGGGGCCAGCAAGGCCTGGATCTTCCAGTACTCTTCGCTCCGGAAAGCTTCGATTTCGCGTTCCCGCTCGACGATAAGGCGGACGGCCACGGACTGCACCCGCCCAGCGCTCAGGCGGGAGGCCACCTTTTTGCCCAGCAGGTTGGACAAGGGGAAGCCGACGACACGGTCCAGGGCCCGACGGGCCTCCTGGGCCGCCACCAGATTGCCGTTGATCCGATCAGGGTGGGCCAGAGCCTGCTGGACGGCCGTTTTACTGATTTCGTTGAAGCGGATGCGGTAGGTGCGTTCCGGAGGTAGTTGCAGTTCGTCGGCGATGTGCCAGGCAATCGATTCACCTTCGCGATCCGGGTCGCTGGCCAGGTAGATGCGGCGGGCGCCGCTGGCGGCCTTGCGGATCTCCTCCAGAATTTCCCGGGCGGAGCGCCGCCGTCCGCGACGGGTTTCCTCGTCCTCGCCTTTGACGTCCACCACGTACCGCAGCTTCCAGCCGTCAGCAATGCGGATGCCGGCGACTTCCTCCCCTTTGCGTTTGCGGGTGTCCAGGTCGCGGACGTGGCCGTAACTGGCCACTACCCGGTAGCCGGGACCCAGGTAGCGGGCCAGCGTTTTCGCTTTGGCCGGCGACTCGACGATGACCAGATCGTAGCCACCCGAGGGCGTGGCGGCCTGGGCCGTCCCCTCGCTGCTGCGACGCCGCGGCCGGGTCGTGCGGGACTCACCAGCTGCGGACGTGTCTGTCGCCTCGTTGTGTTGTGCGGAGCGTGTTCGAGCCACGATGTCGCCTCTCCTGCTTGCTTCCTTTGCGGTCCGTGGAGTCCCCGCGGACCACCTCCGGACACCACCTCAGCACGCCGGTTGGTGCTGACCTCCTGAGCGGGTTTGCCGTTGTAGATAGCAGCAAATTCCGTACAATCGAACCGGCAGGGCGTGCAATGCCCATTTCCCTAATAGGACGATATAGGCCCCGTCAACCCCCTGGTACTACCGGGATAGTCCATGATGCGGGCAAAAGCGTACCTAAGCTGAGGATTGGCAATGGCCTACAATCCGTTCAATTTTTTCCGGCGGAATCAGAAGACCATTTTTGCCATTCTGACGGTCTTCATCATGATTATGTTTACGCTCTCCAGCGGCCTGGGGGGCGGAGCCGATTTTTTCGACTGGTTGCCACAGTGGCTGGGTCGGCAAGCGGGTAAAAAAGGCGAACACCTGTGCACCATCGACGGCCGTAAAATCTACGATGGCCAGCTGCGGGAGTTGCACCGCCAGCGGGTGATGGCTAACCGCTTCATGAGTCTGGCCGCCCAGCAGACCATGCTTACCCTCAACGGCGTTGTCAGCGAACTGAGCGGCAAACTCAGTCCGGAAGCCCGCAGCATCCTGCAACAGGCCTCGCAGCAGGAGGGTTTTCTGCGCTTTTTCGCCAGCAACCCGGAGCTGGCCGCACAGGTGCCCCCTTTGCTGGAGCAAATCAAGGCCACTGTCGCTCGGATTTTCTCCCTGCCCAATGCCCGTAGCGAGGACAAAGAAGCCGCCCGCGCCAAAATCGCCGCCCTCTCCCTGATGCTCACCGGCACCGGTGAGCATTACTTCACCAATCTGCCAAATCGCCATAGCCGTGACCTGATCGAGTTTCTGCTCTGGCAAAAAAAGGCGGATCAGTACGGCATCCAGTTGACCCGGGGAGACGTAGCCCGCCTGATCCAGGACGAGTTTTATGGCTATTTCCGCTCCGATGTCCAGGTGCGCAAGATCCTGCAACAGCAGATGGAAGGATTCCAGATGGAGCGCTGTCTGGACGCCATCGGTGAAGAATTCCGGGTTCGGCTAGCGCAAACCATTCTGCTAGGCACTCCCGGTCCACAGCCGACAGGTGATCGTCCAGGCTGGGGCTTCCCCGCCTTTGCCACCACTTTCGAATTGTTTCAGCATTATCGCGAGCAATGCAGTCTAACCACTCTGGCCGCCATTCCGGTACCGGTGGCCAACTACCTGGACCGCGTCACGACCCAGCCCTCCGAGGACGAGCTCCGCCGCTTGTTTGAGCAATACAAAAACAACGATTACAACCCGACGCGGGAAACGCCGGGCTTCAAGGAACCCCGCCGCGTACGCCTGGCCTATTTCGGAGTGACCGGAGAGGAACCCTACTACCGCCGGGTTGCCGAGGAACTGCTCCGCAAAGCAGAGCAAAACGCGCAAATCGGCACCGCCTTGACCGTACCGTTGCCCGGCAGTTCCCCGGTGGCAGTGATTGGAGCGATCGTTCCCAGCCTGGGGGGCGAACTGGCTTTACAACAGGCCTACAGCCGCTATCAACGGGAACAACGCTCGGCACTGCTATTGCGGTATCAGTCCGCAAATGTGAGCGTGGACCAGCTACCCGAGGCGTTGATCGCGCGTCCGGGTACGGCCGCCGCTGCCTGGGCCGCGGGGATCGGTTCCAGCGTCGGTCCTGGTCATCCAGGGCTTGCGCTCGGTCTGGCTGTGGGTCCGCCGATCGCTTACGAACTGCGTCAACGGGTCCGTAGCGGTGTCCCTTTGCTGCTCAGCTTGTTGCCCACCCCCGCCCTGCTGGCCCAACTGGTGGCCGCTGATGCCGTCGTCCAGCAGACCGTGCCTCAACCCGTGCCGCTGGAGGTAGTCCGGCACCAGTTGTACCAGCAGTTGCTCCGGGATACCGCCCGCCGACTGGCCTTTGGCGATTCGCCTGCCGCGGTGCCCGGCAACCCCACCATTGTGGTCGGTGACGTGCAGAAATTCATCGACGAGGTACGTAAACTGTCCAACGAGGGGCGGCTACGTCCCTCCCAGAAGGACAAGATAGCCGAGGTGGAAAAATACATCCAGGAGTTCACCAGCAGCCGAGGTTTGCTGGTGCGAACGAACCGGGAGCCTCGCCACGAGTGGAACCTGGAAGAAGACCCCGAATTGGCACCACTGGTAGTCGCGCAACGGGAGTCGGTCCGGCAAGCGGCCCGCAGCCACGGCGGCACCACCTACATCCCCTTCGGCCGCTCTTTCTTCTGGCGGGACCCGGCCCGGCGGGAACCGCTCAACACTCTGTACCTGCCCATTTACTATCCCGAGGAACGGCTCGACCCGTTCCGCCGCCAGACCAGTCCGGAAACCAGTACGCAGTGGATCGTCTGGCGCGTGGAGGAATGGCCCGCCCGCACCCTCACTTATAGCGAGGCCCGACCAATGGTCCTGGCCGAGTGGAAACGCCAGCAGGCGCGGTCGTTAGCCCAGCGGGACGCCGAGGCCCTCGCCCAAGCCATCCGTGACAATCCCCAGAGTCAACCGGCCACCCTCAAGTTCGTCGTCGACGACGAACGACTCCGCTTTGCCAGCCGTTTCACTGAGCCAGCGGCCCGCGACCGCATCCGTCCTTTCCTCATCGAAGGCGTCGCCCCCCTCACCCCCATCCCCAACCCGACTGCCCAACCGTTATTCCCCCTGATCCCCACGCTGCCTCAGCCCTTGCAACCGTTCCGTATTGTCCCCAGTGACAACGTCAAATACCCTGCCCGGGACATGGCTCAGACCTTGCTGGACAAACGCACCGAACCGCCCAAAACCGTCTTCCTCCTTCATGATGAACCTCGCGATCACTTCTACGTCGTAACCGTTCTGCAGCGGGATGTCAAAAGCCGCCTGGAATTTGAAAACGCCGTGCTGCGGGCCCCGACCAACGACCCCAACCGCAACATCATCCTCAGCACCTTCCAGCTACGTCTACGAGAGCAAACCCTGCAGGCGGTCCTGAGCCTGCTCAAACAGGAATTCCGCTACGAGGAAACCGAGGAGCAGAAAAAGAAGCTGGATGAATCGGAACGCCGGCGGGAAGAAACCTGACCGTTCAGGTGTGAGGCGTTGGTTGGCCGCTCCGCTTCCCTACGCCTCAGTGGCTACTCTTTCTGCTGTTGGCCCTCCGCTTCGAGGAACACACCGGCCGGACGACCGCCACAGGTAACGACGGCGCGAACCGTTCAATAGCCGACGGCCATCCCATCCTTGCGGACCTCACTGCCGCCGTGCAGCACGTTGGTGTGAGGATCAATCCAGATGCCTTGGAAGCCGCCGCCGTTGACCCGGACGCGTTCGAGACGGTGTCCCCGGCGTTCCAGTTCTTTGAGTACAGTCTCGGGTATACCGGGTTCGGCCCGGATGGTCCCGCCATCGGCTGCCGCTGGCTGACCTGTCGGAGTGGGGTGGCCCACGTGTTCGATCCGCGGGGCCTCGCCGGCCGCTTGCACATTCATTTTGAAATCCAGCAAATTGACCAATACTTGCACTTGCCCTTGCGGCTGCATGTCGCCGCCCATCACCCCAAAGACGAACACCGGCTTGCCCTTGAAGGTCACCAAGGCCGGGATAATCGTGTGGAAGGGTCGCTTGCCCGGTTCCAGACGGTTGGGATGCTCCTCGTCCAAAGCAAACAAGCAGCCGCGGTTCTGGATGCCAAAGCCGGTATCCGGGGCCGCCAGTCCTGAGCCGAAACCACTGTAATTGCTCTGGATCAGTGACACGCAGTTGCGGTCCTTATCTACGACACACAGGTAAACTGTCTCGGCTCCTCCCAGTTTGGCATCACCAGCGGGCACCTCGGTTTGGGCCTTGTGCGGATCGATCCGCTTGATCCGTTCGGCGGCGTATTTTTTGGAGATCAATTGCTGCACCGGCACCTGAGCGAAGCGGGGATCCGCGTAGTAGCGGGCGCGATCGGCATAGGCCAGTTTTTTCACTTCCACCAGCAGGTGCCAGTAGTCAGCGGATTCCGGTCCAAGCCGGGCCAGGTCGTATGGCTCCAGCATGTTGAGCATCTGCAACACGGCGATCCCCTGGCCCGGGGGTGGAATCTGCCACACGTCGTAGCCGCGGTAGCTGGTATGCACCGGCTCCACCCATTCGGAGGTGTGTTGTTCGAAGTCCTTAGCGGTCCACAACCCACCGACTTGTTCGGCAAAGGCGACTAGCCGCTGGGCGATCTCACCTTTGTAAAAGGCATCGCGTCCCTGCTGGGCGATCAAGCGGTAGGACCGTGCCAGGGCCGGATTGCGGAAAACTTCTCCTGGCCGCGGTGCGCGTCGCTGACCGGTCCGATCAGCAATCAGGAAGGTGGCGCGCATGCCGGGATCGCGCATCCGTTCCACGGACCGCCAGTACCCGGCAATCACTTCCGGGACCGGTGCCCCCTGCTCGGCATAGGCGATGCTCGGTTCCAGCAGCCGCTGCCACGACCAGGTACCGAACCGCTGACGCAACTGATCCCATCCATCCACGCACCCCGGCACCGACCAGGACAACGGGCCTGTGGTGGGAATCTGCTTGTAACCGCGGCTGCGGAAGTATTCCCGTGTCGCGCGTGCGGGGGCCCGACCGCTGCCATTCAACCCGTGCAGTGTGCCGCTGCGTGCGTCCCAAACCAAGGCGTACACATCACCACCGATGCCGCAGTTGGTCGGTTCCAACACGCCCAACGCAGCGCTGGTCGCAATGGCCGCATCGACCGCGTTACCGCCTTGACGGAGCACCTCCAGTCCTACCTGGGCAGCCAGCGGATGACTAGTGGCTACCATTCCCTGCAAGGCCATGGTCACGGACCGACCCGCCTGCCCGGCCCGCACCACCGGCCGCTCGGCCCACACCAGACTGCCACTAGCCACTATCACCACTCCCAACGCCCCCCACACCACACGCTGATCCATGACCTCCCCTCCCCGACACTATCTTGCCCCTTGCCCGTTGCAATCTTTCTCCATCCTAAGCAGTTGTCCGTCCGCTGCCAGCCCTCAAGCGGATTTCAGGCAGACTGCCAGGCACCCGCCGCACACACTCCCTACTGGCTTTTTGCAAAATAGGGGGACAGCAAAACGGCCCCATCCAGCCGCTTGCTCTTGATTGCCCCTCATTGGGTTGGATAGCCGCAAAAGCGATCCTCTGCGGCTCCGGACCGTCGAGTGTGTAAGTCGCATCACCGGGCTCCTCGACCTTGATGCCTTGGCTTTCAACCTTGATGTCGGGGGGTCTCCAGTCTGTGACCCCAGTGGGCTACCAGTTTTTGCGTCAACTGATGCAAGGCCACGCTAAGCTGAACGTCGTAAGGGGCGGGCTGATGAAGATCTTTGCAGACTGGTGGTAAACCGGCCCAGTGCTGGCGAAAGTATTGCCGCGATTGCTCCAGCGTGGGTGGAGGGACAACCCGTTGACCTTGACGCATCACCTCGTGGAGTAAAGGCTGACCCCCGGGGGGAGAGGGCTCGTCCGCCAGGGCGATCTGATCGTAGAGCATCTGGCCTGCCGCATCGTAGAAGCGATACACCTGCTTGGCCGCCGGAAGCGTCTGCTTATGCTCACTGAGTTTCAAGCGGGGCTGACCGTTGTAAGCCACCAGCTTGTAGGCACAATCGCCGTAAGGTGCATCCTGAGAGACCCCTACCTTGGTACCGACCCCAAAGGCATCCACCGGGGCCTGCTGACGGACGAGCTGCTCGATGGCGTACTCGTCGATACCGCCACTGACAAAAATCTGCAACTGCGGAAAGCCAGCGGCATCGGCCAATTCGCGAGCGATACGGGACAGGGTCAGCAGGTCGCCACTGTCCAAGCGGATGCCGCGTAACTGATGCCCTTGCTGGGATAATTCAGCGGCCACCCGCAGGGCGTGTTTGATGCCTTCGACCGTGTCGTAGGTATCGACCAGCAGGGTGGTGCTATCAGGGAAGGTACGTGCATAAGCCCGGAAGGCCGCCAACTCGTCTGCAAAAGCGGTAACAAAGGAGTGGGCCATGGTGCCATACAACGGGATGCCATAGCGCAAGCCTGCCATGACGTTGCTGGTACCGTCGAAGCCGACCAGCCAACCGCAGCGTGCCGCGGCTTGGGCCGCTTCCAGGCCATGGCAGCGTCGGGCACCGAAGTCGATGACCTGGCGGTGGGGCCCGGCCGCCCAGCGGACCCGCGCCGCCTTGCTCGCCAGCAGGGTATGCAGGTGCAAGCGGTTGACGACCAGCGTCTCTACCACTTGGGCTTCGATGATAGGAGCCGTCACTTCCAGCAACGGCTCATGGGCAAACACCAAGGTGCCCTCGGCCACGGCCCGCACCGTACCCCGGAACCGCCATCCGCTCAGATAACGCAAAAAATCTTCATCGAACCGCTGCAACCGTTGCAACTCGGCAATATCGTCTGTGGTAAAGTGAAATTGTTCTAGTTCGGTCACCACTTGGTCGATACCGGCAGCGACCAGGTAGCCCCGCTGGGGGGGCAGACTGCGGAAAAAGAAACTAAAGGTCGCCTCAGCCGTCAGACCTTCCCGCCAGTAGGCCTGGGCCATGGTTAATTCATACAGATCCGTAAACGTTGCCAGCGACGGTGGGCACCGTCCAGTCATGATTCACCCTGCCTTTGTCTTCCACCAGGCAGACCACAACTTACACACTGCCTGCGTCAATCGGGCACAATTATATTGTTATTGGTTTAACGTAACGGCTTATGAACATACATTGCAGGGTCTGTCTTGCCATCCAGCCCTGGAAGTTCCGACTTATGACCTACGTCTTGCCGATTGTCGACGTAGCCGTGGGGAACTGGAGCGTACTTGCCCGTTTCAGCTAAAACATCGTAGAGATTGTTGCGTTTACGGCTCCGGACGATTAGGCATATACCCTCAGCGACCGACATAGCGTCTACCCGTTTTGCCTGCAGGTCCTCTTTCGACATTGGAGCTGGTACGACAGTTGCAACATGATCATCCGCCGCAATGATTTTAAAAGGAGTCTGTGATGTCTGTCCCGAACCACCCCCTGCTGCAGTTGACAGCCGGTGAGTTGATGAACCGGGAAGTACGGACGCTGTCTGCCCGCTTACCGATCAAGGAGGCGGCCCAAGAACTGGCCCACTGGGGACTGCGGGGCATGCCGGTGGTCGAGGAGGATGGTCGACTGGTCGGCATGCTATCCGTGGCGGATTTAGCCCGTTGGCTTGCCCAGTGGAACCAGCAAAGCGGCGGTCGGGCCTGTGCCTTCCAACATGTCGAACGACTGCCGGGCGGCCAGGAACACATCCATTGCCTGCTGCCGGCTGGTGCTTGCCCGTTCCAACGCCTCCATGTGCGGCCCGATGGCCAGCAGGTACTACTGTGTGGCGACCCCTATTCCGTCCCCACCGACTGGCAATTGCTGGAAAATGACAGCCAGCCGGCATTGGTACGCGACGTCATGACCACGGTCATTCACTGTGTACCGCCGCACACCCCCGTCGCCGAGCTAGCACGCCGCATGCTCGATCATGGCGTCCACCGTCTGCTAGTCACTGACCCTGCCGACCGACTGCTGGGCATCGTGAGCGCCGACGATCTGTTGCAGGTGCTAGCCCGCTTGGACGATGACCGCTTCCAACTTTCAGATCCGACGCCTCCTGCCACATCCAATCCAATGTCGTCGATAAACTAGGATAACAACGGTGGTATCTGGTTGATGGCTCATTTTCCCCACAGGAAAACCGACACCATGGAACCGTCCGTCTCGGCGACCATTGCCTACTTCTCCATGGAGATTGGGCTGGAGCCCGACATTCCGACCTATAGTGGAGGCCTGGGGATACTAGCCGGCGATACTCTGCGGGCCGCAGCGGACCTGGCCATTCCTATGGCGGGGGTGACACTGGTCCATCGTCAGGGCTATTTCCGTCAACATCTGGATGCTCAGGG
Source organism: Gemmataceae bacterium (assembly GCA_025055795.1). GTDB lineage: Bacteria > Planctomycetota > Planctomycetia > Gemmatales > Gemmataceae > Thermogemmata. The sequence goes on from JANWVV010000037.1 coordinate 40,779, forward strand.
TAATCAGCGGGAAGAACCCGCCTGTTGGCACCCGGAACAGCGTCTGGAAGCCTTGTCGCCGCGTATCCAGGTCGTTTTGGAAGGTCGGCCCGTTCTGGTGCGAGCCTGGCGCTACTGGGTTCAGGGTGTTAGTGGTTGGAGTGTGCCGGTTTACCTTCTCGATACCGACGTCGAAGGGAACACACCGGCAGACCGCCGTCTGACCGATCAACTCTACGGTGGCGATGCCTATTACCGGCTATGTCAGGAGGTCATCCTAGGCGTCGGCGGTGCCGCTATGCTGGAAGCCCTCGGCCACCAGACCCTCATTACCTGCCACATGAACGAAGGCCATTCGGCCCTGCTGGTTCTCGGCCTGCTCCGCCAACTCAACCAAGGGCAATTGCCTGCACGCTTGACACCGGAACTGCACGAACAGGTCCGGCAGCGTTGCGTTTTTACCACTCACACTCCAGTACCGGCCGGACATGACCAGTTCGACGCCGCCCTGGTCCGGCGTGTCCTCGGCGAACCCGCTGCTTCACTCCTTTTGCACCTGGATGGCCAGCCCGACAATACCCTCAACATGACCGGACTGGCCCTCAGCTTTTCCCGCTACATCAACGGCGTTGCCCTACGCCATGGCGAGGTCTCCCGCGACATGTTCCCCGGCTACCCCATCAACTCCATCACCAACGGCGTTCATGCTACCACCTGGACCAGCGAACCGTTCCAGGCACTCTACGATCGGCACTTTCCCGAATGGCGACGCGATAATGCCTACCTGCGTTACGCGATCAATCTGCCCCTGACCGAAATCCTCAACGCGCACGCAGCCAGCAAACGCCTGTTGCTGCAGGAAGTCGAACGGCGCACCGGTCGGCGTCTGGACCCGCACGTGTTCACCCTCGGCTTTGCCCGCCGAGCCACGGCCTACAAGCGGGCCGATCTCCTTTTCAGCGATCTGGACCGGCTTCGCCGCATCGCTCGCACCCTGGGACCGCTGCAGGTCCTCTACGCCGGCAAAGCACACCCCAAAGACGAAGGCGGCAAAGCCATTATCCGCAAAATCTTTGCCGCCGCTCAGACCCTGCAACCCGACATCCCTGTCCTTTACCTGGAAGACTACGACATGACCCTGGCCCGCCTGCTGTGTTCCGGCTCCGATCTTTGGCTCAATACACCCCTTAAACCCCAGGAGGCCTCTGGGACCAGCGGCATGAAGGCCGCCCTTAATGGCGTCCCCAGCTTAAGCGTCCTGGACGGCTGGTGGGTCGAAGGTTGCATCGAAGGCGTTACCGGCTGGGCCATCGGCGAAGACGGGCAACGCCCCAGCGACCCCGCCCGCGAGGCCGCCTCCCTGTACGACAAACTGGAATACGTCATTTTGCCGCTTTTCTACAAACGGCCACTGGCCTACGCTGAAGTGCGACGGGCGGCCATCGCCCTCAATGGCTCCTACTACAACGCCCAGCGGATGATGATGCAGTACCTCAAAAACGCCTATGCCTCTTGCGGAGCCATCAGCAACGTTATCTGTCCTGTGGTTCCGCTCCGCCCTCACCCTTCCCTGTCGGAAACCTGAGACCGTCGCCGGACGTTTCGCTCGCCTTGCTCCATCACTTCACGCATTCCGCATACAGCTTGTCAAACTCGGGCGACGTCTGCTTGGCTGCCTGCTTCAAGGCCTTCAGCAGCTCTATCTCCTCGGCATCCACCTTATTGTCCGCAAAGATGGTCTTACGCAACCAGGCGGCTTCGCTGTCCGTGATCACTCCGTCGGCTAACATGTGGTTTTTGACCGCGTCCATGAACAGCTTCATGAACTCCTTGACCGCCGATTTGGCCGATTTCCGCAATTCAGCCAGAAACTCCAGCTCGGACTTGTCAATCCGTTGGTCCGCGAATAACGCACGCCGCAATATTTCCACTTCCCGCGTGTCAATCCGCCCATCGGCCAGCAAGGCCTCTTTGGCTAACTTCTTCCAATCAGCCATGACTGGTTCTCCAGCAGGTGAATCGATCCGGGAAAGTCCACTTCCGTTCCAACCACTTGGGCTTCCCGAAACCCAAGCAGTGATTCTCAAATTTAACTTGTATCATCTGCTTCTGCAAGCTAAATACTTCTGCTTGCCGGTCTTGACCGATGTATAAACGCCGGTAGCATCTGCTCAGGCTGTGCGACTTGTTTAGTCGGTCTTGCTTGGCGTAACCGTTGAGGTTTTGCCGTTGGTGTTTGCTAGTGGTTCAAGGGCCCCCGCCGCTGCAGCAGCACTGACACCGTAGCGCCCCTGAGCACGCCATTTCTGAACGTAGGGGCCACCCTGGTATATATCGGTGAGCATGGCCCGGGCCGTCCGATCGGCCACACGGGCTTCCAGACCAGTCAGGGTGATCCCGACCGGATACTCCACCCGACGCAACTCGACAGTCTCTCCTTCGATAATCGCATAGCTAGCCCGTGGATCTCCGTCCCGACTCAGTCCGACACTACCAGGGTTAATGATCGTTGTGCCATTGACCTGTAATATATACGGCTGATGCGTGTGACCCACTAACAGATAGTCCACTTCCAGTCCACGCAGCCGGGGCTCCCAGAATTGCGGATCCGGCTGGGCATACTCGTCCATGGGATCCCGCGGCGTCGCATGGACCAGCATGTACCGCTTGCCGCCTGCCTTAAACATCTGCCAGGTCGGCAAATCGGCCAGATACCGCCGCTGCTGGCCCGACAACGCCGCTATCGTCAACGGACGGGTCACCGCTGTCAAATACCGGAATCCCGACACCCCCTGGACCACTACTTCCTGAGCCACACCATGATCGTGATTGCCCCGCACGCAATACAGGGCATTCTCCCGAATCCAATCGACGCACGGTCCCGGCTCCGGACCGTAGTCCACCAGGTCCCCGACACACACACAGGCGTCGAACGGTTCGGTCACCACCGCTTCCAACGCCGCCCAGTTTCCGTGTATGTCCCCCACTACCAGCAACCGCATGGCCCCTGCCCTATCGGTCCTGGTCCCCTCCTAGGCCGCTACTTCACCAGGCCACACGCCCGGCCCACCTCCTTGCCCCTGACACAGTGCCATTATGCACCAAAACCCCCTGGTTGTCTTGCCGAAAATTCCCCCATCCCGTTTGACCATCGCGGCTCCTGGGCCACTACTTACCCTTTTCCAACGCTTATGAAAACAACTCCCCTCACCTCCCGCCACAAAAATTTGCTGCTCTTCACTAACCGAACCTCGATAGGCCCTGCTTGACCTCAACGGAAATGCACCCCTTGAAATCCAAGGGCATTCTTCATGGTCTGTTGAACTCATTTGACCCGGATACAATCTGTTTGTTGAATACTGTGTTGAACACTAGACCTATGGCCTGATGACCCCTGTTGAAATCTGATTCTGCCGCCCCCGCAGCTTAACTTATACGCCCCATCTATCCACAACCCTACCCAGCCCGAATGTCCAATACGCCTAGCTTCACGGGACCGGTACCGTCAGCCCGCCGCCGTCGCTTACGACGCCGCCGACCAGACCGACACCCACCACCCTCACCTCCGGCACCTCCCCCACCTGCCCACCCGCCACCACCCACCGCGTCCCACTCACCCATCTCACCGACCCACCACTGACCACCACCTACCGC
>JANWVV010000038.1 GCA_025055795.1 Gemmataceae bacterium
TGGCATGACTGGTTTGCGCATTATTGTCGTGGAAAGCGTCAGCTCTTTTTTTGACATCCGGGGAATTGTGGCCTAGATTCGGGTAACAGCCGAGTGTGCGCGAGCCGAATCTACACGGAACTTTAGTGTAAGGTAAAAGTTCCGTTTCCCCATCAACTCGCCACGCGGTCCGCCCTGTAAAGTTGATGCTCGGTTATCAGACAGCACCAGCCGGGGTGCTGGACCGTGGTGACTTTGTCTTAATCGACCTGCTAATGATGGGACGAATGAACTGATTAACGTTCGTACATACGCGCAATCAAAATCGAATTAGTTATGTTGATCTATGTAAGTTTGGATCGGTCAATTTTAATGAGTAGGTGCCATCTATGTTAAGGCGTTTGCTAGTGCAACTGTGGCATGATGAGTGTGGTGCTATTGTGGCCACTGAGTACCTTATGTTGGGATCCATCGTTGCGGCTGGGGGTGTCGGCGGTATGGTGGCTATGCGGGACGCCATGATTGACGAGTTCAAGGAATTCGGACAGACAACGCGTGAAATTCGCCAGGTGTATACCCAGCAGGCCCTCCAGCACCTACCCGGACGAAAAAATACTGCCCGACAGCCGTCGCCTTACTACTCGTTGCCGTCTCCGGGAATGGCTACCGATCCCGCAGGACCGTCGCTTTTGGCCACGCCTCATCATCTGACGCCCTGATCGGAACGCTCGGGCCGTTGTTGAGCAATCCGGAGCTTCCTACATGTCGTCACGGCGGAAGTGTTCCAAACCGTGGAGGTATCCTAATGAGGCGAGTTAGACGGCCCTTGTTGAGCCGCGACTAATCAGGGTATGGAATGAAGTTATGTACTGAAGTGGTCTGATGGACGTTATGAGTGTCCATTTGGCAGCAGCCCTATTAACTGATCTGCATTGCCCTCTGTATGGCAAGATGTCCATCGTACGTAGTTGTCGAGTGCACGCATGTTTTTGACACTAATTACAAGCTTTGGCAACGAGCGGCCCATAACCCCCCCTGTTTAGGGGCGGCGGCGAGCCACCAGTAGACGGGCATCTGGAGGTAGTTGCTGGACATCACCTTCGTCCAAGAGCACTTCCCATTGAGGATGCTGACGCACTTGCATACACAAGTGTGGATGATAGAGGGTCTCGACCACCAACAAGCGGGCCCCGTAACGCTGCAGGATAGAGTCCCATTCGGGCTGGCCCTCCTTGGCCGCCAGGCATTGATGCCAATGTTCTTCTGTAAACAATTGAGCGTGGTTATACATCATGACGGGAGCTTGCTCCGATAGGGCCCACAGAAGGTACTCGCCCAGCCGTTCGCTGCAAAAGATGGGACCTTGCCAGGGGCATTCGCCGGCTTGCTGCAGCAGGGGCAGCAGTCGTTGGGCCCGACTCGAACCCTCCTGTGGTTCGTTACGTAGAGCCTTGGCCACGCCAAACGGTGTCGCGGGATATAATGCCGTGGCGAAAGAGCGAGGCCGCCCTTGCTTCAACCACAAGCTAGCCGGTGAGGCCACAAGCCCGATCAGAAGGATCAGCCCGGCCAGAGCCGTTTTGCGAAAGCTCGGGATACCCCACGACAGATTCCAATTCCTGGAGACAGCCCAATCCACCCACAGCGGCGCCACCAGCCACAGCGCCAGAGGGGTCCACCAGGCCATCATCCGCTGTTGAAAAAGTGGCCACAGACCAAAAACACCGAGCACTAGCCATCGGCTAAGACCAAAGCAACGGCGGGTCACCAGCAGAGTTGCTAGCAATAATATCACGGTGAACAAATAGCTCCACAATCCTCCTGGACCCAACGTCCATTCCAGCGGCTGCCACTCGGCCATGGTGCGTAGATTGGGGTGGTTGCCAAACTGCGCGATCCGTACGTAAAGGGCGGGACCGTAGGGGTTCAAAGCAGCGATGGCTACAACGGCGATGAGCAAGGCAAGTGCCCAACGCTGAATGAACGTATCATGCGCAAGCTGCCGTAACGACCGTTCAGGACCAATCACTAATTTTTCACCGGCATGTCCTGCCAGAGTCAGGCCCGCCAATACCAGACCCACGATGAAAGAACCATGCAGATTGGCCCACACCAGCAGGATGAGGGGAAGTAAAAGGATGGTGCGTTTGGGAATTTGCTTATCACCCGCTCTGACCGCCTTGCTCAATATTATCAACACCAGCATGAAGGGGACAAAAGCCAGCGTCTGAGGGCGTTGCACAGCCAAAAGCGGCTGGATCAAGACAATCCCGTAACCGATTGCTACTGCTCCCCAGGCAGCCGAGTTGCTTACTTGCCGGATTGCCCAACCAAACAGAGCAAGTGCAACCGTAGCGGCTAGCAAGTGTAACCAGCGGATCACCTCCACTCCACCCTCAAAGCTACGGAGTTGATCTGCTCCACCCAAAGCCTCTCCAGCACGGAAGGTAATAAAATAAACCACTTGTGCCAACCACATGGCATCGAAAAAGGGACGGTGCTTGTCTGTATAACGACACAACGGTTCGACGGACGGAATGGCCCAGTGAGTCACTATCCACTCGCCATATTTCAAATGGGACCAGAAATCAGTGTGCATCAACGGCATAATGCTTAGCAGGAAGAAGGCGACGGCCAGCAACGCCGCCGCTACCACACCGGCGGTGGAAAAGTAGAAGGGAGCTAAGGGGGAGTTCGGATCTGTCCAGTCGATGCCAGCCCCCAAAGGGCCGCCATAGTATGGATCCTGCAGCTGAAGCTTACTGGCCTCATCATCAACTGCTGGCGTTTGACTCTCTTTGGGCTGCTCTATCGCCATCTCCCCGACCTCCAAGGGTATTCACTTGCCGAGTGGCTCAGGTGATAGATGTTCCTTGCTTGATTTTCTCCGTTCCTGAATTATGGCATGCAATCCCTTGTCACGGCACTTGCCCTACGACCACTAGCTATAGTTGTCCCCAAACCTGCCCCGGCGGTAATCATCCGGGGCGTCAAAGATCCTTGGTCGAAAAGGCGGCTCTTTAAAAGAGCATCGTTTTTGACATAAAATTCTTTTTTATTCAAATGAACACAAACGATTCAATAATCTCCAAGATTCCGGCTGCTAATAATGAATTTTCTTCGTAAGAAGTTTACTAAAGTTTGTCCAATGACGGCACGAATGGCTACGTTGGTCAACGGGAGCTTTTTATTGACAAAATCAGGTTGAAGTGTTTTGATGAACAGTACTACGGGCAGCAAGTTGACACGCAATATTGTGTGGTGATAGGAGATGAGGATTGAGGGCTCGCCATCTCTAGTTGCAACAATATATTAGCATTTCCTGTTACAGGTGGCTCATTCGGTGGGGAAAAGCATACCCGACGGCTGATGCAAGGGATGGTCCCGGTTGCAGGCCGACCGGATGACCCACGAGGCGGCCCTGAACGGCCCAGGTGCTACTATGTCGCTCGGTTTACTTGGTACGAAAATCGGCATGACCCAAGTGTTTACCCCGGACGGCACCGTCGAACCAGTGACAGTGCTGCAGGTAGGTCCCTGTCCGGTGTTACAGATTAAGTACCCCACGAGCAAAGGGGAAAATGGAGCCGAGGAGGTCAAAGACGGTTACGCCGCGGTGCAACTGGGTTACAAGGACAAATCGCGGAAACGGGCCACCCGCCCTGAGCAGGGACACGTTGCGGCCAACCTGAAATCGAAGCGCAAGGAAGCACGTCTGAAGGCCGGCGTAATTCTGCCTCCGAAAGCGGACTGTGAGCCACAACGCTTCATCCGTGAATTCCGCCTCGATCGGGCCGGAGCATTCATCACCAAACTGCACGAAATTGGTCCTGCTGAGGCCCGCATTACCGTGGAGCGTATCCGCGTCAGCGGCGAAGGAGCCAGCAAAAAATACGAAGCCTATACCGAGGATATGACCCTGAAAGTAGGCCAGGTATTGACCTTGATGGACGTCTTCAAGGACGTCCCCGCCGTAGACGTTACCGGGACCAGCAAGGGGCGGGGCACGGCCGGCGTCATGAAGCGTCACGGTTTTGCCGGGCTACCGGCCTCGCATGGTGCCAAGAAGGTCCACCGGCAGGCGGGGTCGACGGCCTCCCATGCGAGTAACCGCGGTTCAGGCCGTCCCAAAAAGGGACAGCGGCGGGCCGGTCGCTACGGCCACGAACGCGTGACCATCCGGAACCTGAGCGTGGTAAAGATCGACCCAGATAACCACCTCATGCTGGTTCGCGGCGGTATTCCCGGGCCTAACGGCGGCCTGGTTCTGGTCCGTCCAACGAACAAAGTCGGTCCTGGTTCACCTAAAGCCAAAACCCGCAAACTTGAGGCTCCCGCCAAAACCAAATAAGCGGGTCGACTCCGGTTAGTTCGCCCCATTGCTGCGTCTAGACCGCTTGGCACTCGTGCTGGCACAGCAAGGTCGTTGCCAGCACTTTTTTCATAATTGGTTTACCGTTACCGTGTAGATTGCCTGCAAGGGGGAAAAGCAGCCGTTCTAAGAAATCCCTCTGCATTCCCTGCAGGGAACACACGAGTCGCCTGGGGTGGTCCAACCGGAGGAACAACTATGCGGGACTGGCTAGCCTGGACTACGGTAGCACTGGCGGGACTAGCGTTAGTACGGGCAAGTGAACCGCTACAGACTGAACCAGCGCCTGGAGCAGCCCAACCAGTTCGGAAGCTTGCCGGCCATCGGGGGGGAATCACCGCTCTCGCCTTTCACCCGGAGGGTAAGTGGCTAGCTGTAGGAGCGGGTAATGGTGATGTCCGCTTGTGGAGCCTGCCCGAAGGTCAGTTGCTTGTTCGACTCAGCGATCCCCGCGAGGGTGGGGCCCGTATCAGCCATCTGGGGCTGTCCGCCGACGGCCGGTACCTAAGCATGACCTCACGGACCAGCGTGGTCATCTGGGATGTGGCTGATCTGAAGAAAATCTCCATTCGCTACGAGGATACCTACAGTCCCAACCCCGACCTGATCGGCACGATCACCGGGGATGGCAAGCTCTGCTTTGTAGCCCGCCGGGAAGGCAACGAAGGACGCTTGCAAGCCTACTCCCTGGTCAACCGCTCCTTATTTGACCTGCCTTTGCCCAGTGGTGCCCATGTCGTCGGCATCGCTGCCATCCCGGACCGTGAGAGCACCCTGGCCGCTGCCTACTGTGCCGTGGGACCTAAAGGCGAAAATGGCCGCATCGTCCTCGTCGGTCTAGGTGATCCACGTTTGATTGATAAGGACGTTCCGGCGCCTGGTTCAAATGACTCAATCAGCGTCAGTTTCTCGACGGACGGCAAATGGCTTGTCGTCAATAATGCGACCCAAGTGTCTTGCTGGCGTGTTCCCGGTAGCCAGATCATCCGCGGTCCGGCTGTGGTAGTGCCCATACGGGCCCTGACCGCGGCGATCGGTCCGGGCAACCGCCTGGCCGTTGCCGTCAAGGATGAAGACGACGAGTTTGTCACCCTGCAATTTTTCGATCTGAGCAGCGCCTCACCGCAACCTCTCGGCCAATTAGCGACCAGCATTGCTTGGGTTTCCGCAATGGCTTACTCGCCTGACGGTGCCCTGCTGGCGGTAGCTGATGACGATGAGGGAATCGTCGAACTTTACTCCACCACTACTGCTAAAAAGTAGTTGTTGCTTTCCCAGTTTTTTCTGGTTACATTGAGCGATTGACATCCGCCTCTTGTATGCACTTAATAACACTATGTTATTATGTACTCAAAAATCAAGAATGTCAAATAGTAGAACGTAAATGGTCAAATGGCATGTTGTGCTTAGGGTGCAACGGTCGCGATCATTATGGTTTTCGGTGACACCGACGAGTGTATCGAACCACATCCAACGGAACGACGCTAGGTTGATAAGAGACAACTCACAGCGGCTGGCCCGGCGATTGGCCCACGGTATCAATGTCCACTCGAGGAACAAGGGGATAGTAGCCTTTAGGGAATAGGCAGCCATTGGCGTCCTTCGGCCTCTAGAAGTGCATCGGCGGCCGTTGGTCCTTGGGAGCCGATAGCATACTCCTGAGGGGGTGGAGCTGCGGGGTCTTCTGCGGCGGCGATGATCGGGTCGATGATTTCCCAGGCCCGTTCGATTTCGTCAGCACGCATGAACAGAGCGGGATCCCCCTGAATGGCGTCCAACAGCAAGCGTTCGTAAGCTTCGGGCAGCACCCGGTCGGCATAGGCCTGGCGGTAATCGAAGGCCAGATCACGCGGTTGCAGGCGGACGCCGTCAACGTCGGGGACCTTGGTCTGGAAATTCAAGCGGATGCCCTCGTTAGGCTGAATAACCAAGGTGATACGATTACACTGCAACTTTTCGCCCGCGGGCAACGGAAACATCAAATGCGATGGACAACGGAATTGAATGACCACTTCGCTGTAGCGGGATTTAAGGCCTTTGCCCGACCGCAAGTAGAAGGGCACGCCACGCCAGCGACGATTTTCGATTTCAAGACGGACGGCGGCATATGTCGGCGTGCGTGAATCCGCTCGGACGCCAGGTTCCGACCGATAGCCGGCATACTGGCCCAGCACAACGGCTTTGCCCAGAATTGGTTTTTGCAAGGGCGCGATGGCTTGTAACACCTTCATTTTTTCGTTGCGCAGATTGTCGGCTGTGAAGCGAGTGGGATCTTCAATCGTGGTCATTGTCAGGATCTGCAGCAGGTGGTTTTGCATCATGTCCCGTAGGACTCCTGCTGTGTCGTAGTACGCGCCGCGTCGACCAACGGTACCCCGCTCTGCTACGGTAATCTGCACGTGATCGATGTACTGGTAGTTCCACAATGGTTCGAACAAGGTATTAGCAAACCGAAAGACGAGGATGTTCTGGACCGTGTCTTTACCCAGGTAGTGATCGATCCGATAGATCTGCTCTTCACGCCAGTAGCGGTGCAGGGCGGCGTTGAGGGCAGCGGCACTGGCCCGATCCCGGCCGAAGGGCTTTTCAATAACCAGTCGCCGGAAGCCCATTTCTTCCAGATGCAAGCCGGCTGCGCCCAGGCGGTCGCTGATGGGGGCATATAGCTCGGGAGCCACGGCCAGATAGTATAAGCGGCGGCCGCCACCCTGCTCATGTTGCGTCAACCACAGGGTTAGAGCCTGCAGACCTGCTGGGGTAGTAACATCAGCCGATAAATAGTGCACGCGACGGGCAAAAAGGTTCCAGCATACCGGATCGAACCCTTCGCCCCCATTGATGTCGCGTAAATGATCGGCCAAATGGTGGCGAAAGCCGTCGTCCGTGTAGGGGGTGCGGGACACCCCCAGAATCAACAGCTCGGCGGGCAATCGTCCCCGCTGGTCGAGGTGGTAAAGGGCGGGAATGAGCTTGCGGGTGGTCAGGTCTCCCGAGGCTCCGAAGATCACCAGTGTTAATGGTGTGGCCATTGTCCGTTTTTCTCCCAGATTGTTTAATGACGTTCCCTGCGTGCTAGCCGGGAAGGCGTTCACAGATGATCAGAAATATCGCCTTCCAGGATCATAGTTGCCAGAATGTTCGGGGTGCCCCCTGGTAGTGATTTACCGTGAATAGCCATGCGTATTGGTATTCTTGGTGGCGGTCAGTTAGGGCGGATGCTGGCTTTGGCCGCCTATCCGCTTGGTTACCGTTGTACCGTGCTGGATCCAGCGGCCGATCCTTGTGCCGCGCAGGTGTGCAGCCACATTCGCGGCGAATACGATGACTACCAGGCGTTGTATCAATTGGTACTGGCCTCGGACGTTATTACTTACGAGTTCGAGAACGTGCCGGTGGCTACAGCCGAGTGGCTGGCCGAACGCAAACCGGTCTATCCGCCCCCCCAGGCCCTGGCTGTAGGACAGGAACGCCTGGCCGAAAAAGAGTTTTTCACCCGCTTAGGGATTCCTACCCCCCAGTATCGCCCTGTAGATAGCGAAGCGGATTTCCACGCCGCTCTGCGCGATCTGGGGCTGCCGGCCGTGCTCAAAACACGCATGTACGGCTATGACGGTAAAGGACAGGCGGTCTTGCGTACGCCACAGGACTGCCAGCAGGCCTGGCAGCGGTTGGGAGGGCGCCCCTTGCTGTTGGAAGAATACGTTCCGTTTGAACGTGAATTGTCTGTGCTGGCGGTACGCAGCCGCGACGGCCAGGTCCGCATCTGGCCACTGGTCGAAAACCAGCACATCGATGGCATCCTGCACCGTTCGCTAGCTCCTGCCGCGTCTGCAGAGGAGTTGCAGGAACGGGCGGCCGAGTACGTCTGCCGTATCCTGGACGAGTTACAGTACGTAGGCGTACTAGCTGTCGAATGGTTCCAGGATGGCCCGCGCTTGCTGGCCAACGAAATGGCCCCTCGCGTCCACAATTCGGGCCATTGGACCATCGAAGGAGCCTATACCAGTCAATTTGCCAATCATCTGCGTGCCATTACGGGCCTGCCTCTGGGCAGCTGTGCCATGTTGACAAAAAACGCTGTTATGTACAATTTTATTGGTACACTGCCCCCCCTCAGCGACATCCTGGCAACGCCCGAGGCTTCCGTTCACGTCTATGGCAAAAGTTTCCGGCCGGGTCGTAAAGTCGGCCACGTAACGCTGGTCGCGACTAGCACCGAAGAGCTTGAGGAAAAACTCCCCCTGTGGGACGAATTGTTTGCTCGTCGTTCCGTCTCTACCACTGATGCACAAAATGGCCTACCGCTGTGAGCAGTGCATGTTGCTTGCAGGAATCGGTCCAGTTCATAGTGCCCTGCGTTCCAGGTAATGCAGCCGTACTACGGCCAGAACGAGCAGCAGCAAGGCGAACGCAAAGACCACACCGATGGCCGGCAGAACGGCTACGAAGGAGCCTCCCTGCCAGGTTGCTGCAGACAGGCCATTCATCGCCCAGGCCGTGGGCAGAACCAATGTCAGGTCGCGGACCCACTGCGGTAGCAGGAAGGCGGGTAGCCAAAGCCCTCCGAGCATCGAAGCCGCCAGAATGACCAGAATGCTGAGGTTGCGGGCCTGGGTCTCGCCCTCCCCCCAGGCTGCCACTAGCAGGCCAGTAGCAGCCGCTAGCAGGCAGACCGTCAAAGCTAGTAGCGCAAAGCCCAACCACGACCCTTCTACGGTCACTCCAAAGACCAGCCAACCGAAGGTAAAAGTGGCTAGCACCTGCAGGCTGCCCATGCTGGCGGTGATCAGAGCCTTGGCCACCACGATCCATTTCCAGGGTGTGGCCAAGGCACGCAACCTGCGCCAGGCTCCCCCTTGACGTTCCCGTAATAGCATGAGCCCGCACTCCATTCCCCAAAACAGCAGGTACTGGAGGGTCATGCCGCAAAAACTGTGCGTATAGACATTGAAATGTGCCTGGGGGGACGGAGCCAGCCGCTGGAAGATCATCTGTAACGGCGGTTGCCAGTTACCTTGATCCTTCGGCATCCACTGACCGAAATGATGCAGACACAACTGCTTCATGACAATTTCGGTGATGACACCGGCGGCCCACTCTTTTTCAGTGACCGCTGTTGCCCCATGCAAAACAATCAACTGCGGCCGATGCTGTTCCGAAGGTTGCATCCATAGACGGGCCCCTTGCGCCGCTGCCTGACCAAAGCCCTCGGGAATAATCAGAGCTACGCCGATCCGTTGTTGTCGCACCGCTGCCTCGGCATGCGCTCGATCCGTCTGCCGTACCTCCAGACGGGGTGAGGCTAGCAGATGACGGACCAGTTCCTCGGTGATCGGTCCGCTATCCTCCACCACCAGCCACAGGGGCAGACGCACACCTTGGTCCTGCTGCGCCGCTGGACGGTCGAATAACATGGCAAAAGCCGAGGCTAGCACAATGGGTACGACGAAGCTGAACAAAACAGCTCGCCGCTCGGCCCATAACAATTGCCAGTCTTTGAGCAGCAAGGCTCCAAGGATGTTCCAGCCGCCCTGCATGGTCGGGGTTCCGGTGAGTCAATAAGCCGCTGTGCGATAGCTGGCAAAAGCGATGCCTTCTCGCAGGAACTCGGCCAGGGCGTAGCCGAGTTTTTCTCCATTGGCAGCCTGCAGCCGCAGTCGTCGGCCGATCAGCTCTACTTGGATGTCGGCCGGTAACCGTTGCCGCACGGATCGAAGCATCCAACGGGGGGGACGCCAACGCAACTGCCCGTAAAGCACGGCCCTGGAGCCAGACAGACCCGATTGCAAGTCCGTCGTTTCTACCGTTTGCACTCGCCCCGCCTGCAACCGCACGACACGATCGCAGATCGCCGTTATGTCTTCCGCCTGGTGGGTGGCTACGACCACTGCGCACCCCTCCTCCCGCAGTTGATCCAACAGTGTCCACAACTGCTGACGACTGTCCTCGTCCAGGCCGGCCGTGGGTTCATCCAGCAACACCACACTGGGGTTATGGACCAGGGCCGCGGCGATGTTGACCCGCTGCCTCCAACCTCCTGACAATGTTTTGACCTGATGAGCCGCCCGGCTGGTCAAACCGAATTGGCGCAGCACGCGTTGGACCTGGCATCGCAATTCGTTGCCGCTTAATCCCTGCAGGCGGCCGAACAAGCACAGATTCTGCTCGAGCGTCAACTCCTCGTACAGACCACCCTGTTGCGGCGACCAGCCGAGTTGACGGGCATAACGCCGCGGATCGGTTTGTCGGTCGAGCCCTTGCACCCATACCCGCCCGGCAGTCGCCTGGCGTGCTCCCGCGGCCACCGCTAGCAGAGTACTTTTGCCCGAACCATTCGGTCCAGTCAACGCCACGATTTCGCCGCTGCGTACGGCTAAACTGACCGCATCCAGCGCTCGTTGGTGGCCATAATCGACCGTCACTTTTTCCCAAACAATTGCGGCCCACACCCCCATCCGTGTCGCCTCCCCCACACGGCCGCTTTCCGCCAGCACTCATCTCTACTCATTATCGTTTTGCCACCGGGTATCTTTGGCCGACTGCCTATAGCTTCCGCTTTGTGTCCTGCAAAGGCCAATCGGGGCCGTCGGTCCACACCGACCACCCCGACCATCTTGCCACCCAAACCAAAAGCCTGGCGAGAGTCATGCTGTTCCTTCACACGGACCGTTGCTCTGTGTATACCTGGGCGCTCAGGCAATAGGCCCGCACGTGTAAACCCCGGTGCAAAGCGTGACGGTGACCAACAATAATTACGAGGTGAAGGGAGGACAATAAAGGATTTGACACCGTGGCAATATCGGCTGCAACTGCAGGATACCGGTCTCGGTCAGGCGTGTACCCCGCAAATCCAGGTGGACCAGTTGTCGCCATTCGAGCAGGAGGGAAATAGAGGCATCCGTGACTTCGGTGCAGCTCAAATCCAGGATACGCAGGTTCTTCAACGGGCGGAGAGCGGCCAACCCTCTATCGGTGACTTGAGTGCTGCCCAAATACAGGACTTTGAGCGAGGGCAAACCGGCTAATAGTTCCACGTGACGATCATCAATGGCCAGGAAGCGCAAATCAACCTCGGTTATAGGCTTACCAGGCAGCTGGTCATCGCGGACGAAGCGTCCACCCCACGCCTGCACGGCGGCGGCAATCTGGGCTTCGGTGTGACCCGGCGATACCGCCACGGATGAAATACTTGTTGCGGCAGTTTGATCAGGAGAACTGTGCTGGTCTTGCTTGTCCAAATCCTTGGAACTGAAGTTCGACTCGTCGGATCGCAAGGCCTGACGGAGCTGATCGGCCAGAACGGCCGCGTTCGCGGGTCGTCCCTCGGGTTCGTCATCCCAGCAGCTTTCGAGGACATCGAGGACGCGTGCGGGCAGTCCCGCTTCTGCCACACGTAGTCGCCACTTGCCCGCAGGCCGTTCCGCGCCGATGTCCCCAATCAAGGTCTGCCAGCCGATGACACCCAAGGCATAAACGTCGTCGCGAGGATCTGCACGCAGGCCGCGCCGCTGTTGCGGAGAGGCGTACAACGGGGTGTAAGCCCCCCGGTAAGTCGCCCCCAAACTCATACGTCCCTCTGTGTAGCTAGGATCCTGGAGGCGTCGCTCCGCTTCGATATGACTGATGCCAAAGTCGGTGATGCGTAACAACCAGCGTCCCTCGTGCTGTTTGAGCAGGATGTTAGCTGGTTTCAAATCGCGGTGAATGACGGGTGTGGGCAGCGTATGTAACTGACCGACCACCTTGGCAAGATTGATGAGCAGTTGGATAGCCAGGCGGCCTCGACGCGAGGGAGGCTTGCCGCTATACTCGCGGATCAGCATGGTCAGATCGCCCCCCTCGATATACTCGTAGGCCAGCCAGGGGATTTCGCCTTCCAAATGGGCATCTTCCAAGGCGACGATACCATGGTCCTCCGGCTTGAATAGTTGACTGGCGGCCATCACCTGCCGGACGACTTCCCCCTCATAACGCAATAGTCGATCGCGGGCTTGCGGATCCAAGCAGAATTTGAAGGCTCGTTTTTTGTTGAGGAAGGTGTGGGTAGCCAGCCATACTTCACCAAAGCCACCACTGCCCAATAGTTGCACCAGCCGCCATTGCGTAGCGCCGGGAATAGGATCTCCCGCACGGAACTGAGGCAGCCGCCGGGGTAACAACGTACTTAACTGGGCCGGATCCAGTAGATTCATCTGTGCGGGGACGGTCCGGCCCCCCGGATCCTTGGGACGCGCAAGCGATTGACGAGCTACCGCAGGCACCTGCCGCAAATAATCTTCCAGGCGGTTTACTTCTTCGACCGGATGCCCGGCTAGTACTTCTTGGGCCACCGCGCGCGCCGAACGCGCCACTTCCGCCGCATCTGCTTGCACCAACTGCTCGACTTCCTGACGCAAGTTGGATTCCGCTCCCTCGCTGCGGTACAGACGCAGTGTTTCCTCGGCAATGTCATAAACGTCGAGCAGCGATTGAGCGAGCGGAATCAAGCCGACTGCCAAACGCCAGCCTTTGCCAATCACCGCTTGAGCTAGACACCGCAAAAATCGTCGCATACTATTTCAAATCTCCCGGAACACGGCTCCCTTACCACAGCCGACAGGATTCAACCGCTCTGACCGACGTGTCCGCTTTCTCCAATCAAAGACAATATTAGCCTATACGCAGGAGCGTCAGAAGAGCGGCAAGTCCGAAATTACCGCTGCCGACTACGTGTCCCGTCTATTGTTTCTTGTCTTTGCCCTAAATCGAGCGCCAAACTATCTAAAACCGACGTACCCACCTCCCAAACGCTGTCCTGACAGCAAGGTGGTATAGTCCCATTATTTACGAATAATGGTTCTTTTGTATATATAACGCGATAGAGTCAAATCCATGTTGTTGCAGTTCGCTATTAAGCTCGAACACGGGCCATAATCTTTGAGCCATCGCCGGAAAATTCGCGATTTCAAGCATAAAATGTAATAAATTACTGAAATTATGAATCATAAAAAGTCAAATGTCAAGAAAATTGTTACAAAAGGGATTTTTGAGAACGAGAAGAGAAACGAAAGTGGTCAATTTGTTAGTGAAGGCGTTCCTATTTGGACACAGCTTAGGCGAAGCTAGTGGGATGGATACCTCGCTGAAAAAGAATGATGGTGTTCCTGCAGGTAGCAGGTAGGGTAGGTTGATGCAGAGGGAAAAGCGATAACATAAATCTACCCCACATTCGGGATACGTTATGTAGAGGAGTCAGGTTTATGGCAGGGTGGCGCCAGGCATGGGAACGGGGACGGGCAGTATGGACTGCGGCACGGACTGTGGTGCGGCAGTTGTTCCGCGGCTCAGCTACCCGTCCACCGCAATGGGAGGCCAAACTAGCCGCTTGGCGACAACAGATGCCAGTACCGGTGTTCTGGCTCGTAGGGAAAACCCAATCTGGCAAGACGTCGATCATCCGACATTTAACTGGGGCAACCGATGCAATTATCGGTGAAGGATATCGTCCCACCACTCGCACCACGCGACGCTTCGACTTTCCTGCCGACACCCCCCTGCTCACGTTCCTGGACACCCGGGGTCTGGATGAACCGGAATATGACCCTCAAGAGGACGTAACTGCATGTACCAAGCTGGCACATTGTGTTATTGCAACCGTTAAGGTTACCGATCTGGCTCAGGCTACGGTGCGTCAGCTATTGCAGTTGTGGAAGCGTCAGGGGACAGGATGCCCTGTCGTTCTCTGTTTGACCTGCCTGCACGAGGCGGATGTACGGGTGCCCTTGCCGCAGCCTTATCCATTCCGACCCTATACTGCAGAGGAAAAACCGTCCTGGCCAACGGGATTGTCCCCCTCCTTACAGCAGCATCTTGATGCCCAACTGCAACAGTTCGCTGGATTGTACGACCTGGTAGTCCCGATTGATTTGACCCGTCCCGAGGACGGATTTCCCGTGCCCAATTATGGAAGCGATGCCTTGCGGGATGCCTTATTGCATGTCCTGCCCGAAGCCTATCGTCAGACGCTCCTGCGCTGGGAAACCGCCCGAGAGGAATTACGGCAGTTGCACCAACAAGAAGCTATCCCTGTCATTGTCAGTTCTAGTGTCCTGGCCGCTACAATTGGGGCCCTGCCCATTCCATTTGCCGATCTGCCGCTGCTTTTGGGATTGCACCTGCACATGGCTCGCCAATTAGCCCAGATCTATGGACAAACCCTACGATTGGATAACTATCGCGAATTGGCAGGCATCTTTGGTGTCGGGCTGGTCACGCGTCAGTTGACACGTCAGTTGACCCGGCTGATTCCACTTGTGGGCTCCGCCCTGGGAGGATCAGTGGCCTTTGCCTCCACCTATGCTTTAGGCCGAGCACTGTGCTACTACTTTGAAGCCGTGAAGGCAGGACACGTTCCGGATGCTGCCACCCTACGTCGTTTGTACGAGCAACAACTAGCCGCGACCGAAGCGGCGTTAACCCACTCCATGTCTATGCAGAAGAACACTAGCAATGACAAAGTCAAGTAATGAGTTGTTTTGACAAAACAGGCTAGTTGTGATATTTTGAATAGATTTTGAAATGAATCAATATCGGGATCAAGGGCGCTCTGCTGGGGGAGAGGGTGGCAGTTCGGCCAGTCGCTGAAGTAGTTCCTGATGGATATGGCCATTGGTGGCGACGATGTCGGGTTGGAATGGATCGAACGGCTGACCGCTGGTCGTTGTCACAGTACCTCCCGCTTCCAGAACCAGGATGGCCCCAGCGAGGACGTCCCAGGCATAGTTGTCGAAGGCCCAGTAACCATCATGGCGACCGGCCGCGACGTAGGCGAGGTTCAACGCCGTGGAACCAGTGCGGCGGAGCGTCTGAGCGTATGCGGACAAATGCTGCCAGGCTGCCAGATTGCGCAATTGGCGACGGTAGTCCGCGGGAAAACCCGTGGAAAGCAAACTGTCGCGCAAGGCGGGGGTGGCACTGACGCGGAGCGGCTGGCCGTTGCAAAAGGCCCCCCGACCGCGCACAGCAGTAAACACCTCCTGCAAGCGTGGATCGTGGATGACGCCCAACCAGCCCTGATCGGCATACCACAACCCGATGGATACGCAATAGGCAGGTACATCGTGCACGTAATTGGAAGTGCCATCCAACGGATCGACCACCCATGTGGGCGGGGCATTGGTCGTTGGTCGGGTCTGCTCCGGGCTCAGGCCGACAGCGTCCTCTTCGCCAAGGAAGCGGTGCTGGGGAAATGCGGTCAGGAGGGTGCGACGGATGACCTCCTGGGCAGCATGATCGGCATCGGTCACCAGGTCGGCTCGTCCCTTCTCCCGCACGGAAAAAGAGGCACGCCAGCGTTCCAGTTCCCTGGCGGCTGCAGCAGCCGCTTCGACGGCCACCTGCAGCAACCGGTCCAGCTCCTGGTCAGAAAAAGCCTTATTGGTCCCATTCATGCGGACATAATAGCGACTAGCACCGGTCGCGGGCAGCTACCGCCTGGAAGCCTTCCTGCTGCCACGCACGGACCTACTTACACAACCGCCGTCAGGGGCTATTGTCCGTTCTCCTGTTGGCCGACGTTACGGGCCAGGCAGTTGTATCCCCTTTAGCCGGCTGATGCCGGAACCCTGTGGAGCTGAACATGGAGCGTTCCTTCGGGCAGGGAGATGGTTTCCTCGTAGACTTGCGTATCGAGCGGCTGCTCGGACCAGTTCAATGCTTGCACGGCCGTGGCTATCGCTGGCCGATGCTTGACTAAAACTTGGGCCAGCTCAGATGTGTCTGCGCGTACATATAAGGCAATTTTGTCAAGGAGATCCAGACCCGCTTTTTTGCGTGCTTCCTGGATGTGACGGATAACGAGGCGGGCCAATCCTTCCTGACGCAGTTCCGGGGTAATGGTAACGTCCAGGGCCAGTTGGGTACCGCGTTCAGCACTGCCCACGTATCCAGCAGGGGCAATGTATTCCGGTACCAGGTCAGCGGCCGCCAGTTCCGTACCCGCTAAGGTTAATGGAGGGGTGTCGCCGTGGTAGTGGGCCAATTCAGCTTCGGCCTCGGCCAGATGCGGCCCCAATTTCGGAGCAGCTGTTTTTTTGTTCAATCGCCAACGGGTTGTCAACAAGGGTTCCGGCCCGTTGTGGAAAGTGAGAGACTTGACGTTCAGTTCGTCCAGGATCAGATCCTGGAAACGTTCGACGGCGCGGCGTTCCTCCGCGGAGGCCGGAGCCAGGATGAGCTGCCGCAGAGGCTGGCGGACGTTGATTTTCGCCAGCTGCCGCGCTCCCAGACCGAGAGAGACAATACGCTGGACTATGGCCATGTCGGCGGAAAGCTGCCGGTCAATGAGGCGTTCGTCGGGTTGAGGAAAATCGCATAAATGAACGCTTTCGGGATCGGGGTCGCGACGGAGATTCTGCCACATGGCCTCGGTTATGAAGGGGACGCAGGGGGCCATCAATTGACAGAGGGTGCGTAAGGTGGTGTACAGCGTGTGATAGGCGGCCCACTTGTCGCGCCGACCCGCCTCGTCCAGCTCGGCATGGCGACTGTGCAGACGGTCCTTGTTCCGGCGGACGTACCAGTTGGACAAATCGCCTTCGATGAACTTTTCGCATTCCAGTGCAAAGGCCATGACGTTGTAACTGCTGTAGGCCTGACGAGCCGTCTGGATGAGGAGTTGCAAGTTGGAGAGTAACCAGCGGTCAACGTCGGGCCGCTGCTCGACGGGGACCTCCGGGGTAGTCAGTGGCTCGTAGCCGTCGCCGATGGCGTAATTACAGAACATGGCATAGGTGTTCCACAATTTAAAGAAGACTTTGGAACGAATTTCATCAGCGGGTGCTGGTCCGAAGTTCAGATTTGTCGCCGGGTTATGCCGGACGTACATCCAGCGCATGACGTCGGCCCCCATCGGCCGGAAGGGGATCTCCTTGCCCTTGGGATCGCGGATAACACCGCCGGTATCGGCGGCCGCAATGAATTCGATGGCATTACCCGCGCTTTTGTGCATTTCTTGGCCGTACTGATCACGAACCAGACCATGACCGAGCAGGGTGCGGAATGGGGGCTCGCCCTCGCTCATCATGGTGCTCATGGCCAGCAATGCGTAGAACCAGTTGCGGAACTGGCCGGGGAAACTTTCCGTGATGAAATCGGCGGGGTACCACTGCCGCCAGTAGTCCCGGTCAGTGTTCCAGCGAAGGGTGGAGAAGGCGACGATGCCGGCGTCCAGCCAGGGGTTACCGACGTCGGGGATACGGTGCATCAATCGACCGGTGCGAGGATTGCGGATTATAACCTTGTCGATCCAGGGGCGGTGGGGTGTGTGCCCTTCAAACAACTCCCAGCCCTGCACGGCTCGTGCACGGAGTTCTTCCCGACCGCCGATCACCTCGAACTGGGTCGGATCTTCTTCGTCCACCCAGATGGGCAGGGCCAGCCCCCAGTAGCGCTTCTTGGAGATCATCCAGTCGCCCATGTTGCGCAGCCAATCCAGCTCACGGGCCCGACCGTTGATTTCCTCAGGCAGGAAGCGGACGTCGGGCCGACGTACCACCCGCATGATTTCACCGCGGAAGCCTTCCTCGCTGCCACGGGGGCCCATGTGGATGAACCATTCATCCACCAGACGATACAACAGCTCGGTTTTACAACGCCAGCAATGCGGGTAGCGGTGAACATAACGTTCCACGGCAAAGAGCAAGCCCTTGCGGCGTAATTCGGCAAAGACCAGCTCGGCGGTTGCCGGATCGGCCGCTTGCTGGCCGGTAAACACACCAAAGCCCTGCACAAAGACACCGTCGTCACCGATAGGGGCAATCGGGGGCAGACCGTTTTCCTTGCCCCACACATAGTCGATGCCGCCGCAACCGGGGGCGGTGTGAACGATGCCGGTCCCCTCGTCGGCGGTGACGGCATCGCCACCCGAGATCACCCGGTGCGCCTGGACAGCACTGACGGGGGGCCAGTGACCCGCTTGACGGGCCACTCGTGCCACTTCTTCGGGGTAACCGTACGGATGCTGTTGCGCGGGAAGTTCGTCGAACGGGCCGATGTATTGCCAGCCGAGCATGTCGGCCCCCCGGATAGCACCGACCACTTCGTAGCCATCCGCTCCCGCCTTTTCCGCGAACCACTGCTCGATGCGTCGCAGGGGTGGTACGCCAGGCAGCCAGGCTCGGCGGCCACGCGTGCTGGCACCGCCGGTCTGGTCCTCTTCATCCGGACCGCTTTCCCCTAGACTAGCCATGCGATCCAAGCGGAAGGCCCCCTCGGCCAGATAGTAAATGTCATTGCCCAGGCGGACCCGCAGATAGGTCAATTCCGGATTGACCGCTGCCCCCACGTTGCTAGTCAGTGTCCAAGGGGTCGTCGTCCACACCAGCAGATACTCGCCGCTGCGCCCCACCAAAGGGAAGCGTACAAAACAGGCTTTGTGCTCTACCAGTTTGTACCCTTCCTTCATTTCCATTTCGGAAATGCCGACGCCACAGCGGCCGCACCACGGCATCACGTCGTACCCGCGATAAATCAATCCCCGCTGATGACACTTCTTCAAGAAAGCCCAGATGGTATAGTTGTTCTCTTCCGACATCGTGAAGTACGACTTACGGTCGTCGGGCCGCTTGGCCCAGTCTTCGTCGCTACGGTCCCAGTTCATCCAGTAGCCTAGGCGAATGCTCTGCTCGGTCTGAATGCGGGCGTATTTGTCCACACGGGCTTTGCAGTGGCGGACAAAAAGATCGATGCTGGCCTCGACGTCTCCCGGCACCAGATTTTCGATGTCGCGCTTGCTTTTGAGACCTAATTCCTTTTCCACCTCAACTTCGACCCACAAGCCCTGGCAGTCGAAGCCATTCTGATAGCGCATCTGGTGGCCGGTCATGGCGAAAAAGCGGTGATAGACGTCCTTGTACGTCCGGCCCCAGGCGTGATGTACCCCCATGGGATTATTGGCTGTGATGGGACCGTCCAGAAAACTCCAACGTGGCTTGCCCTCGTTGAGTGCCTTGCGCTTGGCAAAGATCTGCCGCTCGTCCCACCAGCGCAAGATCGACCGTTCCAGTGCCGGGAAATCAACGGCTGTCTCGACTTTTGCAAACGTCATATGCCAATAACCTCAGGCTCATCAGCTCATTCGGCAGTAACCGGCTCGCGGCTGACCCCCTGACTCATCCCTCCTACCGCGGGGTGGCAAAGCCGGTTGGACCTCTCGTGCTTCAGTGTACAGCCTCACCGGCTGGCTGTCCGACAGGAGAGCGGCCTTCGTCCTTTGCTTCAGCACTTCGGCCCTTCTCGGGAAACGACTTTGCCGGTGACCACAAGGAAGATGCCCACCAGCGGCTACACTCGGGCCGATGGCCAACGCCCCATGCAGGAGCCGATGCCCGTCGGTGAGACCGATGCGATAACTCTACAATTCTCCTAGGAAAATGTGCGGATTTTGACAGATTTGACTTGAGGCGATTATTGATACAACTGATCACATGGCCGCCCAGCGACGTAGGCGATGTCGCAGCAGGGACCAGCGAAGGGCTGTTTCGGCGTTGGTGACGGCTCGCCATAGAGCCTTACGGGATCCGATCAGGACAACCAGGCGCCGACCGCGGGTGATAGCAGTGTACAGTAAATTCCGCTGCAACATGGTATAGTGCTGCATGTGCAGCGGCATGATCACGGCCGGGTATTCGCTGCCCTGACTTTTGTGCACGGTGCAGGCATACGCTAGTTGCAGCTCATCCAGATCGGCAAAATCGTATTCGACCAGGCGACCGTCGAATTCGACCAGTACGGTCTGTTCCTGATGATCGATGGTCTGGATGCGGCCGATGTCGCCGTTGTAGACGTCCCGCTGGTAGTTATTGCGGATTTGCATGACTTTATCGCCAAGGCGGAAGGTGGTTTCGAAGCGACGTACTTCCGGCCGCTCGGCTGCCGGGGGATTTAGTAACTGTTGTAGTTCCCGGTTCAGGTTCAGGGCGCCCAACTCGGTCCGCACTTGGGGTGTCAGGATCTGAATGTCGCTAGCTTGCAAGCCGAAGCGGCCTGGAATCCGTTCGCTGACCAGTTGGCGGATCGTTTGCAGAATGAGGGATGAGTTAGCAGCTTCGATGAAGTAGAAATCGCCCTGTCCAGGGGGAGCCGATTCAGGGATTTGACCCTGCAAGACGGCATGGGCAGCCCGGACAATCCAGCTTCCCTGCGCCTGCCGATGGATGTCGGTCAGCCGGACCACCGGGATGACACCGGCGGCAATGCAGTCGGCCAGTACGGCCCCTGGCCCGACGGAGGGTAACTGATCCACGTCGCCGACCAGTACCAGACACGCCCGCAGGGGAACTGCCTGTACCAGGCGGTTCATCAAAACAATGTCGACCATCGACACTTCATCAACGACGACCAGGTCGGTTTCCAGGGGATTGTGCCGATCGCGGCGGAAGGTATTAAAAGCGGCGTCGTATTCGAGCAGACGATGGAGGGTGCGGGCTTCGCGGCCGGTTGTTTCGCTCAGGCGACGGGCGGCCCGGCCCGTAGGGGCTGCCAGATGGATCCGCAGGTTGCAGGCCGCAAATAATTGGAGCAAGGCTTTGACCAGGGTGGTCTTACCTGTTCCCGGTCCACCAGTGATAATCAGTACTTTATGCTGCAGAGCAGCCTGCAGCGCGGCTCGCTGCCCTGGGGCCAACTCCAGTCCCAGCGTTTGCTCGGCCAGTTGCACTGCCGCCGCTGCATCCAGCGGCGGCACAGGGTGTGGCTGACGCAACAACTGAATCAGGGCGTAGGCGGTACCGTGCTCAGCCAGAAAAAAGGGCTTGTGAAACAGCAGCGTTTCTTCGGTAACCGATGGGGTTTCGGCTTCCAGGGGTTCGTCAGATGCTGCGGGTGGTTCAGACTCTGCTGGTTCAGGCAGTGCTGGTCCAGCCACTGCTGAGCTAGGACGTGCTTGGAAAAGGACATCCTGAGCGCGTAGCGGAAGGGTGCCATTGTGCGTGTGATTGGTAGACAAGGGGAGCAGGTGCGACGCGAGGGACGGTTCCTCTGCGGGGACCTGGCCGGTCATCCACGGGTGATCCAACAAGGTGGGATCGCCACGCTGACGCTGGATACGCCCCGGGCTGTCCCGAACGATCTCGTCGTCGTAGCACAACCGGTCGATCGCCTGCTGGATCAGGCCTGGAGCGATACTAGTGAGGGCGGCCGCTCGTTCGCGGACCACGGCTTCAGGGGCCCCGACGTGTCCTTCGTTGGCGGCCTCCAGGAGCACATGCCGGACGGCGGCCTGTGCTCGATAGGGGGAGTCGCGAGGTACACCGAGTTTAAGGGCCAAAGCATCAGCTGTAGCAAAGCCGACACCCCAGATATCAACGCACAACCGATAGGGATTGGTCCGGATCAACTCGATGGCCCGCTCCCCGTAAGCCTTGTAGATGCGGTGAGCACGGGCGATGCCCACGCCATGGCTATGCAAAAAAACCATGATTTGCCGCACCGCTTTCTGCTCGGTCCAGCTTTGCCGGATGCGTTCGATGGTTTTGGGCCCGATTCCGGGCACCTCGGCCAGAAAAGCGGGCGACTGATCAATCACTTCCAAGGTCCGTTCCTTGAAATGGGCAACGATCCGCCGGGCCAATTGTGGTCCGATCCCCTTGATCCGTCCGGAGGCCAGGTATTTCTGAATACCTTCGCTGGTATGCGGGGGGGTGGTCCGCAGTTCACTAGCGCGGAACTGGCGTCCGTGGGTCCGGTCCAACACCCACTCTCCGACAGCCGTCAGGTACTCGCCGGCCGTTACCTGCTGCGCATAACCCACCACTGTAACCAGCTCCCGCTGTCCGCGGACCTGGACCCGCAACACGCAGTAGCCGGTTTCCGGATTGTGGAAGGTAACCCGTTCGATCACTCCGAGCAGTTGTTCGGCCACGGCCTGTCTTCGTTCCCCCCTCCACGGCCACCAGGAGCAGACTATTCGGCCCTGGTGACCAACAGATTTGCGATTTTCAAAACTTTCTTCACCATACGCGACGGTTCCGCCTTATTCTACGTCGGTTGTGAGATCCGCTGGTTCGGGCGGTAATTGCTCGCTTCCAGGGAGATTCCCATAAATCACAAAGACCAGTCATGCTTGATCAAATCAAGCTGTTTTTTGCCACTGGTTAGTCGGGATGGGGGGATGAATGGTCCGATCAGCTGGCGGGTGAACGGGAAAGTTATCGATCCTGAGCGAACCAGACCTTCTCCCAGTAACTGCGGCTGTATTCACCGGAGGTTGCCGGGAAGGCCGAGGGGGCGAGCCGATCGAACAACTCTTTCATTTGATCGCGGATTTGCCGTTCGCGGACCGGGTCGCCCTTCTGCTTGAAGGCATGGTACATCAGGCTGAGGATGATAAGTTCGTCGACGGTGCCACGGTAGCGTTCGCGGAGGCGATCGGCCTCGAAGAGCAGCTCGTTGAGGGACTTAGGGGTATTGAGGAGCAGGTAGGTCTGCAGGAGGCGGAGCTGAGCCTGCAACTGGAGCCAAGCGTCACGTCCATCTAGTTGACCGTGGCGTTGATGTTTGCGTTCGGTTTCATCGACCACCTGGCGAAAGAGCTGGACGGCTTCTTCGCGCAAGCGTTGGGCAGTGGCCGGGTCGGGTTGCAAGGGAGGTGGTGCCGTTGAACGCTGGACCAGGCAGATGCCCAGGAGCAGCCGGGCCAGTGGGGCTTCCGGTCCGGCAGGGTAAAGGGCAACCTGTTTACGCAACCAGACTTCTGCTTCTGGGAAGCGGCCGGCCCGAATGTGATCGTGAGCCAGTTCCACCAGAGCGCGTTCGTGATAGTCCCGTTCCTCTTCACGGATGGTTGACTGAGTAGCGATCTGTTCGAACAGAGCCATAGCCAGAGGCACGAGGCGCGGATCACGGCTATCGATGAAGCGACGGGCCAGACGATAGCGGACCCGGGTGGCGACCGGTCCGCCGCTGGCCAGGGCTTCGTTGAAGGCTTTGAGGATGTCGGGCAAAGGTTGCTCGGCGGCGATAAGTGTTTCGGCTAGTTCGGCCCAGAGCGTGCCGAGTATGCTTTCGGGAAGATCGGGCAGGCGGACAGCCTGACGCAACGCAGCAACGGCGGGGGAAAGCTGCCCTGCCTGACGGTACAAAAGGGCGGCCCGCCGTAACCATTCGGCCTGTTGACCCGATGGGGCCTGGCCCGACGCTAAGGCTTCGTATTCACGGGCGGCTGCCACAGCACGTTCCGTGACGTCTTCATGCTGCCGACGCAGGGCTTCTACCCAGGCCGCTAAGATTTCTGCTCGTTTCTCCCGATCGCGGCCCGCTTGAGTCAGAGGGCGATAGGCCTCGATAACGCTTAGAGCCGCCGCGAACTGGTTGTCCTCGGTCAACACCCCAAGGGCCTGTTCGAAGACCGCCACGGCTTCACTCAGACGCAGATAGGGATTACGCCAGTTGTCAGGACTGGTCAGGCCGTGGGTTGCCTGCTGCAACCAGCGGACGGCTTGTTGGCGGCGTTGTGCCGTCGGTTCTTTCAGGAGTAATTCCGCCAGGCGAATGGCAGCCGCTTGTGACTCCGGGGGCGGACCCTGGGCGGCTTCATCATAGAGTGGCAGGGCCGCCTGGAATTCCCGCATCTGTTGCTTGCACCAGGCCAAGTGATAAGCGGCCCGGCGACGCAACTCGTCGGCCACACCACTATACCCTCGAAGCAGTTCCAGATCGCGAGCGGCCCCTTGCCAATCCTCTTCGGCAATTTTGACCCGTGCCAGCAGGAAGCGGCCGGCGGCCTGGACATCGGGCGGCGCCTCCGGACCGATCTGCTCCAGCCATTTGCGGGCCTGGGCCCAGTCTTTGCGTCGGACCAGAATGTCACCCAGTTTCAGTTTGGCCCGGGCTAGGGATTCGGCAGGGGTAGCCAGGCCGGCGCCCAGAAGATAACGGGTCAGTCCCTCCTTGGCCGTATGCCAATCGGGGGGAGACAAGCGTAAGGCCAGCTCGGCCTGGAGACGGCCAGCTTCCCCGGCGTCCTCACCATACGGCACTGCTCCCAGCACTGCTAGCCAAACGCGTAGTTCTTCCGGCGGAACGTTAGCACCCGCGCTGACCGCCGCCCGCGCTTTGGTCAGGCGAAAGGCCAGTCGCGGCGCCTCGTTGCTATCCAATTCCTCACTGCGAACCTGCTCCAGATGGTGTAAGGCGGCTTGCCAATACTGGCGGGCTTCGGTTTCCTGACCTGTCAGTTCGGCCAGACGCAGGTAACCGCTCCCCAGCACGTAGTGGCCCTGATTTTCCCAGCCCGCCGGGGGGGCTTCCCAGCTAGCCAGCTCTTCTAGCAGAGTGCGGATCTCTTGCGGTTCGGGTGTCACCCGCTCGCATGCTTCCCGGAGCTGGGTGACCAGACGAGCAAAGTGAGACAGGCCATGATGCGGCCAGTCCGGCAGCAGCCCTGACCGTGCGGCGGCGAACACCGCCACCCCTAGCACAAACACCGGCACCTGCCAGATCTGTCCGTACCTCATTATGCCCACCTCGCTGCTCAAGCCAGGAACTTTCCCGGCAGCAGCACCCGGCGACAACTCACGCTCCAACCGCCACTTTGCCCCATACTACACTCCACGGCCCAGGTGGCCGTCAAGGTCAACTGCCACACTCACAAGACACGCTCTCATGGAGTGTCGGGTAAAAACGTTGCAGGCAGTCACGCCTGTCCCAAATGAACCTACCTACTTGGCTCAAGAGTGGACGGCGAGATCGAACGAGTATCAGACTTGCCTCGGTGGTGAGGGGAAGTCAAAAGTTTTTACTTTCGTCCTTCCGCTCAGCGGGCTTATGGACACGTTCCGATCTGGCGGGATACGTTTGCCTGAACCCGCGCCGATTCGTGGCGGCAGGGATGACTGAGAAAACGGGATGGAGGAAGACGTACGCTACCGTTTGGGCGTTAGCGGTGGACCGAGATCGACCGGTGGCGGTAGAGAAGTACCTGGTGGCTCAGTGGCGGCGGGGCGGGTCGGTCCCGTGCCGGGGCTACCGGTAGGGGGAAGAACCGCGGGGGGTGTCACGGCTGGTGAACGGCCCGGCGGCGGTGCCTCCAGCTTGCTGGGGAAGCAAAAATCCAACAGGCCCGCCAGCGGGGCATTGCTGCAACCACATACGGTTAGGCTCCCCAAGACTAGCACAGCCTGAAGCCCCCGTAGGGCATTCCTGATCATGTCCGCGCCCTCGGTCTGTACATTCCGGACGGATACTTTTGCACTGAACCTGCTCGCGTTCCGTTAGCCCTGTGGGACGTCCGCGGCATCAAGCAGAGCTTGTCCATTTGGCACTCGGCTTGTTTGTAGCTTCTCGGAAGAACAGCGTTCTATATCTCGAAGGGTAACATTGGACAAGTGGAATCACTTAGCCATAGGCTCATTCACGATGGGAGTGGTCAAGTTATGGCAGAAGCCACTGCGGGTTCATCGTCGGCCTCGTCCCCAAGCGGACAGACTACTGATAC
This sequence comes from Gemmataceae bacterium, assembly GCA_025055795.1. Taxonomy (GTDB): domain Bacteria; phylum Planctomycetota; class Planctomycetia; order Gemmatales; family Gemmataceae; genus Thermogemmata. The sequence goes on from JANWVV010000038.1 coordinate 25,824, forward strand.
GTCGGCCTCGGCTTTTACTCCGTTCGTCCCGCCCGAACACAACCTGCCCGAATTTACATTACCGGCGGTAGTGGTGGGGGTGTTACTGGGTATTTTGTTTGGGGCCTCGTCGTTATACCTGGTTTTGAAGGTAGGACTGACGGTGTCGGCTTCGGTACCGATTGCGGTATTGTCGGTAACGTTGTTTCGTGCCTGCAGCCGGGCTTTAGGCTGGCGTCGGGCAACCATTCTGGAAAACAACCTGGTGCAAACAACGGGCAGCGCCGGCGAGAGCATCGCCTTTGGTGTCGGCGTGACGATGCCGGCCCTGCTGCTGTTGGGCTTCGAGATGGACCCGATTCGCGTGATGACCGTGGCGGTGTTAGGAGCGGTATTGGGGATTTTGATGATGATCCCGTTGCGGCGGGCTTTTATCGTGCAGCAGCATGGACGGTTGACATATCCCGAAGGAACCGCTTGCGCGGAGGTACTGATCGCCGGTGAAAAGGGCGGGGCGACGGCACGCATGGTGTTTGTCGGGTTTGGTCTGGCTTTTGTGTACAAGTTTTTGCAGGCAGCAGGGAAATTGTGGGCTTCGGAGCCGGCGGTCGCATTGTCTCAGCGGCAGGCGGATGGGACCCGCCTGGGCCTGAAAGGGGCGGAAGCCGCTGGCGAACTGGCACCGGAATTGCTCGGTGTGGGATTTCTGATCGGTCCCCGCATCGCTTGCCTGATGATGGCAGGAGCGGTGCTGTCGTATTGGGTAGTGGGACCACTCATTGTGACCTTTGGGGAAAAGCTGACTGAGCCAGTATCACCAGCGGTCTGGTCCGCGGACCAACCCCACGACAGCACTAACCGCGGTCTGATCCGCAACATGGCCCCAGGACAGATCAGCCGAACCTACCTGCGTTACATTGGCGCCGGTGCCGTGGCCGCTGCCGGCATTATCGCCATGCTGCGGGTGTTACCTTTGATCGTTGCATCAGTTCGGGCTGGCCTGCGCGATTTGCGGGCCAGTCAGCACAACGGTGCCCGCTCCCGCCTGCGGACCGAACAGGACATGCCTATCAGCGTGGTTCTGCTGGGCAGTGTGGGACTGGTCCTGGCCCTGGCCGCCATCCCCCAGTTGGGCCTGGGACTTAACACCCAGGGCCTGCTTGGAGCGTTTCTTATCCTGCTATTCGGTTTCCTGTTTGTTACCGTTTCCAGTCGGCTGACGGGGGAAGTTGGTTCCTCTTCCAATCCGATCTCCGGTATGACGATCGCAACGCTGTTACTGGTCTGCCTCATCTTCGTCGTGCTGGGCCGAAGTGGACCAACAGCGATGTTGACAGCTTTGACCATTGCCGCGGTTGTCTGCATTGCTTCGAGCAACGGCGGCACGACTTCCCAGGATTTGAAAACCGGTTTTCTGGTCGGTGCTACGCCGTACAAGCAGCAGTGGGGGATATTGGTGGGTGCCGTGTCGTCGGCGTTGGTTATCGGTTTTACCATGTTGTTGTTGAATGAAGCGGGAACGCATTATAGCCGGCAGAATCTGCCGAGTCGGCCGTTGGACGTTCCGCCGGATGCACCGCGAGAACGGCCGGGCAAGCCGTATGCCGACGATCCGCAGGAATATTTTGTGGTGCACGTGCGGCGGGGAGACTATCCGGCCGACCCGTCGCAGGGCCTGCCTGCAGTGCGTCCTGGCCGCTACCTGGTCGATGGTCAGGGGCAGGTGCACTACCGTACGGATCTGCCGATTGCTCAGGAATCCCGGCAGATGGACAATGGTGCGCCCGCACCGGCCGCCTTTACGGCTCCCCAGCCTCATCTGTTCGCCAACATCATTCAGGGGATCCTTGGGGGCACGCTGGAATGGGGCCTGGTACTCATCGGGGCGCTGATCGCCGTGGCCGTAGAGCTGATGGGCGTAGCGGCCTTGCCCCTGGCAGTGGGAATGTACATTCCGTTGGCCTCGACGGTGCCGATTTTCCTCGGCGGCCTGCTCCGCTGGCTAGCCGATCGTTTCCGGGGTCAGCCCAGCCAGGATGCCGCGGCGGAAACAAGCCCAGGCGTCCTGCTGGCCAGCGGCTATATTGCCGGGGGGACCCTCTGCGGACTGATCGTCGCCTTCTTCGCCTTTTCCGAAGACCTAGTCGCTGCGGTGAACCTGGGAGCGCATCTGTTCGGTAGCGTCGATGCAACCAGCGGTCAGTTGACCTGGGATCCCAACGAAGTGGGTTGGGCCCGCCTGCTAGGCATAGCCCTATTCGCCGCTTTGGCCGTTTACCTGCTGGTCATCGGCAGTCGACCACACCCCCAACTCGTTTCATCCGCTAAATAGACCTGCCGGAAAGCTTTCCGGAATACTTCCAGGATCGAGGATAGCCGGATCTGATAGATCCAGAGCCTTCGCCCGGTAGCAAGTCGTGTGCGCTTTAGCGTTTCTCGGTCCACATCTACCCCTCTGCGGAGATGACTGTTTTGTCCAACACAGGCCATTGGGCAAGTTTCTGTCAGGCACTTAGGAGTGAATCCCCGGATAGACCCGCCGGTGCTACATCGAAACTGGTCACTCCTGCCGGGGCTCGCTAGAAATAAGGATTGTCTGATGGGTTCCCCGGTCTGCGGACCGGGGAGGTAACAGGGAAGACCGGTGCAAATCCGGCGCAGGGCCGCTGCTGTGATCGGCCAGAACCGTCGGCATCGCATGCCACTGTGACGCGGGACGTCATGGGAAGGCCGCCGCACACGGTTCGCCACGAGCCGTAAGCCAGAAGACCTGCCCATCAGGATCACAGTCGTTCGGGGCCTCGGATCCAGGTTGCCGGACGGGTCAGTCTGTTCCTAGCTACGCGCGGTGCGTAGCTCTGTCCCGTTTGTTGGCACCTGTCTGGTCCACCTCGACCGAACCCGCCCGGACCGGCGGGAGGAGACCTGATCCATGCGTTGCTGCCCGTGTTTGAGCGCGGCCAGGAGGTGCCGTCCGTCACCTTGGGCCCTTAGCCCTTGCTTTCCGTCCGGTAGACTGGTTGCCACACCAGCGGGGACTACGCCGTCCCGAGCGTTTACCCTCATCGAGTTGCTCGTGGTTATTGCCATTATTGCCATTCTGATTGGCCTGTTACTGCCAGCAGTGCAAAAAGTGCGGACCGCCGCCGCCCGCATTAAGGGGGCCAACAACATCCGCCAACTGGCGCTCGCGTGTCACAATTACCACGACACCAACGGTAAGCTTCCCCCCACCTCCGTTTTCACCTGGGGTACCCCCACCTACACCATTCAATTCTGGTATGGCTTGGTGACCTACAACAGTAGCACCTATCAGGTGGTCAGTGTGGATCCCACCAAGGGGATATTGACCAACTACTATGAGAACAACACCGAGGTGGCCAAATGTCCGGGGATCGACGGTTACCCCGTGCGGGCGACCGTGGGTATGCTTTCTCGCGGCTATGCCTATAATCGCCATGTGCAGAACAAGCGACTCCATCAGCTGCCTACCAGTCAGACGTTTCTGTTCGCCGAACAGGTCCAGTTGAATCCTGACGGCACCTTGCAGGAGGTCTTCGATAGTTTCGGCTCGCCCTACGTCCCCAACCCTTACGGTGGGACGAATGCCTTCACGGCCTGGGGCGTTAATTGTGCCCATTTCCGCTTTGCCGGAGTTGCTAACGTCGCTTTTGCCGACGGGCACGTGGAAACGCGTCGGCCCGTTGATGTCCCGTCGGTTGCTCCCTTCCCCCAAGCCGTCTGGGATGCTAACAAAGGCAAATTTTCCCTCGGCTTTCTCTCCAACATCCCCGCGGAGTACACGGGCGACTCATAAGAAGAAAAGAATTGGGGCCAGAGCAGGGGCAATTGAATTCGACCCTGGGACTGGTTTGTGAAGATCGGGTTAGTTGCTGGGCAGGGGACAGCGAAGCCGGCGGACCAGGGGGTGTATGGGAGGCAAGAATACCCGCACTGGGCAAGCGGCTATGCCTGCTCGGCCGGTATGGGCGTTAGACCGGCGCGTTCCAGGATCCGGCGTAATTGCTGGCGTTTATCATCGCTTAAGGGGGCAATGGGACGGCGGTTGGGACCACAGGAACGTCCCAACAGGGCCATCGCTTCCTTAACCACGCCGTTGCCTGTGCCCAGCGCCAAAGCGGTACGGATGGAATGCACGCGTGCCTGGTATTCGCGGGCCTTTTCCACCTCGCCTCGGCGGAAGCTCTGGTAGATGCCAACACACCATTCCGGCACGATGTTGCCTGTGGCCGGGATGGCCCCATGAACACCAACATACAAAGCTGCTAGTATCAGCGTATCCCGACCGTTAAGTACGCTGAAGCGGTCTGCGGGTGTGACGCGAAGCAGTTCGATCGTGTTCTGCAGGTCGCCGGAACTATCTTTGATTCCCACAATGTTGCGGTGCCGGTCCACCAGGCGGGCTACGGTGGTCGGTTCGATACTGACCCCGCCACAAACAGCCGGGTTGTTGTACAGGACCACCGGTAGCGACGTACTGTCGGCTACCGCGTGGAAGTGCTCGTAGAGTTCCTGTTGGGTGGGCTTGAGGAAATATGGGGTGATAACCGAGACACCGCTGGCCCCTTCGCGTTCGGCCATGCGGGTCAGGCGCAAAACTTCGCGAGTCGATTCGGCTCCAACACCCACCCAGACAGGGGCCCGTCGATGACAATGGGCCACGGCCACGGCTGTGACAACCTGCTTTTCGTCTTCGGCCAAGGCATAGAATTCGCCAGTGGTGCCGAGCACGAACACGGCATCCACCCCGCAGCTCAGTTGCCAATCGATCAGCCAACGGAGGCGAGGCAGGTCCAAGTCTTCTTCGGGCGTAAAGGGCGTCACCAACGGCGGAATGATCCCCACGGGGGGTGAAAACGCGCTACCACTCATGGCGGTTGTCTCTCCTCTGCTAGCAGGACTTGCGGCAAGGTCGAGCCATTTTTGCAACCTGGCAAGACCCTATTCTACCCATAGAACGATGCCAGCCGTGTGGAAAATCAGGGGGTGGTACTCCGCACCTTAGGATGATCTGAGGCCGGAGCAAGGGGAATGCATCCGGGCCGAATATCGGGCCATTATTCCATGACGCTCCTGAGTGAGGGGGAAACGGCTGTACTCACCGTTTTGTTGTTTGCCGCGGCGGTGCTGTACTCGTCCGTCGGGCATGCAGGGGCCTCGGGCTATCTGGCCGCGATGAGTCTGTTCGGCCTGGCCCCCGAAACGATGAAACCCGCAGCTCTGGTGCTCAATATAGCAGTTGCCACGCTCGGCACCTGGCGTTTCGTGCAAGCGGGGTGTTTCCAGTTGCGTACCTGGTTTTTATTTACGCTCTTTTCACTACCCTGTGCTGCGCTGGGGGGCTATCTGAGCCTGCCCGCGGCTGTGTACAAACCGATCGTGGGGCTGGTGTTGTTGTTTGCTGCGTTGCGTTTGTGGCTGGAGCCGACACGGCGGGAGCAGGAGCGGGGTACAGGCACTGCGGAGTCCGCCGAGCCGGTCCGTCCGTTGCCGTGGGTGGCCGCCGCCTGCTGGGGCAGCGGCATCGGACTGCTTTCCGGCCTGACGGGCACAGGTGGCGGAATCTTTCTGTCTCCGCTGCTGTTGCTGCAGCGATGGGCCACCACCCGTCAGAGTGCCGGCATCGCGGCCGCCTTTATCCTGGTTAATTCCCTGGCGGGGCTGGGCGGGCTGATCAGTAGTCGGGGTCTTGTCGCTGTGCCATCGGCCTTGGGCTTGTGGCTGGTTGCCGTAGTTGGCGGCGGCTGGCTGGGAACTCATCTGGGTACCCGTTATGCCCGGATTTCGACCCTACGAAAATTGCTAGGAGTTGTCCTCGTGATCGCCGCTGGCAAAATGCTTCTGGCCGACAATGCGTGGATGCGTTTGCTGGTCTGGGTGTCGAAGGAAGAATAACTTGTACCGCTCAGCGGAACAGAGTGCCCGGTCAGATAAACAGTTGCTTTATTGCTGGTTGGGCGGATTGAGCAAGTGTGTCCGGAGTTGGTGGCCGGGGCCGACTGTCCTGCGGTGGCGGCAAGGAGTAAGGGGGCGTGCGGTCAAAGGCCACCCAGCCAGGGGGGCGTTTCACCGGGTGGCGGCAGCTTGACAATTCGCACGTTACGAATCTGGGGGTGGGCTTGGACAGCGGCAATTGCTTCCTCGGGGGGTGGACTGTCCAGGTTGAGAATACCGATGGCATCACCCCCCGGTGCCTGGCGTCCGACCGTCATCTGAGCAATGTTGACCTGATGGTTGCCGAAGATGGTGCCGACATAACCGATCAAGCCCGGGACGTCTCGGTGGTTGAAGAACATCATCACGCCATCGAGGTAACCTTCCATGCGGAAGGGGCCGAGCTGGACCAGGCGGGGGTACTGATCCCCGAAAAGGGTGCCAGCAGCCAGGGTAACCCCCTGTTCAGTCTCGACTTCAGTAGCGATCATAGCGGCAAAGTCACCCCGCTTGGGCGATGAGGATTCGCTGATCTCGATGCCGCGGTCGCTGGCCAGTACTTCGGCATTAACCAGGTTGACCCCTTCGCTGAGGCGGAATTCGAGTAATCCGGCGGTGAAGGCGGCTGTGAGCAGACGGGTCTTTTTGCCGGCCAGGTCTCCTTTGTAGACGATGGTGGCTCGGCGGACGGCCCCTTGAGCCAGTTGGGCCTGCAACAGGCCGAGACGGCGGGCCAGATCGACAAACGGTCGGACCTCGGCCAGTTCCTGCGGATCGACAGCCGGCATGTTGACGGCGTTGGCTACTCGTCCCTGGAGCAGAAAGCTGGTGATCAGTTGGGCGGCCTCCAAGGCCACGGTTTCCTGGGCTTCTACCGTGGAGGCGCCCAGATGAGGGGTCAGCACCACGTTGGGCGCCCGCAGCAACGGGTTGTCGGCCGGTAGCGGCTCGATGGCAAAAACGTCGATACCAGCGCCCGCGATCAGGCCTTTGTGCAGGGCCTCCGCCAGGGCGGCCTCGTCTACGACGCCACCGCGGGCCACATTGATAATCCGGGCCGTTCGTTTCATCCGGGCTAGTTCACGTGCGCCGATCAGGCCACGGGTCTCGTCCGACAAGGGCACGTGCAAAGTGAGAAAATCGACCTGGGGCAGCAGGTCGTCCAGACTGGCAGCCATTTCGTAGCCAAGTTCGGCCGCTTTAGCGGCACTGACAAACGGGTCGAGCACGAGGATCCGCATGTCGAAGGCTTTGGCCCGACGGGCCACTTCACGGCCGATGCGGCCTAAACCGATGATCCCCAGGGTTTTACCGGCTAGCTGGGTACCGATGAAAGCGTTACGGTCCCAGCCACCGCTTTTGAGGCGGGCGTCCGCTTCGGTGATGCGCCGGGCCAGGGCCAACAGTAACGCCAAGGTATGTTCAGCCGCGGAGATGGTATTGCCACCGGGCGTGTTCATGACCACGATCCCTTTGCGGGTGGCCGCGGCCACGTCAATGTTGTCGACCCCCACGCCCGCCCGGGCGATCGCCCGCAACCGCCCCGGCTGCTCCAGGCACGCCGCGGTAATCCGAGGTTGCGACCGCACAATACAAGCGTCACATTCCCGCAAGGCCGCGGCCAACTCCTCCCCTTTTAACCCCAGACGGATCTCCACCTCCAGACCCGCCTGACGCAACCACTCGATCCCCGCCGCCTCCAGTTTGTCGGCAATCAGTACCCGAGGCATGATCCAGTTCATTTCCTCCTTGTTGCAGGCCACGCACCTGGTGGCCCAACCGCACAAAAATTCGCCTCTTCTGGCTACGGGCAATACCCGGCTTGCCCTCATCATACGTCGCCCGAGCCGGTCCTGCGGACTCCACCCGACACAGCCCATGACCAGACTTTGCCCCTTCCGCTCGCGGACGGTGTCCGATGGTCGGAGGCAGGGCTGTTCACAGGCAGGACATCCACGGACAGGTTATGAGTTGGCGTGACTTTGGCAGCCGTCGTCTTCTGGCAGAGGATGGGAACGAATAGCTCCAAGGCCTGAAAGCATCAGCCTCAACAAATGATCTAGCCAGTGGTAATACGGGACGCCTGTGAGCTAAAGTGTATCCCGTGGGTAAGGTTCGTGTATGGACTCTGTGATTGTCTGTGTATCCGTTAGGGGGAAGCCGCGGCATCGGAAGCCAACAAGCGGGCGTAGTCGGCGGGGGTGTCCAGATCGGTCAGGATGTCAGGTTTTTCACAGGGTAGTTCGATCACGTTCGCAGCGGGATGGTGCAGCAGGGCGTTGATTCCACAGGTAGCGGGCAATGTCAGCAAGGGACGGACACAGTTGGCGGCCAACAAGAGAGGGTGGCCTCGGCGTCCTTGCCAGGTGGGTACCAGAATCGGTCCGCAGGGGCCCGCCCATGGGTTATCCGGCCCGGGCTTGGGCGACGATGTTATGTCGTCGCAGTGCTCGGTGGTCCAGCGGTGCACCAGGAGTTGGACGACGGCTACCGGCAACGTCGGATGATCCGCGGGCACCAGCAGCCAGGCGTCGGTGGGCAGGTGGAGCCAGCCTTGGCGACGCAGATAGTGCAGGCCATATTCCACCGTGGTACGCATGTCGGGGGTGGATGCCGGCAAAGTCAAAATGGCCGCTCCCGCCGCGGCGGCCCGTGCAGCTAGGGGAAAGCTCTCTGGCCCTATCACCACCAGCACCCGGTCGACTCCTCCTTGACGCACCGTGTGCACGACCGTTTCGACGACGGTGCTGCCCTTCCAGGGCAGCAGCAGTTTGGGCCGTCCCATCCGCCGGCTCTGACCGGCCGCTGGAACAACGGCAACGACCGACACTATGCAAACTCCTGAACAGCAGGGGTATCGGGACGTTCCAGAGAACTGGACGAAGAGGCTCCGGCGCAGGAGGTGGTTGGGCTTGGGAAAAGCGAGTTACCTCCAGCTTTGTTTTCAGCGTTGATAGCGGGCGGACCATCGGCGGATAGACCCTGCCCATCATCGGCGGAAATGGCTTGTGGGAAGCCGCGGAGAAACGACTCCGGTCCCAGGTTCCGCCAGGCGATCAGTTCGGCCACGATGCTGATGGCGATTTCCATGACGGACTGCGAGCCGATGGGCAGACCGATGGGTGCCCGAACGCGTTGCAGCAGAGTGGGCGACAGCCCGCGGTGCTGCAAATCTTCGAAGATGAGGCGGATCTTGCGGCGGCTGCCAATCATCCCCAGGTAGCCGCAGGGACTGGGAGCCAGGTGGAACAGGGCTTCTTCGTCGTGGTTGTGACCACGGGTAACAATGACGGCATACACGTCGGGATTCAAGCTGGGTGCCAGTTGCTGCAAGGCGGTGCCGATCGGCGCTACCAGGCGGCGGCGTGCCTGAGGAAACCGTTCGGCGCTGGCGTAGCGGGCCCGGTCATCGAGCACCCATACATCAAAGTCCACGGCGGTGGCCAGTTGAGCAACCGCCTGTCCCACATGACCCGCTCCGACAATCAGGACCACCTTGCGTCGCGGCGTGGGTAACCAGGCCAAGCCCTGCCGGCAGGTAGGACGTGCCGCTAAAGGCTCATCACCCGGGTGTGACCAGGGGCGTCGGCTGAGTACCTGCTGGACCACCTCCGTCGTGGTCACCGTTGGGCTACCCCAGGCCGCCAGCAACTGACTATCTGCAAACAGCCAGCGGCTCGTCCGCGACCACCAGGGGGTGTCCTCCAAGGCGATGACTTCGCAATGCCCCATGCCTGTCTGGAACTGATCACGCAGGCGACGGTAGTAAGTCAGGGCGGTCTGGTCGGCATCGCTGCGGGCCGTCAGCGGATGGATCAATATGGTCATGCGACCACCGCAGATAAGTCCATCATCCCAGCCATAGTCGCCGTCCAGGGTAAAGGTGCACAAAAGGGGAGCGGCCTGGTCATGCAGGCGGGCCAGGGCACGCCGCCGAACGTCTGCTTCAATGCATCCTCCCCCCAAGGTACCGCTCTGCCGACCATCGGCATAGACCAGCATGGCGGCCCCTGCCTTCTGCGGAGTACTGCCTCGCGTCTCTACCACTTGACAGTACACGCACTCCAGGTTCTGGTCCCGCGCCGCTACCAACTCATCCAGCACGGTGTCCATGAGCCGGCACCCCTCGTGCACAAGACAAAGCACGACTTGCCTAAATCCATCGACCGTTGCAATCAGTCACCTTGCCGTCGTCCCCTGAAAGCAAGATTCAAACGTCGACAATCTCGCCAGCCGTTATGACTTCGCCTGGCAGTAGAACTATTGCCTCTGTTCAGTCTGGTGAACGGGGTCTGCCTGATGCAGTTTGACGTAACCTATGGTTGCCATTAAGGTCGAGTGGGCTGGAATTCAGCAAGTGTTTTTCCCGGTGTCGCCGTTTGCCAGATAACGGGTTGTGCGCTTGGATGGTCGGATCCCTAAGCTCTCATCCACAGGGCACAAGTAGCGGGTTTGAATTGTCGGCTTATTTTATTCGGCCATGGTATGGCCGATGACCGTCGCGGCAAAGCCGAGTTCCCCGCCTCCATTGACGGGAATAGTGAAGTCCAGGGTCAGGTGTTCCTGGGGTCGGGCCGTCAGTTGTGTTGTATTACTGGTTCCTTTGCGGTAGGGGAACAGTAACATCATGCTAGGGTGTTTGCGTCCGACGCTTTTGCCACTGAGGGTGTGCAGATCATCAACGGCCAGTGGCTCCGGTTTTTCATCCAGGGCTGCCGGCACCAGCAGTAGAAACTCGTTGTAAGGGGCTGTACCCATGTGGTCGCCATCCATCGGTTGGCGGGCAAAACGCAAGGTGTACACTCCGGGTTTAACCTTTTGCTTACGATAGTCGGACCAAGGTTGCAGCCACTGCACTGCACCAATCAGCGTGCCTTCTGGGATCGCGGCGTAGCCATCGGCCAGTTCCTTGCCTTTAAGAGGGAGTTCCTTGCGTCGCCAGAAGTGGGCGACTACCTGGCCGTTTTCGTCCCGTACTTCCAGCGTGGTCGGTGACAAAACGGCTTGGATCTCCGCCTTAAGATCATTCGGTACCGTTCTCTCGGTCACTCGGACCGTCCATTTGGGCAGGTCCGCGACTCCTACCGACGCCCAACAGACCACTCCGACAACCCCTACCAGTGTGACGATTATCAATCGTCGGTGCGCAAGCATTATTTTTCCTCTCCAGATAGCACCTACATTGAGGTTTGGCTGGGGATCAGACATCAATGGACGTCACAAAAAGCAGCTATAATGAGGACGGCCTTCGGGCAGACCTACCGCTTGTCAACCAAGGGTGTCGATCCGGTGTTTATCGAACGATAGTCCCTTTCTTTCAGGTCGAATGCTTGAGTGACAGCAAAATCATCTTCCCTTGTGGGGGATTGATCCACACGCTCCCGTCTCCACTATTCAGAGCTGACTGTGGGAGGGGACATGCTACCTGTCGTCCCATCTGAGCATATCACCTCGGTTGAAGAGATACGGGTGTTACCCTATTACGTCTATTTACAGGCAATTTGTGGCCCTTGCCTCCGCCTTGTGGGGGACAAATGGCAGAAAGCGGTTTGAGTGAAAGCTCGCAAAGGGCACGCGCCGCACGAGACGGTGTCCAGGGAAGCTTAGCGGCTGGAGAATCGTCCCACAAACGCGCCGCGGCGGCCCGCATCCTGCCAAGTCTGGTTCAGCTCTTTGCCAGTGTAGGAGTGTTCAACGGTCATTGCTGCCACTGCCTGAACACCACGGGCCAGTGGGGGGTATTGGACCGATTCGTTGCCACATGCTTTATCATGTTCGGGATAGATGCACCGTGTGGCCACCTGGACGTTGTCTGCGGTCAGGCGTGCACAGGCTCCATTGTCGCAGGGGCACTGGCTGAGTTGCACCGGGGCCGAGCGGACCGCCACGATTTCGCCAATCAGATTGCCGGTCTGGGCACGCACGAAAGCTACCAAGGCTTGCCGTTGCTCCGCGTTGGCAGCAGTGTCGACGATGACCACCGCCTTGGCAGGTGCCGATTGCTTCAGACCCAGCGTGTCGCTGGCAGCTAGGACCACAGCCACTGCCAGTCCATCCAGGTTGCAGCCGCGATAGCTACCTTGTTCAATTTTCCATGCCAGGACCGCGTTGCGGCCCGTCAGCCCAGTGTCGGCATTGGCAAAACAGGAGCCGGTATACACGTCACAGGTCCGGGCCTCCAGATATTGGCCGCGAATGGTAGGGTTGCTGCTTTGCATCGGCTCAGCGGTCACCAGCGATAGTGCCGTCAGAAAAACGTACAGTCCGGCCATGTCGAGCCCCTCCCTCTGTGGGCGAACTCCTATGTTACCTGTGAGATGGGAAACCCACGAGCGGATGTGGGATTTCCCTTCCAATGCCCGCGGCAACAATCCATCTTTCATTCCGGCCCGCACAAAGCAATTGGGTAGCGTGGAATCGGGATTGCCCGCGGTGCTTCGCTGTCTCTTTTTTCACTGTAAACCGTTCGCTTCAAGCCGTCAAGCAAAAAGGACGGCCTCGACTGACTGTCTAGCTTGGGTACCAAATCTTCGAAAAACACTTGGGAACGGCTACCGCGGGTTAGGGATAGCCCACATAGCCAAATGGATCATCTCTTATTCCCATGCCTGTGCCGCTACAGTTAGCCCAATCGCGCACAGTGACTGGGGTCAGCCACGAATCTGTGGATTGTAGCGAAAAGCACACATTGGTCGCCGTTCAGGAACCACAATTCAGAAAAGCGCACTATAGCTGGGGGCGACATTGGCATTGACATAGTCACATGGAGGGCTATCAGTTGATGAACGGTATCAGGCGATCTTGTGGGGGATTGACGGGGGTGATCGGCACAGATGGGTAAGGCGTTGGCCGGAGGGCTTCGCTGGTTGCTGGGGGCAGGACTAGTGGTTATGGTATTGGCTCCCGCTCCCCTGTGGTACCGCTACCGGTACGTCGAGGCCAAACGTTTGCGTGTCGTTACGGACGGCGTGTTGTATCGAGCAGGTCAGATGACAGCGGCCGGGCTGCGTGAGGCCATCCAACGGTATGGGATCCGCACCGTCATCAATTTGCAGCATGAATCCCCGGATCCACTGTTACCGGAGTACTGGCTGGGTCGGGGCCGGATCCGGGAAAGCGAGCTATGTGCCCAATTGGGAGTGCGCTATGTTGTGCTGACCCCCGATCTGCTGCCAGAGAATAACCGCCTCGATCAAATACCGCCCGCAGTCGAGGATTTTCTGGCCATTCTGGACGATGTACGCAACCACCCCGTGTTGTTGCATTGTCGCGCCGGGTTGCATCGTACTGGTCGGCTGACGGCGATCTACCGCATGGAATACGAAGGCTGGTCGGCGGGGGAAGCTCTTCGGGAGCTGCGGGCGAATGGATATGGCTACATGGCCGCTAGCCAAGCCGATGACTTCATCATCCAATTTGTGCAGAACTACCGGCGGCGGTCAGAACGCCAGCCGCCTGTGGCTCCCTATCCGCGTCGAGGAACGGAGCCATGATCACCACCTTGGATCGCATGCTGCTCTGGTCCTTCCTGCGCTCCTACGTATTTGCAGGTGTTAGTTTTATCACTCTTTTTGTGGTGATTGATCTGTTCACCCACCTAGACGCCTACGTGAATCGCCCTGGGGGGTGGTGGGCCATCGTTCGGCACATCGCTTACTACTACCTAGTACGGTTGCCTCAGGTATTCGACCTGATGGCCGAGGCCATCACCCTGATGGCCGCTACCTTTACCGTCGCCTGGTTGTTACGCAACAACGAACTGTTGCCCCAGTTATCGGCGGGGATCCCAACGCGACGGGTAATCCGGCCTGTGCTGCTGGGGGCGACAGCCACCTTAGTATTACCACCTCTCAATCAGGAGTTTGTCATTCCTGAACTGGCCGATCAGCTCATGACGTCGCGTGACGACCCCGAGGGGGCCAAAGCGCAGGTGTTACTGGGTACCTTCGATAGTTCCGGTATCCATCTGGAAGGCCAGGCCGGCTTTCGTAAAGACAAGCGCATTGAGTGGTTATACGTCACCTTTCCCGAGCATTCGCCTGGGGGCATGATGCATCTGGTAGCGGCCGAGGCCTTTTACATTCCGCCGGGGGACGGCCCCCTTACCGGTGGCTGGTTGCTGATCAATGCCACTCCGGACAGCTTTTCCGGTCCTCCGCCCCTGAATTTGACCGTTCTAGGACCGGGCCGCTTCTTCCTGAAGGTCGAAACCGCCAATTTCGACGCGGTCAACCGGGGGAACACCTGGTACGTCCACGCTGCCACCTCACGTCTTTACCAGTTGCTGACCAGTTCCGAGGGACGGCGCCAGGAGAAACTGGCCGTTTTGTTCCATACCCGGCTGACTCGCCCCTGTGTAGGAGTGCTCCTGGTGGTCTTAGGCGTGTCCGTCATTTTGTGGAATCCGCACCGGCATGTCGTGCTCAGCGCGGGTCTGTGCGTGGTTATCGGGGCGGGTTTTTACGTGTGCGTCCTGGGGTGCAAGGCCCTGGGTGATGCGGAATACATTACCCCACCGCTGGCCGCCTGGTTGCCCGTGATGTTGTACGGTCCGTTGGCTCTGCTCGCTTACGATGCCATGCACACCTGAGACACCGGGCGTCCAACGCCCAGTCCATGCGACGCTCGGATGGTCCCGATAGGCTCCGTGCAGCCGTTTGCGTGAACAGCTGACGATGTTCGCACAAGCGTAGACTTGAGGCATCAATGGTGCTGGCTGCGGGCAAAGCGGTCTTGCAGGGCGGTGACCGTCAGTTCCGCATGTTGCAAGGCTCTACAGGCATCCACCGCTGCCTGGGCCGCCGCTAGTGTGGTAATGCACGTTACCCCCAAGGTAACAGCCGTGGCGCGGATGCGTCCCTCGTCGGTAGCCCGGCCGTGACCACTGGGGGTATTGATGATCAAAGCCACCTGACCGTTTTTCATCAGGTCCAGCAGATTGGGCCGACCCTCGGCGATTTTGGGAATCTCTTCCACGGCAATACCATGAGCGGCCAGATGACGGGCCGTGCCCCGCGTGGCAATCAATTTATAACCAAGTTGAGCAAACTGCTGGGCAATCGGGACTACCTCGGCTTTGTGGCGGTCGGCTACGGAAATGAAGATGGTGCCCGAGCGGGGCAAAGGGGAATTGGCGGCCAGTTGCGACTTGGCAAACGCGAGCGGGAACTGGTCGTCGATCCCCATGACTTCGCCCGTGGATTTCATCTCCGGGCCCAGGATGATGTCCACCCCTGGAAACTTGTTGAAGGGAAAGACACTTTCCTTGATGGAATAGTGACGGGGCACGATTTCCTGGTGCAGTCCTAATTCGTCCAGTGTTTTGCCGACCATCACCAGGGCCGCCAGACGGGCCAGGGGAAGACCGACAGCCTTGGAGACAAACGGGACCGTACGGCTGGCCCGCGGATTGGCCTCCAGCACATAAACATGGGGCTTGTGGCCGGCGTTGTGGTTGCGTAAGCCGGCAACGGCAAACTGGATGTTCATCAGGCCACGCACCCGCAATGCCTGGGCCAGCAGGCGAGTCTGACGCTGGATTTCGGCCACAATATCCGGCGGCAGACTGTACGGCGGCAACACGCAGGCCGAATCACCCGAGTGGATGCCAGCCTCCTCGATGTGTTGCATCACCCCGGCAACGTAGGTGCGTTGGCCGTCGGCCAGGCAGTCGACGTCCACTTCCACCGCATTGACCAGGAACTGATCGATGAGTACCGGCCTCTCGGGAGACAACTCCGGCTCGATGCGATTCATGTACTGCAGCAACTCATGCTCGTCGTAGACGATTCGCATGTCCCGCCCACCCAGCACGAAGCTGGGACGGACCAGGACGGGAAAGCCGATCTTGCGGGCCACACGCAGGGCCTGGGCCGCATCAATGGCGGTTCCGTTGGCCGGTTGTTGCAATCCCAGTTCGTGGATCAGACGGGCGAACCGCTCGCGGTTCTCGGCAATGTCGATGCTGTCCACACTGGTACCGATGATGGGCACGCCGTGCAATTCCAAGGTTTTGGACAGGTTGAGCGGCGTCTGACCGCCGAACTGTACAATGACCCCCTGCGGGCGGGTCCGCTCGTAGACGTTGAGGACGTCCTCGACCGTCAGCGGCTCGAAAAATAGTAGATCCGAGGTGTCGTAGTCGGTACTAACCGTTTCCGGGTTGGAGTTGACCATGATGACTTCGTAGCCGGCGTCGCGTAAGGCGAAGGCGGCCTGCACGCAGCAGTAGTCGAATTCGATCCCCTGACCGATACGGTTGGGGCCTCCCCCCAGAATCATGATGCGTGGTTTACCGCTCCCAGGCCGGACTTCGTCTTCGCGCAGCGTACCGCCTGTGACGGAACGCATGGGCCTTTCGTAGGTCGAGTAGTAGTAAGGGGTGTAGGCTTCGAACTCGGCAGCGCAGGTGTCTACCGATTTGAAGACCGGCAGCACCTCCCAGTTCTGCCGCAACCGGCGGATGTCGCTTTCGGCACAATCCCACAGGTGGGCCAGTTGCCGGTCGACAAATCCGTATTGCTTGGCTTCCCACAGCAGTTCCGGCGTTACCTGTTCCAGCGAACTACACTGTCGCAACCGTTGTTCCACTTGGACCAGTTGCTCGATCTGACGCACAAACCAGGGATCGATGTGGGTAAGTTGATGGATGTCGTCGACGGTGAGGCCATCGAGCAGGGCATAGCGGATGTACCAGATCCGTTCGGCATTCGGGTGTGCCAGTTTGCGGATGATCTCCTCACGGCTGGGTTGCTGCTCGGTGCCCCAGCGATCCTTGCGGTCGCATCCCAGGCCGAACCGGCCCACTTCCAACCCACGCAAGGCCTTCTGCAGCGATTCGGGAAAATTCCGTCCGATGGCCATCGTCTCGCCAACCGATTTCATCTGGGTGGTCAGGGTCGGATCGGCCTCAGGGAACTTCTCGAAGGCAAAACGCGGTACTTTGGTCACTACGTAATCGATGGTCGGTTCAAAGCAAGCGGGTGTTTCCCGGGTAATGTCATTGCGTAGTTCGTCCAGGGTGTAGCCGATGGCAAGTTTGGCCGCGATTTTGGCGATGGGAAAGCCAGTGGCCTTGGAGGCCAAGGCGCTGGAACGACTGACACGCGGATTCATCTCGATGGCTACCAGGCGGCCATCTTTGGGGTTGACTGCGAATTGGATGTTGGAGCCGCCGGTCTCCACACCAATTTCCCGGATAATGGCAATGGCGGCATCGCGCATGCGTTGGTATTCCTTGTCGGTGAGGGTCTGGGCCGGCGCGACGGTGATGCTATCGCCGGTGTGCACCCCCATTGGGTCGACGTTTTCAATCGAGCAGATGATGACAACGTTATCGGCCCGGTCACGCATGACCTCCAGTTCGAACTCTTTCCAGCCGATGACGGATTCTTCGACCAGGACCTCACCAACGGGGGACAGTTGCAGGCCGCGGTTGATCAGCTCGACGAATTCATCGCGGTTATAAGCGATGCCGCCACCAGTGCCGCCCAGGGTGAAACTGGGCCGCAGTACGCAGGGCAGACCGATGGTGTCCAGAATGTCTATGGCCTCGGCCAGGGAACGCACCACGCCGCTGTGGGGGACGTCGATCCCCAGTTTGAGCATGGCTTCCTTGAACTTCTGGCGATCCTCCGCCTTTTCGATGACCTGGGCCTTGGCCCCGATCATCTCCACGCCATAGCGGGCCAGTACCCCATGGCGGACCAGATCCATGGCGGTATTGAGCGCGGTCTGACCGCCCAGGGTGGGCAATAGGGCGTCGGGCCGCTCGGCGGCTATGATCTTTTCCACCACCGGCCAGTGAATCGGCTCAATGTAGGTGCGGTCGGCCATCTCCGGATCGGTCATGATCGTGGCCGGATTGGAGTTGACCAGCACCACGGTATAGCCTTCTTCCCGTAATGCCTTGCAGGCCTGCGTACCCGAGTAATCAAACTCGCAGGCCTGGCCGATCACAATCGGACCGGAGCCAATCACCAGGATCTTGCGGAGGTCGGTACGTTTGGGCATCGTCAGTTGTGCGGGCAGCAAACCGGGCTGGATTGTCTTTACTTTCCATCCTTATTGCCAGGGGGAACCTCCTTTGCCTTCGAGGTCCACCGTGGGAACAATCAGCCCAAAACCCCGCTTAGCTTATGAATTTGCTCCCCTTTCTCCAAGGGGTCGTTTGTGGGGCATCCGTTGCCAGCCCCGACTGGATGTAGTGCGTTTATCGACGTCGAAAGACAATAGCCTCTCTTGAAGGGCAGAGCAGAAAGCGGGGTGTGTGCGGTCCGACTGCTCCTGGAGAGAGCACCGGCAAGGCAGAGGGGCGTTGAGAACGTTAGCGCGGCAAGAAGAACAGGTTCCATCCGTACATAACAGAGCAGATCCCGACGTGGGGTGGCGTCGAGACCGCTGCAGTAAGGGGTGATGCGGTGATCCAGGGATCAGGATCACAGGGATTATGTCGGACCGGTTCCGGCTTAGAAGAAA
>JANWVV010000039.1 GCA_025055795.1 Gemmataceae bacterium
GGAGCCTCGCCATATCCACTGAGATAGTCCGCAGGCAGTTCGTAGCGTGGTACCCCGTAGAGGCCTGGCGGTGGATAGACAGGAGCCGCTAGAGGATTGACCAGCGGTTCGCCTGTTGGCTCAGCAGGAACGAGGCTAGGTGAGGTTGGTGGGATAATCGACCCGGCCACATTGGGAGGCATTGCGGTGGAATGAGACAGCGCGGCTGGCGGCGCCCCGACCGATGTCATCGGCGCGGGGGTCGCCTGACCAAAGGCCGCACCTGCGCCCGCCGCCAATGCCGCTAACGATCCTAACACTCCCTTGCGCATGGTACGCTCCTGCTCCCTGCACTGGACGAAAAATCATGCGATCGACGGCGTCCTATTTCCCCCACCGACGACCCTGCCCGCGCTGGCGGCTCTACCTGCTACTGGATGACCTCCCCCCGACAAGTCACCCCAGCCGGACAACCCCTTCTCGTCCTCCTGCTCCCTACCATCGGCATAAACCGATTATCGCCTTGAGGAGTTTTCCGGTAGTATCGATCCTGACATCGCTGTCTTTGATCTTTGCTTTGTGCAGATCAGAACCATCAAGCCGGTCCACTTGACTTTTAACTCCGCCTATATCGGTTCTGATCCGTGCACCGATGTTCCATAATAGCCAGGAAAAAGTAGCGACTTGGATAGAAGTAATTTGCTTCGCCTCTTGCGTTTCGCCAGGTTTCACACATACAAACTCAAATGCATATGGTTTGTGTGAACGTGTTTAAGATCTAAAGGAAGCATCGCCTCGACACTGCGGAGTGGCTTACTTGTTGGCTCCACTCATCATCCTTCCTTGAGTTCTCATGCTCGTCGGGATTTGCTCGTACTATTTCTCGATGACTTGCTTGGAATAGCGGTTCATCCCAATCGTGCCGCCGGCTATCCTGCAGCAATCTGTGTTGCGTGTGGGACATAATGTTATGATCTGATAATCAGCGTTGCTCTGTGTGCTCTGCGGCACAACTCTTGGGAATTCCCGCTGGGTCTGCTAGAATTTGATCAAACCATAGGGGCGGGAAAGAGGGGTCCAAACCCTAATCTGTACCATTTGGGTCGTAATAGAGAAAAGTCGAACACGGGCAGCCAAGGTTGCCTACCTGACGCTTCATGCATGTGCCTTCTACCGCAATAGCTGGGATCTTTTGACAAGACCGAGTATCAGAGTTCGAGTGCTTTTGTAATTGCGAATGGGCATATTCAATAGTTTTTGAACCGGGTAAGCGAATGCAATCTTGGCAACCTGCAGTCGGGAATTGATAGGGGGGCAAAAGAGCATCCCGGTGATTGGCCCAGGGAAAGCTCGATAAGGGGGAGGCGGTCAGCCATGCTGAAATGCCAGCGTTGTCCGAACAAAGCCGTTATTCACATCACGGAAATTCTGGGTCCAGGGCAGGTAGAGGACGTCCACTTATGTGAAAATTGTTACAAGGCGCTGATAACGGCCCAGTTGCAACAGCAGGCGGGGGGAGTAGGCCAGCAGGAGCGGAGTGAGATCGTCAACAAGAGTTGCTCTCATTGCGGTTTGACCTTTACAGCGTTCCGCAGCCATGGTCGCTTTGGGTGCGCCCAAGACTATACGGTTTTTCAGGAGGAAATTGCTCCGCTACTGGAAAGCCTCCATGGACAGACCCGGCATGAAGGCAAGACCCCACGGCGTGGGCCCTTGTCCCAGGCTCAGCAGGCTGAATTGACCCAATTGCGTCAGCAGTTGCAGTGGCTAATCCGCGAGGAACGCTATGAGGAAGCCGCTCGTATCCGGGATCGCATCCGTCAATTAGAAGAGGGGCGTTGAGCGCTACTACCTGCTAGCTCGCGATTCTGGCATCAGATTGTGATGTAGCTGTCCACGAGCTATTAAGTGTCCATATGAATCGGTAGAAATATTTGAATTTTCACAAACGTACAACGGCTCCAATGAGCAAAAGATGTTATAGTTATTTGGCATAACAGCAAATGCACTGGCAAGTTACGTGCGGGTGGGGGTCGAGTTACACCGGGTCAATCTCGTAAGTAACGCCAGTAGACGATAAAATATTTTGCAGGGCGTGCAGGGAAGCTTCCGCGGTCCAGAGGCCGGGGTCGCGGCAGCGTGGGAATGGCCATGAAATGCCAATTTTGTCATAATCCCGCGACCATTCATTTAACAGACATCATTCAAGGTCACAAGCGGGAAATGCATTTGTGCGATCGCTGCGCCCGGGAGCGGAAACTGCTTCCGGCTCCGGGAGGTGCCCCGTTGAATCTTAAAGCCCTGCTGCAGTTGCTGTTACAAGCAGTGCGTAACAAAGAGGGAGGGGCGGAGGGGGCCGCTTGTCCGCACTGCGGTCAGAGCTACGAACGCCTGAAGGTCGAAGGGCGGCTCGGTTGTGCCGCTGACTACGTTCAGTTTCAAACCATGTTGGAACCGCTGTTGGAGCGGATCCATCGGGCCACGCAGCATCGCGGCAAGCGCCCGCGTTGGGCCCAGCGGCATAACGAGTTGCAACAACTCCGTCAGCAGTTGCAGCAGGCCGTGGCCACGGAAGACTATGAATTGGCCGCCCGGCTACGCGACCGCATCCGTCAGATGGAACGCGACGTTGAAGGAACCTGGCGATGAACCTCGACGCCTTGCTTCCCAACCTGGGCGAATGGTTACGCGGGACCGGGCCCGACTCGGACATCATTTTGTCGACACGGATCCGCCTGGCCCGTAACCTGGCCGATCTGCCATTTACCAACCGGGCCGATCCCCCGCAGAAGGCCGCCGTGGTGCGACGGGTTCGGGACGCCCTGGCCAAAGTCCGACTTCCCTACACCCTTGAATATCATGACCTGGCTACCCTCTCGCCCTTGGATCGTCAATTTCTGGTTGAACGTCAACTGATCAGTCCAGAGCTGGCCACGCACCAGGGCCCCTGCGGCGTTGCCTTCGACCCGCAGGAATCCGTCAGTATTATGGTCAACGAAGAGGACCATTTGCGTCTGCAAGTGTTGCGTAGCGGCTTTGCCCTGGAAGAAGCCTGGCAGGAGATCAATCAACTGGACGATGCCCTGGAAGCCTATCTTCCCTTTGCGTTTCATCCACAGTTCGGCTACTTGACAGCGTGTCCCACCAATGTTGGCACCGGCCTGCGAGCCAGCGTGATGCTACACCTGCCTGCCCTCAACCTGACCCGACAACTGGAACGCACCTTGCGAGCCATCCAGAAAATCCAACTCACAGTGCGGGGACTGCATGGCGAACGCAGCCATGCCTTGGGAGACCTGTATCAGATCTCTAATCAGGTGACTCTGGGCAAGTCCGAACAGCGTATTCTTCATGAATTGCGTGAGGTCATTCACATCATTCTGGATAGCGAACGCCAGGCCCGTCAGCTCCTGCTTCAGGAGCAGCGACAGATCGAGCAGAACCGCGTGGCTCGTGCCTTGGGGGCTTTGGGCAGCGCCACTCTGATCACCGCCGAGGAAACCATGGAATTGCTGTCGGTGGTCCGCCTCGGCATCCACTTGAAACTCGTGGATAACATACCTACCACGGTAGTTAACCAGCTATTTATTCAATGCCAGGCGGCCCATCTGCAGAAAATTCTGGGCCACACCTTGGATGGCGAAGAGCGTAACGTCGCCCGGGCACGCTTCCTCAAGGACCGCTTGCGTCAACTCGGTCCCCAACTATCCTGAAAACGATGTCACTTTCTCCCAAATTGCTGAAGCGGTTACAAGCCTCGGCTGAGTTTCGATTGGCCGTCACCCGAATAGTTGCGTTCGCTGTGTCCTCGACTAGCATTACTTCTGGCGAACGGTAATTTTGGTGGGGGAGCTTTTGAGAGTAATGCCCGGGCGTCCCTCGGCGTCGGTGAGTACGTATTCGGCGGTCAGTGTGTATTCACCGGGCCCAGTCCAAAACAGTAACCGGGAAAAGCCGCGATGTCCATCAGCCAGCGTAGTTACGGGGATGTCATGGCTTTTACCGGGCGCTAGGGTAATGGCCTTGGGCATGCGGAATTCCGTTGTGAACGCCACGGGGTTATTCATGACCACTACACCGCTGCCACCGCTAAGGGTGAAGGTGTAAACGTTGGGATCGCCACCGACGTGCACGACGATGGGTTGTTCCGACGTGTTGGTTAGCCGCAACACCAGATCGATTTGCAGTGGCGACGGAGGATCGACGGCTTCGCCTTTTTTGAGGCGTTCGGCCAAGGACTCGAGGTGTTTTTTGTACTCTTGTGGTGTTTTGCCGCCGCCATCAAACACGTAAACATTTTTTTTGGCCACAATTTCCAGAGTAAGCCCGAGCATCGGTTTGTTCCCCTGTTGCGGTGACTTTGGTGGTTGAGCCGTGTCGGGTGGCTGTGCGGATAGACAGGCAGGTAGCAGGACAGAGAGCGTCAAGGTAAAGAAGGATCGCATCATAGCTATTCCTCCTTGTCAGGGGTTGGGGACGGTGGTTGGAGAACTGGGAACAGCGGCAAGGATGTCGGTCGTTCGAGCTGGCAAAACCGGCTGGTCTGGTGCGGCGACCGAGGAAGCCATTTCCAGGCGGGGCGGGGCGACGACGTGGCGACGGGCCCAACGGATGTCGTCACGCTGCGGATGATCGCTGCGGAAGTGGGTGCCACGTGACTCATCGCGTTGTAGAGCGGCGTCGATCATGAGCCGGGCCACGCTCAGCAGGTTTTGCAATTCCCAACCGGGGCGTGTATCGAATTCGCGGACCAGCACGTAGCGACACCAGAAATCTACGTCGCGCCGGGCTTCGCTAAGCCGTTGAGCGTCCCGGATGATGCCCATTTTGCGGACCATCAGGCTCCGCAGGGAGGCGGTCAGGTCAGCAATATCGAGGCGATCGGCTGATTCGAGACCAGGCCGCTGATAGCGGAGGGGCCGCGGTGCCAGACGGCCCGGCTGAGCCAAGGCGGCAGCTGCCGCAAGACGACCGCAACGGGCACCAAAAACCAGTCCTTCGATCAGACTGTTGGAAGCGAGCCGGTTAGCTCCGTGCAGGCCGCTGGAGGTGACCTCACCGGCGGCCCACAACCCCGGAAGGGTAGTGCGACCGTCCCGGTCGACAGTTACTCCCCCGATCATGTAATGGGCACCCGGGCGTACAGGAATGCGGTCGCGGGCAATGTCCAGGCCGAAGGCCCGGCACACCCGGTTGATACCGGGGAAGCGTTGCCGAACTTTGTCCGAGTCCAGATGGCTTAAATCCAAATAGACGTTCGGATGCTGGGTGCGTTCCATGGTCAGGAAGATGGCCCGTGCCACAATGTCGCGGGGAGCCAGCTCGCCGCGAGGGTCGTAGCGTAGCATGAAGCGTTCGCCGTGGACGTCCCGCAGGTAGGCCCCTTCGCCGCGGACCGCTTCACTGATCAGGTAACGTGCCGAGCCGGCCACATATAACATGGTCGGGTGGAACTGCATGAATTCCATGTCGCGGAGCTGGGCACCAGCCCGCCAGGCTGCCGCCATGCCGTCTCCTGTGGCCACGGGAGGATTGGTAGTTTCACGATACACCATGCCACAGCCGCCGGAGGCCAGAATCACCTGACGGGCCCACACCAGCACGCGCCCCCAATCCCCGCGCTGCAAAATAGCCCCCACGCATTGTCCTTCATCCGTTAACAGATCGAGGGTGAAGGCATCATCCCATAGGGTAATATGGGGCATTTGCCGGGCCCGGGCGATGATCGCCCGCATCACTTCAAAGCCTGTGGCATCCCCAAGTGCGTGCACAATCCGGCGATGGCTGTGTCCTCCTTCGCGGGTTAGAGCCAAAGTACCGTTTTCCAAATCAAAGCGCGTGCCCCACTGAATGAGGCGTTCGATCTCCCCCGGTGCTTCGCGGACGACCATGTCGACCACATCTGGATCGCACAGGCCATCGCCGGCAATCAGGGTGTCCTGAACGTGGTCTTCGAACCGATCCTCCGGAGACAGGACGCCGGCCAGGCCCCCTTGGGCATAGGTGCTATTACTTTCGGTAAGGCGGTCCTTGGTAACCACCAGCACCGACAGCGACGGCGGAATCTCCAAGGCGGCACGCAGGCCAGCAATGCCTGCACCGATCACCAGAATGTCCGTGAAGCGATGCAAGGCGGTGTCCGCGTCGAAGCTAACAAGGTACCGCGGTGCGTCCATGAATGCACGCTCTCTGAATAAGTGTACAGAATATGCTTCCGGGGCATGGATCTGAACCCCCACTTATGATAAATGAGGGTGCCGATGGGCCCCGGAAATGTTAAAAGCTTTTTGCCGTCGTTCACTCTACCGCATCTACGGGAGCTACTTCTTTTGTCGTTTGCGAAGTTCTTCGAAGAAGCGTTCGCTGGCTTGTTCGAAACCGGGTGGAGCCACGGGGGCTGTACCCACGCCACCAGTACCTGCCGTCGCACCCGGCCGGCTCTCCAATTTGCCGGCACCACCGGCACGAATCGTTGGTGTACCTGGTGGAGCAGTGCGTGGGGGCGACAGTTTCTCCTCGTAGAGCTGCGCCTCTCGTTGCAATTGCTCAACGTACTGCCGCTGAGCTTCCAGGAAGCGTTCGTAATCTTCTGCCGACCACCCGAGACGACGTAGTAGTTCCTCGTTACTCCGCTGGCGTTCGAATTCCTGGAGTTGGAGGGCCGCCGTACGGGCACGATGACGCGGGTCCGCCTCCATCTCCGGCAACGGTGGGTCATCCTGCACGCCGCCCCGCGGCAGGAACTTATCCAGATCGATCCGGCCGCGGGTCCGTCCAGGTCCGGTTGGCGGTACCTCGGATCGCTGGGCTTGCTGACGGGCTAATTCCTCTAGACGTCGTTGCAACTCTTCTTGTTGGGCTTGTTGGACCTTGGGATCATCCGACTGCGGCGTTGGCGTGGCTTGTTGTTGCAACTGTTGCTGTAGCTGCTGGCGCCATTCCCGCCCCAGTTTCTCGTCCAAGGCTCGTTCCGCATCTTGGCGTTTCTGGGGATCGGTCGAGAGCAGGTCCCGGGCTTTTTCTGCCAGCGCTTTCAGCTCATCGGGATTGACCTTGGGTAGATGTTTGTTCACCCCCGGTTCCTTACTGCCAGGATCAGACCCTGCAGAGTTTTGGGCACCAGCGAAGGGTTTGTCCCCTGTGTTTGCTTCTTTCTTATCTTCCGGGACGGATGGATTGAAAGCGGTTTTCGCGTCGGCTTTACTTTGCTGCGGATCGGTTTGACGACGCAGTTCTTCCAGCCGTTTCTGGGCTGCGGCCCGTCGGGCCGGATCGGACGAGGCCAGATCCTTCTGTAATTGTTCCCATTCGGCCTGCTGACGCTGCAGTTCCTGCTCAATCGCTTGTCGTGTCTGCGGACCGAGCGTTTTGTCTAGTTTGTCGCGAGCCGCTTGTTGCCGTTGAGGATCACCACTGGCCAGGTCCTCAACGGCCTGCTCTAACTCGCGGCGTTGTTCAGGTGTTAGCTCACCCGCTGTGGGGCGGGACGCTTTCTTCTCGGCGGTTGTTGTCGGCTCCTTGCCAGATCCGGTCGATGGCTTAAGGGCAGACGATGGGGAACCATCCGATTTTTTCAATGTGTCGGCTTGGCCAGTTCCGGTCTTGGCAAGTTTCTCCGAAGGGGATGGTTCCTGCGAGGCTGCTGAACCCTGGGAACTGTTCAGGGGCTGCTGGGGCGTTGCAGATTCTGGCTGGCCGTTTTTCGTTCCAGGAGCGGATGCATTATCGGATGGACCAGGTTTTTGGATCGCCTGAGCCGATGAATCATTCCCCTTTCGCTCCCCCGTTGCCGGATTTTTTGGGTTCTGTTGGGCGTTATTGGAAGCAGCGGGATCACGCGTGGGCTGCTCGGACGGGTTGGCCGATCGGGGGCCGCTGGCCGAGCCTTTTTCCCGAGGAGAGGCAGCCTGGTTACCCCCGGACTCTGTGGCTGGGGCAGTCTGCTGAGCCTGTGCGGAGGGTGGCGGTCGATCTTCGCCGGGGGGGACGCTAGGGGATGCGTGGGGATCAGAGGTTGTAGTGTTTTGTGCTTGGGACGCCGGACGAGATTCGGCCGGTGCTGGCGTCGTTTCCTTGGGGGCCGGCTTGTGCACAGCAGCGGACGAGGGTGGGTTTGCTCCTGCGGTGTCGGGCGCGGGTTTAGGTTGCCCCGGTTCGACCGCCGGCGTTTGGTCGCTGGCCGCAGCAGGTTTGGCCTCACCACCTTGGGTTCGTTGTCGTTCCCATTCCTGCCTCTGACGCTCCAGCTCTTCACGGACGCGTTGAGCTTGTTGCTCGAGCTGTCGCTGTTCAGGGGTTTTGGGCATTGGGGCCTGTGCTTCCTCCGCGGGGCGAGCCCCCGATGATGCCTCCGGACGGTTTGCAGGCTGTCCTGACTTGTCAGACTTAGCTTGCTCCGGTTGGGCGCCACTGGAGGGACCCTCTTGCGATGCCGGCTGATTACCGGCCGACTGTCCCTTTTTGCTTGATGATTGCCCCTCAGCCGGCTGTCCCTCTTTGCGGGATGGTTGTTCCTGTTTGTTCGATGGGCCAGCTTCTTGCTTCGACTGAGGTTGATCCTGAGCGGATTGACCTGAGTCGTTTTTGGGTTGCGGCTGTTCCGGACCACTTTGCTGCTTCGCGGGAGGTTGTCCCTCCGGAGCCTGTGGTTGTCCCTGGGACGCAGTATTTTCCTTAGGTTGCCCCTCTTTATTCATGGGCGGTTGGGTCGGGGCTCCCTCCTTAGGTTGCGTGGCAGGTGTGTCCTCTGGCCGAGCGTCGGTGGTCGAGGACTGATCCGACTGGCCCTGTTGCGTTTGGGGAGGCGTACGATCTTCAGTTTCCAGTCGTTGTTGTTGCTGCTGATTGTGGCGTTGCTCCTCTTGCTGGCGATTTGCTCGTTGCTGTTGGTGCCGCTGCTGGTCCTGAGGCTGAGTCAGAGGTGCCGCCAGGCGTAAGCGGCGCACCTCGGAACGACCCACCTGACCGGGCTGTTCGTCCCAGTCTTTAACCGGTGGGGCCTCGGTGCAATTATCAATGGCCTCGACCCAATACTCCAGCACCATCCCTTCCTGCGGAGTGAAGGGGGTATTATCCGCGTAACGCAAACGGGGTAAATCCGCGGACAGCTTGAAGGTCAGATGGGTGGGCCAGGTATTGTCACGGTTGCGGCGGAAGGAGCGTCCTTCCATGTAAGGTATAGGCTGGAGCTCCTTGCCGTTGGACATACGGCAACGCAGTCGTACTTTGTCGATACCAAAGTCGTCGCCCACCTGTCCATCAACCATCAATGTACCATTGGCTGGTAGAACAATTTCTGCCTCTGCGGGCTGGGTAATGAGCACTGTGGGCGGTTGGTCCGGATCCAACGTTAGCGAGAACCAAGGGGATTCCACGTTTGTCTCACCAACGGAGGTATCCATTCGCAAGCGGTAGCGGCTCGATTCACGGGCGATGAACTGGAACTGCAGAGTGTCGGGCAGGCCGGCAACTGGTTTTCCTTCTACGGGCTGCAGTTGGGGCAACTCAAACTGAAGGATACCGCGAACCGGTTCCCGGTTGGTCTTCGCCAGAAGGGTAATCTGTGTGCCTCGGTAGGTTCGCAAAAAGGGACCGATAGCGCGGGCGGTAGGCCGGTTCATGTAGGCCGGATACTCGTAGCGCACCTCGAAGTCCGTGAACAGAGGCAAGGTGCGGACCGTGACGCGGTACTCCGGCGTTTCGGCATCACCGGCGGCTACTTTGTACCAGAAACCTGTTTGAAGGAGGTAATCGGGCACCTTGCCGTGCCATTCCCGAATAGATTCGCTAGCTTGCAACGGCACTTCTTCACTGGTTGCCTCTTCCAAGCTGTACCGGATTAGCAGGCGTGGCCGGTCCGGCCCCTCCACGGATGGAATACGTCCGCCCAAATGCACCCGAACGGTGAAACTCTGCCCCTGGGTAATGGTCGCGTCGCCTTCTGCAGGCTGTAGCAAAGTGATTTGCGTGCGGGTTGCGATCGCCTGAGGCGTGAAAGGCAGAAAGGCGCGTCGGAGCAATGAACTAAATTGCGTCGCTTGCCAAGATAAAAATAAGACTGCCAAGATGACCAGCAAAATGCTCAGGATCAACCCCAGATAGAACAAGCTGCGGTGATCCACGGCGTGGTTAACGTCGGCAGCCCGGGCCAACTGAGCGGCCCGGGCCGATAAGGCGGCCTCGATGGCCGGCGCGGCACCTCCCCGCTCCTTGACGTCCACGTAGCCAGTTAGCAGGTTTTTGGGTTCCTCCAGTGTTTTTTCAACCTGTGCGGCCGCATATAGCGGATTGATCCGCCAACGCCAGGGACGTACCAACTTCCACCAGACCAGACCGCCACTAACGGCGACAAACACCCCCCAACAGATCTGCCGAAGACTGTCTGATAGCACCAACCATTTGTCGACGAGCACCATGACAACCGCATAAGCCGCTGCCCATGTGGCCAGCAGCAACACACCCTGCAGCACGTCATGCACTCGGATGCGACTAACGGCCTCGGCCAGTTGCTCCTCGACCACCGTGCTATGGCGTGTACCGGTCTCGGGACGCTCTGCTGACGCTATTGCCATTGCTTAGTCTCCGGCGGTATACCCGTCGCAAGCCCCACCCTGCGGCTACTTTTTATGATCCCAAGCAAAACCCCTCATGGTTCCACCGTCCGGAAAGGGCTGCATTCAATTATATTCTTTCACCCTGCATCAACTTCCGACAGTATGAACGTTCTTCAATTCCGACGACAAGCGGGTCCCCTCCGTTTGGCTGGTTTTGCTACAACATCCAAGATTTGAGATGACTTTCATCAAGCAATCCGATCGAGCGTATGTTGAGTTGGCTAGTTGTTCCTTAAGGCAGCTGGTACAAAATTTAGCTCACTGCTCTTGGACAACCTGACGCTCCCCCAACAAAATCCAAGTTTTTAGGGACATTAACGAAGTGTTTCTTTTTCCGATCTGCTAGTTCAGCAACTGAGCTGATGGGCGGTAGTCCAAACCGAAGTCAGAGTGCAAATTGGAACTCAAGCAGCAAGCGGAAAGAGCAAATTTCAAACGTAGTGACGTTTGTTGCATCATAACCGAGGTATTTTGCACTAGTGAGGTTCACCGAACCTTAGCTAGTTGCGGTTTTTGCAGCTCATGGAGAGGAATGAAGGGTGGGAAGGACATCCCAATTAATTCTTTTTCTCTTTTTTGGTTTCCTGTTTGCGGTCTTGGTCCGATGAGACATTCGGGGTTAAGCGATTAGAACCGAGGAT
Source organism: Gemmataceae bacterium (assembly GCA_025055795.1). Taxonomy (GTDB): domain Bacteria; phylum Planctomycetota; class Planctomycetia; order Gemmatales; family Gemmataceae; genus Thermogemmata. Next base: position 11,234 of record JANWVV010000039.1, read on the forward strand.
GATAACGTATTTGGCGCATAAGTCGCTGTCGGTTACCTTGTCGGCTGGAATTTTTCGATCCCGCATGGCAACGACTTCAACGATGGTACCGGGCACTAACTCGTTGAGGGAGGCGGCATAGCCGGGGGCACCGGGGGGTGCGCGTAACTCGTCCAGTTCCTTGGTCGTATAGGACACACGCTTACCGTTTTCATCATACTTGGGTGGCAGGCTTTTAAAGCGTATGAGAGACTCAGGTACCAAGTGGAAGTCGTAATCGTGCTTCTGTTCCTTAACGGTCACCCGAGGTGGGTTGCGCGGCCGGTTCATATTTGGCGCAAAAGGATTGCGATAGACGCCGCCGCGCCCTATTTGGGGCCGCCGTCCGGCACCGCCGCCCTTGACTTGTGGCATGTACCAAGTTACTTGGACTGTAACGTGCTTCTCGTCTGCTTTGAGCACTTCACCGACAACCTCGCCTACCGTTATGTAGCCGGAGTAGTCCGGGGCTTTCTTCGGGGGTGGTACCTGAGCAGTTAGGCTCGCATCGAGCCCAACTGTAAGTAAACCGAGGGCAATCACAAGTAACCATCCGCCTATCCATCGATCCCGTCGTAACATGGCCGGTACCATCGAGTTACTCCCCGCCGGAAGAGAGGGAATAAACTTATTCTGGTTTCAGGCCGCAACGCCGGAACGTCGCTGTTGCTTGGTTGCTGCTTACTAGTGGCTTCCGTTCGGCTGCTCTCACTCTACATGATGATGTTACTGGTGGTTGTGTCAGTTAACTTTCACTACGGCAACTGTTCCGGTCTAGGCACTGCATGTCTTTACTAAATCATTGCGTTACCGTCATTGACGATGTCGGCCAAATCGCATCAATCTGATCGCGATTATTGGCCTAATTCGACGCTGGCTGTATCTCCCTGTCTGTTAATAAATTGAAGCCTGCAGTATGTAAAAAGTTCCGCAAAATAGAAGATTCTTTGGCAAAACCATGTTCAAACTGCTAGAAGACCCGGAGTTACAGAAGATCTCCTCAAAGGGGCACACGGACTTGCGGACGTAAACGCCAGGGATGTTTAGGGCCTCTTGCGGCGTTCAACTGATGATCCGCAAATATGGAATGAGCGATCCGCAACAGTTGCACGGTGATTGCCAGTTGGGAAAACTCCGGAAGCTGAAGGACAGGTGCAAGTGACCCTTGGTCCAGTTCAAACCATCAGTTATAATTCGAGCAAAGAGGGAAAAGCCTAGCATTTCCCTATTCGGCACCCAGAGGGTCCAGCCGTGCCCCAGCCGAACAAACGAAACGCCCCCTTGGGGGGTGGCGGTCCAGGAGGGGGTAGTATCGGACGCTTGGCTTCGTTGGCACAGCAGGACGTGATCGACTTCGAAATCGCCTTTTATGAGCGGTTAATCCGGTCTATACCCGATTATGTCGAGGTTTTGCAAATACTAGCCCAGCACTATCGGCTGCGCGATCGACAGCGTGAAGGATTAGCTGTCGATTTGCGGCTGGCCGAATTGCGGCCCAACGATCCACGCATCCATTACAATTTGGCCTGTCGCTATGCCCTGCTCCGTCAGACGGAACAGGCGTTGCGAACCCTCCGGCGGGCCCTCGAGTTGGGTTACCGCGACTTCCAATACCTGGAGCAGGACCAGGATTGGGATCATTTGCGTAAAGACCATCGCTTCCAAAAACTGCTTCGGGAGTTTCGGACACGTTCTTGAATCCAGCGGCCGGATCATAGTATGGCTGAGATGCCGCTTTTCTCTACGCCCTCGACGTTTGCTGCCCGGGAGGCGTTTGCCCACAAGCCGCGAGGTCTGGTGGACAAGGTGATGAGTGTGACCGAAGCGGTTCGCCGCTTCATCCATAATGGGGATTACCTGGCCACCGGCGGCTTTGGCACCAACCGCATCCCTACAGCAGTCTGCCATGAAATCTTGCGTCAAGGGATTCAGAACCTCTCGTTTGCCGGACACACCGCCACGCATGACTTCCAGATTTTGTGTGCGGGCAATCTGATGGGCCGGGGGCAGACGCTCCGCCGGGTAGACGCTGCCTACATTGTCGGCCTGGAGGCCCGCGGACTATCTCCTCACGCCCGACGGGTTATGGAATCGGGAACCGTCGAAGTGGTTGAATGGTCCAATTACACCCTGGCTTTGCGCTACACGGCAGCAGCGATGGGAGTACCTTTCCTGCCCACCCATAGCCTACTGGGGACAGACACATACACACACTCGGCGGCGCGAGCGGTGACCTGTCCTTTTACCGGCGAAAAGCTTGCCGCTGTACCAGCTTTATACCCGGACGTGGCCGTTATTCATGTCCACGAGGCCGACCGCTTTGGTAACTGCCGATTGCGGGGTCCATCCGTGGCCGACTGGGATTTGGCCCGGGCGGCCCGCCGCCTCATCATCACCTGCGAACGCCTCATTCCGGACGACGCCATCCGCCAACACCCTCACCTGACCGTTATCCCCTTTTTCTGCGTCGATGCTGTCTGTGAAGTTCCCTTTGGCAGCTATCCGGGTAACATGCCCGACGAGTACTTCTCCGACGAGGACCACCTGAAACTATGGCTGGAAGTGGAACGTGACCCGCATGCCTTCCGACAATTTCTCGAGGATCACATTTACGGCGTCCGGGATTTCACTGAATACCTCGAGCGTTGCGGTGGTCTGCGACGCCTGCAAACCTTACGCCGCCGCGAGTTCCAGTTGCCTCACTCCGACCTTGCTTCCTAAAGAGCAACCCGACCGAGGCACCGCACGGCACACCTGAAAAGAGACAGCCTTCCAAACGGCGGACGATTGGTTCAAGCATATCGACCGCGAATGGTGGGCAGGAGGTATTCGTAGAAGGCCGTGGTCAGATCATAGCGGGGCGCATGCCCCCAATCACGCCGGGCCGCACTATCGTCGACATCCGCGGGCCACGAGTCGACAATCTTTTGCCGCTTTTCATCTACCTGAGTGACAATCCGGGCTTCGGGGAACGCCTGCAGCACCATCTGGGCGATCTCACCAGCTTGGGGAGCAAATGCACGGACGTTGTATACTAGTCGGGTCAGGGCAGAACGAGGAGCCGACATCAGTCGCACTATGGCCTCGACCGCATCGGGCATTGCCATGAAGGGGATTTGCGTATCCGGTCGTACAAAGCACGCGTACAAGCGGCCGGCCGCCGCGGCGTGGATCATTTCCGGAGCATAATCGCTGGTTCCGCCGCTGGGAACAGTCTCGGCGGAGATGAGGCCGGGGAACCGCAAGCAGCGGAAATCGATCCGTCCGGCTAACGGCTCGGCGGCCAGTTGCTTGTAATGCTGGGCATAATAACGCCCTAAATGTTCGCAATAAAGCTTATTAGCACCGTACATGGTGGTAGGGAAGTTGTATTCTTCCTCACGCACGGCGCCGGCGCGATGTTTGGTAGCCAGATCCGGCAGTCCATAAGCAGCGATGCTTGATGGATAAAAAAAGATGACCGGTCGTCCGTGCGATTCCCCTTGTTTTTGGGCAAATTCCAGAAGATTGAGGGTGCCCTCTACATTCACCTTATGGGCCAAGGCTGGGCTGAACTCGCTCCGGGTTGACAGCAGGGCTGCCAGGTGGTACACCCGATCTACCTCGTATTCAGCCACCAAGCGGTCCAGCAGCTGAGTATCCAGGATCGAGCCAATGACATGCTGTCGGACACGCGATACCAACTCCCCGGGCAATGGATGCAAATCCAACGTAACCAGTGGCCGCTCCGCTTCGGGGCCGCCCAGACGCCGGATCAACGCCTGACCGATTTCTCCCGAGGCTCCCGTGATCAAAACGCAAGGATAACGCGCCATGAGACCTGCCTATTGCTTGGCCCGCTCTGTGGACTTACGCTGGCGATGTACCAAACCGGACGTAAATTGCAAGCGTCCGCGCTTTACTAGAAGTACTGCTCCACTTGGCGGGTCCTAAAAAATCATGGGGCTCAATCTGACCACCACTTGCCGTCTACCTGCATCGAAGGCCGGAACAAAACTAGCTTTGCTCTCACCCAATAAATTATTTGCATTTGTCAGAGTTGTTTTTGCTTCGAATATAAACACATACACGCCCTATGTGAGTGCACCAGCCCATTACATATGGAAGCAGATACTATGGCGGATGGCTGTAAACCTCGGAGCATCGTTTAAAGGATCGACTGGAGGAAGGTTAACGCCATGGACGGATTGATCAAACAGTCTGGCTCGACCTGTAGGCGGAAAGCAGTTGCAAGGATGGGATTCATTTTCATCAGCTTAGTCGTAACAATCTCTAGTCTATTACTGATGTTGACTAGGCAACGAGACGGAACCAGTCAGCTTGTGACCACCGTTGAGGCATCGGACCAATCACTTCATAGCTCCGTCCAATCAACCGCTGTCGCTGAACCCGCCAGTAGGACTGGCGTGTCAGAAGAGGGGGGTGATGCTGTCGTTACCCTTGTGCCACTAAACTTCCTCATAGAGCCTGGACAAGGAACAGCCAAGGTGTCATTGGGCCTCCCCTTCGATGACCCGCAGCCTCAGGACACTGAACCTTCCAGAAACTCCTCTGGCCGATCAGAGCGGCTCCCTAAAGATATTCCCGATAGGATACCGCTGGCCATCGATTGAGCTATTGAAGTCCTGATATATCGCAAAAATACGTGTGATAGACACAGCCACGAAGTTCTTGCCCGTCTGACGCTATTTTTAATTTCTTGGATCAACCGCTTCCACCAATTAACGGTATTAAGCCAGTCTAGCAAGCGGCCTTAACTCTTGTGGATGCGCTTCTTTTAGGTGGACGCCTCAAGGTTCGGAATGCCGGTTCAGAAGACAAGTAGAGATTTGGTCGCTCCAGGTTGCCCGATTTCGTTGATCATTCCAGTCCATTCAGAGCATGTTTTATAAAATGGCAACACGGCACGGGCACAGGACGAAGCTTCGGGACAGGCCTCTTTGGAAATCATCGACTATTGATGGTCGCCTTGTAGCAAGAGGTTTAGCCTGTTTCTGAATCTTGCCATCAAACTGAGTGGAGGACGAACCATGCTGCGGTGGGTATGGGTGACCGGCGGTGTAGGGTTACTGATGCTACCGTTGGTGGGGCAGGAACGCAAAGGGGTAACCGTGGAGCTGGCTGGCTGCAAGGCTGTCACTCCGGCCGACTGGCAAGAGGAGCCCCTTCCGCCGAAGTCACTGCGGATGATGCAGTTCCGTCTGCCCCGGGCCCAAGGGGATAGCGAAGATGCCGAGCTGGCCCTGTTTGTACTCCGGGGCGGCGGAGCCATCGATGCCAATTTGAAACGCCAGGAAGCCAAGTTTGAAATCCCACCGGGTACCAAGCGTGAGGAGGCCATTCAGTTGGAAAAATTCTCCTTCGGCGGTAAGTACGATGCTTGGCTGCAGGACATCCGGGGCATCTACCTCAAAAAGTTTCCTCCCTTTGCCCCCGACGCTAAAGTCACGCGCGTTCCCGATTATCGACAGCTGTATGTAATCTTTGAAGTATTAGAAAACGGCAATCCGGTTGTTTACTCCATGACCCTTCTGGGTCCTGCCCGAACGGTGGAAAAGCACAAAAAGGCATTTGTGGAGTGGGTGAAAAGCTTCAAATAAGATTTTGTTGACACACAGTAGGGCAAAAAAGAGGTTTCTTTTAACGGATCAGACGGAACGGCTTCAAGGCGTGATGGATTGAGGGCCAATGCCCTTTTTCGACTACGAATTACCTGAGCATTTGATAGCTCAGCATCCGCTGCCTGAACGGGATGCCTCCCGGCTGCTAGTCGTACGTCGCCAGGATCGAAGCTTGGCCCATCATATCTTCCGCGATCTTCCCGGTTTGCTACAACCAGGCGATTTACTGGTGTTGAACGATACGAAGGTAATCCCCGCCCGTTTAGTGGGCCGGCGGGCCGATACCGGCGGCCGCTGGGAAGGCTTGTTTCTGCAACAACGACCTGACGGGTTGTGGGAAATGCTGGCTAAAACGCGGGGGCATCCCGGTCGCGGCACCCGTTTTGTTACCGATAGCGGTCTAACGTTGATTCTCCGTGGCCGGACGGACGATCATCACTGGTTGATGGAACCTCAGGAGATAGGCAGTCCCTGGGAATTGCTGGAGCGACACGGACACGTCCCTCTGCCACCTTACATCCGTAAAGGTCGTGATGAACCTGCAGATAAAGAGCGTTACCAGACCGTCTACGCCAGCCGCCATGGCTCCGTGGCTGCCCCCACGGCCGGCCTGCACTTCACCCCAACACTGCTAGCGGCTTTGGCGACCGCTGGTATCGCCACGGCTCACGTTACCTTGCACGTAGGATTGGGAACCTTTGCACCGATTAAAACCGCCGATCCGCGTCAGCACACCATCCATCGGGAATGGTGTCAGGTGACGCCGGAAACTGCCGCTGTCATACGTCAGACCCGGCAGCGGCACGGACGGGTGGTCGCTGTTGGTACTACTACGGTTCGCACGCTCGAGACCGCGGCCCGCCAACCTCAGGCCGATCCGGTGGCGCCGTTCACCGGTGAAACGGATCTGTACATCTACCCCCCTTTTACCTTCCGGGCAGTCGACGCGCTGATTACCAATTTCCATCTGCCACGCACGACCCTCCTGTTACTCGTCAGCGCTTTTGTCCAGGACGACGATCTGTTGCGTCAGGCATACCAGCAGGCCATCGACAGGGAATATCGCTTTTACAGCTACGGTGATGCCATGCTCATCCTATAATGCGGTTGCTCCCTACTGAATCAAAAATGACTGCGTGCGATCGCAGCAGGGGGATGGGTGGTTGGCATGAAACGGATGTCGATGAAGCGGTTTTGTGCGATTGTGCGGGAGACGGTCGAGCGTTTGCCCCCGGTCATCCGCCGGCATCTGAAAAACGTCGTCATCGACGTGGAGGAGCAACCCAGCGAGGAGTTTCTGCGGGCGGCAGGATTCACCGATGAGGAGATCGCTGCCGGGGAGACCCTCTATGGCTACTTTCAACCCCTGGAGGGCGTAAGTGCTGCCGATATGCTGGAGAACCCGAACCGCATTATCATTTTCAAGCGTCCGCTGGAGGAGGATTACCCGGATCCGGAACAACTCCGCATCGAAATCCGCAAAACCGTCATTCATGAGATCGCCCACCACTTTGGCTGGACCGACCGGGATCTGGAACAATTCGACAACGACCCCAACCCCTTCGCCCGGGATCATAAATCGAGCGAAGAACCCCATTAACAACGAGACTGACTTGGACGCCCCATCTGGCATTAGGGTAGGGCGAATCAGCAGTGATGGGCAGAACCTGTGCGTATGACGGCAGGCAGTTCGTCGAGGGCACGATCGAACGCGGTGATGGTGGCGTCAATCACTTCGTCGGTATGCTCAGACGAGGTCATGCCGCCAAAGCCCCACCAGTCGACTCCATGGAGAAGCATGGCCTGCCGCAGAGCGTACAGCAAGCGGAGGTCCTTGGGCCCGTCCAGACGTTCTATGTCACCGTTGTAGGGGATGAACGCATCATTGTCTCCATGATGGGGGGGCGGTGGTGGACCATCATAATGGGGCAGGATCTTGACCATGGAAAAGTCGCCGTAGGCGATCCATGGGAGCCGACGTTGGACAAACAGCTCGTTAAGGCGATTACGCAGGCGTCGGGCAGCCGCGTTGGCCCGCTGACACGGTTGGCCTGTGGCCACCAGTTGCAAAGCGGTGATGCCTGCTGCCGCCGACAACGGATTGGCGTTGTAGGTACCGGGATGGCGAATGCGGGGGCGTCCGGGACGGGCTTCCAGACCGGCCAGCACGTCGGCCCTACCGGCCACACACCCGCCGGGCAAACCGCCTGCCAATATTTTGGCCAGGGCTGTAAGATCGGGACGAACGTTGTAGTAGCCCTGAGCCCCTCCGGGCGCCACACGGAAGCCGGTTATTACCTCGTCGAAGATGAGCAGACGCTGGTGCCGGGTACAAATTTCCCGCAAACCGTGCAGAAAGTCGCCGCGGATCGGTACGGTCCCCCAATGACCCCCTGTCGGCTCCAGAATGACCGCTCCGATGTCCGGGTTGTGAATCAAGGTATCCTCGACTTGGTTCAGATCGTTGGGGGGCACAACAACTGCCAACTGGGCGATGGCTGCTGGGATGCCGGGAACATTCGGCTCTGTGTAAGGTGGATCGGCCCCGACGGTGACCAGATCGTGCCAGCCGTGAAAATGCCCTTGGAACCGCAGCAAGCGGGGTTTGCCGGTATACAGTCGGGCCAGGCGGAGGGCCAGCATGGTCGCTTCGGTTCCGCTGCTGGTGAATCGCAAGCGTTCTGCGGAGGGGATCAGCTTTTGTATCCACTCGGCCCAGGCAATTTCCAGTTCGTGGCAAGCCCCGGGATGCGTTCCACGAGTCATCTGGTCCTGAACGGCTCGGACGATCGGCTCAGGACAATGCCCCAACAGATGCGCCCCATGTCCGACAAAGTAATCAATCAGACGATGTCCCTCGACCGTCCATTTGTACGGTCCCTGGGCACGACTGACGTAAATAGGGAAGGGGTCTAGACGGCGAGTTTCATGGGTAACACCATCGGGAAACAGCCGCGCTGCCTGGGTGAATAGAAAACGAGAGCGGGGAAATGCCGTGGCGAACCGTTCGGAAAGCGTCACCGGTGTCATGGGTCAGGCTCCACTGACGGGATGGCCGCGTTCGGCGAAGAATAGTGTAGGTACTGGCCCTGGTAGCGAAAGGTACGTCAGCCAAATCCGTCTCGACAACGAACGGTGAAGCTTGCAACTTTCAGGACGGCGAGCAGGAGGCAGCCATGATCAGGACGGCATCCAAGCGGCCCATCGGTGGCAAAAATAGCGTTATGATCGGCACTTGCATGTTGGCAACTGCACTAGCAACGGTGTGGGCAGTGGCCGGTCCCTTTGGGACCCAGCAACAAGGGAAACATGTCGCTGCGTCGTATTTGGCCATTGTCGGGGTGACTGTGGTGGATGCCGTAGCGATGTTACCCCGTCCCGACCATACCGTCTTGATTCGCGGCGACCGTATCGTGGCGGTGGAACCGTCCGATCGGGCGGAGGTCCCTGCCGATACCCAGGTGATCGATGGTCGAGGCAAATATCTGATTCCCGGCCTGTGGGACATGCACGCCCACGTGGAGGCCGAAGGGTTCTTACTGTTGTACGTGGGCAACGGCGTAACGGGGGTGCGGCACATGTACTCTGGCTCGCCCCTGTTGCCGCCCGTGGCCCGTTGGGGCCAGGAAGCTGCGGCTGGTCAGCGTATCGGTCCTCGTATCATTGCCACCACCCGGGTAATCGACGGCCTCAACGGAGACAAACCCACCATCGCCCATAGTACCATTGTGGCCACTACACCTGAACAAGGACGAGCTGCTGTGCGGCAGGTCCGCGCCAATGGCGATGCCTTCGTTAAGGTCTACCCCTTCCTGCTGCCGGAGGTGTATGACGCAATTTTGGATGAGGCACAACGAGGTCCCCAGCCGCTACCCGTGGTGGGGCACGTTCCCCATCTGGTTGGAGCGGCCGCAGCTTCCGACAAGGGCCAAAAGTCGCTGGAACACGCCCATGGCCTGTTTCTGGCTTGCTCGCGGGAGGAAGCCCGCTTACGCAAGGAAATCGCCGCCATGATCCGTGCCGGTGCTCTAGCTGATGATACCCTCAATGCCACCAGTGGCTGGCGCTTTGAAGTCAAAGCCTTGGATAGCTACGATCCCGACAAAGCCACTGCTCTTTTCCGCAAATTGGTGGCCAACGGCACCTGGGTTGTTCCTACCTTGGTTTGTCGTCGCAACTGGGCTTCACTCCATGATGAAGATTTCCTCAACGACCCCCGCAAGGGCTACCTGCCGCTGACCGTACGCAGCACCTGGTTCCACACCGTCAAGGCCGGCCGCGTTCGCTTCCCGCTGTTTGGCAACATCGAACTTTCTGCTCAGGACATCGAAAACATGAAACGGTTGTATGCCGGTCATCTTCGGCTGGTACACGCAATGCATCAGGCCGGTGTCAAAATGATGGCTGGAACCGATTCGCCCGTGCCCTATTGCTTCCCAGGGTCGGGCTTACTAGATGAGTTGGAGTTGTTAGTTCAGGCGGGGTTGCGACCACGTGACGCCCTGGCCATGGCGACCATCCGCCCTGCGGAGTTTCTTGGACGCCTGGACGACTTCGGTTCAATAGCCCGCGGCAAATACGCTGACCTGGTTCTGCTAGCGGCCAATCCTCTCACCGACATCCGCAACCTTCGCAAGATCGAGGGGGTCATTGTCGCTGGTCGCTATTACGATCGGGATGCCGTCCGGTTACTGGCCACCGGCCGCAGGCCCTGACATCGTACCAACTGTCATTCCTTGTTGTCCAATCTCGCATGCTTAAAGCTCCGGTGCTGCTCGGTAGCCAGTAACCGGAGCCTGTTGATCGGCTCTGCCTGGAGCCGTCGGGGTTATTACACATCTGTTTTGAGTAAACGGACTAGACTTTCAGTTTTACTTAATTAGAATAATAATTGTTGATGTGTAACCATGGATATATCGGAGATAGATCATGGTTTTTGCCAGGCCACGGGGATTTACTCTGATCGAACTGCTCGTGGTGATCGCGATCATTGCCATTCTGATCGGGCTGTTGCTACCAGCGGTGCAGAAAGTTCGCGAAGCTGCGTCGCGGTTGCAATGCAAAAACAATCTCAAGCAGATCGGATTGGCCTTACACAATTATCATGATCGCTTCGGGATCCTACCGCCTGGTTATCAAACGACGGTTCCCTCTGTTTTAGCACCAATTGAGAATGAATTGGGACCCGGCTGGGGATGGGCGGCCTTTTTACTTGCTGATCTGGAGCAAGACAATGTACGCCGGCAGATCAATTTTAACGCCCCGATTGCTGCCTCGATCCATGATGCCGTTCGTACTTCCAGCCTCAAGGTTTTTCTGTGCCCCTCGGACAGTTCGATTGGGGTTTTTACCACAGAGGGCGTCGCGATGACTCTAGCCCACGCTAATTACATTGGAGTGTTTGGCATTAATGACATGGAAGACAATATTGGTCGGGGGAACGGCACTTTTTTTCGTAATAGTCGCATTCGGCTGGCGGACATCACCGACGGTTTAAGCAACACGTTTATCATCGGGGAGCGTACCAGCGATATCGCATTATCCACTTGGGTTGGGGCACCACCCGGCGTCGAGGTACCATTTCGTCGTGATCCCAGCCAGCATGAGCATCACCCAGTTTTGGTACTCGGACGCGGCGATCATGAACCAAACAGTCCATCAGCTCACATCGAGGACTTTTACAGTCGGCATGCCTTGGGAGTGAATTGCCTGTTTGCGGACGGCTCAGTCCATAGTATCAACAATGCCATTCGCCTACCGATCTGGTACGCCATTCAGACCCGTAATGGTGGCGAGGTTTTCAATCCTGACTGGTAGGTCAGCGTAAGTCCTGTCAGCTGATGGATACGGAGAGCCAACATGTGTGAATGGTGCGCAGCCAGACAGGAAGTGTTGAGTCAGCCCAGAGGGTATGGGACGGTAATAGTGCGTCCTACCGGGGGATTGAGTAATACCACAGCGACGCCATCCGGCCAGACCACCTCGACGCGTTCGGCCCGTCCGTCAGGTCCCAAGCCAAAATGGGCGACCGGTTCCATCTGGCCGAGATAGCCACTGCCTCCGCAAATGCCGCGGATGTGTAACCGGCCATTAATGACTGCCCGTACCACCGCGCCGCGGGCGGGCGCCTGAAACCGGGTCAGTGGGCGTATGCGCAGATAGCCGTTACGCTCCCCAGCGGCGGCCTTGTACAATCCTAGCGGCTGCCGCACTTGCTCGCCACGCGTCACCAGTAACTCCAGCTGTCCGTCCCCATCGATGTCGACGACGGCCGCCCCAGTGCCGCAACCGTGGGGGTCAGCCGCTGCACCCACATCCAGCATGACCACCTCCGGCGGCTTGCCCTCTTGCGCCGGTGGGTAGAGTCGGTATAACCGGTTGGCCTCCCCATGATTGTGCAAAAAAATTTCCAGATAGCCATCATTGTCGAAGTCGGCGGCGATCACGTTGCGTACCCGCGCAGGAAAGGCGAAACCGGCCGTCGCACAGTTTTTCCAGCGGCCATCGCTTTGTCGGATCATCAGCCGGTGGGGACCTTCCCAATTGCCCCAACATAACCCCAAGTAACCGCCGACGTCACAAGCCACTACCCCGCGACCGTGTTCGGTCGGATCATCCAGTCCCAGAGCTGCCGCGCATTCGCGGAATGTGCCATCCCCCTGATTGCAGTAGACCCAATTGGGTCCATGCTCATTGACGCAGATGATGTCAGGCCAGTCGGACACCACGGGTAAGGTTAACAATCCCCGGCCACCGCTCACTATGGCTAGACCCAGCGAGGGGGCCAGATCGGCCAGCACGTCCTGGGCCGTCCACTCGTAAAGTCGTAACGGCTTACCATACGAAGCCACGACATAACCGTAACGTCCCACTCCTCGTCGATCGATCACCGCGACACTGCGGCCGGCCCAGCGATTGTGCAAATGAGTATGTTCGGGGCGGGCAAACCAATCTTCCCAGATGCCGTCTGGCTGGACATCCCAGAGGCGATCCGGTGTGCGTTTACTGCCGCTATACTGCTCGCAGTTGTGCACGTAGATTTCTTCCTGTCCATCCCCGTCCGCGTCCGCTGCTGCGATGGCCAGGCTAGCCACCTCTTCGTCGGCAAAGGCTGGTGGGGCCACGTCCCGCAGATGTGTCCCGGTCCAGCGCAACAGCCGGTTAGCCCCATCAAATCGTGCTATCAACACCTCAAAGCGGCCGTCCCCATCCACGTCGCTGACTGCTACTCCATAGTGTGATGCCGGCGGATTGGGATAGATCCACTCTGAAATATCCCGGAAAAAACCCTGCCGACCGACCTGTTGGTTCCGTTGTTGTACGGCTGTATTAGTATCCATAGGCCACCCCATAGGTTGCCATCCTCTGTACCTATCGCCCAAGCGCCAATAGCAAAAGCTTTTACATTGTCCCCATTCAGCAGTCCTCTCATTCTTTCTTCCTTTATGCCGGACTGTTTACCTGGGGTTATCAACAGGGCTTGTCTGATGATTCGAATATCTCCCCATGAGTGTTACTGTCGTCATAGTTACATGCTTGGTCCCAACTTTGACCTTCGCGGTCAAGCTGGTTGCGGCTCTGCTAGTGAGACCGCTTTACGCTGGCCTTGCGTATCGCGGGAACCGTAGAACAGCCGTTGTTGTTGACGGAATATCCATATAGCCCCTGCAGCCAATGTAGCGCAGTGGAAGCTCCCATGGCATCTCATTTCTTGTCAAAAAAACTTGGGATACGGATGGATTTGCACAGGCTCACCGCCCATCGATGCGCATAGCAAGTTTATGTGCCTACAATGAGAAATGGTCACCAATCGACATCACGGCGTAGCAACAAATGGCTAAACAACCCCTCCTTGCTCCGTACACCGGAAGGGGCTCGGGCGGTCGAGTTGAGACATGCAAATCGCTGTTGGGTTTGCCCTATCACTTAGCCGCTCAACAGCACCACCAACCCCCAAACAGAGGCCAAATCCAACTGTGCATAACCACCATTGCCTGGTCATGGATCATACGTCTCGTAAAATCCTCAAGTTGGCTAATCCCGAAGTTACATCACATCCAGTTTACCATAACCGAACAAAGGCAGTCAACAAATGATGTTGCTTGCCATCTATGAATGTTCTTGGATCAGCTCTGACTCAATCCCGAGCACGCTGAACGTTATTATCGCCACTGTGACAGACCTCCTGGTGCGGATTTTTCTTAGGTCCTGTGCATCGTCTGAATGATAATGTTACAGCTCCTTAATCAATTCGTGCCTTTGTGCAGCGGCGGCCAGCGATTAGCTGGCAATCTGAACGATGGTAGGCTAAAGAGATGTCTCTGTGCGGTCTCGGGGCAAGATCGCTATTGTCGTGGATCGACGTGGCACCGAAGAATGTTACTTGTAAACTGTTACAGCTCAGGGAACGCAAACGCCCTGCTCAAAAGGACCCGCCGGACCAGTTTCTCTGGCAATAATGGCAAAGGACGCGATACATACAAAAGGCACTATGGTAGCACCACGGAAAAAAACGGCATCAAGGAAACAGGCACCGGCACCCACCGACCTTTCGGCATCCGAAGCTCGGGGGCCCACGCATCCTGTCGCAACCGAGAACGACAATCCTACAAATCAGCGTGGCTCGACGTCGCGAAGCAGCAAAAAGTCGCCGGCACCCCGTTACCCAGCTGGGGCGAATGGACTGGCCACATCGGATCCGCCCAAACCGGAGCAGCCGACGCTTCAACAAGCCATCGATCGGAATGCCTCGGCTTCAATTCCTCTGAACACACCGCCGATGGAAGCAGGGGCACCTCAGCCATCGACAGAACACTGCCCCTCTATTACCCGCAAACCGGTATCTGACAGTGGTGCTGGATCACCTCCTGTACCAGAGCAGATCGCCAAAGCCGAACCAGCTCTGGTGCAGGCTCAGCAATCCCTGACCGACCGCGTGAACACCCCGGCGATCGACAGCGTCTGGCGGCATTTAACAGCGTTGGCCTGTCAGACGCCCGGCTGGGCCGAGCTGCTTGCTGCTGTCCGGGAGGGGCGTAGCGGCACCATCGATGGGGCTTGGGGGTCCGCAGCCACCTGGGTCACCGCAGCCTTGGCACAGGATAGCGGTCAGGTTCAACTGGTCGTGCTGCCCTCTAGCAGTGAACTGGAAAGCTGGGCTGCGGAACTGGAGTGTTGGACGGGTCAATCCGCCTGGGTGTTTCCCGCTTGGGAAGACTGGCCGATGCCTTCGGCCGGCATGGGACGCGATCCCGTGGCCACTGCCCGTCTGCGTGTGTTGCAGGGGTTGAGCCGGGTGACGGAGCCCTCTCGGCAGATTGTCACCTGCATAACAGCATTATGTCAACCGGTGCCGCCGCGTGCCGACCTGGCAGCCCGGGGGCGCCCCTTAGCCGTCGGTCAGCAGGTGGACATCCACGAACTACTTCAGTGGCTTGCAGAAAACGGCTACCGGCGGGTCGACGCCGTGGAGTACCCGGGCGAATTCGCGCGCCGCGGCGGCATTCTGGACCTGTTCCCGCCAGATCGAGACATGCCCTTACGTGTCGAGTTGTTTGCCGACGAAATCGAATCGATCCGTTCGTTTGCCGTCGCTTCACAACGCAGTCTGGAACGTCACGAGCAGGCGATCATTTTTGCGGCTTCCCAGCCGCAAGCTGTCGCACGAGGCTTTTTCAGCGAGTATTTACCGGCAGCTGCCCATATCGTTCTGGTTGAACCTGAGGAACTGCAACAGCAACTCCGATTGTTTTACGAGCGGGTAACGGAGGCTGCGGGGCTGTTCACGCCGGAGGCCACCTGGAACTATCTGCTGGAACGTCCCACGATCACCATCTCGGCCCTGCCTCGCCCGGGGGTGGAGACCACCGTTCATCTGCAGGTTGAATCGGTGGAGCGGTTCAGCGGTAACATTCAACGGGTTCGGGATGAATTGGATGCCGTTGCCGCTGATGATACGCAACAGGTGATCATTGCCTGTGAGACAGAGGCGGAAATGCACCGACTGGCAGAAGTGTTCCGGGCCGGTCGGTTGGCCCAGTCGCATCGCTTGCAACTGGTGCTCGGACGGCTACGCGCCGGTTTCCGCCTGATCGAGCAACGCCTGGTTCTGTTGGGTAGCCAGCAATTGTTCCATCGCGACTGGACGGCATATGTGGGCAAAGGCCGCTGGGGATCCAGCCGCGGTGTCCAGGCTCGCCCCATCGACAGCTTCCTGGAATTGAACGAAGGGGACTACGTCGTCCATGTGGTACATGGGATTGCCCGTTTCCGTGGCTTGCGTCTGCTGGAAAAGCACGCCCGCTCCGATTCCGCTCAAGCGTCTGTCCCCACAGGCTTCCCTTGCACCATTAGCGATCAGGCCCCCGCGTATGAAGAGCATCTGCTGCTGGAATTCCGTGACGGGGCATTTTTGTACGTTCCAGCGTCGCGGATCGACCTGGTTCAGAAATACGTCGGCGGTCAGAAGGCAGCTCCGGAGCTGTCACGTCTGGGTGGTCAGAGTTGGGGGCGCCGCAAAGCCAAGGCGGCCGAGGCGGCCCGTGATCTAGCCGCTGAACTGCTTCGCCTGCAAGCGTTGCGTCAGGCCGTCCCTGCTCATGCTTTCCCCCCCGATAGCGAATGGCAACGCGAATTTGAAGCGGCCTTTCCCTACCAGGAAACCCCTGATCAGTTGGCGGCCATCCGGGAAGTCAAAGCCGACCTGGAAAAACCCCGTCCGATGGACCGGCTGCTCTGCGGCGACGTGGGCTTCGGCAAAACTGAAGTGGCCCTGCGGGCTGCCTTCAAAGTAATAGACAACGGCAAACAGGTAGCTGTTCTGGTCCCAACAACGATCCTGGCCGAACAGCATTATCGGACCTTCAGTCAGCGACTAGCCGAGTACCCCTTTGTCGTCGAAGTGCTCAACCGCTTCAAGACTGCCCAGGAGCAAAAAGAAATCCTTCAGCGCCTGGCGGGTGGGGGAGTAGACGTCATCATTGGCACCCATCGGTTACTCTCGGCGGACGTGCAATTTCATGATCTGGGTCTGGTCATTATTGATGAGGAACAACGCTTTGGGGTCGAGCACAAAGAACGGCTGAAGCAGTTGCGGGCCACCGTTCACGTTCTGACCATGACCGCTACGCCCATCCCTCGCACCCTGCACAGCGCTCTGCTGGGTTTGCGTGATATTTCCAATCTGGAGACACCCCCACCCGAGCGCCTGCCGGTGGAAACACGGATTATCCGCTGGGATCGCTTACTCATCCGTCAGGCCATCCTGCGGGAAATGAACCGAGGTGGACAGGTTTTCTTCGTGCACAACCGAGTGCACGACATCGAGCCGGTAGCCCGTCAGGTTCAGGAAATTGTTCCGGAAGCTCGCTTAGCCATCGCTCATGGTCAGATGCCCGCCCACCAACTGGAGGAAGCCGTTGTCGCGTTCCTCCGGCGTGAAATAGATGTACTGGTGGCCACCACCATCATCGAAAGCGGCGTAGACATCCCGAATGCTAACACCATTTTTGTCAATGATGCCGATAGCTACGGCCTGGCCGATCTGCATCAGTTACGCGGCCGCGTCGGTCGACAACGCCTGCGTGCCTACGCTTACTTCATCGTCAATCCCTTCAAACTGATTACGCCTGCAGCCCAGCAGCGGCTCAAAGCCATCGAAGAATTCACGGCCCTGGGAGCGGGATTCCAGATTGCCCTCCGCGACCTGGAGATCCGCGGAGCGGGCAACATCTTGGGCGCCGAACAAAGTGGCCATATCGCCGCTGTCGGATATGAACTATACTGTCAGTTGCTGGAGAATGCCGTCCGGGAACTGAAAAAGCTGCCGCCGCAACAGAGTGTCGACGCTCACATCGAGCTGCCTTGGCCTGCCTACCTTCCCCGTGATTACGTTCCTGGGCAGAAACTCCGCATCGAGGTGTATCGCCGCTTGTCGCGACTGCGTGATCTTGCCCAATTGGAAGAATTCCAGCGGGAACTAATCGACCGCTATGGCCCCGTGCCCCCCGTAGTGCAATGGCTGCTCCGCACCACGGAAATTCGCATCCTGTGCGCACCCTGGGCCATCAGCACCATTCACCGCAACGGACCGGACCTGGTGCTCAGCTACCGCGAGCGGTCCCGAGCCGAGCAACTGGCGCGTCGCAGCCGCGGACGGCTCAAAATTGTGGATAATACCTCCCTCTATCTCCGGTTACGACCGGAAGAAGACGATCCCGAACGGCTCTATCATCTGCTCCGTTGCTTGTTGGACGCCCCCCCTGTGCCCGCCGTCGCTTACCCCTCCACTCCAGCGGCCACCTGCGTCACCACCCCTGCCGGACCACTGCCAGATCCTGCTTGATCCACTCGCCTGATTATTCAGCCTCTCGTCCCACAAATCGCACATGTTTTGGTTGACAAATAAGAGACACCGGGATTATCCCCCCAGTCGTCCTATTGGCACACCCCTTAAGAATATCGCTCGACATGCAAATAATCATGCAAGTGGTGATCATTTGCAACATGCAATTTTTGATACGGCTTTGGAATGTTGTTGCCACAGCTTTTCGGTTGCGTCAAGCGTTGGGAACTGATAAATTAAGTCCGGGTTAATCAATAATCCAACAACGTGGTGCCCTACCGCTTGGGCGATAAACTACTACCCGCCCGATTCACGCTTGCGAGCGATTTTGGGACGCAATCTGCCTAGAGAGTCTGAAAGAATTTAATCCCTGCCCCGACGCTTTGGATCACCCCGGAAGCGTTGAACGAGCCTTGTGAATGGACGATCCCTCCCGCACTGTTTTCCGGACTAACTGACATGCTGCCACTGTTGTTGATGCCGATCGCCTGGGCAAGCGCTGGTTGGCTTCTGTCCATCAGTGCCTGCATTGACGTGGACGAGTCCGACATTCGCTCTTCTCGAGCGGTGTCCGCGACAGCTTCCGCTCCCCGAGGGGCGCAAACGCCGGTTTCCTTTGTTCGGGAAGTGGTGCCCGTATTGACGCGGAGTGGCTGCAACAGTGGAGCTTGTCATGGCAATTTGAATGGCAAAGGGGGCTTCAAACTGTCTTTGAAGGGGGAAGACCTCGTTGCCGATTATGCTGCCTTGACACGGGAACAGGGGGGACGACGCCTGAACGTTCAGGCTGCCGAGGAAAGCCTACTGCTCCTGAAGGCGACGGGGGCCGTGCCTCACGAAGGGGGGATCCGCTTTACGCCCCAAAGCCAGGAATACGCGTTGTTACGCCGCTGGATTGCTCAGGGAGCACGCTGGGACAATCCTCCGCTTCCTGCGTTGCAACGGTTAGCCGTTTCCCCCACCGGAGAGTGCGTCATTCATGCACCCCGCGATCGTTTCCTGCTTCAGGTGACGGCTGAATTTGCTGACGGCACCCGGCAAAACGTCACTCATCTGGTAACCGGCGAGTTTACCACTCTCGGTGTGGCCCGTCTGACACCACAAGGCGAAGTGGTACGCGAGGGGTACGGCTCCACCGTCTTGTTGATCCGTTATCTGAACCAGGTGCAACCGTTGCGGTTGGTATTCGTACCAGCCCGGCCTACCTTTGCAGCCGAAGATTGGACGCCCTTCAATGAAATCGATCGCCTTGTGTTTCAACGGCTCCAGCACCTGCGGCTCCCTCCTGCCTCCCTGTGCAGCGACGAGGTCTTCCTCCGACGAGCCTACCTGGACACCATCGGGCTGTTACCCAGCGTTGACGAAACCCGAACATTCCTGGCCGATCGCGACCCCCACAAACGAAGCAAGCTGATTGAGCAACTGCTGAATCGCCCCGAATTTGCGGAGAACTGGGCTTCGAAATGGGCCGACATATTGCGGGTAGAAGAGAAGTCGCTGGACCGCAAGGGAGTTGGTGTGTTCCAGCGGTGGCTGGCTGCTCAGTTAGCCCAGGACCGGCCGCTCGCCCAGATCGCCCAGGAGATCCTGCAGGCCACGGGCAGTACCTACGCTCATCCACCGGCGAATTTCTGGCGGGCAGTGCGGGAACCGCTGGCCCGAGCCGAGGCCGTTGCCCAGGTGTTCTTGGGTGTCCGGATTGGTTGTGCCCGCTGCCACAACCATCCCTTCGACCGCTGGACCATGGATGACTACTACCAGTTTGCCGCTCTGTTTGTCCGCCTTGACTATCGCATTGTGGAAAACAGCCGGCGTGATCGCTTCGATGGGCACGAGTTTGTCGGCGAACAGATTGTTTATCAGCGGCGGGATGGTGAAATGATTCATCCGCGTTCTGGCCAGCCTGCTCCGCCCCGGCTACTGGCCACGGAAACGGCGTTGCCCCCCGAAGTAGACCGTCTGGGAGCGGTGGCCCAGTGGGTGGCCGATCCTGCCAATCCATTTTTTGCCGCCGCTCAGGTGAACCGGGTCTGGAAACATCTATTAGGTCGGGGCCTGGTCGATCCGAACGACGACATGAGCCTGAATAACCCACCCAGTCACCCGGATGTGCTGGCCTGGCTGGTGGATGATTTCCGTCGACAAGGGGGCCGGCTTAAGCCGTTGATCCGTCGCATCATGACCAGTCGCACCTACCAGTTGGCGGCAACTGCACCCTTAGGCACAAATAGCACACCGGCCGAGCGGGAACTTTACCACGCCCAGGCAATCATACGGCCCTTGACGGCGGAAGAGTTGCTAGATGCCTGGTCGCAGGTGTGTGAAGTCCCCTTGGTTTTCCGGGGGTATCCCGCGGGGTTGCGGGCGCAACAGCTTCCGGCTCCACCCTTGAGCCGCCGCAATGCCGATGGACCAGCAGAACGTTTCCTGAAAACCTTTGGAAAGCCGGACCGCCTCCTTACTTGTGAATGTGAACGCAGCAATGACCCCCATCTGCTCCAGGCTTTCCAGCTACTCAGTGGCGAACTGACCCACCAGATGCTGACTGCGCCCAACAATCGCCTCGCACGCCTGCTGAACGCTGGCCGCAGCGATGCCGAGATCCTGACCGAACTGTACCTGGCCGCTCTGTGTCGCTACCCCAGCGACTCTGAACAGCAGGCTATCCTGCCCAGTGTCAGCCGATCCCCCAACCGACGCCAAGCCTGGGAAGACGTACTATGGGCTATCCTCAACAGCAAAGAGTTTTTACTTCGACAATGACTCTGCTATTGACCACGAGAGTGGAATTGATCAGCAACAGACGCGGATAGTCGTCGGTATGAGGCAACAGTCGCTCCCTGATTGATGCCGTTTCTCAAAATGGATTCTGGTTAGGATTTGAGCAAGGTAGTGTGTCGTCTGTGCGGAGGACGGATCATGACAACATTCCCTGCTGCCCCGTCCGGTTCGCAGCCTTCGTGTGTTTGGAGTCGGCGAGCGGTATTACGCCTGGGGGGTATCGGACTGTTCGGGCTGAGTTATGCCCAGCTAGACGCGTTGGCAGCGGCACCAACCGCCCGGCAGAAAGCGTCCGCTCGTGGTATCATTTTCCTGCATCAGTGGGGCGGGCCTGGCCAGCATGAAACGTTCGATCCCAAGCCCGAGGCCCCCGAGGCCATTCGCGGCTGGCATGGTGCCAGCGCTACTCGCCTACCTGGTGTCCGTTTTGGTGAAGGCTTGCCCCGCCTGGCTGCACTGGCTGACCGGCTGACCGTCATCCGGTGCATGCACCATAACATGAAAAATCACAATTCGGCCGGTTACTACAGCCTGACGGGCGTACCGCCTCCTAGCGACGACATCCGCCTGCGGGATTCGCTAGATCTAGCCCCCGCCTACGGCAGCATTGTTAGTCATTTGCGCCCGAGCCAGCCAGGGACGGCCTCCTTTGTGGCGCTGCCCCATGTCATTGCCGATGGTTCCGTCACGCCTGGTCAGCATGCCAGTTTTCTTGGAAAAGCGCACAATCCCCTGCTTATTACCCGTGATCCGAATCAGCCGGATTTTCAGTTGCCCGAACTGACCTTACCAGCAGGGTTGAGTGTCGAACGCCTTGAGCATCGACGCAGCCTGCAGCAACTAATAGACACCCAGGCCCGGCTGATAGAACACTCCTTGCTAGCCCGTGGCATCGAAGAGAATTACCAGCGAGCCGCTGCTTTGTTGCTTTCACCAGCATTCCGACAGGCATTTGATCTGAGCCGCGAGCCTTCCCGACTGCGGGAACGCTACGGCCGCACCACCTACGGTCAGGCCTGTTTGCTGGCCCGTCGCTGTATCGAAGCTGGCGCTCGCTTCGTCAACGTCTACTTTTCTCGTTCGATCGGCGGCACGGGCGGTGGCTGGGATTACCATGGCAACAACGGCGAAAGCGCGGTACGCCGACTGGATGAGCTGCTGCCGGCCACCGATCAAACCCTTTCGGCCCTCCTGGAGGACCTGGAGCAGCGGGGACTGCTGCACGAGGTTCTGGTCGTGTGGGTGGGTGAATTCGGTCGCACACCCCGCATCAACAACAACGGTGGTCGGGATCACTGGCCCCAGTGCTACTGTGCTGTGCTGGCCGGTGGAGGGATCCGTCGGGGTTATGTGCATGGAGCCAGTGACAAAATCGGGGCGTATCCGACGGTCGGTCTGGTCCGTCCAGAAGACCTGGCCGCTACTTTATTTGCAGCTCTAGGTATCGATCCGCACACGGAAATCCGTGACCGCTTGAACCGTCCCTTGCCCATCAGTCGTGGCCAGCCGGTGCGGGAGTTGTTCGCCTAGACCGCTTTTTTGTCGCTCTGGCAGTGTACACTATCCAGTGTAGCCCGACACGCGGGCGGAAGCCCCGCAGCCAATGCTGCTGGTACAACGCGGGGGGACTGGCAGGTAACCTTGGCTGCTGCATAGGCTCCCCCAGGGGGAACAGGAGGTGGCTCGACTGATCGTCACACGGGGCGTCGACGAAGGACGCCAGTACGAGCTGGTGGAACCGGTGGTCACCATCGGCCGACATTCCACAAACACCATCATACTGCACGACATTCAGGTATCGCGACGGCACCTGGAGGTGCGCGCATTGCCCGGTGGTGGCCACCAGGTCCGCGACCTGGGTAGTGGCAATGGTACCTGGGTCAACGGCCGGGCCGTGATCGAGACGGTGCTACGCAGCGGTGATACGATCACCGTCGGCCAGACAGTGCTGCTGTATCTGAGTGGAGGCGAAAGCGGTGGAAACGGTCCGGCCGACCGCACCGAGCGGGTCCGCTGGGTAGCCGGTGCACCGGTGGTCAATTACCCGCCGGAACTAGTCCGGACCATCTCAAGCGAGTGGGGCAGCCGCATCCTGCGGGAACCCCAAATCACCAGTGAATGGGTGCGCTTACAACTGACTGGACTGGCCCTGCTCTACCAGGCGGCCGACGCCGTCAGTCACATTCTCGACTTGGATCAACTGCTGCACCGCCTCCTGGAGTTGGTTCTTTCTACCCTCGAGGCCGACCACGGCTGTATCGTGCTGCTCGAAAGCGGCGGCCGGCTGGACCCCCGTGCCGTACGCTACCGCCCGGGCGTGCCGCAGGAGGATGCCTGGACCGTCAGCCGTACGATCGTCGAACACGTGCTGCGGGAAGGTAAAGGGTTGCTCATCAGCGATGTAGCCGGTGATGCACGCTTTCAGAGTGTCGAGAGCTTGCAACGCCATCATGTCCGCGAAGTCATTTGTGTACCGCTCCGCGGACGACGGGAGACGGTCGGTGTGCTCTTTCTGGACACGCAGTCTTCCGTCAAACAACTGCTGCAGAATTATCCGCACGGCGGCAAGTTCCGTGAAGACCATCTGACCCTGGTCATGGCCGTGGCGCACCAGGCGGCCATAGCCGTTGAAGAAAGCCGGTATCATCAGGCCCTGGTGCAAGCTGAGCGGCTGGCGGCCATTGGTCAGACCATCGCCGCCCTGTCGCACCACATTAAAAACATCATGCAAGGGATCCGCTTTGGCGCCGAAATGGTCCGCACCGGCCTACGTGACGATGACCGGGACCTGCTTGCAAAAGGCTGGCGCCTGGTCGAGCGCAATCAGGAACGGATCGATCAATTGATTCTGGACATGCTGTCCTATTCCAAGGAACGAGAGCCGGTCTTGGAACCGACGGATTTGAATGCCTTGTGCGAAGACGTTTTGGAGGTGGTACGCGGACGAGCGGCTGAGGCAGGGATCACGGTGCACTGGCAGCCGGCTCAAGGTTTGGAACAAGTTCCTTGCGACCCGGAGGGGATTCACCGAGCCTTGCTCAATGTGGTCAGCAACGCCTTGGAAGCAGTGGAAGGCCGGCCGGACGCTCAGGTCACGGTACGAACTGCTCAGGAAGGCGATGGGGAATGGGCCGCCATTCACGTGACCGACAACGGACCAGGGATACCACCCGAAGAACAGGAGGCCATTTTTCAGCCATTTGTCAGCAGTAAAGGCACCCGGGGAACAGGATTAGGGCTGCCTGTGTCCCGCAAAATCCTGCGTGAACATGGTGGCGACGTGCTGGTTCACAGTGCCGTCGGGCAAGGCAGTTGTTTTACCCTGCGTCTGCCCATCCGCGCAACAATTGCTGAACTTGCACAAACCGGTGAGGCATCACCGCTTTCCGCTGCTCCAGAAAGTCCATCCCAGCCATCAGCAGCACCACCAGAGCCTCCCCCGGACCTGCCCGTGGAACCCGAGAAAACGTAACAATCGCCCAGTGATAACCTGGTATTTTGCCCGTCTGGTGAAATTGTACCTGGCGTGGGTGTCGCTCCCCTTTCTTTTTCTGCCGTAAGGCAAAAATTGTGACACAAACATTACTCGTCACAAGGGGGTAAATCGCATTTTACCTCCATCCCCTATATGAAAATCGAGGCGACAACAGGCAATCCTTGTAACCGCTATGTCTGGCATAGTTTCGCCTTTTTTGCACAATTGCCCAGATGGTGCATTGCGAACGCTACTACCCCTCGACACAACCATTTTTTCTCAAGTCGGCTCCCCTCCGTGTGGTTTGTAACGGATGATGATGGCAAAGATGGTCTGTTACTTGCGGACCGGATCAACCGCCCCATGGCATCGAGAAAGTAAACCATGCACGGGCCCGACATCAGTGAGTTGAGGATGACGCAATCTTCGATGATCAGTCGCCGCGGCCGTTGGATCGGGGCGGTTCTGGTTCTTAGTGGCGGTCTGTTGTTTATATCGGGAGCAGAGCCATCAGGGCCGGCACCACACCTCCAGGACGTATTGCTGGCCCGTGCTGCCCTGGCGGCCTTGGATGAGGTTCCGGATTTGCGGGGTATCAACCTGGTGGTTAGTGTGGTTGATGGGATTGCGGTAATTGGTGGACCGGTCCCCTCAGTCGTGCTCGCACAGCGGGCCGAACAAGTCATTCGCACCGTACCGGGAATTCGCGACGTGCGGAATACGTGTTTTGTGTCCAGTGGTCCCGACCCTCTGTTACGCGCGGTGGCCGATAAATCCTGGCAGGAGCAACGCCGCCCGTCACTGGAGGTACCGGGGGTATGGGGACAACCGGCAGCGCCAGTGTCGCCGTTTCCCCTTCACGGTAGTGGTGTGGCCCGCCACGAAGACCGCAGCCGCACTGTCATCGCACGTCGTCCGTCGGAAGCTCTGCCAGGAGGCAAGGAAGTTCTGGGGGCCCCCGTTGGTCCCCCCCGCTCGGACTCCTCGCCTTCGTCACGCGACGTGCCAGCCGTGGCACCAGGCACGCTCACTGCTGCTAGCCGTGATCAGCCCGCTGTCATGGCGGCCGCCTGGCAGATTCAGCGTTCCGATTCACGCTTTGCTCGGTTAACTATCGAATGGCATGAGCAAACGCTGTGGATCAGCGGGCGAGCCTCTCGTCCCGAAGACGCATGGGACCTGGCTAGCCGACTGCGTCAGCTTCCTGGCGTCCAACGTGTTGTGGTCGGCTCTATCCAGACCCCATGAATCGGGCCGGTGATCCATTTATACCAGGAGTCGAAGCAAAAAAGCGGTCAGTTGTCCCCTTTGCAGTTAAAACTGGAAATAGCTGGCTTTCACTCAATCATTCCAGAAAGATGTTCTGTGTAACCCTAGTAAATAACTAGCGTTCAGACCAATTGACTGATTGACTGTTTTGCCGAGAAAAAAGCTGCCTTGTTTGGCCCATTTAACAAGATGGTTACATGCTTTTTCAGCCTGATGGGTGAACGCACAAAAGTTGCATTTGGACAAATCCTCGGTGCTATGATTGGGAAGTGTTTCCTCATGGTTGAGTGGTAACAACCTGTACGCCGCCGGTCCGCCAGAGTTCCGCGATCAGGCGATGATATTCACTTTCGCGATAGCGACGCAGGAGTTTGTCGCGGATTTCGTCCTGTACTTGTGTGTCGAAGGGACGCAGGCCTGCGTATTTGCGTTCAACCACTTTGACCAGATGGCAACCGGCAGCCGTAGTGATCACTTCACTGACGTCGCCAGGTCGTAAAGACCAGACGACATTTTCCAGATCAGGGGGTTGGATCTCGCCCCGTTTGTGACCAATGCCCCAGCCACCGTTGCCTGCCGCTAATCCCTGATCATGCTGTTTGACCAGGGCGGCAAAGTCGGCCCCTTGCAAGGCCTGTTGGCGGATTTGTTCAGCTAGTTGGCATGCCGCCGATTGGCTTGGGAATCGCGCAAAACTGAGGAACAGGTGCTGCCATTTGACCGCATCCTCAGTGCGGAACTCTTCGGAATGGGATTCATAATAAGCCCGGATGTCGGTAAAAGCTGGCGTACGGACACGGTCCTTCAACAACGTGCGGGCATATTCGTCGGCCATGATCTGGCGGACCAGTTGCCGACGTACCACCTGCAAGGTCAGACCCTGGGCACGTAAAATGCTCAAAAAATCCTCCTCCGTTTCTGCCCCGTAGCCTTTGCGGATCTGATAAAGAGCTCGATCGGCTGTTTTTTCCGCATGTTCGCGGATTTCTTCCAGGACGGACAATTTCCCGGCTTTTTTCAGACGGTTGTGCATGTCCGCCAGTAATAGTTCCCGCTCGATGATCCGGCGTAATTCTGCTGCGTACAGTTCGTTCTGCTTGGCGACGCGGAGAGGACCAGGCAAGTGCCGATATTCCCCTAGGCGTTGATACACCGCCTCGCGTACTTCCTGGTCGGTAATGACGGTCTGTGAGCCGACCAGAGCGACAATTTTGATACGGGGTACAGCCTGTTGGAGCAAATCGTTCAGACGGATAGCGGCCGTCGTGGTCTGCCAACCCGCCGGTTGGACAGAGTCAGTGGAGTGCTCGACAGGGCTTGTTGAGGGTGCCGATGGCCTCGTTGTTACCGCGGGCGAGGGAGCTGTCACTATTGGCAGGCCATCGCTAGGCGGGACACCGCTGGAAGTTGGATTCTGCTCTGCGGACAGGGATGACCGATAAGCGGTATGCCCTGGATCATCTTGGGTATGGCGGGGTTCGGGCATTTGCCCCCGGATGGTCGGTAGGGGGACCTTGTGGCACCATTTACAACCCGCCAGCATGCCTATTAATGCGAAAGTCAGCCACCCCCCGACTCGCCCCACCACTACTGCCTTCCTCATGACAACCGTCCCTATGGCGTAGAAAAGTCGCCCGCCTGGCTGATCGACGCCTATAGCCCACCTGCCAATTAACCGCAAGTACAACTGGTCGAAAATCTGTCTTGACGCTAGTTGCAGCGGGAATTATGCAAGCTGGCCTAGCAAGAGGGATAAGCCGCAGGGCGAGGGGGTGATGACGCGTAAGCCAAAACGCCGACGCAGACAGGGCCTGTCCATGCAGACATGGGGATTTGTTACCCTTCCCCTGCTGCTGGCGGTGATACTGGGATGTTGGCGGCAACAGATTCATTCACCGCCGTTGGCCATTATCGAGCAACCGTGGCTTAATGCAGGACCGGATCTACCCAGCCGCGACGGCGATGTTGATGCCGTGGTGGGGTTGTCTCAGGTGCTTGCTGGTGAGGCGCCCAAACGAACACCTGGCCGACCGTTGAACATCCTGGTCTTGTCTGGGGGCGGAAAGTACGGAGCATTTACCGCAGGTGTGCTAGTCGGCTGGACGGCCTCCGGTCAGCGTCCCGTCTTCGACGTGGCCACAGGGATCAGCAGTGGAGCTATCGTCGCGACTTTAGCCTTCCTGGGGCCCAAATATGATGACAAACTCCGCAACGGCTTTACAGTCTTGCGACGGTCCGATCTGTTTGTCTGGCGTCCGATCCGGGGGTTGATCCGGGGGACAGGGTTGATGTCCGCTGCCCCCCTCGAAGAATTGCTCGCCCGCGAGATCACTCCCGAGGTAATGGCGGAATTGCAGCAGGCCTACCACGAGGGCCGTCGCCTTTACATCGGGACAGGTAACCTGATCACCAACCGTTTTACTGTCTGGGATCTGACGGCCATCGCAGCCAGCGGACGACCCGATGCCCCTGTGCTGGTTCGCAAAATTCTGTTGGCCTCCAGCTCGGTGCCGGGGGTGGTTACACCCGTGGAGTTCGATGTTGAAGTCAACGGAATCCGCTATCGCGAATTGCATGGCGACGCGGGCAACATGGCCCAAGCCTTTGTCCGGACGCCCGGGCCCATCCCGACAGGCTCCACTTTCTGGATCCTGTCGGCTGGCAAAGTGTACCGTGACCCTCTGAAGGACCGACCCCGTGTCTTTGGATTGCTCGGCGGTGGTGTTTCGAATGCCCTTTATGCTTTGTTCCGCTCCGATCTGGTCAAACTATATGCCTTGTGTGCCGTCACCGGTTCACAATTCCGCCTCATTGCCCTGCCGCAAGATTTCCCGGCCGAAACCAGCAGCTTCGCCTTCGATCCCGAGGAACTCCAACGAATGTTCTGGCTGGGATATCAGATGGCCGCCTCAGGACAAGAATGGCGGAGCGTACCGCCGGACACCTTGCCAGGCGAAGCCACCCCGCCCCGTACCGGCCTCCAGTTCGTGACGTCCCGTCCCTAAGCGCTGCGTCCCTTTTCCAGCGTGGTGTCAAGAGGCAGGACAATTGCAACCTGATATCGACGTAAACCACTAGCCTCTTCCGCTCAGGCTGATTCTAACGAGTATCTTTAGTCATTATCAGTCCATCCCCCGTAGCATAGCCATCAGGTATCAGCCTCTTCACGTAATTGGTCTGTGGGGGTAAATGAACAACGTCGTCAATTTGTTGCTACTTACATGGGGGAAGCTTGTATGCCATATCCCCAGTTTGATCGCCGACTGTTGCGTTTGCAACCACTAGCGTGCCGCCAGCACGATCTGACTCTGGAAATCATCCAGCCACTCGGCACCCCCGTGTCATTCCAGCATCCGGCCCTACCCATCTTAGCGCAACGGTTGCTGCAGGCCCGCCAACGGGGGGCGGCGCGTATCTTGTTGATGGGTGCTCACGTCCTGCGGGCTGGTACTCAGCGCTTTCTTATCGATTTGATGCGTCGTGGCTTGATCTCCTTGATCGCTATGAACGGTGCCGGCCCCATCCACGACTGGGAATTTGCCTTGATTGGGGCTAGTACCGAAAGTGTAGCCCGTTATGTCTCAACGGGCGAATTCGGCCTGTGGGAGGAAACCGGTGGTATCAATGACGCCCTCGTCCGCGGGGTGCGTGACGGCCTGGGATTTGGCGAAAGCATCGGACGGGCCATCGCCGAAGGGCGTTTCCCCCATAAGGACATTTCCGTCCTGGCGGAAGCATATCGTTTACGCGTGCCGGTTACCGTACACATCGGCATCGGCTACGATATTATCCACGAACATCCCAATGCCGACGGAGCCATTCTGGGCCGAGCCAGTTATACCGATTTTCTGATCTTCGCTGAGCACATCCGCACTCTGGAAGGTGGCGTGGTGCTCAACTTCGGCTCGGCTGTGATGGGACCGGAGGTGTACCTGAAGGCCTTGGCCATGGCTCGCAACGTGGCCCATCAGCAGGGACAACGGATTGCTCATTTTACCACGGCGGTTTTTGATCTGGTTCCGTTAGATGATGATTACCGCCGACAAGCGCCCAAGTCCGATCCTCGTTACTACTTCCGCCCCTGGAAGACCATCCTGGTGCGTACGGTGGCCGACGGCGGCGAAAGTTTTTACATAAGCGGTGACCACAAGGATACACTCCCTGCTCTGTGGCACGCCGTTCAGCAACTCGAGCAACAAGGCGAAGCACCGGCTCCGGCTGACATCACTTCGTCCCCTACAAGTGAAGTAACCGCACCTGCAACAACCGAGAGTTGCGGCCAGGCGGTGGCTCAGACCCCTACGTCCTCAGTTCCCCCTTCCTCGCCCTGAAACTCCTAAATACACGCATGGATCCCCTGTTACCTGTCAGACGCGCTTTGTCATTCCCTTTTTCTCGACAGCGGACAATCTTTGGATTTTTTGTCCTGTTCAAGTGTGGGACTGGAATGTTTTGAGGTTACCCTATGCTCAGCGATGCTCTGATTGAACGTATTCTGGAGCGATTGCCCTATTGCACAGTGGGTGTTTTAGGCGATTTGTTTTTGGACCGCTATCTGGACATAGATCCGGCCCTGAACGAACTATCGTTGGAAACGGGCCTGACGGCCTATCAGGTGGTTCGGGTCCGCAGCTATCCTGGGGCAGCGGGTACGGTCATCAACAACCTGGCGGCCTTGGGAGTCGGACGGATTGTACCAATTAGTTTTATCGGCGATGATGGCGAAGGATACGAATTGCGTCAGGCATTAGGCAATCTTGCTAATGTCGACTGCTCAGGGATTGTAGTGACCTCTCAACGGCGGACGCCAACGTACACCAAACCCCTGCTAGCTGGCCAGGAGTTGAACCGACTAGACATCAAAAACCGTAGTGTTACATCCGTGGCCTTGCAGGAACAATTGGTGGGACGCCTGCAGCATTACTGGCCCACGCTGGACGCTCTGGTGGTGCTTGATCAGGTCAGTGAACCGGATTGTGGCGTGGTGACTGATTTATTGCGGAGTGTTGTAGCCGAACTGGCAGGGGCCACGCCTCAGAAATTTGTTCTGGCGGACAGCCGGGAACGGATCGGCCTGTTCCGCAATGTGAGCCTCAAGCCGAATGAGCGGGAATGCCGACAGGCCTGCCAGGTCGCGGCCGATGTACCTTTAGAATCGTGTATTCTCAAGCTGGCCCACCAGTGCGGGCGTGCCGTTTTTTGTACCCGCAGCGAACAGGGTGTCATTCTGGCCGAGCCAGCAGATGCTCAGATTCAGCTTCATGCCATCCCGGCCTTTGCGGTGACCGGACCAATTGACCCCGTTGGGGCAGGGGATAGTTGTTCGGCTGGTATTGTCTGTGCCATGCTAGCCGGGGCTACCTATGCGCAGGCGGCGGCCTTTGGTAATCTGGTCGCATCAATCACCATACAGCAGTTAGGGGTCACTGGCACGGCAAGCCCCAGTCAGGTCCGCCAACGCTGGCAGACTGTCAGGTCCGCGCTACCAACAGCACTAGAGTAAGAAATGGACCCCTCCGACTCTACGACCAACCCTGCCTTTATGTCCGTATCCACTCCGCGGTGGCTCAATCGCACGGTGTGGGGCGCAGGACTCACTAGCTTTTTATCAGACGTGAGTCATGAGATGGCCTCGGCCATCTTGCCGTCCTTTTTACGGCTCCTCCAGGTGCCGCCGGAGAGTGTGGGGGCCATTCTCGGATGGATTGAAGGGATAGCTGATGGGGCTTCGAATGCTGTGAAACTGCTGACGGGATGGTACTCCGACCGCCTGGGGCGACGTAAGCCCTTCGTCGTATGCGGTTACCTCCTTACGGGAGGGGCTTTTGCTCTGTGTGCGTGGGCGATGAGCTGGCCACTGATCCTGCTTGCGAAACTAGCGGCTTGGATTGGCAAGGGCATTCGGGGGCCTTTGCGCAATGCCATCCTAGCCGACGCCGTTCCCCCTGAACATGTCGGTAAAGCGTTCGGCTTTCACAGAGCCGGGGATACCTTGGGGGCAATTGTCGGTCCGTTACTCGCCGCTGCCTTACTGATACTGCTGCCGGGCCGGTGGTTCGAACAACCGGATCAACCTTATCGGGTTATCTTCCTGCTGACGTTGGTACCAGGCCTGGCAGCGGCTCTAAGCTTTGCCGGGTTGGTTCAGGAGCAGCGTTTTACGCCCCGCCGGGCACTCCGGCTAACCGCATCGATTCGGGCTTTGCCCTCGGACTTTCGCCGCTATCTGCTCCCGGTCTTTGTTTTTGGCATAGGCGATTTCTCCCATGCTTTGTTGATTCTTACGGCAGGATTATTATTGACGCCTGCCTATGGTATGCAACAAGCCGCTGCCTATGCCAGTTTGTTGTACGCTCTACGCAACGCCACAGGGGCCCTCGCAGCGTTCCCTGCGGGCTGGTTGGGCGATCGCTGCGGACGCCGACGAGTTCTGGTTGTCGCCTATTTGTTAGCGGCCGCCGTCATGCTTGGTTTTGGCCTGGTTACCTGGCAAGGGTGGGCCCACATGGGCCTACTGGCTGCCCTTTTCGCTTTGGCCGGCGTGTACATAGCTATGGAAGAGGCACTAGAACCGGCCATCACAGCCGATCTGGTACGTGATCGTTCCTTGCGCGGTACAGCGATGGGCACTCTAGCGGCCGTCAATGGCATAGGCGACTTTCTGGCAAGTGTGGGCGTAGGCACCCTGTTTCTGGTTGGTCCGCCCGTGGCCTTCGGTGTTTCTGCAGCGTTGATGCTGTTGGGGGCCATTCTGCTGATACCCCGCACCGGTCACGTTGTCGGTGTGACCGATCCTGACCCCCACAGCACTTCTACCTGACATGCAAAATACAAAACATCTTATCCCAAGCATCCCATCAGGTACAATCTATTGTTGTCAGACGACATTTATAGATATATTGTTAGATAGAGATAATA
Source organism: Gemmataceae bacterium (assembly GCA_025055795.1). Taxonomy (GTDB): domain Bacteria; phylum Planctomycetota; class Planctomycetia; order Gemmatales; family Gemmataceae; genus Thermogemmata. Next base: position 43,659 of record JANWVV010000039.1, read on the forward strand.
ATATAGTATTTTGCTTAATCTAATATGGAATATTTTAACTTAATCTGATCAATGAGACC